>NZ_CANBCC010000020.1 GCF_947366995.1 uncultured Aquabacterium sp. | reverse complement strand
GTTATCCGGTGACTGGAGTTCAGACGTGTGCTCTTCCGATCTCGCCCTGCGCGGCCTGGGCGTCGGCCAACGCCTCCAGCGCTGCGCGTTCGAACACCCGCGGCGACTGGCGCAGGCTGGGCGTGCCCGGGGGCACGAGGCCGTTGGCCAGGGCCAGCGTCGACAGGGCTTCAAGCACCGCGTTCTCGGGCTCGTCGTCGGCGGACTGCAGGTTCAGCAGCCCTTGCGTCAGGCGCAACTGCAATTCGCTGCGCTCGGTGTAGCGCCCCATCCAGAACAGGTTTTCGCCGGTGCGGCTGGCCACGGGGCGCTGCCGCTGCACCAGTTCATCGAGCTTCACGGTGGCGGGCAGCATCGAGAAGGTGTCCACCGGGCCATCGGTCATGACCCAGGTGTCGAGGCTCGATCCACCCAACTGCATGGAGACCGGCCCGGCGTCGCGTGTGGCAATGCGGGTCATGCCCCCGGGCAGCACCTGCCAGCCGCCGCGCCCGTCCGACAGCGCATAGACGCGCAGGGACGCCCCTCGCATCGCCACGCGCCCTTCGCTCCACACGGGCGCCTGGGCATAAGGCACGAAGCGTTGCAGCGTGTAGGCCGCGGGGTCATGGTCAATGCGGCTGCGCCAGGTCTGCAGGGCAGCGGGGGTCAGCGTGGGGCCGGTGATGGCGTCGAAGCTCTGGCGCAGGCGTGGCGAGCCGAAACCCGGTGTGCCCGCATACGGAAAGCTCGGACGAATGACGTGGGCCTGGAGTTCCTCACGGACCCGCTGCCACACCGGGGCTTCGCCACACCACCAGGTGTGCAGCGACGGCAGGGCCAGCGGCTCGCCCAGCAGCCGCTCGGACAGCGCGGGCAGGAAGCCGTGCACGGCCGGCGACTCGAGAAAGCCGGTGCCCAGGGCGTTGGCCAGCACCACCTTGCCGGCGCGCACAGCCTGAAGCAACCCCGGCACACCGAGCGTCGACTCGGACCGCAGCTCCAGCGGGTCGCAAAAGTCGTCGTCGAGGCGGCGCAGCAGGCCGTGGATGGGCTCGAGGCCCTGCACCGTCTTCAGGTAGACGGTGTCGTCGCGCACGACCAGATCCCCGCCCTCTACCAGCGGCAGGCCGAGGTAGCGCGCCAGGTAGGCCTGCTCGAAATAGGTCTCGTTGTAGGGGCCGGGCGTCAGCAACGCCAGCCGCGGTGTGGCGCCGCCGGCGCAACGGCTGGCCAGTTCGGTCACGGTGTCGATCAGGCGACGGTAGCCCGTGGCCAGGTGCTGCACGTTCAGTGCGCGGTAGGCCTCGGGGAACAGACGCGACACGATCAGCCGGTTCTGCATGACGTAGCCAAGGCCCGATGGCGCCTGGGTGCGCTGCGACACCACCCACCAGGCGCCGTCCGGCCCGCGCACCAGGTCGAACGCGACCACATGCAGGTACACATCGCCGACCGGCGAGACCCCTTGCAGGCCGCGAAGGTAGCCCGGATGGCCGAGCACCAGCGCGGGGGGCAGCAACCCCTCCTTCAAGGCAGACTGCGGGCCATAGACGTCGCGCAGGATGTGGTCCAGCAGGCTGGCGCGCTGTGCAATGCCGCGCTCGAGGCCGCGCCATTCGTCGGCGTCGATCAGCAGGGGCAGCGTCTCGAGCGACCAGGGTCGGCTGGGCTCGCCCTGGGCGTTGTAGACGTTGTAGGTGATGCCGTCCTCGTTGATCTGACGGGCCAGCAGGGCCTGGCGGCGGGTCAGGTCATCCAGCGGCGCCCCCAGCTGGTCTGCAAACGTCTGCCAGGCGGGCCGAAGCCCGCCATCCGGCCCGCGCAGTTCGTCGTGATGCCCGCTCTCCACGGCGGCAGCCCGGCGCAGCAGGTCCTCCGCCACGGCAGGAGCAGGGTCGACATCGTCAAAGAGGGGCAGTGAGGAGGGCATGGGCAGGCAGGGGCGCAGCGACCGGTTGGGAAAACCGGCATGTGCATTGTCGACGAAGCAAGCAAGAGGCTTACCACGCGTTCACCCGTGCCGGTGAGACCAGCGCGCGGGAGCGGGTACGGCGCACGGCACCGGGCCCGTTGAAACGCCCGCGTACACTCGCTGGCGACATGCCGGCAAGGGCCACGTCGAGGGCCCGTCACCATGCCAAGGGAAGCCATGAACCGACTCCGCAGCCTGACCCTGTCCGCCACGCTCCTGACCCTCACCCTGCTGGGGGCCTGCGGGCGCGACGAATCCGCCAACCCCGCTGAAAGCGCGTCCGCTGCAGACTCGGCCTCCAGCGCCGGTTCCGCCCGTGCGGCGTTGAGCGTCAACGTCACCTCGCTGGAGGCGGCGTCGTGGCCACGCACGATCAGCGCCGACGGCAGCATTGCGGCGTGGCAGGAGGCCATCATCGGCGCCGAAACCAGCGGCCTGCGACTGCAGCAGGTGCTGGTCAACGTGGGCGACACGGTGCGCCGTGGACAGGTGCTGGCCGAGTTCCGCCAGGACACCGTGCGCGCCGAGGCCGCGGCCACGCGGGCGGCCGTCGCGGAAGCGCAAGCGGCCCTGGCCGAAGCCCAGGCGAATGCCGAACGCGCCCGCCAGCTGCAGCCGCAGGGCTTCATGAGTGCCCAACAGGTGCAGCAGGCCCTCACCGTCGAGCAGACCGCCCGCGCCCGGGTCGAAGCGCAGAAGGCGCGTCTGGCGGTCGACGATCTGCGGCTCAGCCAGACCCGCGTGCTGGCACCGGACGACGGCGTGATCTCGGCCCGCCCGGCCACGGTGGGCAGCGTGGTGCAGCCCGGTCAGGAGCTGTTCCGCCTGATCCGGCAGGGCCGGCTGGAATGGCGCGGCGAAGTGCCCCAGGTCGATCTGGAACGCGTTCAACCCGGTCAGCCCGTGAGCCTGACGCTGACGGGTGGCACGACACTGAACGGCAAGGTGCGCACGGTCGCCCCCACCTTGAACCCGGGCAACCGCCTGGGCCTGGTCTATGTGGACGTGCCCGCGGGCGGGGTCGCACGGGCCGGCATGTTTGCCACGGGGCGGATCGAACTGGGCACCACCCCGGCGCAGACTCTGCCGCAAAGCGCCGTGCTGCTGCGCGAGGGCTTCCACCTCGTCTACACCGTGGGGCCGGGCAACCGGCTGCGCGCCGTGAAGATCGATGTGGGCCGCCGCGTGGGCGACCGCATCGAGGTGCGAGGCGGCCTCAAACCCGAAGACCGCGTGGTCGTGTCGGGCGGCGCCTTTCTCAGCGAGGGCGACCTGGTGAAGGTCGTGGCCAGCGCACCGGCCGCACGCTGAAGGACACCCCATGAGCCTCAACGTCTCGTCCTGGTCGATTCGCAATCCGATCCCGGCCATCCTGCTGTTCATCATGCTCACGCTGGTGGGCCTGATGGGCTTCAGCCGGATGAAGATCCAGAACTTTCCCGACATCGAGCTGCCCTCGGTGGTGGTGACCGCACAGCTGCCCGGCGCCTCGCCTGCCCAACTGGAAACCCAGGTGGCACGCAAGATCGAAAACAGCGTGGCGACCCTGCAAGGCGTCAAGCACATCTACACCACGGTGCAGGACGGACAGGCCACGACCACGGTGGAATTCCGCCTGGAAAAGCCCATTCAGGAGGCCGTGGACGACGTGCGGGATGCCGTGGCACGTGTTCGGGCCGACCTGCCCGCCGAGCTGCGTGATCCGGCCATCTCGAAGATCAACCTCTCCGGCCTGCCCATCCTGACCTTCACCGTGGCCTCGCCGCGCATGGACGACGAAGCGCTGTCCTGGTTCGTGGACCACACGGTCACGCGCCGGCTGCTGTCGGTCAAGGGTGTGGGGGCGGTGTCGCGCGTGGGCGGCGTCACGCGCGAAGTGCGCGTGGAGCTCGACCCCGCACGCCTGCTGGCGCTCAACACCACCGTGGCCGATGTGTCGCGCCAGCTGCGTGCCATCCAGCAGGAGGCTTCGGGCGGCCGGGCCGACATCGGCGGTGCCGAGCAGTCTGTGCGCACCATTGCCACCGTGCAGTCGGCCGAGGAACTGGGCGCCATGTCGATCAGCCTGTCCGACGGCCGCCGCGTGCGGCTCGACACCGTGGCGAGCGTGCGCGACACCGTGGCCGACGCGCGCAGCGCCGCCTTCCTGAACGGCAAGCCCGTGGTCGGCTTTGAAGTGGTGCGCGCGCGCGGCGCGGGCGAGGTCGAGGTGGAAGCCGGCGTGCGCGAGGCGCTGTCCCGACTGCAACAGGAGCACCCCGACATCGCCGTGACCGAGGCCTTCAACTTTGTCGATCCGGTCAAGGAGAACTACACCGGCTCGATGCACCTGCTGTACGAAGGTGCCGCGCTGGCCGTCATCGTGGTGTTCCTCTTCCTGCGCGACTGGCGTGCCACACTCGTGGCGGCCGCCGCCCTTCCCCTGTCGGTGCTACCCACCTTCGGGGTCATGTACCTGTTCGGCTTCACCGTCAACGTCGTGACGCTGCTGTCGCTGTCCATCGTCGTGGGCGTGCTGGTCGATGACGCCATCGTCGAGATCGAGAACATCATGCGCCACCTGCGCATGGGCAAGACGCCCTATCAGGCCGCGATGGAGGCCGCTGACGAAATCGGCCTGGCGGTGATCGCCACGACGTTCACGCTGATTGCCGTCTTCCTGCCCACGGCCTTCATGAGCGGCGTGGCCGGCAAGTTCTTCGTGCAGTTCGGCTGGACGGCCGCCATCGCCGTGTTCTTCTCGTTGGTGGTGGCGCGGATGCTGACGCCGATGATGGCGGCCTACATCCTGAAGCCGCCGCGCCACGCGCACCGCGAGCCCTTCTGGATGGCGCGCTACCTGGGCTGGGCGCGTTGGTGCCTGAAGCACCGCTTGCTGACCGTGCTGCTGACCATCGGGTTTTTCTTCGGAGCCATTTTCATGGGCGGCCGACTGCCCACGGGCTTCCTCCCGCCAGACGACCTCTCACAGACGCAGGTCACGCTGACCTTGCCCCCCGGCAGCACGCTCGCCCAGGCGAAACAACTGGCCGAAGACGCGCGGCGCATCGTGGCGGCCAACGCCAACGTCAAGCTCGTCTACACGGCGATCGGGGCCGGCAAGGCGGGTGGAGACCCCTTCACCTCCGCCGGGGCCACCGAGGTCAGCAAGGCCACCCTCACGGTCAACCTCACGCACCGCAGCGAGCGGCCGGGGCTGACCAAGCAGGACATCGAAGGCCAGATGCGCGAGGCCCTGCAGGCCCTGCCCGGCGCCCGGGTGCGCGTGGGCCTGGGCGGCGCCAACGACAAGTACGTCCTCGTGCTGGCCGGTGAAGACGGCGAGGTGTTGAGCGCCCATGCCGCCAAGGTCGAACGCGAGTTGCGCACACTGCCCGGCATCGGCAACGTCACATCGACGGCCAGCCTCGTGCGACCCGAACTCATCGTGCGGCCCGATTTTGCGCGGGCAGCCGACCTGGGCGTCACGGCCAGCGCCATTGCCGACACGCTGCGCGTGGCCACCGCCGGGGATTACGACCAGAGTCTTTCCAAGCTCAACCTGGCCCAGCGCCAGGTGCCGGTGGTGGTGCGCCTGCCCACCTCGGCCCGCGAGGACATCGAGCTGCTGCGCCGCCTGCCCGTGCCCGGTGCGCAGGGTGCAGTGCCACTCTCGAGTGTCGCCACCATCGCCCTGGCCAGCGGCCCGGCACAGATCGACCGCTACGACCGCCAGCGCAACATCAACTTCGAGATCGAGCTGAACCAGCAGCCACTGGGGGCCGTGGAAGCGGCGGCCCTGGCCCTGCCCAGCCTGCGCAACCTGCCCCCCGGCGTCACGCAGACCACGGTGGGCGATGCCGAAGCCATGGGTGAGCTCTTCGCCAGCTTCGGCTTGGCCATGCTGACCGGCGTGCTGTGCATCTACGTGGTGCTCGTGCTGCTGTTCAAGGACTTCATTCAGCCCGCGACCATCCTCACGGCACTGGTGTTGTCGGTGCCGGGCGCGATCGTCGCGCTGTTCATCACGCAGACGGCGCTGTCCATGCCGTCGATGATCGGCCTGATCATGCTGATGGGCATCGCCACCAAGAACTCGATCCTGCTGGTGGACTACGTGATCCTCGCCCAACGCGAGCAGGGCCTGTCGCGCTTCGAGGCCATTCTCGATGCCTGCCACAAGCGCGCACAGCCGATCATCATGACGACCGTCGCCATGGGGGCCGGCATGATGCCCATTGCGCTGGGCATCGGCGTCGACCCGAGCTTCCGCGCGCCGATGGCCATCGTGGTGATCGGCGGGCTGATCACGTCCACGTTCCTGAGCCTGCTGGTGATCCCGGTGGTGTTCAGCCTGGTGGACGGCGGCATTGCCCGCACGAAGCGGCTGGTGCGCCGCGCACGGGGCTCCGCCGGTGAAGCAGAGCCCCCGCTGCGCGAGGCGAACTGATCAGCCCTGTCGGGCCACCCGCAGATCCAGCGTCAGCGGGTGCTCGATGCCGGGTGGCAGCGGCTTGAGGTTCATCACGCCGGGTGTGTGGCCCATGCGGAAGAAGCGCGCGAGCCGCCGGCTCTCGGCCTCGTAGGCGTTGATCGGGAAGGTGTCGTAATTGCGGCCGCCCGGATGCGCGACGTGGTACTGGCACCCGCCCACCGAACGCTTGAGCCAGGTGTCGACCACGTCGAACACCAGCGGTGCGTCGACGCCGATGGTGGGGTGCAGGCAGGCGGGCGGCTGCCAGGCCCGGTAGCGCACGCCGGCCACGAACTCGCCCACCCGGCCGGTGGGATGCAGCGGCAGGATGTGGCCGTTGACCGTGATGACATGGCGGTTGCCATTGAGCCCCGAGGCCTTGACCTCCAGCCGCTCCAGCGACGAATCCACATAGCGCACGGTGCCCCCGATGGCGCCCTCCTCGCCCATCACGTGCCAGGGCTCGAGCGCCCCACGCAGCGTGAGCTTCACACCCGAGGCCGCGAAGTCGCCGATGAAGGGGAAGCGGAACTCGAAGTGCGGCGCGAACCAGGCCGGGTCGAAGGCATAGCCGGCCATCTCGAGCTCGGCCAGCACATCGGCAAAGTCCTGCTGCACGAAGCTGGGCAGCAGGAAGCGGTCATGCAGGCCCGTGCCCCAGCGCGTCAGGCGCTGCGCGCCGTGGCCCTGATACGGCTCACGCCAGAACCAGGCCACCAGCGCACGCAACAGCAACTGCTGCACCAGGCTCATGCGCGCATGGGGCGGCATCTCGAAGGCGCGCAGCTCCAGCAGCCCCAGCCGGCCGGTGGGGCCGTCGGGCGAATACAGCTTGTCGATGCAGAACTCGCTGCGGTGCGTGTTGCCTGTCGCGTCGATCAGCAGGTTGCGCAGCATGCGGTCGATGAGCCACGGCGGGCACTGGCCCCACACGCCCATCTGGCGCTCGATTTCCTTGAGCCCCACCTCCATCTCGTAGACCTGATCCTGACGGGCCTCGTCGATGCGCGGCGCCTGGCTGGTGGGCCCGATGAACAGGCCCGAGAACAGGTAGGACAGCGACGGGTGGTTGTGCCAGAAGGTCAGCAGTGACGGCAACAGATCGGGCCGACGCAGGAAGGGACTGTCGGCCGGCGTGGCCCCGCCCAGCACGAAGTGATTGCCCCCACCCGTGCCCGTGTGCCGGCCATCGACCATGAACTTCTCGGTCGACAGGCGGGTCTGGTGCGCGGCCTCGTACAGGTACTCGGTGTGGTCCACCAGCTCGGCCCAGTTCGAAGCCGGGTGGATGTTCACCTCGATCACGCCAGGATCGGGCGTGACCTGCAGCACCTTCAGGCGCACATCGCGCGGCGGCGGGTAGCCTTCCAGCACGATCTGCACGCCCTGTTCGGCGGCCGTGGCTTCCACCGCGGCCAGCAGGTCGAGGTAGTCGTCGAGGCTGCTCAGCGGCGGCATGAACACGTACATGACGCCACCGCCCTGTCCCGCCGACTCGACCTTCGGGCCATTGGCGCGGTCGGGGTTGCGCACCTCGACGCACAGCGCCGTGCGCGTGATCCAGTGTGCCGACTCATGGCGGGCGGGCATGCGGGCCGTGTCGCCATCGGGCCCAGTGCTGGAGCCTGCTGCCCCGGTCGCCGGATTGGCCGGTAGATGCCCCCACTCGCCCCCCACGCCGCGCCCGCTTGCCCCCTCGGCAGCCTGCCCCTGAACGGACACCGCCCCGCCCTGCGCAAAGCCGCCGCCCACCTGATGGGCCGCATACTGCGCGCGCAGCGCAGACGCCTCGGCCAGCGGGGCCTTCGGCGCGAACGGATCGTGCGCGTGCACATAGGGGTAGTCGGCCTCGCTTACCCACGGCAGCGAATCCAGCGGCAGGCGGTAGCCCATCGGCGAATCGCCGGGCACCAGGTACATCCGCTCGTCCCGGAAGAACCACGGCCCGGTCACCCATTTCGGGCCCGCCATGCCGACACCTTCGTCGCGCTTGAGCGGCAGGACATAGCCCACGCGGTGGTCCAGTCCCTGGCCGAACACGCGCCGCAAGCGCACGCGCTCCAGTTCATCGTCCAGCCGGGCCTCCAGCGGGTCGACGTTGACCGGGAGACGGCGTTCGCGCCACAGGTAGTACCAGGTGTCCTCGTAGCCGGTCTGGATGTGCGCCGTGCCGACGCCCAGCTTGTTGCTCAACGCCTCGATGAAGCGCTGCGCGTCGTCCGTGGTGTAGCGCGGTGCGTGGCGCTCGTCGGCAAACAGGCTGGCGTCATGCCAGCACGGCTGGCCATCGGCGCGCCAGAAGATGGAGAGCGCCCAGCGCGGCAGTTGCTCGCCCGGATACCACTTGCCCTGCCCGAAATGCAGAAAGCCGCCGTCGCCATACCGGGCGCGCAGCTTGTGCACCAGCTCGGTGGCCAGGCCGCGCTTGGTGGGGCCCAGCGCGTCGGTGTTCCACTCGGCGCCATCGCGGTCATCCACCGACACGAAGGTCGGCTCGCCCCCCATGGTCAGGCGCACATCCCCCTGGCTCAGTTGCTGATCCACTGCCTCTCCCAGCGCGCCAATGGCCGCCCACTGGTCGTCGGTGTAGGGCATCGTCACCCGGGGCGATTCGTAGATGCGGGTGATGGCCATGTGGTGCTCGAACGCAACCTCGCACTCGTCCACCGCGCCGGTGACGGGTGCGGCACCGGAGGGCTCCGGCGTGCAGGCCACCGGGATGTGGCCCTCGCCGGCCAGCAGACCCGAGGTCGGATCCAGCCCGATCCAGCCCGCGCCGGGCAGGAACACCTCGCACCAGGCATGCAGGTCGGTGAAGTCGACTTCGGTGCCCGAGGGACCGTCGAGCGACGCCACATCGGCCTTCAGCTGGATCAGGTAGCCCGACACGAAGCGCGCCGCCAGCCCCATGTGGCGCAAGGCCTGCACCAGCAGCCAGCCCGTGTCGCGGCACGACCCCGATTTCAAGGTCAGCGTCTGCTCGGGCGTCTGCACGCCGGGCTCCATGCGCACTGTGTAGGCAATCTCGCGCTGCAGACGCTGGTTCAGGCCCACCAGGAAGTCGATCGTGCGCACCTCGGTGCGGTCGATGCTGTCGATGAAGGCCTTGAACGCGGGCGTGAGCTCGGCCCGAGCGAGGTAGGGCTGCAGGTCGTGCAGCGAGGCCGCGTCGTACGCGAAGGGAAAGCGCTCGGCGTAGGGCTCGAGGAAAAAGTCGAACGGGTTGTAGACCGCCATCTCGGCGACGAGGTCGACCGTGACCTTGAAGACCTCTGTCTTGTCGGGAAAGACCAGCCGCGCCAGATGATTCGAGAACGGATCCTGCTGCCAGTTGATGAAGTGCGCGGCCGGCTCGACCTTGAGCGTGTACGACAGGATGCGGGTGCGGCAGTGGGGCGCGGGCCTCAAGCGCACGACCTGGGGCGACAGGGTGACCGGGCGGTCGTAGCGGTAGTGGGTGACGTGATTCAGGGCAACGTGGATGGACACACGACTCTCCGTAGGGCCTGCACCCATGGTGCAGAGACCGTGTGACAAGAGCAAGTTGCGGGCCACCAGTTTGGTGCGGTGCACCCCGCCCCACGGGCAGGCTCAGCGGTCGGGGCGCTCGGCGGAGGCCGCCATGGCCTGCGTGCCTTCCACAATCATGCGGACCATGATGACCATCTGCTCGGTTACTTCACGCTGCCGCGCGGGGCTGAGGTCCATCGCCGTCGCGCCCATGGCGAACACCAGCCGGGTGATGGCCTTGGCGGTCAGCGCCGGCTCGTGCAGCCCCGTGCGCCCGGCACGGGCCAGGCGAATCAGGTCCAGCCGGAGTTCTTCCTCAAAAAAATTGAGCTGCCTGTCGACCGCCTGCTTGAAGGCGTCGGAACCCACCGAGCCCTCGCGCAGCAGGATGTGCAGCAGCTTGTCGTCGGCCTGCAGTTGCTCCATGAAGGCCTCGACCGAGCTACGCACCACACTGCCCTCGCGCCGCGCGCGCCGGCGGGCCTCCCCGATGATCTGGCGCAGCGACTCGCCGGCCCGGTCGATCAGGGTCACGGCGAGCTCGTCCACATCGCGGAACTGGCGATAGAAGCTGTTGGGCGCAATGCCCGCCTCGCGCGCCACCTCACGCAGGCTCAAGCTGGACACGCTGCGGTGCGGCCCCAGCAGCTTGAGCGCGGCCGTGATGATGTCCTCGCGTGAAATGACAGCCTTGCGCCCGGGCCCGGCTGGCACCGACGCGACAGAGGCGGCAGCCAGTTCCGAGACAGAAGCGAGACCGGGCACCGGCGAGGAGAGTGTTGTCATGAAGCTGGGTTAGAACTGACCGACATCATACGGGCCCGAATTAATGCACACGTGTATAGACAATTGTTCTGGCGTGCGTATACTCGGTGGCAAGTTCCTGATCTGCGCCCTTTTCGAAAGGCCCTCCGACACCGTGTCTGTCTCCGCTTCCGGCGCACGCGCGCCCTCCACGCTGGGTCGGCTCATCGAGCCGTTCATCGCCCCCGATGTCTTTGACTTCTGGGTGGGTCACCTCAACCCGGCTTGGTCGTGGTCTCGCCCGCTCGCCAAGGTGGTGGAGCGTCGCGTCGAAGCGGCCGACACCGTCACCCTGGTGCTCAAGCCCAACCGCCACGTCGGCCGCTTTCAGCCGGGTCAGCACGTCAACGTCAGTGCCGAGGTCAATGGCCGGCGCACCACGCGCAGCTACAGTCTCACGGGCATCCCGCAACGCAACGGCCGCTTCAGCCTGACCATCAAGCGAGTCGAGGGCGGCAAGCTCAGCACCCACCTGTGCCGCGATGTCCAGGTCGGCGACGTGCTGGAGATCGGCCCGGCTTTCGGCGAGATGACCCTGCCCGCGAAGCCGGAAGGCCGCTGGGTGTTTCTGGCCGCCGGCAGCGGCATCACCCCGCTGATGAGCCTGACGCGGGCTCTGGCCGCACAGAACATGCCGGTCGACACGACCCTGGTCTACTGGGCCAAGACGCGCGCCGAGTTGTGCTTCCTGCTGGAGCTGCAGGGCCTGGCCCGGCGCTTCCCCAATTTCCACCTGCACATCGTGCTGACGCACGAGGCCCAGCTGATTGCCGGCGAACACAGCGGCTTCATCAGCACCGAGCAGCTGACCGAGCTGGCTGGTGACATGTCGGACGCGCAGGTGTACGCCTGCGGCCCGAGCGGCTTCGTCGACACCGCCCGCGCCCTGACCGAAGGCCGTGTGCACCGCTTCCTGGCCGAGGGTTTCACGCCGGCTCAGATCGACACCACCGATGCCACCACCGTGCGCGTGCAGCTCGCCCGCACCGGCCGCACCCTGGAGGTGTCGACCGGGCAATCGCTGCTTGAAGCGCTGGAGGCGCACGGCGTGAACCCGCGGTCAGGCTGCCGCATGGGGGTGTGCCACACCTGCGTGTGCACCAAGCGCGCCGGCACCATTGAAGACATCAACACGAAAGAACAGAGCACCGAGGAAGAAGGCCAGGTCCGCATCTGCGTGAGCCGCGCCCGCACCGACGTCACGCTGGACCTTTGAGGAGCCCACGAGCATGAGCACCGCATCCCTGCACCGCACGCTGAACGCCGAAGAGATCGAGCGCTTCGGTGCCGAAATCGACGCGCTGCGCGCCCGCACCGTGGCCGACCTCGGTGAACGCGACGCCCGCTACATCCGCCGCATCTACAAGGCCGTGCGCTACACCGAAGCGCTGGGCCGCATCCTGCTGATGGCGGCCTTCTTCCTGCCGGAAGGCTGGCTGTTCCCGGCTGCTGCGCTGGGCGCCGTCATCCTCGGCATGTCGAAGATCCTGGACAACATGGAGCTGGGTCACAACGTGATCCACGGCCAGTACGACTGGATGGGTGACGCCCACCTGCAGGGCAAGCACTTCGAGTGGGACATTGCCGGCACCAGCGACAACTGGCGCAAGACCCACAACTTCCGTCACCACACCTACACCAACGTGCACGGGATGGACGAGGACCTCGGCTACGGCGTGCTGCGCCTGTTCCCCGAGCAGAAGTGGCATCCGGCGCGCCTTGGCCAGCCGATCTACGCCATCATCTTCGCGCTGCTGTTCGAATGGGGCGTGGCCATTCAGGATCTGCGCCTGGGCCGCTGGCTGTCGGGCCGTGTGAGCAACAAGCAGATGTACCGCATCGCCCACCCGGCGCTGCTGAAGATGCGCCGCCAGATCATCAAGGACTACCTGGTGTTCCCGCTGCTGGCCGGCCCTGGCTTCCTCACCGTGCTGGCGGGCAACGCAGTTGCCAACGTGATCCGCAGCATCTGGACCTACACCGTCATCTTCTGCGGTCACTTCACGACCAACGTCGAGACCTTCCCCAAGAGCGTGCTGAAGAACGAGACGCGCGCCCACTGGTACCTGCGTCAGGTGCGCGGCTCGTCCAACCTGACGGGTGGCAAGCTGATCGACCTGTGGACAGGCAACCTGAGCCACCAGATCGAGCACCACCTGTTCCCCGACGTGCCGGCCAACCGCTACGCCACCATGGCGGTGGAAGTGAAGGAGATCTGCGCGCGCTATGGCCAGTTCTACAACACCGGCTCGATGGTCAAGCAGTTCAGCCAAGTGATCTGGCGCATCCTGCGGCACTCGTTCCCGAGCTCGCCCGCCCGCGTGCGGCGCTCGGCCCAGCCTGCCGCCTGAGGTTCACCTCCGCAAAAGCAAACCCGCCAACAGGCGGGTTTCTTTTTGGGCAGAACGAACAGCGGTGCGGCGGCGTGAAGCCTCAGGCGCGACTGGCGCCGATCAGGGCCGGGTAGGCCGAGTGGATCACGTACACGGGGATGCGGGCCAGGTAGGCCCCGAAACGCCCCTTGCTTTCGAAGCGGGCCCGGAAGGGCGAGTGCAGGAAAAAGTCACCGAGCTTGGGCACGATGCCGCCTCCGATGTAGACACCGCCTTGTGCCCCCAGCGTGAGCGCCAGGTCGGCCGCGACCGTGCCCATCATGGCGCAGAAGGTGTTGAGCGCCGCCACGCAGTGCGCATCGCTGCCGTCCAGCGCATGCTGGGTCACCTCGGCGGGGCTCAGTGCGCTGGCCTCGGCGCCCGCCAGGTGGCAGTGCGCCTGGTACAGCGCCTGCAGCCCCTGGCCCGACAGCGCGCCGCGCTCGGCCGAGACATGGCCGGGCAGCAGCGCGCGCAAGGCGCTGAGCACCCTGGCCTCTTCCTCGTCGAAGGCGGGCAGCGTCACGTGGCCGCCCTCGCCTTCCAACGGCACCCACCGCCCCGTGCCCGGCACCGGCACCAGGCCCGACACGCCCAGCCCCGTGCCCGCACCCAGCAGCGCCTTGGCCTTGTCCGGCATGGGCTCGGTTCCACCCACCTGCACCAGATCGGAGACCGGCAACCCGGGCAGCGACAGCGCCAGCACGGTGAAGTCGTTGAGGAAGCGGAGCGATTCCAGGCCCAGCGCATCACGCAGCGCGCTGATCGAGAACGCCCAGTGCGCGTTGGTCAGCGCGATGTGGTCACCCAGGATGGGGTTCGCGATGCCGACCACGCCCGAGCGCGGTCGCATCCCGCCGGTGTGCGGCAGCACCTGCGCGAGGTAGTGCTCGATCGCCTGCTGGGGGCCGGCAAAGTCCTTGCACGGCAGGTTGACGATGTGCTCGATGGGGGCATCGGGCGCTTGCTGAAGGGCCAGGCGGGCGTTGGTGCCGCCCACATCGCCGAGCAGACGGGGGTAACTGGCAGACATGATCAGGTTCGGGTCGGAATGGGCAAAGCCGACGTCAGTCGACGTGGAAGACGTGCACGGGCACGCGGTCCTGCTGGAAGACGATGCGGATGGGCAGTTCGGCGATGTCGCCCGCCGTCGCCGCCTGCTCCAGCAAGGCGCGCTTGGCCGCGCCAGTGCAATGGACCACGGCACAGCGCGTGTCGAGCAGGGCCCGGCGTGTGAGGGTCAGGCGCGGCACCGGCACGTTGGGCTGCGCGGGCGCCCCCACCGGCAGCGTCAGCGGCGCGTGAGCGTCGTCCAGCGCGGCATCCAGTTCGGGCGCATGCGGAAACAGCGAGGCCGTGTGCCCATCGCCGCCCATGCCAAAGACCGTGACCTCGGCCGGCCACGGCAGCTCGACCAACTCGTCCTCGATGGCGCGCTGCCCGGCGGCGGGCGACGGCGCCTCGCTGCTCACGGGCACGAACGTGGCAGCCCCGGCCGGCCCTTGCAGCAGATGGGCACGCACCAGCCGGGCGTTGCTGTCGGCATGGTCGTGCGGCACCCATCGGTCGTCGGCCAGGGTCACGACCACGCGAGACCAGTCCAGCGGCAGCTTGCTCAGCGCCTCGAAGAAGGGAACCGGGGTGCTGCCGCCAGACAGCACCAGCAGCACGCGGTCGCGCTCGGCGAGGCCGGCCTGCAGGTGGTCTGCGGTGAAGCGCGCCAGATCGGCCGCCAGGGTGGTGGCGTCGGCAGCGGTGTGGTGATTGAGTTGCATGGTGTCAGGACCCGAGGGTGAAGCGGCGGCCAGATGACGGGCAATCGCGGTGCCCGTCCGCACCGCCACGCTCGGGAATGGGATCAGATTTCTTCATGCCAGGCCAGGCCATCCCATCCCAGCAGGGCACTCGAGGCCGCCGGCCCCCATGTGCCCGCCGTGTAGGCCTTCGGCCGCTCGGTGCAGGCCTTCCAGGCATCCATGATGGGCTCGACCCAGCGCCATGCGGCTTCCTGCTCGTCGCGGCGCACGAACAGCGTCAGGTTGCCACGCATCACATCCATCAGCAAGCGCTCGTAGGCATCCAGCCGGCGCGAGCGGAAGGTCTCGGCAAAGTCCAGGTTCAGGTGCACGGGCTGCAGGTGCATCACGTCACCCGGCTGCTTGGCCAGCAGGTGCAGCTCCACCTTTTCCTCGGGTTGCATGCGGATCACCATGCGGTTGGGATTCAGGCTGTCGGCTGTCTGCCCGAAGATGGAATGCGGCACGCTGCGGAAGTTGACGACGATTTCGGCCACGCGCTGCGGCATGCGCTTGCCGGTGCGCAGGAAGAACGGCACGCCGGCCCAACGCCAGGTGTCGATTTCGGCGCGCAGCGCCACGAAGGTTTCCGTCGTGCTGCCCGGCGGGATGCGATCCTCTTCCAGATAGCCGGGCACCGGCTTGCCGCCGGCCGCCCCGGCACGGTACTGGCCGCGCACGGTCTTCAGGCCGACATCGGCGCCGGCAATGGGTCTGAGGGCCCGCAGGATCTTCAGCTTCTCGTCGCGCACGGCGTCGGCCGAGATCGACGCCGGTGGCTCCATCGCCACGATGCACAGCAGCTGCAGCAGGTGGTTCTGCACCATGTCGCGCATCGCGCCCACCTGGTCATAGAAGTCGCCGCGCGACTCCACGCCCAGTTCCTCGGCCACGGTGATCTGCACGTCGCGCACCGATTCGCGCCGCCACAGCGGCTCGAACAGCGCGTTGCCGAAGCGCAGCGCCAGCAGGTTCTGCACCGGCTCCTTGCCCAGGTAATGGTCGATGCGGTAGATCTGCTGCTCGCCGAAGAAGCCGCCCACCGCATCGTTGATGGCCTGCGATGAGGCCAGGTCATGCCCCAGTGGCTTTTCGAGCACGACGCGGCTGCGCTCGGTGTGCAGCCCGCGCGCAGCCAGCTGCTCGCAGATCGTGGCAAACAGACGCGGCGCCGTTGACAGGTAGAACACGCGCTCCCGCTCGGGCGCAGCCAGCAGCGTCGACGCCAGCCCCTCGTACGAAGTGGCCTCGGTGGCGTCCACACAGGCGTAATCCAGCAACTCGGCGAAGCGGTCCCAGGCAGCGACATCGAATGCCGCGCCCAGGCACGCCGACACGCGCTGCTGGGCAAGCGCACGGAAGGCATCACGGTCCAGCGGCTCGCGCGCCACGCCGATGACACGCAGCCTGGCCGGCAGCAACCCGTCGTGCTGCAGGCGGATCAAGGCCGGCAGCAGTTTGCGCATGGCGAGGTCCCCCGTGCCACCAAAGATGACCAGGTCCAGTTCGGGAGCGGCTTGCAGTCGTGTACCCATGTTTCCTCGGGACGTCGCAGAACAATGTAGTAATACTACTTCAACGGAAGCCACTTAAACGTGAGAGTGCGTTCCGGGTTATCCCTCGCATCAAGGCCAAAGCATCTTTTAAACATCCAGTGTCGGAAGGGTCAGACTGGAAAAGCTATTGAAATTTCGCTACATTCGGTGCTCTGCCAGCCTACGTGTCTTCAACATGGCCACCTCCCCTGCCCCCTTGCACCCGCAACTCCAAGCCGTCACCGACCGCATCCGCGAACGCAGCGCGGCCTCGCGTGCGGCCTACCTCGCCCGCATCGATGCGGCAGGCCAGACGGGCCCGGTCGAGCGCTCGGCCCTGGGTTGCACCAACCTCGCCCACGCCTACGCGGCCGCACCGGCCGGCGACAAGATCTGGCTGCGCGAACAACGCAGCCCCAACCTCGCCATCGTGTCGGCCTACAACGACATGCTGTCGGCCCACCAGCCGCTGGCCGAGTTCCCGGAGTGGATCAAGCAGGCCGCCCGCGAGGTGGGTGCCACGGCGCAGTTCGCTGGCGGCGTGCCTGCCATGTGCGACGGCGTCACACAGGGCAAGGCCGGCATGGAACTGTCGCTCTTTTCGCGCGACGTGATCGCCATGTCCACGGCCATCGCGTTGTCTCACAACATGTTCGATGCGACCCTGTGTCTGGGCGTGTGCGACAAGATCGTGCCTGGCCTGCTGATCGGCGCACTGAGCTTCGGCCACCTGCCCACGGTGTTCGTGCCGGCCGGCCCCATGACGACCGGCCTGAGCAACGACGACAAGGCCAAGGTGCGCCAGCGCTTTGCCGCTGGCGAGGTGGGCCAGGACGAGCTGCTTGAGGCCGAGGAAAAGGCCTATCACGGCCCAGGCACCTGCACGTTCTACGGCACGGCCAACAGCAATCAGATGCTGATGGAGATCATGGGCCTGCACCTGCCCGGCTCGGCCTTTGTGCACCCGCACAGCGCACTGCGCGCCGCGCTGACCCGAGAAGCCGCTCGCCAGGCTGCGCGCCTCACGCGCCTGGGCAGCCAGTACACCCCTGTGGGCCACGTCATCGACGAACGCGCCGTCGTCAACGGGCTGGTCGGGCTGATGGCCACCGGCGGGTCCACCAACCACACGCTGCATCTGGTGGCCATGGCGCGTGCGGCCGGCATCGTCATCGACTGGGATGACTTCGATGCGATCTCCACCATCACCCCGCTGCTGGCCCGCGTCTACCCCAACGGCAAGGCCGATGTGAACCACTTTCACGCGGCAGGGGGCATGGCCTTCCTGATCCGCGAACTGCTGGATGCCGGCCTGCTGCACGAAGACGTGAAGACCGTCGCTGGCGGCACCGAAGGCCTGCGCGCCTACACCCGCCTGCCACAACTGGACGGCGACCATCTGGTGTGGGTGGACGCGCCCGCACAGAGCGGCGACGCCAGCGTGGTCAGCACCGTCAGCGCCCCCTTCTCGCCCGATGGCGGCCTGCGCGTGCTCAAGGGCAACCTGGGTCGCTCGGTCATCAAGGTCTCGGCGGTCAAGCCCGAGAACCGCCTGGTGGAAGCACCTGCCGTGCTCTTCAACGACCAGAGCGAACTCATTGCCGCCTACAAGCGCGGCGAGCTGAACCGCGACTTCGTGGCTGTGGTGCGCTTCCAGGGCCCGCGGGCCAACGGCATGCCCGAACTCCACTCGCTGACACCCACACTGGCCAACCTGCAGGACAAGGGCTTCAAGGTCGCCCTGGTGACCGACGGGCGCATGTCCGGTGCCTCTGGCAAGGTGCCTGCTGCCATCCACATGACGCCGGAAGTGACGGCGGGCGGCCCGCTGGGCAAGGTGCGCGCAGGTGACCTGATTCGGCTGGACGCCGACGCCGGCACACTCGAGGCCCTCGTGCCTGCAGCCGAATGGGCCCAACGCACGGTGGACACGGCCGATCTGTCCGCCAACTGGGCGGGCACAGGCCGCGAGCTGTTCGGGGGCTTCCGTCAGGCCATCACCGGCGCAGAACAGGGCGCGATGAGCTTCGGCGGTTTCTGACACGCCACGCGCACTCGCTCACTCACTGATCCTCTCCAAGAAAGACACGACGATGCCCAACCTGAACCCCGGCCTGGCCTCCTTCATGCGCCTGAGCCCCGTGATCCCGGTTCTCGTGATCGACCGCACCGAAGACGCCGTGCCGCTGGGCCGTGCGCTGGTCGAAGGCGGCCTCAAGGTGCTCGAGATCACGCTGCGCACGCCGAACGCAATCGAAGTGATCCGCGAAATCGCGCAGCAGGTGGACGGGGCCGTGGTGGCCGCCGGCACCGTGACCACGCCTGCACAGTGGGAAGCCGCGGCCGAGGCCGGCGCGCAGTTCATGGTGTCGCCGGGGCTGACACCGGCCCTGATCGAACACGCACAGCACGCTACGACGGGCCTGCTGCCGGGCGTGGCCACGGCATCCGAGCTGATGATCGCGCTGGACGGGGGCTTCACCAACTTCAAGTTCTTCCCGGCCCAGCAGGCCGGCGGCGTCGGCATGCTCAAGGCACTGGGTGGGCCGTTTGCCGACGCCCTGTTCTGCCCCACGGGCGGCATCACGGTTGAGACCGCACCTCAGTTCCTGAGCCTGCCCAATGTGGCCTGCGTGGGCGGTTCGTGGCTGGCGCCCGCAGCGCTGGTGAAGGCGGGTGACTGGAATGCCATCCGCGATCTGGCCCAGGCGGCCTCGACCTTGCGCGCGGCCTGATCACACCGTTGTTGTATGGGGTCGGCGCCATCGCGGCGCAGACTTTTTGACCGACCCGGCTTCCAGGCCTGGTTGGTCTTTTTTTGCTTGAATGCGACGCGGCTCAGCGTGCGTGCGAGATCCACGCCGCAGCGTCTTCCCGCAGCCCGAACGGCGACTTCACCGAGCCGGGGCGCTGCATGGCCACGCCCACGGCCAGCACGTCGATCATCAGCAGGTGCAGGATGCGGGACACCATGGAGAGCTGCTCGGTGCGGCCTTCGACGTGGTCCACCGCCAGCGTCACGGTGGCACGCCGTGCCAGCGGGGAATCGCTCGCGGTGATTGCCACGACGGCGGCGCCCGCATTCAACGCCTTGTCCACCGCATGGATCAGATCCGGCATGGCACCCGAGCGCGACACGGCGACCACGACATCGCCCGGCCCCAGTAGATCGGCCGCCATGGCCTGCAGGGCGCTGTCTGCGTGCGCCGTGGCCGGGATGCCGAAGCGCAGGAACTTGTACTGCCCGTCGACCGCCACGACATGCGAGTTGCCCACCCCGTGGAACTCGACCCGCCGCGCCTGTTGCAGCAAGGCGATGGCACGCCCGATGGCCTGACCGTTGAGCCCGTCACGCAGCGACACGATGGCCGACACCGTGTTGTCCAGCACCTTGGCAGACAGATCGGGCGCGGCATCGTCCACCCTGACCTGGCTGTGCCGCAACGGGATGGTGCCGGTGAGCCCGGAAGCCAGCTTGAGCTTGAAATCCGACAGCCCCTCGAAGCCAAGGCTCCGGCAGAAGCGGATGACGGTGGGCTGGCTCACCTCGGCCTGCCGGGCAATCTCGGCCACCGGCTCGTTCATGAAGGCACGCGGATGGGCCAGCAGGTGATCGGCCACACGCTGCTCGGCGCGGCTCAGCTCGTTGCGCAGGCTCTTGATGCGGGCCATGACGCCCCCATCGTGCAGCGCCGCACCGCGGTCTCGCAGGTGATGGGCGAGCAGCGCCTCCAGCCCCGTGAGCACGGGCCAGGGCGCCGTGATCAGCACGGTGGGCACGGCCGCCAGCCAGCCTGAAAAACGACCCTTGCTTTCGAAGCGTTCACGGAAGCCGCCGGCCGCCAGCAACGGCCCCATGCGCGGCAACAGTTCGCCACCGAGGTACACGCCACCGACCGCGCCCAGCATCAGTGCCACATCGGCCGCCACCGTGCCCAGCATGCGGGCGAACACGCCGACGGCTGCCGCACTGCGCGGCTCACCGGCGTGCGCCTGGTCGATCACGGTGAAGGCATCGGGGGGCGTGTCGGTCCGCGTGCCCAGCGTCTGCCAGATGAAGCGCAGCCCCTGCGCCGACACGAGCCGCTCTGCCGACACATGCGGCCACTGCCGCCACGCCGCCTGCAGGATGGCCAACTCCGTGTCGTCGGCCGGTGCAAAGCTGATGTGGCCACCCTCGCTGCCCAGCGTGATGCGCCGGTCTTCGGCCGGAATGAGGCCCGACACCCCGAGCCCCTCGCCCGGCCCGATCAGGCCGATCACCCCGCCGGCCTGCGCCTGCCCGCCACCCAGCGCCACACAGGCCTCGGGCGGCAGTGCGGGCAGCGCCATGGCCAGCGCCGTGAAGTCGTTGACGACCAGCAAGGTCTCCAGGCCGAGCGCCTCACGCAGCGCCGACACCGACAGACGCCAGCCCTTGTGGGTCAGCACCACTTCGTCGTCGTGCACCGTGCCCGCCACGGCCAGCGCCAGATGCCGCAACGGGCCTGCCTGCCGCCCGGCCTGAGCCACCCAGCCCGCCTTCAGCGCGCTCGCCAATTGGGCCGGTCCTGTACACGCGCGCTGCTCGACCACCGGCACGCCCTGCAGCAGCGGGCCATCGGGCCGGCACAGGCTGAGTCGGCCATGGGGATCCAGCAGGGCAAGCAGACGAGATCCGTCCATCGAAAAAGCAGCGGTCGGCAAGGTGAGTGAGGGTCGAGGCCAGGGCGCGGGTCAGTATAGGGGGAGCGCCTTCTCTTCCCACTTGGTCCGGGGGGAGACCACGCAATCCCTAAGCGGGCCCCTTCTGCATCTGACTTAGCCTGTCTTCAACCCGGGCGGGGTCCACCTCGCCACCGCAATCACAGACACCCCCGCTTGTCCATGGGTTCTAGCCCGGCGGGGCCTTGGTTCGAGGGTCGGCTTAACGATCATCGTTATCAGTGAAGTGACAATGCAGAATCTCGATTTACCGAGCAGTGACACCATGACGACCGACGCCGCAGCCCCTTCCGCCCTGTCCCGCCTGAAGATCGACAGAAGCGTGCAAGCCAAGACTGGGCGCCCCTCCGCCCTGTTGCCCTGGCTCATTGCGGGCGGGGTGGGCCTCGCCGCCGCGGGTGCATGGGCGCTCTATCCGCGCACGGCCGAAGTCACGACGACCTCGGTGGTGCAAAGCACGCCCTCGCAGCAGTATGTCCAGCTCACGGCGTCCGGCTACGTGGTCGCGCAGCGCCGTGCGGCGGTGTCGTCGAAGGCCTCGGGCCGGTTGATCGAGCTCACCGTGCGCGAGGGCTCCAACGTGAAGAAGGGCGAGCTGCTGGCCCGCCTGGACGCCAGCGACATACAGGCCGGCATCATGGCCGCCGAGGCCGCCGTGCTGCAGGCCGAGGCCAACCAGAAGCAGGCCATGGTGCAGCTCATCAACGCACGCGCCGAGACCACCCGTACCCGCAGCCTCGAAGCCCAGGGCTTTGTATCGGGGCAGATGGTCGACAGCGTGGTGAGCAAGAACAAGGCGGTCTTCGCACAGGTGTCGGCCGCGGAAGCCGCGCTGGCCCAGGCCCGCGCCCAGCTCAAGGCGCAGAAGGTGGCGCTCGACTACACCGAGATCCGCGCGCCCTTCGATGGCGTGGTGCTGGTGAAGAACGCCAACGTGGGCGACATCATCATGCCGATGTCGAGCGCGGCCGGTGCACAGGGCGCGGTCGTGACGATGGCCGACATGGGCACGCTCGAAGTTGAGGCGGATGTGTCGGAGGGCAACCTGTCAAAGGCCCGCCCCGGCCAGCCGGTCGAGATCACGCTCGACGCCCTGCCCGGCACACGCTTCAAGGGCCATGTGGTCGGCATCGTGCCCACGGTCGACCGCGCGAAAGCCACGGTCATGACCAAGATCCGCTTCGATCAGCTCGACCCGCGCGTGCTGCCCGAGATGAGCGCCAAGGTGGCCTTTCTGTCTCGCGAGATCACCCACGCCGACCAGCAGCCCGTGACCGCCGTGCCCACCGCCGCCATCACGCGGCAGGGTGATCAGCACGTGGTCTGGCTCGTGCGCCAGGCCGATGACCGCAGCACGGTCGAATCCGTGCCCGTCAAGCCCGGCCGTCAGCTCGGTGAATTCCGCGAAGTCAGTGGACCCATCAAGCCAGGCGACAAGATCGTGGCCTCGCCCCCTGCCCGTCTGAAGGATGGCGCCCGCGTCGCGCTCAGTGCCTCCTGACGTCACCCGCAGTACGACACCATGCAGCCACGCAAGCGTGAACCGGTGATCCGCATCGATCACCTCAGCAAGACCTACACCCGCGGTGGGCAGCCCATCCCGGTCCTGCGCGACATCAACCTCGAGGTGACCGAAGCCGAGTTCGTCTCGCTGATGGGCCCCAGCGGCTCGGGCAAGAGCACGCTGCTGAACCTCATTGCCGGCATCGACCAGCCCAGCAGCGGCACCATCGCCATCAACGGGGTCGACATCGCCACGCTCGATGAAACCGCGCTGGCCGACTGGCGAGCGGCCAACGTCGGCTTCATCTTCCAGTTCTATAACCTGATGCCGGTGCTGACGGCCTACGAGAACGTCGAGCTGCCGCTGCTGCTGACCAACCTCAGCCGCCGTCAGCGCAAGGCCCATGTCGAAGCCGCACTCGAGATGGTGCGGCTGGCCGACCGCATGGACCACTACCCCAACGAGCTCTCGGGCGGCCAGCAGCAGCGCGTGGCCATTGCGCGCGCCCTGGTGACGGACCCGACGCTGATCGTTGCCGACGAGCCCACTGGCGACCTGGACCGCGCCACCGGTGAAGAGGTGCTGGCCCTGATGGACGAGCTGCACCGTGATCTCGGCAAGACCATCGTGATGGTGACGCACGACCCCAAGGCCGCAGCACGCGCCAGCCGCATGATCCACCTCGAGAAGGGCGTGCTGGTCAGCGATCCGGCCGAGGCCCACTGACCGCGCGGGCCACGATGTTCCTGTTCAAGCTGCTGCTGAAGAACGCCTTCCGGCACAAGCTGCGCACGCTGCTGACCATGGTGGGCCTGATCGTGGCCATCAGCGCCTTCGGGCTGCTGCGCACCATCGTCGATGCCTGGTATGCCGGCGTGGATGCCACCTCCAGCACGCGCCTCATCACGCGCAGCGCCATCTCGGTGGGCTACCCGCTGCCGCTGTACTACGCCGAGCGCATCCGCAAGGTCGAAGGCATCACCGACGTGACCTGGGCCAACTGGTTCGGCGGGATCTACATCGACCGCAAGAACTTCTTCGCGCGTTTCGCGGTGGACGGCCCGAGCTATTTTGCGCTTTATCCCGAATACCGCGTCAGCGACGAACACAAGGCAGCCTTCCTGGCCGATCGGCGCGGGGCCATCGTGGGGCGCAAGATCGCGCAGCGCTTCGGCTGGCAGGTGGGCGACACCATCCCGCTACAGGGCAACATCTACCCGGGCAACTGGAACTTCACCATCCGAGGCGTCTACACCGGCGCCGATGCCCGTACTGACGAAACGCTGATGCTGATGCACTGGTCGCTGCTGGCCGAAAGCGTGCGCCAGCGCGTGGGGTCGGCCCAGGCCAACCAGGTCGGCCTGTATGTGGTCGGCATCAAGGATCCGAACCGTGCTGCCGCCATCTCGCAGGAGATCGACGCCCTGTTCCGCAACTCCGGTGCAGAGACCCGCACGGAAACCGAGAAGTCATTCCAGCTGGGCATCGTGGCCATGAGCCAGGCGGTGCTGATGGCGATCCGTGCGGTCAGCTTTGTGGTGGTGCTCATCATCATGGCGGTGATGGCCAACACCATGACGATGACGGCGCGCGAGCGCCTCGCCGAGTACGCCACGCTCAAGGCCCTGGGCTTCTCGCCGGGCTTTGTCGTCAAGCTGCTGTTCGGTGAAAGCCTGATGATCGCGGCCATCGGCGGGGCGCTCGGCATCGCGGCCACCTTCCCGCTGGCCAGCGCCTTTCTGTCGCAGACGCAGCAGCTCTTCAAGGTCTTCGCCGTGTCGCAGGAAACCATGCTGATCCAGGCCGGGGCCGCGCTTGTGGTGGGCCTGATTGCCGCCGCCTGGCCGGCCTGGAAGATGTCGCGCATCGACATCGTTCAAGGCCTCCGCCACATCGCCTGAAGCCCGACCATGCGCGCCATCCCCCTCTCCTACGTGATGCGCAACCTCTGGGTGCGCCGCGTCACCACCGCCTTGACGGCTGGCGGCATGGCGCTGGTGGTGTTCGTGTTCGCCACCGTGCTGATGATGAGCGAGGGCATCAACGAAACCATGGTCGCCACGGGCCAGCTCGACAACGTCATCGTGTTGCGCAAGGGCGCCGGCACCGAGATCAACTCGGCCATCTCGCGCGACCAGGCCGCGGCCATCGAAGCGCTGCCGGCTGTGGCGAACGACAGCCTCGGTCGCAAGCAGCTCTCGCGCGAGGTGGTGGTGCTCAACAACCTGCCCAAGCGCGACAGCGGCGAGCTCAGCAACGTCACGGTGCGCGGCACCAACGCCGTCGGCATCGGGCTGCGGCCGCAGGTCAGGCTGGTGCGGGGGCGGATGTTCCAGCCTGGCACGTCCGAGGTCATCGTCGGCTCGGGCATCGTGCGCGGTTTTGCCAACATGGAGATCGGCCACACGCTGCACTTCGCTGGCCGGGACTGGGTGGTGGTCGGGCACTTCGATGCACAGCGCAGCGGCTTCGACTCCGAGCTCTGGGCCGACAGCGAGCAGGTCATGCAGGCATTTCACCGCGCGGTGTACTCCACCCTGCTCTACCGCCTGAGCCACCCGGGTGCCCTCGATGCCACGCGCCAGGCCATGACCACCGACCCGCGGCTGCAGATGGACGCCAAGCTGGAGCAGCGTTTCTACGCCGAGCAATCCGAGTCGATGTCACGCTTCATCCGGCTACTGGGCCTGTCGCTGTCGGTCATCTTCTCCATCGGGGCCATCGTGGGGGCCATGATCACCATGTTCGCGGCCGTGGCCTCACGCATCGGCGAGATCGGCACCCTGCGCGCGCTGGGCTTCCGCAAGGAGGCCGTGCTGATTGCCTTCCTGGGCGAGTCACTCGGGCTGGCCCTGGTGGGCGGGCTGGTGGGGCTGGGCGCGGCCTCACTGATGCAGATGGTCAACATCTCGACAGTGAACTACCAGACCTTCTCCGAGATCGCCTTCCGGTTCCGGTTCACACCGACGGTGGCGGGCCAGACCATGGCCTTCGCGCTCCTGATGGGCTTTCTGGGCGGGTTCGTGCCGGCCTGGCGCGCCGCACGGCTGAGCATCATCGAGTGCCTGCGGCAGGCGTGATCGGCGCCATGAGTCCCTCGCACCTGCGCTCTTCGCTGATCGCCGCACTGCTTGTGCTGGCTCACTCATTGAGCCTGTCCGGCCCTGCGCTGACGGCCGACGACCGGTCCGCCGCCACACTGACGCCCGCCATGGGCGCACCGGTCGCCACCTCGCGTGCGGCCCTGCTGGCACGGCACGGCCACACCGAGCAGGAGTGGTGGCTGAGCGGCCAGGCGCGCGTGTACGACCGTGCCGGCAGCTGGGACGCCGACGGGCGCTGGGGCGTGACGCCACGTCCGGGCAGCGCCCGACCCTACGCCACGCGCCTGTTGGTGCGCCACCCGACCGACCCGGCGCGCTTCAACGGCATCGTGCTGGTGGAGTGGCTCAACACCACGCTGGGCTTCGACCTGGATGGCGGCTGGATCCTGACCCGCGACGAGCTGCTGCGCGAAGGCTATGCCTGGGTCGGCGTCAGCGTGCAGGCCGAGGCACTGCCGGGCTTGCGAGCGCTGGGCGGCTCGCGCTATGAGGCGCTGAACCTGCCCGGCGACGCACATGCCTGGGACCTTTATGCCGACGCAGCCGAAACCGTGCGCCGGCAGGCCGCGCGTCTGCTGGAACTGCCCGCCCCCCGGCCTGTCCGGCTGGTCGGGCTCGGCTATTCGCAGTCGGCCGTCTTCCTGACCACCTGGCTCAACGTCTTCGAGCCCGCACGCAGGTTGTTCGACGGCTTTCTGCTGCACGGCGCCGCGCCGGCGGCCGCCCCGCTCCATGGCGACGACAGCCATGTCTACGCGCCCCGCTTGCGCGCCGATCTGCCCGTGCCCGTCATGCAGGTTCAGACCGAGATGGAAGTGGCCGTGAGCTGGCCGCTTTCACGCACGCCCGACACGCACCGTGTGCGTTACTGGGAGGTGGCGGGCGCCGCCCACCTGGATGCCGACGTGCATGCTCAGACCCACACCGTGGCCCCCCCCGCCTGGCGCGCCAAGGAGCCCCGCTGCCTGAAGCCGCTCAACACCCTGCCGCTGCGCCATGCCGATGCCGCCGCCTTGCACGCACTGCGCCGCTGGATGACCGAAGGCGTGGCACCCGCCATCGTGCCACGGATGGCGCGCGGCCCCATCGGCTTCCTCACCCACGATGACGATGGCAACGTGGTGGGCGGGTTGCGCTTGCCGGCCATCTCGGCGCCGCTGGCGCAGTTCGGCACCTACGGCAACCTCACCGCCAGCTGGCCCAGCGTGCGTGGCCTCTACACCTGCATCGCCGGAGGCAGCACGACCCCGCTGACGCCGAAGCGGCTGCAGCAACGCCACGGCAACCGTGAAACCTGGCTGCAGGCCGTGCATCGCTCGGCAGATCAGCTGCGGGACGCCGGGCTGCTGCGCCCGGCCGACCATGCCGCTACGCTGGAGACAGCGCGCCGGACGGCCTGGCCCCGTTGAGCGCCGCAGACGACGCGGGCGCCGCGCTCTGCGCCGCAATGGCACGGCGCACCGCCTCGATCTCGGCCGGCCGCGCGCTGAGATGCAGATCCAGCCCGCCATCGCCTTCCGGGGTCGAGACCACCATCAGCATGCGGAAGGCCACGCCGCAGATGTCGTACCAGGCGGGGCCGCCCTGCCCCAGGTCGATGCGGTACATCGGAAAGTTCACGCAGTTGTTGAGGATGAAGCCGGCGCGCAGCGTCTCACCGGCCGGCCGCATGAACAGCCGCCAGACCGACTTCTGCGCGCGATGGTGGTCCAGCAGCGCCAGCAGGTCTGACAGCGCGTCGTGGGCCAGCTGGGCCGCTGTGGGCCGACACCGCAGGGCCAGTTCAGGCAGGCTCAGACTGGCGACTTCCTGGGTCGTGCAGCGCCCTTCGCCGTAGCCCAGCGCATTGCCGAAGTAATCGCGTGGGATGCGCAGCCGGCGGCGTGCGCGCAGGTCGAGCACGATCCCCACACTGCGTTCATGCTGCGGCGGCATCAGCGGTGAAAACTGTTGAAGGCAGAAGGCCGCCACGAGGTCGCTCGAACTCACGCCCGCCGTCGCATCGCCCGCTGCACGGGCCTCGTCCTTCCACCGTTGCACCAGAGAGGCCGGCACACGCAGCACCGCCTTGCGCAACTGCAAGGCCTGCCAGCCCAGGCGAGCGAACAGGCCGATGCGCTCGGGCATGCTCGGGTCGTACAGCAGCCCCGCTTCCTGCGGCACCGGCCGATCGGCCACGATGTCCGTCAGAACCTTCCGATCGAATGCCCGCAATGGCACAGCCTCTCCGCGACATGCCGCAGACCAGTCGCTCATGAACTGCCAGAAGCTGATGCCATCGAACACCGAGTGCGTGCCGTAGCACGACAGCACGATGCCGCCATCCTCGAAGCGCCAGACGTCGACCTGCAGCAGGGGCACATCGCGCCCGACGATGCGCCAGGGCAGAAACGGCTTGAAGTAGCGGCGCAGGTCGCGGCCCATCGGGCGCTCGATACCGTACGTCGGCAGCGGCCCCGCACAGGCATGCACGCGGAAGTCGATGCCCGCATCGTTGCAATCGATGAAGGCATGGCCGTCGCTACCCTTGCGAAGCCGGCCGGTGATGACCGGGTAGCCGCGCAGCACCTCGCGCAAGGCCCGCTCGGCCCGCACGACATCGAAGCCTTGCGGGTAGACCAGCATGACCGGGATACCGACGTGCCCGTTGAACAGGTCCGATCCCGTCAGACGCTGGGGCGGCGCCTGGGTGCCGGCCTGCAGCCGAACATGGCGCAAGAGGGACGACGAAAACCGGGCCATGGCGCCCCTCCCTCAATAGACAAAGGGGATGAGGCGCTTGCGGGTCTGCTTGAAGCGGCGGTAGCTGTCGCCCAAAGCGGCCTCCAGCGCCGCTTCTTCCACATGGATGCGGTAGAGGTAGATCGCCCACGAGCCGACAAGCATCACGCCCAGGCTGAGCAGGTTGCCCAGCATCAGGCCAAAGCCGCCCAGCGTCATCAACGCGCCCAGGTAGGACGGGTGGCGCAGGTAGCGGTACGCCCCCACATCCACCACCTGGTGATCGGACTGCACCGTGACGGTGTGGGTGAAGAAACGACCGAGCGCCGCCCAGCAGTGCATGCGCAGCAACATGCCGGCCACGATGACCGCCACACCGCCGTAGTACGCCATCAGCCGGCCCTCTGCCTGGATCGCGGTGGGCGCGTGCCATGCTGCCAGCACGGCCAGCACCTGCAGTGCGGAGGCCCCCACCGAGATCACCAGCCCCGAATAACGGTCATCGCCATCGTGCCCGCCCGAGAAGGCTTTCTTGCGCTGCAGTTGGCGCCACTCCATCGTCAGGGCCCAGGCCATCACGGCCCAGATGAGCAGGCCCTCAGGCCACACGAAGATCAGGGGGCGAAGGGAGTCCATGGCTGCTCGCTACGTGTTGAATGCTGAGCAGATTGTGGTCGGCGCATTCCGACCGCTTGCCAAGTGCTTTCCCCTGCTGGGCTCCCGCATCCGTGGGGTGCCGGCACACCGCGCGACACGGGCCTGTGCACGGGTCAGAAACGCCCACGCCCGCGTGAAAGCGGGCGTGGCAGCGGGGCCGGTATGCCGCGCGAGAAGCGCGGCGCGGTGCGTCAGGTGGCGCTCTGGATCAGGCCCCGCTCGGCGGCCTCCTGGGGTTCACGCCACTTGATGCTGCAACCGATGCTCGGCTCCTGCTCACCCGGCCCGTACCCCAGATGGGCCACCAGCCGCATCGCATCGAACAACTCGCGCGGGGCATCGTCATCCACCGGCTCCGTCCGGCCCGCGTCCAGTCGGCCGCGGTACTGCAGCCGCATCTCGGCATCGAAACCGAAGAAGTCGGGCGTGCAGACGGCCCCGTATGCACGGGCCACGGCCTGCGTCTCGTCGTGCAGGTAATGGAACGGCAGATCCCACGCCCTCGCCTGCTGCTTCATCGCGGCAAAGCTGTCCTCGGGGTAGGCGCTGGCGTCGTTCGGGTTGATGGCAATCACGTTCACGCCGATGGTGGCCAGTTCGCGGGCGTCGCGGATCAGGCGCGGCATCATGGCCTGCACGTACGGGCAATGGTTGCAGATGAAGGCCACCACGGTGCCGCGGCGGCCCATCAGCTGCTTCAACGAGTGGTAATGGCTGTCCACACCCAGCAGGCGGAACGGGGCGGCAGGCCAGCCGATGTCGGCAATCGGAGTGGTCAGGGCCATGGTCATTTCCTTTCAGACGAGGTACTGCAAGGGAACACGGACGCGGGAGACAAGGCGGCACGACGGGCCTTGGCCTCGTGCTGCACACGCCCTCCCGGACGGGCACGCAGGGCCTTCGTCGGCTGCGCTTTCCGTGATGGAATCACACCCTTTCGGTGAACGCAAGCCCCGCTTCGTAACAGGGCGGGCGGGGGTGGGTGACACACGATTGACACGCCTCAGTACCCCGCGAGCGCTCGCTGGCGCCGCTCCATCATGCGCCAGATGAAGGGGGTGAAGATGAGCTGCATGGCCAGCGCCATCTTGCCGCCCGGCACCACGATGGTGTTCGCCCGCGACATGAAAGAGTCATTGATCATGTTGAGCAGGTACGGGAAATCGATGCCCTTCGGATTGGCAAAACGGATCACGCAGAGGCTCTCGTCGGCCGTGGGAATGTCACGCGCGATGAAGGGGTTGGAGGTGTCCACCACGGGCACGCGCTGAAAGTTGACGTGGGTGTGCGTGAACTGCGGGCAGATGTAGTTCACGTAGTCCGGCATGCGGCGCAGGATGGTGTCGGTCACGGCTTCGGCCGAGTAGCCGCGCACATGCTTGTCGCGCCACAGCTTCTGGATCCACTCGAGGTTGATCACCGGCACCACGCCGATCAGCAGGTCGGGGTAGCGCGCGATGTTCACCTCAGGCGTCACCACGGCGCCATGCAGGCCTTCATAGAACAGCAGGTCCGTGCCGGGCTGCAGATCCTCCCACGGCGTGAACGTGCCGGGCTCTTGTCCGTAGGGCGCGGCCTCCACGGGGTCGTGCAGATAGTGGCGCGTCTTGCCCGAGCCAGTTTCGGAGTAGCTGCGAAACAGCTGCTCCAGCTCGGCAAACAGGTTGGTCTCCGGGCCGAAGTGGCTGAAGTGCCCGTTTCCCGAGCCCTCGGCTTCGGCCTGGCGTGCGCGCATCTCGCTGCGGTCGAATCGATGGAAGCTGTCGCCTTCGATCAGCGCGGCCTTCACGCCCTCGCGGCGGAAGATGGCCTCGAAGGTACGTGTCACCGAGGTGGTGCCGGCACCCGAGGAGCCGGTGATGGCGATGATGGGATGTCGTTCGGACATGGCAGGCCTTTCAGTCGCGGAACAGGCTGCGCTCGGTGAACAATGGGTTCAGGTCGCTGCGGCTGACCGGCTCGTGGTGATAGCGCTCGATGCGCTCGACTTCCGCGCGCGAGCCGAACACCAGCCCGATGCGCTGGTGCAGCGACGTCGGTCGCACGCCCAGCAACGGGTGGCGCCCGGTTGACGCCCTGCCGCCCGCCTGCTCCATGATGAAGCCGATAGGATTGGCCTCGTACAGCAGACGCAGACGGCCAGGGCGGCTGGCATCGCGGGTGTCGCGCGGGTAGAGGAAGACGCCGCCCCGCATGAGGATGCGGTGGGCCTCGGCCACCATGGATGCGATCCAGCGCATGTTGAAGTCCGAACCGCGCGCGCCCGCCGCGCCGGCCAGGCACTCGTCCACATAGCGCTTGACGGGCGGCTCCCAGAAGCGGCTGTTCGACGCGTTGATCGCGAACTCACGCGTGTGCTCGGGCACCTGCAACTGCGGGTGCGTGAGCATGAACTCGCCCAGGTTGGGATCGAGCGTGAAGCCGACCACGCCGTTGCCCACGCTCAGGATGAACATGGTGCTCGGGCCATAGAGCGCATACCCTGCAGCCACCTGAGCCGCGCCCGGCTGCAGGAAGTCGATCTCCTCCGCATCGCGCTCACCGGCCGTCACGCCCGCGGGGGCCCGCAGGATCGAGAAGATGCTGCCCACCGTCAGGTTGACGTCGATGTTGCTCGAGCCATCCAGCGGATCGAACACAAGCAGGTATTTGCCGCGCGGCCAGGCCTGCGGGATCTGATAGGGCTCGGCCATCTCTTCGGAGGCCATGCCCGCCAGATGCCCGGCCCACTCGGTGCGGCGCAGAAAGACCTCGTTGCTCAGCACGTCGAGCGGCTGCTGCACTTCACCTTGCACGTTGCGTTGCCCGCCCACCTGATCGAGGCCGGGTGCCAGGCGGCCGAACGCGACCGTGCGGGCGATGGCCTTGCACGCCAGTGCGACATCGAGGATGAGTGCATTGAGCGCGCCGCTGGCGCCCGGAAAGCGTCGGCGCTGCTCGATCAGGTATTGCGTCAGGGTCAGGGGATGGGTCAGCGACATGGTGACGCTCCAGGGAGGGTTTCGGATTCGGTGGTGGCCTGCCGGAACACCCGGCTGGCGGCAAAGTCGGCGACGGTGAGGGTGGCCAGTGCGGCTTCGTCCAGCACCGCATGGCGTTCGGCAAACAGGCGGCCGGCCTGGCGCAGACGTGCGCGCTCCAGCGCATTGCGCACGCTGCGTGCGTTGGCAAAGTGGGGCTGCTCGCGCCGCAGGCTCACGTAATGAGCGAATGCCTCGCGCGCACCCGGACCGAACCGATAGCGCTGCGCCTCCAGCATGCGATCGGCAATCTGCAGCAGGTCGGACGGGTCGTAGTCCGGGAAGTCGATGTGATGGGCGATGCGGCTGCTCAGCCCCGGGTTGGACTGGAAGAAGGTCTGCATGCGATCGGGGTAGCCCGCCAGGATCACCACCAGGTCATCGCGGTGGTTCTCCATCACCTGCAGCAGGATCTCGATGGCCTCGGCCCCGTAGTCGCGCTCGTTCTCCGGGCGATAGAGGTAGTAGGCCTCGTCGATGAACAGCACACCGCCCATGGCGCGCTTGAGCACCTCTTTCGTCTTGGGCGCCGTGTGGCCGATGTACTGGCCCACCAGGTCGTCACGCGTGACCGACACCAGATGCCCCGTGCGCACGTGCCCCAGTCGGTGCAGGATGGTGGCCATGCGTTGCGCCACCGTGGTCTTGCCCGTGCCCGGGTTGCCGGTGAAGCACATGTGCAGGCTGGGCGTGCCTGTGCCCAGGCCGTGCGCGGCCCGCAGCCGGTCGATCACCAGCAGCGCAGCCAGCTCGCGCACCTTCTGCTTCACGGGCTGCAGACCCACCAGCTCGGTGTCCAGCTCGTCCAGCACCGATTCCACCTGCGTGGCAGCCAGCACCTCGTGCACGGTCCGTGGCGCGCGATCCCGCAGCGCAGGCGCACCGGCTGGATCGGCACCTGGCACGCCATGCTGCTGCGGTGACGATGTCCATGGCTGTTGGGCCTTCGCATCGCGCGGCGTCGCCGGCACCGGCGCCCCGGGCAGCCGGAACACCGGCGCCGTCATGAGGCGGCCCCGGCTCCGTAACGCTCGCCTTCAGGCCGCTCGGCCTCGTAGCCGCGCACGGTGTAGCGCTGCGTGCGGCCCCAACCTTCGGTGCGCACCAGCCCGAAGCCTGCTTCGGATGCGGGCCGCTGCACGATGAAACTCATCGTGATCGACTCGATGCCGCGTGTGGCGTTGAATGCCACCAGCCGGATGTAGTGCTGGGGAAAGGTCGCGCGGCATTCGCCCAGCACCTGCATCACGCCGGCCGCGTCTTCCAGGTCGAACATCGGCATGCCGAACATCTCCCAGTAGGTGTTGCGCGGATGCGGGTCGTCGGTGTATTCCACGCTCCACGCGTGGCCCTGGCGCAGGGCCCACTGGATCTGCAGGCGGATCTCGTCGTCGCTCAGATCGGGCAGGAAGCTGAACTGGCCCTGGGTGAGCCGGCCGGTCGGGTTGGTCATCATGGCGTGCGCTCCGGGTCAGGCAAGGACGGGGGTGGCGACGTGGTCGCTGGTGTCGGTCGAGGCGTAGTTGAAGGCCACGTCCTTCCAGGTGTCGAGCGCCTGGGCCAGCGGCGCGCACCAACGGGCGGCCTGCTGCAGGATCTCGGGGCCTTCCTGGTCGATGTCACGCCCCTCGTTGCGTGCCTTCACCATGGCTTCGAGCGCCACGCGGTTGGCCACGGCGCCGGCCTGGATGCCGGCGGGGTGGCCGATGGTGCCGCCGCCGAACTGCAGGATCACGTCGTCGCCGAACAGGCTCAGCAGCTGGTGCATCTGCCCGGCGTGGATGCCGCCCGAGGCCACCGGCATCACCTTTTTGAGGTCGGCCCAGTCCTGGTCGAAGAACAGCCCGCGCGGCAGATCCTGCCGGTTGTAGGCCTCGCGGCAGACGTTGTAGTAGCCCTGCACCATCAGCGGATCGCCTTCGAGCTTGCCCACGGCGGTGCCTGCATGCAGGTGGTCGACGCCCGCCAGGCGCAGCCACTTGGCCATGACCCGGAAGCTGACCCCGTGCGACTTCTGCCGCGTGTAGGTGCCATGGCCGGCACGGTGCATGTGCACGATCATGTCGTGCTTGCGTGCCCAGTTGGCCAGGCTCTGGATGGCGCTCCAGCCAACGATCAGGTCGACCATGACGACGACCGAGCCCAACTCCTTCGCAAACTCGGCGCGCTCGTAGATGTCTTCCATCGTCGCGCCGGTCACGTTCAGGTAGCTGCCCTTGACCTCGCCCGTGGCGGCGCTGGCCTTGTTGACCGCGTCCATCACGTACAGAAAGCGGTCGCGCCAGTGCATGAAGGGCTGCGAGTTGATGTTCTCGTCGTCCTTCATGAAATCGAGCCCGCCCTTCAGGCCTTCGTAGATCACGCGGCCATAGTTGCGGCCGGACAGGCCGAGCTTGGGCTTGGTGGTGGCGCCCAGCAGCGGGCGGCCGAACTTGTCGAGCCGCTCGCGTTCGACGATCAAGCCGGTGGGCGGGCCCTTGAAGGTCTTGACATAGGCCACCGGGATGCGGATGTCCTCCAGCCGGCAGGCCTTCAGCGGCTTGAAGCTGAAGACGTTGCCGATCAGGCTGGCCGTCATGTTGGCGATCGAGCCTTCCTCGAAGAGGATGAGGTCATAGGCCACCCACGCGAACACCTGTCCCGGCTGGCCGGGCACGGGCTCCACCTTGAAGGCCTTGGCCCGGTAGGTGTCGCAGGCCGTGAGGCGGTCCGTCCAGACCACCGTCCAGGTGGCGGTGCTGCTTTCGCCGGCCACCGCGGCCGCGGCCTCGACCGGGTCCACGCCGTCCTGCGGCGTGATGCGGAAGAGGCACACCACGTCCGTGTCCTTCGGAACGTAGTCGGGCTCCCAATAGCCCATCTGGCGGTACTTCAGCACCCCGGCGCTGTAGCGCTGCCGGGCGTCGCGGATGATGCCCTCTTCGACTGGCTTGTTCATGACCTGCCCCCATGTCTGATCGATGGATCAGCCGACTGTAGGAAGCGAGGTCGCTAAGGTAAATTCAGTTTTTCTTTTCAGCCAGTTCAGCAATCACTTAACAAACCACCTCACGCAGGTGACGCTTCCGCGTTCTGAGGAACCAGCAACTTGGCCACCAGGGCACCGGCGTACCGGGCGTCGAGCGGAATGCGCACGTGCAGCGGGCTGCCGGGTGCCGCGGTGATCGGATCGCCGTCCATGTTGCGCATGGCGTCCAGCCGGAACTGCAGGTTGCCCTTCGGGTGGATGATCTCCAGCGTGTCGCCCACATCGAAGCGGTTCTTGACCTCGACCTCGGCCCAGCCATCGGTACCCGTTTCACGCACTTCGGCCACGAACTGGCTGCGGTGGAACTGCGAGTGCCCCGCGATGTAGTTCTGGTAGTCCTGGGCCGGGCGGCGCTGCAGGAAGCCGCTGGTGTAGCCGCGGTTGGCCATGCCTTCGAGCTGCAGCAGCAGGTCGGGGTTGAACGACCGGCCGGCCACGGCGTCGTCGATGGCCTGACGGTAGACCTGGGCAACGCGCGCCACGTAATACAGCGACTTGGTGCGGCCTTCGACCTTGAGCGAATCGACCCCGATCTCGGCCAGGCGCGCCACATGCTCGACGGCCCGCAGGTCCTTCGAGTTCATGATGTAGGTGCCGTGCTCGTCTTCCATGATGGGCATCAGCTCACCCGGGCGCTCGGCTTCTTCCAGCAGGTAGACCCGGTCGGCCGCCGGGTGGCGCTTGCCGTCGCCGCAGCCGGAGAAGGCCTTCTCGGCCGCTTCCTGCTCGCGGGCGAAATTGAAGTCGCCTTCCAGTTTCAGCGGCACCGCCTCGCCGGTGTCGGACTGCTCGGTGGCGCCGTGGGTCTTGTACTCCCAGCGGCAGGCGTTGGTGCAGGTGCCCTGGTTGGGGTCACGGCGGTTGAAGTAGCCCGACAGCAGGCAGCGGCCCGAGTAGGCAATGCACAGCGCGCCGTGCACGAACACCTCCAGCTCCATGTCGGGGCATTCCTGGCGGATCTGCTCGATCTCGTCCAGGCTCAGCTCGCGCGACAGGATGATGCGCTGCACCCCCACCTTGCCCCAGAACTTCACGGAGGCGTGGTTGACCGTGTTGGCCTGCACCGACAGGTGGATGGGCACCTCGGGCCACTTCTCGCGCACCATCATGATCAGGCCCGGGTCGGCCATGATCAGGCCATCGGGCTTCATCGCGATCACGGGCTCGATGTCCCGTAGATAGGTGCGCACCTTGTCGTTGTGCGGCAGCAGGTTGCTGGTAACGTAGAACTTCTTGCCGCGCGCGCGGGCCTCTTCGATGCCCTGCTGCAACTGTTCCAGGCGGAACTCGTTGTTGCGGGCACGCAGGCTGTAGCGCGGCTGGCCGGCGTAGATCGCATCGGCGCCAAAGTCATAGGCGGCGCGCATCTTGTCGAGCGAGCCGGCGGGCAGGAGCAGTTCGGGGGCTGGGCGTTTCACGGGCGGTATTGTCGCTGTTCGCGGGTCTCACGGCATCCCCCGGCGCGATCCCCCCACCCCACCACCGCGTATTCACCTCGCTTCCACCGCATGCGCAGCGTCACCTTTCGTCAACTCCGCGTCTTCACCGAGGTCGCGCGGCACCTGAGCTTTGCACGCGCGGCCGAGGCCCTGCACCTCACGCCGCCAGCCGTGACCATGCAGGTCAAGGAGCTGGAAGGCCACGTGGGCCTGCCGCTGTTCGAGCGCCAGGGGCGCCAGGTGCAGCTCACGATGGCGGGCGAGTACTTTCTGGTCTACGCGCGCCGGCTGCTGTCCACGCTGAAGGACGCGGAAAACGTCATGGCCCGCTTCCGCAAGGTGGAAACCGGCGTGCTGACCATCGGCCTGCTGAGCACCGCCGGCTACTTCCTGCCCGCGCTGCTGGCGCGCTTCCAGGCCGAGCACCCCGGCATCGACGTGCGGCTGGACGTCACGCGCGACCTGAGCAAGCTGCTGGACCGCCTGCATGGCAACGAGATCGATCTGGCCGTGATGGGCCGCCCCCCGCGCGAGGTCGCCATGCGGGCCGAGCCCTTTGCCGCACACCCCATGGTGTTCGTGTGCCCGCCGGGCCACCCGCTGCTGGGCGTGGGCCACCCGCCGCTCGACGCGCTGGTGCGCCACCCGCTGATCGTGCGCGAGCCCGGAGCCGAGGTGCGCGCGGCGCTGGACGCCTACCTGCGCGAACACCGGCTCGACCCGCGCGTGGCCATGGCCATCCCGAGCAACGAGACGCTGAAGGCCTCGGTGATGGCGGGCATGGGCATCGGCTTTCTGTCGTTGCACGCGGTGGCCAGCGAACTGCGCGCGGGCCTGCTGCACGTCGTCGAGTTCGAGGACACGCCGGTGGTGCGCACCTGGAACATCGTGCACGAGGCCTCGAAGGTGTTGTCGCCGGCGGCCGAGGCCTTCCGCTACTTCCTGCTGGACGAAGCCGAGGCCCTGCTGGCCGCGCAGGCCGAGGCGCTGCTGGGCCAGCCGATCAAGGCTGCGATCGAGTCCCGCTGAGCGCCAGCGAGGCCTTCGGGTCGCGGAACACCAGCGGCTGCTCGCGCACACCGGCTTCGGCCTGCGCAACGGCCTGCTCGATCAGGTAATGGTGCGGCGACAGGCTGCACACCGGGTCGGCCGCGGCCGGGTCCTGCGTGAGCATGTAGGCCTGACAGCGGCACCCACCCAGGTCCTTTTCCTTCTCGGGGCAGGTACGGCACGGGTCTTTCATCCAGCCGTCGCCCCGGTAGCGGTTGAAGCCTTCGGACGCGTACCAGATGGACTCGATCGACTGCTCGCGCACGTTCGGAAAGGCCAGCCCGGGCAGCATCTTCGCGGTGTGGCATGGCAGGGCGGTGCCATCGGGCGTGACGGTCAGGAAGACATTGCCCCAGCCATTCATGCACTTCTTGGGCCGGTCACCGTGGTAGTCGGGCACGACGAAGAACAGGCGCATGCGGTCGCCGAGCTTCTCGCGCCAGGCCTGGGTGGTGCGCTCGGCGGCTTCCAGCTGCGCGCGGGTGGGCAGCAGCTGCGCGCGGTTCAGGTGGGCCCATGAGTAGTACTGGCTGTTGGCCAGTTCCATGTACTCGGCACCCAGCGCGTCGCCCATCGCGATGATCTCGCCGATGTGGTCGATGTTCAGGCGGTGCAGCACCACGTTCATCACCATCGGGTAGCCATGGGCCTTGATCAGGCCGGCCACCTTCTGCTTGAGCTCGAAGGTCTTGGTGCTGGACAGGAAATCGTTGACCTCGCGCGTGGCGTCCTGAAACGACAGCTGGATGTGGTCCAGACCGGCGGCCTTGAGCGCGGCAATGCGCGACTCGGTCAGGCCCACGCCCGATGTGAGCAGGTTGGTATAGAAGCCCAGGCGGTGTGCCTCGGCCACGATGGCTTCGAGGTCGTCACGCACCAGCGGCTCGCCGCCCGACAAGCCGAGCTGCACGCTGCCGGCGGCGCGGGCCTCGCGCAACACGCGGAACCAGTCTTCGGTGCTCAGCTCCTGCTCGGGCGTCGTCTGTGCGAAGTCCACCGGGTTGTAGCAGAACACGCAGTGCAGCGGGCAGCGGTAAGTCAGCTCGGCCAGCAGCCAGAGCGGCGGGCCGGGGCGCGGCGCGGAAGCCGAAGGCCGGTCGGGCGCGGCCGTCATGTCGACGCTCATGCGGGCACCACCGGCGTGATGTCCAGCCAGCGCTGGGCACGTGCCATGTCGACAAAGGCCAGCACGTCGGCCTGCAAGCCCGTGGTCTGGAAGGCCTGCTCCAGCTCGGTCACGATGGCCTGCACGCTGCGCTCACCATTGCAGCGCTGCATGATCTCGCCCGCGCTGCGGTTCAGCTTGATCATGCCCTCGGGGTAGAGCAGCACCCACGCATCCTGGGCCGCCTCCCATTGCAGCCGATAAGGCGCGCGCACGCGGGGTGTGTCGTCCGGCGCGGTCTGTGTGGCAGGCAGGTTGGCGTCGCTCATGCTGTCGTGTCCGGTGTCAGGCCCGCGGCCCGGTGATCTCGACCTTGCACTGGCTCAGCATGATGGCGTCGGCCAGCGCCCACAGCACATCGAGCTTGAACTGCAGGATCTCGAGCGCGCGCTCCTGCAGCGCACGCGTCTGGCTGAAATAGTCGAGCGTGAAGCGCAGGCCATGCTGCACATCGCGCCGGGCCTGGGTCAGGCGGTTGCGGAAGTACTGCAGGCCCTCCGCCTTGATCCATGGGTAGGCCTCGGGCCACAGGTCCAGCCGCTGCTGGTGGATGTGCGGGGCAAACAGTTCGGTCAGGCTGGATGCGATGGCCTCCTGCCAGGGCTGCTGCCGCGCGAAGTTCACATAGGCGTTGACCGCGAAGCGTGCGGCCGGGGCCACCAGGCGCTCGGACACCACGTCGTCGCGGGTCAGGCCCACGGCCTCGCCCAGACGGATCCACGCCTCGATGCCACCTTCTTCACGCACGCCATCCACCAGGCGCCCGTCGTGATCGAGGATGCGCTCGATCCACTCGCGCCGGATCTCGCGATCCGGGCAGTTCGACAGAATGGCCGCGTCCTTGATGGGAATGGCCACCTGGTACAGATAGCGGTTGGCCACCCAGCCCTGCATCTGCTTCTGAGTGAGCTTGCCCTCGGCCATCATCACGTGGAAGGGATGGTGGATGTGGTAGCTGGTGCCCTTCTCTCGCAGGCGGGCTTCGAACTCGTCGGCCGACCAGCGTGGCCGGCCATCGTCGACCCAATGGGCCTGGTGGTGCGTGTGGCTCACAGAATGATCTCCATGCCGTCTTCGGCCACCTCGACGCCGCGGCGGGCCAGTTCGGCGCGCTCGGGGCTGTCCTCGTCGAGGATGGGGTTGGTGTTGTTGATGTGGATGAGCACCTTGCGCGTCGTGGCGGGCAGGCGGTCGAGCCAGGCCAGCATGCCGTCCTCGCCGCTCAGCGGCATGTGGCCCATGGCACGGGCAGTGCGCGTGGACGCACCCAGGCGGATCATCTCGTCGTCCGTCCACAGTGTGCCGTCCACCAGCACGCAGTCGGCCTGCTGCATGGCGGCCCACACATGGGGCTCCATCTGCCCGAGGCCGGGCGCGTAGAACAGGCTGCGGCCGCTGCGCGCATCACGAACCAGCATCCCGGCGTTGTCGCCCGGGTCGGGCTGATCGCGGCGTGGCGAGTAAGGCGGGGCGTTCGACAGCAGAGGCAGCGCCTGCAGGTGCAGGCCGGGCAGGCGGTCGATGGCAAAACCGGCCTGGTCCAGCGGCATCGCGTGCCACGCCACGCCGCTGTAGTGCGACAGCACCTGGAACAGCGGGTTGCCGCCCATCAGGTCGCTGCGCACCGGCGCCGTGCACCAGATGGCCCACGGCTGGCGGTGCTCGCGCAGCATGTAGAGGCCGGTGGTGTGATCGATCTGCGCGTCCATCAGCACGATGGCCTCGATGGCGGTGTCGCGCAGGGCGCGGCCCGGTTGCAGCGCTGGAAACTCGCGCAGCTGCTGCAGGATGTCGGGCGAGGCATTGAACAGCAGCCAGCGTTCGTCATCGGCGCTGACCGCAATCGAAGACTGGGTGCGCGCCTTGGCTCGCACAGTGCCTTCGCGCCAGCCGCGGCAGTTATGGCAGTTGCAGTTCCACTGCGGAAAGCCACCACCGGCGGCACTGCCCAGAATGCGGATTTTCACAGAAGGGAATCCGGTTCAGGTGCGCCAGTGCCGTGGCAGCCGGCGCACCGGGTTCGCCGAGCCGAAGCTCAGCGGTTGGCGATGTACATCGTGATTTCGAAGCCAAAGCGCAGGTCGGTGGCGGCAGGGGTTTCCCAGGTCATGAGCAGGTCTCCTTTGAGGGGTGTCGCACGGGCTCGCTGCCCGCACGGGCCATCACGGCGTGACGGCTGAACACACTGTAGGCAGGTCGGGATGCGACTGCCATCACGGGTTTCCTGCAGCCCGGCTCATGAATTTCTGGAGTTCCGTTTTGGAACAGTCCGTGACACACCGTGGTACACCGCCGCACCACCCTCGCGCTGCTAGCATCCCGCCATGCCCACGCCTCCCCGGTTGCCCAAGCTGCCCTCGCTGTCTTCTGCGCTGTGTCTGCAGGATTCCGGCTGGCTCGACGTGGGTGCCGGCCACCGCATCGCCTGGTCGCGGCACGGCACACCGGATGGCATGCCCGCGGTCGTGCTGCACGGCGGCCCCGGCAGCGGCAGCAGCGCACGAAACCTCGAGTTCTTCGATCTGGCCCGCTGGCAGGTGGTGCTGTTCGACCAGCGAGGATGCGGGCGCAGCACGCCCCTAGGCGACATCGCGCACAACACCACCGCCGACCTCGTCGACGACATCGAGGCCCTGCGTCAGCACCTCGGCATCGCGCGCTGGCTCGTGGTCGGCGGCTCATGGGGTGCGACGCTGGCCCTGACCTACGCCCTGCGCCATGGCCAACACTGCCTGGGCCTGCTGCTGCGCGGCACCTTCCTCGGCCAGCAGGCCGACATCGACTGGTTCGTGGACGGCGCGCGTGCCGTGCGCCCCGCCGCCTACGCCGCGTTTGCCGAAGGGCAGGCGCCACATGCCCTCATCGAGCGATACGCCGAGGCCTTCCGAAGCGGCGACGCAGCAAAAGCCCATCGTGCGCTGGTGCGCTGGCTGCGCTGGGAAGCGGCGCTCGAATCGCCCGTTGAGCCACCACCCGATGGCCCAGCCGTGCCGGCACCAGGCAGCCCGGAAGCCGATCGCCTGCTGGCCCGCGGGCGGATCCAGACGCATTACCTGCGTCACCGGTGCTTCCTGAAAGACAGCGAGCTGATCGAGGGCGCGCGCGGGCTCGGCCATCTGCCCGGCGTGCTGCTGCACGGCACGCACGACCTGGTGTGCCGCCCTGCCAATGCCGAGGCCGTGCACGCAGCGTGGCCCGGCAGCGTGCTGCACTGGGTGCCCGGTGTGGGCCATGCACCGTTCGAGCCGGCCATGCAGTCCGCCATGCGTCAACAATTGGCGCACTTTCTGGCGCACGGGCGCTTCGCCGAGCAGGAGGCGACGCCATGAGCCTGCGGCTGCGCCTCACGCTTGTCATCGTGGCCCTGATGGCGCTCACCGTGGGCCTGCTGGCCTGGCGCGAGATCAATGGCACCCGGCGCAGCGTGCACGAAGAAATCGAGGCGGCCAGCCGCGTGGCCGTGCAGGTGCTGCGGGTGGTGAACCAGCGGCCCTTCGCGGAAGCCCGGATCATGGTGCAGGGCCTGGGCCGCGTGCGCGCCAACGAGATCACCCTGTTCGACGCACAGGGCGGGGTGGCCTATGTGTCGCCCCCTTCGCCCTACAAGCCTGGCCGGCAGGCTCCCGACTGGTTTGCCGCGCTCGTCATGCCACGCACTGCGGTGCAGAACATCGCGTTGCCTGGGGGGCGACTGTCGGTGCGGCCCGATCCGTCTCGCGCCGTGCTCGATGGATGGGACGATTTCGTCCAGCTGATGCTGCATGTGGCCGCGGGCCTCGTGGTGGTGGGTGGCTTCACGGCGTTGACGCTGGTGCGCACCCTGGCACCCCTGGCCCGCATCGAAGGGGCATTGCGCAGCCTTCAGCGCGGTGATTACGACACCCGCCTGCCACCGCTGCCAGGGCGCGAAGCCGCCCTGATGAGCCAGGCCTTCAACGACATGGCGCAGTCCATTCAGGACAACCTGCATGCGCGCGACGAGGCCCGTGCCGCGCAGGCGAGCCTTGCTCAGTCACGCGAGCTCACCCAGGTCATTCTTCAGCGTGTGGAAGCCGAGCGCGCCCGCATTGCCCGTGATCTGCATGATGAACTCGGCCAGCAACTCACGGCCCTGCGCACGGTGGCTCAGGTCCTGAGCCAGGATCCGGCCCTGATGCGCGACAAGGCCGAGCTGGTGGGCCTGCTCAAGCGCGTGTCCGACGACATGGCCGCCAGCCTGCAGGGCATGCTGCCGCGCCTGCGCCCGCTCGCGCTCGACCGCCTGGGTCTGCACGATGCCCTGTCGGACCTGCTGCTGGACTGGCGGCAGGTGGCGCCCACGCTCGACATCACGCTGCACGTCGACCCTTTGCCGGATGGCCTGGGAGACACCCTGGCCACCGCCGCGTATCGCATCGTGCAGGAGGCTGTGACCAACGCCATCAAGCACGCGCAGGCGCACCACATCAGCGTGGCACTCACATGCACGGGCCACGCGCTCGAACTCGCTGTGCAAGACGATGGCATCGGTCTACCCGCCGCATGGCAGCGCCCCGGCCACCACGGCCTCCTGGGCATACGCGAGCGGGTTCAGGCACTTGGCGGCACACTGACGCTTTCTGCCGCGCAGCCCGCCGCCCCCCGCCCCGGCCTGCGCCTGTCGGCCGCCCTGCCCTGGTCCCAGTCTCCCGTTTCAGGCACCTGAATGAGCTCCCGCCTCCACGTTCTCCTCGTCGACGACCACGCGGTCGTGCGCATGGGCTTCCGTCTGCTGCTGCAGACCACGCCGGACATCGTCGTCGTGGGCGAAGCCGACAGCGGCGAGCAGGCGCTGGATCTCTACGCCGCCCTGCGCCCCGACGTCGTCGTGATGGACATCACCATGCCAGGCATGGGCGGCATCGAGGCCGTGCGGCGCCTGGTGTCCTTCGACCGCGATGCGCGGGTGCTCGCCCTGTCGGCCCACGAAGACGCCAGCCACCCACGCCGCGTGCTGAAGGCAGGGGCCTGCGGCTACCTCTCCAAACGGGGCGCCGCCGAAGCGCTGGTCCAGGCCATTCGCGACGTGGCCGCGGGTCGCATCGCGCTCGATCCACTGATCGCCCAGCGCCTGCACGCCGGTGAAGAAGCGGGCGCCACGGTGCTGGGGCGCCTGTCCGAGCGCGAGTTCGAGGCCTTCCTTGGCCTGGCCCGCGGGCAAAGCGTCCAGCAGCTCGCTGAAGCCATGCAGTTGTCCGCCTCGACGGTCGGCACCTACCTTTACAACATCAAACAGAAACTGGGCCTGCAGAACCAGGCGGAGATGACCCTGCTGGCGGTACGCGAGGGTCTGATCGAGCCGTGAGGGTACCTTTCTGTACCCTCCCCCGTGTTTTCACGGATAATCTGACAACGACGCCCGCCTGATTGGCGGTGCATGATCGCGTTTTCACCCCTGCAAGGAACACACATGACCCGTGACGTCGTCTTCGTGGGCGCAGCCCGTACCGCCATCGGCAGCTTCGGTGGCTCGCTGAAGGACATTCCCCCTGCGCAACTCGGCGCCCTGGTCATCAAGACCGCGCTGGAGCGCGCCGGCGTGGCCCCGAAGGACGTCGGCCATGTCGTGCTCGGCAACGTGATCCCGTCCGTGCCGCAGGACGCCTACATCAGCCGTGTGGCCGCGCTCGAAGCCGGCGTGCCGCAGGAAACCCCCGCCTTCAACGTCAACCGCCTGTGCGGCTCGGGCCTGCAGGCCATCGTGTCGGCCGCCCAGTCCATCCTGCTGGGCGACTGCGACGTGGCCATCGGCGCCGGTGCCGAGTCCATGAGCCGTGGCGCCTACCTCGTCACCAGCAATCGCTGGGGCGCGCGCATGGGCGACGTGAAGATGCTGGACTTCATGCTGGGCGCGCTGCATGACCCACGCCTGAACATCCACATGGGCATCACGGCCGAGAACGTGGCCGCCCGCCACGGTATCAGCCGCGAGCAGCAGGACGCCTACGCGGCCGAGTCTCAGGCCCGCGCCGCCAAGGCCATCGCCGCCGGCCTGTTCAAGGAACAGATCGTTCCTGTGGAGATCAAAACCCGCAAGGGCGTCGTGGTGTTCGACACCGATGAAGGCGTGAAGGCCGACACCAGCGTCGACACGCTGGGCAAGATGAAGCCCGCGTTCAAGAAGGAAGAAGGCACCGTCACCGCCGGCAACGCCTCGACGCTGAACGATGGCGCCGCCGCCGTGGTCATGGCCTCGGCCGAGAAGGCCAAGGAACTGGGTCTGAAGCCGCTGGCCCGCCTGGTGTCCTATGGCCACGCTGGCGTCGAGCCCGAGTACATGGGCATCGGCCCCGTGCCCGCCTCGAAGGCCGCCCTGGCCAAGGCCGGCCTGACCGTGGCCGACCTCGACGTCATCGAGTCCAACGAAGCGTTCGCCGCCCAGGCCTGCGCCGTGTCCAAGGAAATGGGCTTCCCGGCCGACAAGACCAACCCGAACGGCTCGGGCATCTCGCTGGGCCACCCGGTCGGGGCCACCGGCGCCATTCTGGTGACCAAGGCACTGTACGAACTGCAGCGCACCAACGGCCGCTACGCGCTGATCACGATGTGCATTGGCGGCGGCCAGGGCATCGCCATGGTGATCGAGCGTCTGCAATAAGCGCCGACCACATCACGCACCAAGGGGCCACCAGGCCCCTTTTTCGTTCGCGCCTACCATCTCGCGCCATGCATGAACTGAAGCTGCACCCGTGGTCTCATCCCGCCCGTGAAGGGTTCACCCTGCGGGGCTGGCACAGCGTCCCCAGTGGCAAGCCGTTGTTGCACGTGCTACATGGCAACGGGTTCTGCGCCCGCATGTACGAGCCCATGCTGAAGCCGCTCAGCGCCCACTTCGACCTGTGGCTCAGCGACGTGCAAGGGCATGGCGACAGCGACGAGGGCGCGCGCTTTCTTGGCTGGAACCGCAACGCCGAACTGGCGCTGGAAGCCTTGCAGGCGCAGGGCCACGCGTTCCGGCAGGTGCCACACCTGGCCCTCGGCCACAGCTTCGGCGGCGTGCTGACGGCGCTGATGATGGCCGAGCACCCTCGGCACTTCTCGCGTGCCGTGCTGCTGGATCCGGTGCTGATGCCGCCCGCCATGCTGTTTGGCCTCACTCTGGCCGAGATGACCGGCACCGCCAAGCTGGCACCGCTGGCGCGGCAGGCCCGGCAGCGACGCCACCACTGGGCCAGCCGCGAGGCCGCTTTCCAGGCACTGCACGGCCGCGGCGTCTACAAGGGCTGGACGGACGAGGCGCTGCACGCGTTCGTTACCCATGGCATGCGGGAAGCGGCTGACGGCAGCGTGAGCCTGAAATGCCCGCCCGCCCGCGAGGCAGAGATCTTCAGCACCGGGCCGGAGCGACTGTGGGCCTCCCTGGGCCGGGTGCGCACCCCCACCCTGGTCCTGCGGGCCTCGCACACCTTCGGCTTCGTGCGCGAGGCTGTCTCGCGCTGGACCCTCGTCAACAGCGCGGTGGAAGAGGCCGAGTTTCCCGGGGGGCACTGCTTCATGCAGAGTCACCCCGAAGACGCGGCCCGGACCGTCCTCGGCTTTCTGATAGAGCAATCCAAGGGTTAACCCCGAAGTCCGGCATTCAACTTGCTTTAATAATGAGAGTGTCCGTTGGTGCACCCGCGTGGTGCCCGACGCGGCCGTCCGCTGCAACATGCTCCACACCCGCCTGATTCCCCTGAGCCCCGATGCGCACCACCATGCGCACAGGCACCACCAGCTTGTGCTGTCCGTGGATGGGAAAGCCGAGTTCGAGGTGGAAGGCCATGGCGGCGAGGTGTGCCGGATGCGAGCCTGCCTGGTGCCTGGCAACGCCGAACACCAGTTCGCCGGCTTGGGTGACAACCGCATGCTCATCATCGACTTCGACGCAGGCGACATGCAGACGCCCGACCTCGACGTCATGAGCCGCCTGTTCTCGGTGCCTCGTTACCCCCTGCTGGACGCCGACTTCCAGCACCTGCTGTGCTATGCCAGCGCAGAACTGAAGCGCTTTGGCAGCGACCCTTTGCTGGCCCAGGGGCTGGGGGCCACCCTGCTGCGGGCGCTGCATCTGCGTCTGTTCGAGCAGGACACACCCGCCCGCACAGGGCGTCTGGATGTCGGCCGCATCGACACCTTCATCGACCGGCACCTGGCTCGGCCCATTGGCGTGCAGGAACTGGCCCGGGTCGCGTGCATGAGCACCAGCCACTTTCACGCCGAGTTCAAGCGGGTTGCCGGCATGACGCCCCACCAATACCTGCTGCAGGCACGGCTGAAGCGCGCGAGCATGCTGTTGCGGGACAGCAGCCTGCCGGTGCTTCAGGTCGCCGAGGATTGCGGCTTCTCGAGCCAGAGCGCCCTGACCACGGCCATGAGCCGCCACCTGGGCATGACGCCCAGGCGCCTGCGCACAGCACGGCTGGCACAAGCCTGAACCGATCACCCTGCCCGGCTCCGGAGTTTTCCGAAAAACCATCGGAGAGCCGGTAAAAAAATCGGTCAACGCTCCCCTACGCTGCCCACCAAGCCGCACCTCGCCCGAGGTGACCGTAAGACAGTCGCCCCGCACGGCCGCCTTCCGGCACTGGCGCAAGCTGCTTCCCTCCACCCGCCCAGACGCCCCGCCAGGGGTCCACCTCATGAGCTTCTCCAACCCAACCCTGATCACCTTCGTGATCTACATCGCCGCGATGGTGCTGATCGGCTTCCTCGCCTATCGCTCCACCGAAAACCTGTCGGACTACATCCTGGGCGGGCGAAGTCTGGGCAGTTTCGTGACGGCCCTGTCTGCCGGCGCGTCCGACATGAGCGGCTGGCTGCTGATGGGCCTGCCCGGCGCGCTGTTCGTCTCCGGCCTGTCTGAAAGCTGGATCGCCACGGGTCTGATCATCGGGGCCTGGCTCAACTGGTACTTCGTGGCCGGCCGTCTGCGCGTGCACACCGAACATAACGGCAACGCGCTGACGCTGCCGGATTACTTCAGCCACCGCTTCGAGGACGACAGCCGCGTGCTGCGTGTCCTCTCCGGCCTGGTGATCCTGGTGTTCTTCACCATTTACTGCGCCTCCGGCGTCGTGGCCGGTGCGCGCCTGTTCGAGAGCACCTTCGGCATGAGCTACGACACCGCTCTGTGGGCCGGCGCCGCCGCCACGATCGCCTACACCTTCGTGGGTGGCTTCCTTGCCGTGAGCTGGACGGACACCGTGCAGGCCAGCCTGATGATCTTCGCGCTCATCCTCACGCCCATCGCCGTGATGCTGGCCACCGGCGGCATCGACCCCACGCTCGCCGCCATCGAGATGAAGAACAGCGAAGCCTTCAACCTGTTCAAGGGCACGAGCGCCATCGGCATCGCCTCCCTCATGGCCTGGGGCCTGGGCTACTTCGGTCAACCGCACATCCTCGCGCGCTTCATGGCCATCGACTCGGTGAAGTCCATTCCGAACGCCCGCCGCATCGGCATGGTGTGGATGGTGGTCTGTCTGGTGGGTGCCATGGCCGTCGGCTTCTTCGGCATCGCCTATTTCTCGGCCCATCCCGACCAGGCTCAAGCCGTGACCGAGAACCCCGAGCGCGTGTTCATCGAGCTGGCCAAGATCCTGTTCAATCCGTGGGTGGCCGGTGTGCTGCTGTCGGCCATCCTGGCTGCCGTGATGAGCACGCTGAGCTGTCAGCTGCTGGTGTGCTCGAGCGCACTCACCGAAGACTTCTACAAGCCCTTCTTCCGCCCGAACGCCTCTGAAAAGGAACTCGTGTGGGTGGGCCGCGCCATGGTGTTCCTGGTGGCGGTGATCGCCATCGTGCTGGCCACCAACCCGAACAACCGCGTGCTGGGCCTGGTGTCCTACGCCTGGGCCGGCTTCGGTGCCGCCTTCGGCCCGCTGGTGCTGTTCTCGGTGCTGTGGAAGGGCATGACCCGCAACGGCGCCCTGGCCGGCATGCTGGTCGGTGCCGTCACCGTGATCGTGTGGAAGCAGTTCGGCTGGCTGGGCCTGTACGAAATCATCCCAGGCTTCATCCTGTCGAGCATCGCCATCGTCGTGTTCAGCCTGATCGGCCCGAAACCGACCAAGCGCATGGTGGTGCGTTTCGAACGCGCCGACCGCGAGCACGCTGCGAGCTGATCGCACAGACAGAACGAACGGGGCCTTGTGCCCCGTTTTCCTTTCCGGCGCTTCTTTTCAACAACAGGAGGTTTTCTTGAGCACCGAACGTTTCCCGTCCTACATCGACCCCGCCGCCCCTGGCCCGTGGGGCATGTTCCTGGAGCAACTCGACCGCGTCGAGCCCCACCTGGGCCCGCTGGCCCGGATGATGGACACGCTGCGCCGCCCCAAGCGCATCCTGGCCGTCGACGTGCCCATCCACCGTGACGACGGCACCATCTACCACGTCGAGGGCTACCGCGTGCAGCACAACCTGTCGCGCGGGCCCGGCAAGGGCGGCGTGCGCTATCACCCGGGCGTGAACCTGTCGGAGGTGATGGCGCTGGCCGGTTGGATGACGATCAAGAACGCCGCGGTGAACCTGCCGTTCGGCGGCGCCAAGGGTGGCATCCGCGTCGATCCGGCCACGTTGTCGCTTGCAGAACTCGAGCGCCTGACGCGCCGCTACACCAGCGAGATCGGCGTGATCATCGGTCCGGACCGCGACATCCCGGCACCCGACGTCAACACCAACGAGCAGACGATGGCCTGGATGATGGACACCTACTCCATCAACCAGGGCGCCACCCAGCCGCGGGTGGTGACCGGCAAGCCCATCACCATGGGCGGCAGCCTCGGGCGGCGCGAGTCCACCGGCCGGGGTTGCTTCGTGGTGGCCCGGGAAGCCATGCGCAAGCTCGCCATCCCGATGGAAGGCGCCCGCATCGCGATTCAGGGCTTCGGCAATGTGGGCAGCGCCGCAGCGCGGGCCTTCCACGCCGCGGGCGCGCGGATCGTGGCGGTGCAGGACGCGACGGGCACCGTGCACAACGAGGCGGGCATCGACCCCGCCGCGCTGGATCGCCACATCAGACAGGATGGCGGCCGGGTTGCCGACTTCCCTGGTGCGATCCCGGTTGCAGACGAGGATTTCTGGGCGCTGCCTTGCGAGGTGTTGCTGCCGGCGGCGCTGGAAGGCCAGATCACGCGCGACAACGCCCGCAGCGTGAAGGCCCGTCTGGTCGTCGAAGGCGCCAACGGCCCCACCACCCCGGAGGCCGAAGACATCCTGCTGGACCGGGGTTGCCTGGTGCTGCCCGACGTGCTGGCCAACGCGGGCGGCGTGACGGTCAGCTACTTCGAATGGGTGCAGAACGCGTCGAGCTTCTTCTGGACCGAAGACGACATCAACGCGCGGCTGGACCGGGTGCTGACCGAGGCGTTCGAGGCGATCTGGCAGGTGGCCGCGGCGCGCCAGGTGCCGCTGCGCACGGCGGCCTTCATCACCGCCTGCACGCGCGTGCTCGAAGCCCGCGCGCTGCGCGGGCTCTATCCCTGAGCCTTTACTTGTATTGCGCCAGCGCGGCCTTGAGACGGGTGCTCACGGCATCGCGCAGGGCCTTGGGCGACACCACCTCGACCTCGGCGCCATGGCGCAGCACATCCATCGCCAGCTCGGTGGGCTCCACATAGGGCACCTTGAGCTCGTAGCGGCCATCGGGCAGCGTGCGGGTCTTCTGGTCGGGGTGCCACTCTTCGCGCGACACCCACTGGGCGGCCTCGGTGCTGAACACCAGCGTCGCCCAGTTGACCTTGCTGCCGGCGAAGATGCCATAGCCCCCGTCGAGCTCCTGCTCCACGCGCTTCAGGCTGATGTCGCGTGCCTTCTGGCCGGTCATCTCGGCCGACTCGACTGCATCCAGCGCAAAACGCTTGAGCGCATCGCTTTCATGGCACCAGGCGTCCAGGTACCACGTGCCGCGGTAATGGATCAGGCGCTGGGGCGAGACCTCGCGGTCGGAACTCGTCTTGCGGCCGCGCGTCAGGTAGCGCATCGCAATGCGCTGACGCTGCAGCAACGCCGCACCGATCAGCTCGAAGTGCTCGCTCGGCACCGGGCGCTTGCCCGTGCCCATGATGCGCACCCGGCGCATCAGTTCGGCGCTGTCGGAGTCGTTCGTGCCCAGCAGGTGGTAGATGCGGTCGAGCAGCGGTTGCAGGTGGCGGCTGAGCGTGCCGTTGCTGTCCAGGCTGGACAGCAACTGGTGGGCGGTCAGCAGGCTGTAGAGCTCACGTTCGTCGAACCACAGACCCGGCAGCTCGTGCTTCTGGCCGCGGAACTCCTCGCCGAAACGGTAGAGGTTGTCATCGCGGTGGTAGACGATCGGCGCGTCCATGCGGTCACGCAGGAACTGCAGATCGCGCTTGAGCGTGGCCGGCGAGACCTCGAGCGTGTCCAGCATCTGCTGGAAGCTCACGCCGCCGTGATGGCGGATCAGGTTCTCGATCTTGTAGAAGCGTTCGGTGCGATTGCCCATGGTGTGTCGACTCCCAGGCTCATCCCCTGAGCCTCGAAGGCGACTCTAGCAGACTCCGCCCCGTCAGCGCACGACGAACAGTTCTGCCTGGCGGGCCGCCAGCCAGTGGTCGGCCGGCAGGCTCACCTTGGGATCCGGCAGACGGCGCGGCACCGGGCGGGGGCTGAGCAGACCCCGCGTGGCCAGCGCCCAGCCCTCGGTGGCCTGCGCGTCAGGCAGGCTGCGGGTGCCTTGCGCCAGTGCGTTCACGATGGTTTCGGCCTGCGTGGCCGTGAGCGCACGCGCCACGCGCTTCCAGCGGTTGAGCACCAGACGCGTCTGCCACGCGTCTTCCACCGCCCACCGCAGCGTGAGCGCCTGCTGCGTGCGGCGCAGCGCGCGCACCTGGGCCACATACGCGTCGGTGAAGGCCAGCACATCCTTGCGCAGGGCCTTGCCCGGCACCAGGGCGCGCAGCGCGTCGATGTGCTCGTCCAGCGCCTCCGGGCGCTCGCTCTCGGCGTGAGTCAGCACCAGGCGGCACACCACCGCCTGCAGCGCCTGGATGGGGTTGAACACGCGCAACCGGTTCGAGGGCAGCACCAGCATGGGCAGCACAGCCGCCTCCTGGTGATCCAGCCGGGTCACGAAAGACGCGAGCACCGCCACGCGGGCCCACTCGGCGCCGTTCAGGCCATCGATCTCCGTCACGCCCCCCTCGCAATCGCGCATGTAGCGGATTGCGTCATGAAAGCTGGCGTCGCCCTTCGCCGCGTTGGCGCGCCGGCTCATGACCGCGAGGTTGCCGGCCGCATACGCCGCGTCATTGAACACCCGGTCGACCGACCAGTCGGTTTCGGCCCCGGCGCCATGCGTCAGCGCCGACCGCGTGATGGGGCAGGTGTCGGTGTCGATCAATTGCAGAAAGCGGGGCGTGACCTGCTCGGTGTCGAACACGCGGCCGCGGTTCAGCGCATTGAGGCGCAGGTTCAGCCACTTGCGGGCATGGCGGGTGGGCTGCAGCACGCGCAGGCCGAAGGTCTGCCGGCCGGCGTCGACGCCCTGGGCCAGCTGCGGCCAGGCCGCCTCGGCGCCCTCCGGGACAGCCAGTCCGTAGTGGGCAAAATCCCAGCCCAGCTCGAAGGCCAGATCGACGCCCAGACGGGCAACGCGCGAAGTGACGGATGTGTGCATGGGGTGCTCCTGGATAAGCGGCCCACCGACACGGCGAGACCGACCATGCCCTGCAGTCTGACGACGCACAGGCTCAGGGCGTGATCCACCGATGAACGGCTGCGACGCCACGAAACGACATGCTCGCCGGCGCGCCACTGCTCCATTTCGCAGCAGTCACGAGCCCCGCTGCTCCATCCTGAGAAAAGCCCCGGCGTTCTTGACCTCGCTCAATCCCGCGCCACCATGGCGCCCTATCTTGGGGACACCCCGGTTGTTTTTCAGGAGAAAACAAATGACCAAAATGGTGCTCCCCCTCGCCGCCCTGCTTGCCTCGTGTGCGGCGCTCGCCGCCGACCCGGCCACCGACAAGCCCATGCTTGATCTGGCCAACCACGCCGGCTGCATGACCTGCCACCACGTCGAGCCCGGCGCCAAGGGCCCGGACGGCCTGCCCCCCATCGGCCCGCCGTGGCGTGATGTGTCGGCCAAGTACAAGGGCCAGAAGGGTGCGCTCGAGCAGCTCACCCAGACCGTCATGAAGGGCTCCAACCCGTACGACAGCCACTGGAAGGGCAAGGCTTCGGGCCTCGCCATGCCGCCCAACGCTGCCGCCATCAAGGAAGCCGACGCGCGCAAGCTCGTGAAGTGGATCCTGTCGCTGGAAGCAGGCAAGAAGTCCTGATCCGGCACCGGCCCTGATCTGCCTGTTTTTTGTGCAGACCAGGGGCTCTCCCAGGGGCGGGCTCGTTTGCCCCACCCTTCCCAACAGACTTGTCCACAGGAAACAGGGACAAGTCTGTTTTCATTGGGTGGCCTGCGCCTGGGGCCACACCCGGCGCAGCACCATCACCCACAGCAGCGCGACCGCCGCACCGGCGAGCACATCGGTCGGAAAGTGCACCTGCAGGTAGATGCGTGAAGCACCCACCGCGGCCACGAACACTGCCACCCACGCCCAGCCCCATGCACCCGCACGATGGCGCCGCTGCAGCAGACAGGCCACCGCAAACGCGCATGCCTGCATGGTGTGTGCACTCGGGAAGCTCGGGTCGACCGGCATCGTGACCAGGGGCTCGAACAAGCCCGGCCGGGGGCGTGCCACCGCCAGTTTGAGCGCGTGGACGATGGCACTGGCGCCGACCAGCGCCGCTGGCACAAACAGCGCATGCCACCGCCCGCCTGGCGCTTCCCGGCTTGCCTGCCACGCAGCGAGGGCCAGAGCGGTCGGCAGGAGCACATAAAGCGATCCCAGCCAGGTGACGGCCGTCATGAGCCGGTCTGCCCAGGGGGAGCGGTACTGGCTCATCCACGCCAGCCCGGCTTCGTCGAGCACGGTGGTGCCGCAACTTCCTCCGGGGCAGAGCCACGCCGCGGCGGCCGCCAGAACGATCAGCAGCGCGGCCAGTAGCGCGAGGCGCGTGGGCCGGACAACGGGCGAAGTGGGCAGAGTCATGCAGCGTGCGGGCAAGCCATGTGCCGATGTTGCCCCAAAGCAGCAGCCCTACCGTGGCAGGGCCCGGGACGGCTCTGCGACACTCCGGACAAGCCCACCACAGCCACGCTGCATGACTGCCCCGCATCGAACTTCAATCCCACGCCGCCCTGCTGCCACGATATCTCGCCACATGCGCCTTCTGGCGTGGGGCCTGGCCGCGTTTCTCGGCCTGCTGTGGACAGCCGGCGCGTGGATGGGCGCTGCGCTGACGGAGTGGGCCAGCGCCGTGCTTCAGTCGGGCAACCTCACGGTGGAAGAGGTGCGGCGGATGCCGCTGCCCGAGATGCCGGAGTGGCTCCGGCGCTGGGGCGACTTCCTCGGGCTGACCGCGTGGCGCGATGCCATGCTGGGGGCGCTGTCTGTCGTGCAGCGCCACCTGCCGATGCTCGGCGGGGCGATGGCGTGGCTGGTGCCGCTGATCTGGGTGGTGTGGGGCGCAGGCCTGGCGCTGCTCATTGCCGGCACCGCGGGCCTGCTGCGGCTGATTGGGCGGCATCAGCGGCCGTGAGGGCCCGGACATACATGGCGCCCCCGGAAACAACAAAGCCCCGGAGGTCATCCGAGGCTTTGTGCTTGATTCTGATGGTGCCGGAGAAAGGAATCGAACCCTCGACCTTCTCATTACGAATGAGCAAGAAATCGTGTTTGCGAACATTCCGAAGCGTTGATAAACTGGCTGCTCTCTCTAGGAATTACCCAGGGACTGCGCGCGGAAGTGTTGAGCGCCGTTCAACACTTTTCGGGATTTCGTCTTACATCCGCCCTTACATCAGGACGACATGTAAGGGCGGATGTAAGACTGGAGTGGCATGGCCAAGGTTTCGTTCACAGCTGCGCGAGTGGCAGGGTTCAAGTGCCCGCCGGGCAAGGCTCAGGCTTTCATGTGGGACGAAGGCACACCTGGCCTGGGCCTGCGGGTCACCCCGAACGGCAAACCCTCGTACGTGTTCCAGGGTTCCTACTGCGGGCGCGACATCCGCATCACAATTGGCAGCCCAGCAGCTTGGAGCATCAAGGAGGCGCAAGCAAAGGCTCGCGAGTTCCAGCGACAGATCGACGAGGGAAAGGATCCCCGAGGACTGAAACGTGAGGCGCTCGCCGCTCAGAAGGCTGACGACGCCCAGAGAGCCGCCCAGGGCGTGACCGTAGGGGAGTTGTGGCCGACGTACCTCACCGAGGGAAAGCCGAAGCGTCGGGACGCATGGAAGCCGCGTTACGTCGAAGACCTCAAGAAGATGGCAGACCCGGGCGGCAAGCCGAAGAAGCGAGGCAGCGGCAAGACCCGACCGGGCCCACTGTGGCCGCTGATGTCCATGCGCCTAGTGGACATCACGGAAGATGCCCTCAAGGAGTGGCACGATGCGGAGGCCAAGGCGAGCAGACACCAGGCGGCCCGCGGCCTGATGATGTTCAGAGGCTTCATGCGCTGGTGCGCCACGCGCCCACGGTACCGCGATCTAGTGGACTTAGATGCAGGCAGAGCCCCTGCCCTGCTGCAAGACCTGCCCGGCGCCAAACGGCGCACGGATGTCCTGGAATCAGCTCAGATGCGCGGCTGGTGGAGTGCCGCCGAACAGTTGACCAATCGCACGGCATCGGTTTACCTGCGTGCCTTACTGTTGACCGGCGCGAGGCGGGAGGAGATGGCCGGCCTCAGGTGGAAGGAGGTCGACTTCACTTGGCGCAAGCTGACCATCGCGGACAAGGTCGCCAAAGCGCGCACCATTCCCCTAACAGCGCACTTGGCGCATTTGTTGGCAGGCCTACCGAGAATCAACGAGTTCGTGTTCGCGAGCACTGGCAAGAAGGGCCGGATTGTCGACGTACGCGCGAGCCACCAGAAGGTTCTGCAGGCGGCGGCCATCCCACACCTGACGCTCCACGGCCTCCGTAGAGCGTACAAGCAGCGCGGGCGCGCTGTCGTGCCTCACGGAGCTGTGGATCAGATCCAGGGGCACGCGCCCTCGGGCACTGCGGACGGTTATGCGGTGTTGCCGCTGGACGACCTGCGCCCGTTCGCTGAGGCAATCGAGCGCCATATTCTCGAGTTGGCGGGTGTCTCGAGCGCAGGATCTGAGCCAGCATGATGTGTATGCCGCCGCGGTACCACTCACAGTGGTGATTGGCGAAGCTGCACTTGCGACCTACCCTGCGAGCTTCTTCACCAAGTTCCAGCATGGCGACCTACAACGCATCCAGTGCCGTTCGAGCCAACATCACCCGGATGCTGGAGGCCTCGGACATGAGCCTGAACGCGTTTTGCCAGCATGCCGGCCTCCCCTATTCGACCGTGCAGCGCCTCTTAAGCAAGGAAGGCCCTGAGATGTCTCCGACTCTAGCAACGCTCGAGGGCATCGCAAACGGCTTCGGCGTACCACTCGCTAACCTGTTAGCGGCAGATGCGCCCGTGGCACGCCCGAGTCCTGCGGCAGGCCCCTCTCCAACGCTTGCGAAGCAAGTAGGCCGACTGGTACAGGACTTCATGAGTTGCCCCGAACCGGTCCGTGCGCGGGTTCTCTACCAAGTCGAGCGAATTGCGGCAAAGCACGCAGCCTGACCACGTTCACCGCTGGGCAAGAGAGCACTCGACTCCATTTTGATAAGTAATTGATGAACGACAGAAGGCAGTACGTTGTAGAGGTGGGCCCGGCCAACGAAACGCTGGAGTGGGGTTCATTGGACGAAGCGGCGACTTGGCTACAGACTCAGCTCGACAAATGGTCTTGGACCTCTGGCGGAATGGCGGCCTCGCTTGCGCAGAACCAGGTTTGGGGCGTGATCTCGACCACGCTAGGTGACGTCCGTACCAAGTTCAACCACGCGAAGATCTTTAGCCAGTCGGCCCCGGGGAACTCTGACGAGGTGGAGAACTTTCGAGAGGGTGCGCTGCTTCTGAAGAGGGCTTACGAAGAACACCCTTGGTTGTCAGAGCAATCCCCGGCTGGCAAGTTCATAGCCGATGTCAGACGGCGAAAGGGTGACGCAGTCGCGAGCGGCGTACTCGCGATCTGGATGAATCTCAGCTTCAACAGCGACAACCACCCGTATTTCGTGGCCCAGGCCGTAGCAGAGTCCGAGTTCTATGCACGCGGCGGGCCGGACCGTCTAGCGTGGGAAGAGGCGGAGTACGCGAACATTTTGCAAGGGATCACGCGCTCCCGGGACACGATGGCTGCGCTTCAAGAAGGCCTCCGACAGCAGGTTGAAGAGCAAACGAAGGCCTTCAGCTCCGAGAAGAGCGCCCGTGCCATGCACTTCTCCACAGAGAAAAGCACCCGCGATGAACAGTGGAAGCAGCAGGTCGACGATGCGACGCAAAAGCTGAAGCAGATTGAAAGGGCTTACCGAGAGCATATGTCTCTCGCTGCGCCAGTCGAATACTGGGAGAAAAAGAAGATCCGCCACTTCCGATGGATGGTCGCGACTGGTCTGGTGACCATATCGGCAATGGGACTTGCCGGTTGGCTACTTCACTGCGAGCTAACAGAAGTCGGACAAGCTGCAAGTGCTGCTGCATCGTCTGCCAAGGCAGCCAGCGGTGCGGCTGCCTTGGGGAAAACCGATGGGGTAATGGCGCTGCTGACCGCCGCTACCACTTGGCGCCTCGGCTCCTTCATCCTGCTGGCGACCCTCGCCTTCTGGGTGCTCCGCCTTCTGGTGAGGATCTTCTTGAGCAACATGCATCTGGAGAACGACGCGGCCGAGCGAGTCACTATGGTGAAGACCTACCTTGCGTTGATCAGCGAGGGGAAGTTGAACGGTGATAGCGAAAATCTGAAGGCGGTGCTCGCCGCCCTTTTCCGGCCCACAGGGGATGGCATCGTAAAGGACGAAGGGATCCCTCCCAACGTCCTTGAACTGCTCACCAAGCTGAAGTAGGCGTCACTCCTCAACGTACGCGAGTGGCCTGCTCAAAGCGGACACGGGAATGCCCGTCAGCATGCTGGTGAGCGTCAGCGTGTCGCGCAGTGCCCGCTTGGCGCTTCCGTCCTCCAGCACAGCGTTGTAGACCG
>NZ_CANBCC010000019.1 GCF_947366995.1 uncultured Aquabacterium sp. | reverse complement strand
GCTGGGTGCCGCGCAGCGCCGATCGCTGGGCTGCGACTATGTGGTGCACGCCGAACGCGTGGCCCCGGACACCGAGGCGGTACTGGCCGGCGGCGATGCGGCAGAATCGGCCGCCGCCGTGAACCGGCTGATGGAACACCAGATCATGCAAGCACCCGAGCAGTACCTGTGGGGCTACAACCGCTACAAGGCGCCCCGCGCAGAGATCCTGACCTCGTCCAGCGCCGGCACCGCCGGTGACGCCGCCTGATGCGGGCGCGCACGTTCGTCCGCGAGGCCGCCATCCGCAGCGCCATCGGCGTGCTGTGGCTGCTCCACTTCCTGCCGCTGCCGGTACTGGCCGGGCTGGCTGTGGTGCTGTCGGAGGCGCTGTACCACCTGGCGGGATCACGCCGCCGCATCGGCCTGCGCAACCTCGAGCTGTGCTTTCCGCAGATGGGGCCGGACGAGCGCGAAGCGCTGCTCAAGCAGCACTTCCGCTGGCTCACGCAGAGCCTGCTCGACCGCACCGTGCTGTGGTGGGCGTCGCCCGCGCGGGTGAGCCGGCTGATCCACGTCGAAGGCGACATCGATCTGGCCGAACGCGTGTTCCAGGAAAGTGGCCGTCCGACGATGTGGCTGTGCCCGCACTTCGTGGGCCTGGATGTGGCCGGTGCCGCCATCCTGCTCAAGCAGGCGCGTCCCGGTGCGTCGATCTACCAGACCCAGAGCCACCCGCTGATGGACGCGCTGATGCGCCGGGGCCGCCTGCGCTTCGGCAACGCCGAGATCTTTCCGCGCAGCGACTCCGTCAAACCGCTGCTCAAGGCCGTGAAGCAGGGCCGGGGCTTCTTCAATCTGCCCGACATGGACTTCGGTGCCAAGGATGCGGCCTTCGTGCCCTTCTTCGGGGTGCCGGCGGCCACGCTGCTGGCGCCGTCGCGGCTGGCGCGCATGCTGGACATGGTGGTGCAGCCGGTGATCGCCGAGATCCTGCCCGGCGGACGTGGCTGGCGCGTGCGGTTCGAGGCCCCGCTGACTGGTTTCCCCACCCCCGATGCCGAGGCCGACACCGCCGCCCTCAACCGCTACATCGAGGGCGAGATCACCCGGCAACCTGCGCAGTACCTGTGGGTGCACAAGCGCTTCAAGACCCGCCCCGAGGGCCAACCGGGCTTGTATTGACCGTGCAAACCGCGGGTTAGCCCACATCAAGGGCGCCGTGGTACCTGCCGATACCACTTCATCGTTCGGGTCAGAACAGATGGAGACTACCCATGGCTTGGATCACGTGGCTACGTGGTTTTTCGATTCGCTCGCGCCTGCTGGCCTGCATGGCGCTGGTGGTGGGCATCGGCACCATCGTCGGCGTCGGCATGACGGTGCAACTGCAAGGCCTCAAGGGCGAGCTCGACGGCTTCGCCCGGCAGGAGTTCACCGCCACGCAGACGATGGCCGAACTCGCCCTCAACATGGGGCGGCTGCGGGGCCACGAAAAGGCCGCCATCATCAACGCGGGGGATTCCGTCTCGGCCGAGACCGAGTTCAAGGCCTGGCAGAAGCTGCTGGAGCAGACACGCCAGACCATGTCCCGCATGCTCGAATCGGCACCCAGTGAAGGGCTGCGCGAGCAGTCGCGCAAGCTGCAGGAGCAGCTCGACGGTTACGGCAAGCTGCTGGCACCCACGCTGCAGATGGTGGCCGACAACGCCCTGACCGCCCCGGGGGAAGCCTATCTGGCCACCGAAGCCGCGCGCGCCAAGGCCGACGTGCTGGAGATGGCCGTCACGCAGCTCGACAAGGAAATCAACCAGCTGGCCGAGACCCGGCGTGACCGCGCGGCCGACAGCGCCACCCACACCGTCATCCTGCTGTGGGTGCTGCTGCTGTCACCGGGCCTGATCTTTCTGCCGCTGATGGGCCTGACGATCGCCTCCATCACCGGCCCGCTGCGCCGCGCGGAAGAGATCACCGAAGCCATCGCCCATGGCGACCTGACCCGAGAGATCAACCCGAGGGGCAAGGACGAAATCGCCCACCTGATGCTGTCGATGCGCACCATGCAGACCGGCCTGCGCGACATGGTGGCTTCGGTGCGCAGTTCGTCGGAAAGCATGCTGACGGCCAGCACCGAGATCGCCGCCGGCAACCAGGACCTGTCGAACCGCACCGAGCAGACCGCGTCCAACCTGCAGGCCACGGCCTCGTCGATGGACACGCTGAGCAAGACCGTGGAACACTCGGCCGAATCGGCCGGCGTGGCCAACCACCTGGCCGACACCGCCAGCCAGCGCGCCGCGCAGGGCGGCGAGGTCGTCGAGAGCGTGGTCGCCCAGATGCAGCAGATCACCGAGGCCTCGCGCCAGATCGCCGACATCATCAGCGTCATCGACGGCATCGCCTTCCAGACCAACATCCTGGCGTTGAACGCCGCAGTGGAGGCGGCGCGCGCCGGCGAACAGGGCCGCGGCTTTGCCGTGGTGGCCGGCGAAGTGCGCTCGCTCGCGCAGCGCAGTGCCGAGGCCGCGCGCGAGATCAAGACGCTGATCGGTCAGTCGGTCGACCGCGTGGAGGTGGGCTCGCAGAAGGTGCGCGAGGCCGGCTCGGTGATGACCGAAATCGTCGAGTCCATCCAGCGCGTCTCGCAGGCGATGAGCGAGATTGCCGACGCCACGCGCCAGCAGTCCACCGGCATCGGCGTGGTCACGCAATCGGTCGGGCAGCTCGATCAGATGACGCAGCAGAACGCCGCGCTGGTCGAGCAATCGGCCGCCGCTGCCGACAGCCTGCGCCAGCAGGCCATCGACCTGTCGAAGACCGTGCAGCGCTTCCGGCTCGATCAGTCCTGACCGAACAGGTCGCGGCTGTAGACCTTGTCGAGCACGTCCTGCAGGTCGGCGCCGATGCGGTTGGCGACGATCACGTCCGAGCGGGCCTTGAACTCGGCGAGGTCATTGATGACCTTGGAGTTGAAGAACTCGTCCTGATCCAGCACCGGCTCGTACAGGATGACTTCCACGCCCTTGGCCTTGATGCGCTTCATCACGCCCTGAATGGAGCTGGCGCGGAAGTTGTCGCTGCCCGCCTTCATGATGAGGCGGTAGATGCCCACCACCTTCGGCTTGCGCGCCAGGATGCTGTCGGCCACGAAGTCCTTGCGCGTGGTGTTGGACGTCACGATGGCGCCGATCAGGTTCTGCGGCACGGCCGAGTAGTTGGCCAGCAGCTGCTTGGTGTCCTTGGGCAGGCAGTAGCCACCGTAGCCGAAGCTCGGGTTGTTGTAGTGCGTGCCAACGCGCGGGTCCAGGCACACGCCGTCGATGATCTCGCGGGTGTTCAGGCCGTGCGTCTGGGCATAGGTGTCGAGCTCGTTGAAGTAGGCCACGCGCATCGCAAGGTAGGTGTTGGCGAACAGCTTGATCGCCTCGGCTTCCGATGAGCCGGTCAGCAGCACCTGCACGTCGGGCTTGAGCGAGGCCTGCTTGAGCAGCGCGGCAAAGCGCTCGGCGCGCGCCGAACGCTCGCCCACCACGATGCGGCTGGGGTAGAGGTTGTCGTGCAGGGCCCGGCCTTCGCGCAGGAACTCGGGCGAGAAGATCACCTGGCTGGTGTTGAACTTGCGGTTGACCTCTTCGGTGTAGCCCACCGGGATGGTCGACTTGATCACCATCACCGCCTTCGGGTTGACGGCCAGCACGTCCTGGATGACGGCTTCGACGCTGCGCGTGTTGAAGCGGTTGGTGTCGGCGTCGTAGTCGGTCGGCGTGGCGATCACGACGTATTCGGCCTCGGCATAGGCCTCGGCGGCATTCGTGGTGGCACGCAGGTCGAGCTTTTCGGTCTGCAGGCAGCGGGTGATGTCGGCGTCTTCAATGGGCGAGACGCGGTTGTTGACCATCTCCACACGGGCGGGCATGACGTCCACCGCAGTGACCTGATTCTGGCGGGCCAGCAGCACGGCCATGGACATGCCGACGTAGCCGAGACCGACGACGGCGATCTTCGACGGAGCGTGTTGCGACGGGGTGGACGACGGATGGCTCATGTTGGCTCGGTGCAGCGGGTGCGGATGGACACAGCGCCGATGCTAACCGCCTTCCTTTGCTGCAGTGCGGCGAGCCCTGGACGCCCCCCCTGTTTCCCTCTGGGGTGCCCTCAAGCAGGGGGCGGGCGATGGGCGGATAATCGGGCGCATGAAGCTGCGTTTCACCAAGATGCACGGCGCGGGCAACGACTTCGTCGTGCTCGATGCCACCCGCGCCCCGATCGACCTGAGCCCGGCCCAGTACCGCTTTCTGGCGGACCGGCGCTTCGGCATCGGCGCCGACCAGATTCTCATCGTCGAGCCGGGCGACGCCGCCCGCGGCACCGACTTCACCTACCGCATCATGAACGCCGATGGCGGCGAGGTGGAACAGTGCGGCAACGGCGCCCGCTGCTTTGCGCGCTTCGTGCACGACACGGGGCTGACGTCGAAGGACGTGATCCGCGTGCAAACGCTCAAGGCCGTGATCGAGCCGCGCCTGCAGGCCGATGGCCGCGTCACGGTCGACATGGGTGCGCCCTTCCTGGTGCCCGCCGAGGTGCCCTTCGACGGCACGGGCCTCGCGCCGCGCCTGGAAAACGGCTGCGAGCTGTGGCCGATCGAACTCGCCAACCACCCGGTGGAAGTCGCCGTCGTCAGCATGGGCAACCCCCACGCCGTGATGCGCGTGGACAGCACCGAACACGCCCCGGTCGACGAGCTCGGCCCGCAGATCGAAGGCCACCGCCGCTTTCCGCGCCGCGTGAACGCCGGCTTCATGGAGGTGGTGAACCGCGGCCACATCCGCCTGCGCGTGTACGAACGCGGCTCGGGCGAGACGCTGGCCTGCGGCTCGGGCGCCTGCGCCGCCGTGGTGGCCGGCATCCGGCTGGGCTGGCTGGACGAGACCGTTGACGTCGACATGCCCGGCGGCCGCCTGACCATCCGCTGGGCCGGCCCCGGCACGCCCGTTCTCATGACCGGTCCGGCCGTCAAGGTCTTCGACGGCGAAATCGACGTCCCCGCACTCTGAACCCCTTCCCCTCATGACCCTGCAAGGCATCACCGAAGAAGAAATCGCCAACTACCTGGTGAACACACCGGCGTTTTTCGAACGCCACGCCCAACTGCTGGCCAGCATCCAGCTCAGCAGCCCGCACGGCAGCCGCGCCGTCTCGCTGCAGGAGCGGCAGATGGAGATGCTTCGCGACAAGATCCGCGGGCTCGAAAAGCGCATCATGGACATGATCCGCCTGAGCCAGGAAAACGAAGCCATCGTGCACCGCCTGCATCTGTGGGTGCGCAGCGTGCTGCTGTGCCACGACGATGCGGCACTGCCCGATGTCGTGGTCAGGGGCCTGCAGGACCAGTTCCTGATCCCGCAGGCGGCCGTCCGCATCTGGGGCACCACCACGCACCCGGTGCAGGCCACGCTGGCCGAGCGCGCCGGCGCCCTGCCGGCCATGCAGCCCGTCAGCGATGACGCCCGCAGCTTTGCCGGCAGCCTGAGCCAGCCCTACTGCGGCGTCAACGCCGGCTTCGAGGCCGCCAAGTGGCTGGACGACGCCAGCACCGTGGCCTCGCTGGCGCTGATCCCGCTGCACCGCGATGGCGCCTGTTACGGGCTGCTGGTGCTCGGCTCGCCGGATGCCACCCGCTACACGGCCGACATGGGCGTGGACTTCCTCGTGCAGGTCGGCGAGGTGGCCGGCGCCTCGCTCAGCCGCTTGCTGGACTGAGCATGGGCGACGCGCCGGGCCACACGCTGATCACCCAGCACGTGGCCTACCTGCGCACGCAGCGCCGGCTGGCCGAGCGCACGCTCGCGATGTACGGTGATGCCTTCGCCCGCCTGGAGGCGCTGTGCGAACCGGAGGGCCTCGCGCTCGACGCCCTGCGGTCGCACCATGTGCGCGGCTGGATTGCCCGGTTGCATGCCCAAGGGCTGGGCCCGCGCAGCCTGGCCATCACGCTGGCCGCCTGGCGCGGTCTCTTCAAATGGATGGGGCGCGAAGGCCTGGCGAAGGTCAACCCGGCCGATGGCATCAAACCGCCGAAGGCCGCCAAACCCCTGCCCAAGGCCTTGTCGGTGGACCAGGCCGTGCAGCTGGCCGAGCAGGCGCCGCGCCTCAGCCCGCCGACGGCGGCCTCCCCCGCCGCCGCAGCGCGTCAGGAACGGGAGGCCCCGTGGCTGGCCGCCCGCGATGCCGCGATGATCGAACTGCTCTACAGCAGCGGCCTGCGCAGCGCCGAACTGATCGGGCTGGATGTGGCCGCCAGCCCGCAGGCGGCTGGCTGGATCGACCTGCAGGCCGCCGAAGCGCACGTGCTGGGCAAGGGCCACAAGCGCCGCAGCGTGCCGGTCGGCAGCGCGGCCCTGCGGGCCCTGCGGCACTGGCTGGACGTGCGTGCGAGCCTGACGGCGCCTCAGGACAACGCCCTCTTCCTGAGCCGGCTCGGCACCCGCCTGACGCCGATGCAGCTGCGCAACCGGCTCAAGCAACTGGCCCAGTTGGCCGGGCTGCCCACGCACGTGCACCCGCACATGCTGCGTCACAGCTTTGCCAGCCACCTGCTGCAGTCCAGCGGTGACCTGCGCGCCGTGCAGGAGCTGCTGGGCCACGCCCACATCACGACCACACAGGTGTACACCAAGCTCGATTTTCAGCACCTGGCCAAGGTCTACGACGCGGCCCACCCCCGCGCGCGCCGCAAGCCTTGAGCCCCCTTGCCGCGGGGCACTGGGGGACAATCCGGGTTTTGCACCCACCCGGTTCCCACGATGAAGACGATCACGCTGCGCGATGGCAAAGAGCGCTCCCTGTTGCGGCAACACCCCTGGGTCTTCCAGGGCAGCATCGCCAAGGGCGGCGGCGATGCGGGTGAAACGGTGCGGGTGCAGGCGCACGATGGCCGTTTCCTGGCCTGGGCCGCCTTCAGCCCCAGCTCGCAGATCCGCGTGCGGGCCTGGAGCTTCGACGAGGCCGAACGCATCGACGCGGCCTTCTTCCTGCGCCGCGTGGCGCAGGCCGTGGCCCTGCGTCGCCGCCTGGGCATCGACTCCAACGGCATCCGCCTGATCCACGGTGAGGCCGACGGCCTGCCCGGCCTGATCGTCGACCAGTACGACGACCTGCTGAGTGCGCAGTTCCTGAGCACTGGCAGCGAACGCTGGAAACAGCAGATCGCCGATGCCCTGGTGGCCGCCACCGGGTGCCCGTATGTCTACGAGCGCTCGGACGCGAACGTGCGGGGGCTGGAAGGGCTCGAGCCCGTGACCGGCTGGCTGCGGCACCCGGAGACCCCGGACGGCAGCCGCCGCCCCACCGAAGTGACCATCCATGAGAACGGCTGGAAGCTAACGCTGGACGTGGCCGAGGGCCACAAGACCGGCTACTACCTCGACCAGCGGGACAACCGCGGGCTGTTTGCCCGCCTGGTGCGCGAACTGGGCTGCAAGACGGTGCTCAACTGCTACAGCTACACCGGCGGCTTCAGCGTGGCGGCCCTGGCGGGCGGGGCCACCGAGGTCACCAGCGTCGACTCGTCGGGCCCGGCCCTGGCGCGCGCCACGGCCCACGTCACCCTCAATGGCTTCAACGCCGGCGCCCACACCGCCTTGGATGCCGACGTGAACGGCACGCTGCGTCGCTTCATTCAAGAGGGGCGCACCTTCGACGCCATCGTGCTCGACCCGCCGAAGTTCGCGCCCAGCGCCGCCCATGCCGACCGCGCCAGCCGCGCCTACAAGGACATCAACCGCCTGGCTTTCAAGCTGCTGAACCCGGGCGGCCTGCTGCTCACCTTCTCGTGTTCGGGGGGCATCAGCGCCGACCTGTTCCACAAGATCGTGGCCGGCGCAGGGCTGGACGCCCAAGCAGACGGTTACCTTTTGCGGCGCCTGGAAGCCACAGCGGACCACCCGACCACGATCACGTTTCCGGAGGGCGAGTACCTCAAAGGACTGGCCATTGTCCGGAAATAGAAGACCGCTCGACTTTTAGTTAGGGTTATGTACAAATCCCGTCCGGCCCGGGGGGTAGACACCGCATAATCATTTGACTAAATCAGCGAGTCGTGAGTGTTTCATGAGTCAAAAAGCGGTAACAAAAGGGAACATCTGGGATTTTCGGCGCGGCGTTGCCACCGCGCGGGTCCTCACCCAGCTGGGTTTCGACCATGGGGTCGGGGTCGACGCCATGTTGCAGCACACGGGCATCACCCGAGCCGTGCTGGATGACCCGGCCGCCGAGATCGAGGCGCTGCAGGAAGTGCAACTGATCCGCAACCTGCTTCACGCTCTGCCCCACCTGCCCACGCTGGGCCTGATTGCCGGCACGCGCTACCACGTGACGACGTACGGGCTGTGGGGCTTCGCCCTGCTGAGCAGCCCGACGCTGGGGGCCGCCGTCAGCATGGCCTCGCGCATGCTGAACCAGACCTTCGCACTCACCACGAACAGCGTCGAGCAGCACGACCAGCTCGTGCAAGTCACCTATCACAGCGACCACCTGCCGCCCGACGTGCGCCAGTTCATCGTGGACCGCGACCGCGCCGCGGCCGTGACGCTGCAGCGTGAAATCCTGGGGCGCCCGCTGGCCTACCGCCGCATCCAGATGCGTCGCGCCGAGCCTGCGCCCGAGGTGGCCAACGCCTACGCCGAGCTGTTCGGAATCCGCCCCGAGTTCGGTCAGTCGCGTGATGCGGGCATCTTCGATGCCAGCCTGCTGCATGTGCCGCTGCCCCAGGCCGACACCCACACCATGCAGCTGTGCGAGCAGATGTGCCGCCGGCTGGTGGACTCGCGCAAGGCCCGCACCGGCGTGGCCGCCACGGTGCGAAACCGCCTGATGCGCACCCCTGGCCACATCCCCGACATGGAGGAGATCGCGGCCGAGATGCGCATGACCTCGCGCACGCTGCGACGCCACCTGACGGCCGAAGGTGCCACCTTCCGCGGGCTGCTGGAAGAAGTGCGCTCGACGTTGGCCGAGGAACTGATGGCCACCGCCGGGCTGACGCATGGCGAGATTGCCGAGCGCCTGGGCTATGCCGACGTCACGACCTTCATCGAGGCGTTCCGCCGCTGGAAGGGCGTGGCCCCCAGCACGTTCCGCCGCGCCCAGGGCCTGCCGCCCCCGTCGAGCGGCCAGCTGCGCCGCCGCTTCATTCCGCGCTGACGGGCGATGGGCCGACACGGCCCGCGCTTTTCACGCTGTGGCGAGAGATAGCGCACGTTTTACGTGCGATGTCCGGCTTTTTGCGTCGGGTGCGGCCGCCTAGACTGACCCGGTATCCACGAGAGCCCGCCATGTCCATCGCCCCTCAGCTGCGCAACCTGAACATCGACCTGCCCGCGTGCCCCAACACGCTCGTCAAGTTGTCCCTGCTGATGGCGGACGACGACAGCTCGGTCGACCAGCTGGCCGCCCTGATCGAGACCGACATGGCGCTGTCTTCGGCCGTGGTGCGCACGGTCAACTCGGCGCTGTTCGGCCTGCTCAAGCGGGTCGAAACCGTGCATGAAGCCATCCGCTATCTGGGCATGGCACAGGTGGCGGGCCTCACCTACGAAATCGGCCTGCGGGGCGCCTTCCCGCCCAGCCCGATCCTGCAGCGCATCTGGGATCGCGCCGGGGTGCGGGGCCTGGCCATGAGCCGCATCGCGCGCCAGCTCGACGTCGATCCCTGGCTGGCGCACACCGCCGGGCTGTTTGCCGAATCCGGGCGTGCCGTGCTGTATGTGTACGACAGCGCCCGCTACAGCGCGCTGGAGGCCTCGGCCGAGACCGACGACGAGGCGCTGCTCTGTGCGGCCGAGATCGAGTCCTTCGGCGTCAGCCATTCGGCGCTTGGGGCGGCCATGGTGCAGTCCTGGGGCCTTTCGCGCGACGTGGCCGACACCGTGCGGTCGCGGCCGCACAGCCCGACGCAGTGGACGCAGGAGCGCCCCACGGTGCAGCGCCTGCTCACCATCGGCTCGGCCGTCGACGAACTGCTGCTCAACCCGACCCGCACGCGCGGCAACGACGCCGTGTGGGCCGAGCTTGAGCCGGTGGCCGCCCAGGTGGGACTGCACTTCCAGGCTTTCCAGCTCGCCACCATGCGGGTGTGCGAGCGTCTGAACATGCAGGGCTGACCACCCCAGGCAGCCCGCAACAACAGGACGTGAGCGATTGCTCATGTCACGTTTCCGCGTTTCGCGGGCGCGTCCGGTGGGTCGGCGAAATGTCACTTGTCGCCTTTTGACCCCACCAGCGCGTGCTTCCCGACCGGTGAACAGGGGGGTTACAGGGTCTGCCATGAGTCCACCGCGCGCCGGAGCGGGGATAAATGTGACATCGCTGTTGCAATCCGCTCTCATGCTGTCCTCCACCGTCCTGACGCGCACCGCCTCGCAGGCCGACCCCGAGCTCGACACACTGGTCCACCGCGAACGGCTGCGCATGCTGATGGCCCCCACCCTGCCGGTGGCCCTGGTGAGCGCCGTCTTTGCCGTGGCGCTGGGCATGCTGATCGCGCCCGTCTGTGGCACCGACCGCACCGCGGCCTGGGTCGCGCTATGTCTTCTTGCCTCGGGGCTGAGGGTGGCGCTGGCCACCGCCTGGTCACAGCGGGCGCAGCCCAACAGCGCGGGCTGGCTCCATGCACTGACCGCCGGCTGCCTGTTCCATGGCCTGGTATGGGGCCTGGCCGGCGCCTGGCTGGCGCCCGTGCACGACCTGGTGACCAGCGCCGTCATCCTGGCGGTGCTGGTGGGGGCCTGTGCCGTCAGCACTTTCACGATGCAGGCCCACATGCTGCCCAACCTGGCGGCCAACCTGCCCATGCTGCTGCCCGCCGCCGCGGCCATTGCGATGCGAGGTGACCGCTACGGCGCCTTCGGCGGGCTCGGGCTGGTGGCCCTGCTGGCGCTGATGCTGTTCGAAAGCCGGCGGGCCGAACGCCGCATCACCGAACTGCTCCGACTGCGCTTCACCACCGACCGCATTGCCCGCGAACGCGCCGAGGCGCTCAAGCTGGCGTGGCGTCACAGCGCCGTCAAGGACCAGTTCCTGGCCACCATGAGCCACGAAATGCGCACGCCGCTGCACGGCATCCTGGGACTGGCCGGCCTGATCCGGCAGCGCCTGCCCCAGCGTCCCGGCGTGCTGACCGAATGCCGGCAGCAGGCCGAGCTCATCGAGCACGCCGGCGAACACCTGCTCACGCTGATCAACGACGTGCTCGACTTCTCGCGCATCGAGGCGGGCCACCTGCACATCGAGCGCGCGCCGTTCGACCTCGGCACGGTGGTGCACGAGGTACTGGGCCTGCTGCGCGTGACGGCGCAGGACAAGGGCATCGCGCTGCGTGCCCGCGTGGCCCTGCCCGCGCCGTGCTGGGTGGAGGGCGACGCGGCCCGTGTTCGGCAGGTGCTGCACAACCTGGTGGGCAACGCCATCAAGTTCACCGACCAGGGCGAAGTCACGGTGCGCGTGACGCGCCAGGGGGGCGGCACGCAGGCAGGCATGGTGTTCAGCGTGCAGGACACGGGCGTCGGCATTTCAGCCGACCAGATCGGCCTGATCTTCGAGGCCTTTCATCAGGCCGATGGCAGCTTCGGCCGCCGGCACAAGGGCACCGGTCTGGGCCTGACGATTTCGCGCGAGCTGGCGCGGGCCATGGGCGGCGACATCACCTGCGTGAGCGCACCGGGCAAGGGCTCGACCTTCGAGTTCACCGCGCCATTGCCGCCGGCCGATGTGGTGTCCGTGGACGTGCCCCTGCCGATGGACGACGGCGCCGACGCAGCCGCCTCACCCGACACGCTGCCACTGGTCGACTTCGGCGACACGGCACCGGTGGATGTGCCGATCGAGCCCGACACCACCGCCCGGCCGGGGCGGCGCGTGCTGCTGGCCGAGGACAACCCCGTGAACGCCATGGTGGCCGAAGCCACGCTGCACGCCATGGGCCTGCACGTCACGCATGTGGAAGACGGCGCAGCCGCCCTGGCGGTACTGACCCGCCTGCCCAGGTCGATCGACCTGGTGCTGATGGACTGCCAGATGCCGCAGATGGACGGCCTGGAGGCCACGCGACGCCTGCGCGACTGGGAGGCCCGTCACGATGTGCCGCGCATGCCGGTCGTGGCCCTGACGGCCAACGCCATGTCGGGCGACCGGGCGCGCTGCCTGGCCGCCGGCATGGACGACCACCTGCCCAAACCGTTCAGGCAGGTGGAGTTGCAGGCGGTGCTGATGCGGCAGCTCGAGGCCGACGAACCTCAGCGGCTCATTGCTTGATCGCTTCGATCTGGATGACCAGCTTCACATCGTCAGGGATGTTGGGCACGCCGTAGGTCATGCCGTAGGCGCTGCGCTGGATGGTGGTGGCGAAGTCGCCGCCGCAGACCTCGCGCTGGATGCGCGGGTTCTGGTAGCAGCCATAGCCTTCGGCCTTCAGCGTGACGGGCTGGCTCTTGCCCAGCAGCGTCAGCGTGCCTTCGACAGCGGTCACCTTCTCACCGTCGAACACCAGCTTGTCGCTCTTGAACGTGGCGGTCGGGAAGGCTTCGCTGTTGAAGAAGTCCTTGCTCTTCAGGTGGCCGTCGAACGGGGTCACGCCGGTGTTGATGGAACCGGTTTCGATCGTGATGTCGACCGTGCCCTTCCGCGCCTGCTTGTCCAGCACGATGGTGCCGCTCTTCTTGTCGAAGCGGCCACGGGCGGTGGAGGTGCCGAAGTGCTTGGCCTCGAAGGTCACGAAGGTGTGCGTCGGATCGATGTTGTAGGTGGCGGGGGCAGCCTGGGCCACCGAGGCCGACAGGGCGGCCACGGCGGCCAGGGTCGAGAGAGCGAGACGGGTCATGCAGGGCTCCTGAGAAGGGTGCGCGCGGCACCGTTGAACAAAAGGGTCGAGGGAAAAGGCCTGGGGGAAGTCGGCACGCTCACAGCGCGGGCACGCCCCTGAGGGTCAGCTTGAACTTCACCTGGACCTCGTTGGCGACGATGGAGGGATCCCCCCAGTCGCCACCGCCCACGTTGAAGTCCAGGCGCTTGAGGGTGAAGCCGCCGACGGCGGTGGTCAGGCCATTGGCCTGCGTCATCTGGACCGGCACGACGAGGTCGCGCGCCTGGCCCTTGATGCTGAGCTTGCCCGCCACATCGTAGCGGCCCGGGCCGGCGGGCTTGATCGCCGTCGACTGGAAGGTCGCCTTCGGGAAGCGGGCGGTATGGAACCAGTCGGGCTTGCTCAGCTCGGCATCGGTCTCGGCGTTGATGGCGACGCTGCCCAGGTCGATGCTGAAGGCGACCTGGCTGGTGGCCAGCGCCTTCGGATTGAAGGTGCTCTGCACGCTGAAGGCCTTGAAGCGGCCGTTGAGCGGCACGCCCAGCTGGCGGGCCACGAAGGTCACTTCGCTCTGGGCTGGCACCAGGGTCTGTGCAGTCGGCGCCGCAGTCTGGGCCCGGGCGGGCACCGACGCGGCGAGGGTCACGACGGTGGCGGCGGCCAGCGCCAGCGCGCCGGACAGTCGGAGGTAAGCGGTCATGAGGGGAAGTCCTTTCATCGGCATTCAGCGCCCGGGGCGCATGCGGTCGAGCAGGCCGTCGCGGTCGACGAACTGGTGCTTCAGTGCCGCCACCACATGCAGCGCCACCAGGCCGATCAGGCCCCAGGCGGCCAGCGCGTGCAGCGGCTTGAGCGCCTGGGCCAGCGCCTCGTCGACCGGCACCCAGTCGGGCAGCGGCAGCACGCCGAACCACACGATGGGGAAGCCCTTGGCCGAGCTGTAGGCCCAGCCCAGCAGCGGCACCGCAAAGAACAGCAGGTACATCAGGTGGTGCGTGCCATGGTGCGCCACATGCTGCCACACGGGCATGGCGGCGGCGATGCGGGCTGGCAGCGCGGGCGGGCGGTGCGTCAGCCGCCACAGCAGGCGCGCCACCGACAACGCCAGGATGGTGATACCGGCCCACTTGTGCCAGTTGATCAGCTTGAGCTTGGCGGGTGAGAAGGGCAGGCCGTCGAGGTACAGGCCCATGCCGAACGCGCCCAGGATGCCGGCGGCCAGCAGCCAGTGCAGCGCCATGGCGGTGAAGGTGTATCGATCGGTGGATGGCTTCATGGCGGTGATTTCAGACTACGGACGGCGCCCGCCCTGTGTACACAGTGTGCCCCGCACATCGTGAAATCGGTTGAGGCTGCTTCACGCCTGGCTTCAATATTTTTGAATTGAAGTCGCCTGATTGGCGGAGCGGGTCATCCCGCGTTAAAGCTGAGGGGGGAAACGTCCGAAAGAACCGATGAACCTCCGTCGGCCTCCCGGTCGGCCCTGCCATGAGCGGCCTCCTCCCTCTTCTTCTCAGCACGGACCCCAAGCAGCGACTGCGCATCCAGCGCTCGCTGCTGGCGGCCAGCGTGTTCATTGCCTGCATTGCCCTGCAGGCATACGCGTGCTGGGTCGGCCTCATGGTGCGCAGCGAAGCGGAAGCGCTGTCCGGCCTCATCGTCGCCAACGTGGTGTTCTGGTACGCCCTGCTGCGTTCGGGCCTCAACCTGCGCTGCCAGGATCCGGCCCTGACGTTGCCGCAGATCATCGCGGCGCTCACCATCATCGTGGGCGCCTATGCCACCACCGGCGCCGCCCATGGCGCGGTGATGATGCTGCTCACGCTCGTACTGGTGTTCGGCATCTTCAACCTCAAGCCGCGTGCCGCCCGCTTTGCCAGCGCCTACACGGTGGTGGCAATGGGGGTGGCCATTCTCTACAAGATCCAGAACGATCCGGTGAACTATCCGCTGCGACTGGAGGTGGTGCATTTCGCGCTGGTGATCGCCATCGTGCCGACCGTGTCGTCGCTGGCGGCCCAGCTGAGCAGCCTGCGCGCGCGCCTGCAAACACAGAAGAACGAACTGGCCCACGCGCTCACCCGCATCCAGATCCTCGCCACGCGCGACGAGCTGACGGGGCTGGTGAATCGCCGGCACATGATCGAGGTGATCAACCAGCACCAGAAGCGGCTGCAGCGTTCGGGCCACCACCGCTTCTGCCTGGCCCTGCTCGACATCGACCACTTCAAGCGCATCAACGACACGCATGGCCACAACGTGGGCGACGAGGTGCTGCGCCATTTCGCGCAGGTGGCCCAGCAGGCGCTGCGCGAGACCGACGTGCTGGCGCGCTGGGGCGGCGAGGAGTTTCTGGTTCTGCTCAACGACACCACGCCCGAGCTGGCGCAGGCGGGCATCGAGCGCATCCGTGAAGCCATGGCCGATGCGGAAGTCGCGCCCTCCGTACCTGAGCTCCGGCTCACATTTTCTTGCGGACTGACGGCCTACGGGAACGAAGAGCCGCTGGACCACTGCGTGGAACGCGCCGACCGGGCGCTCTACCAGGCGAAGGCGGCCGGCCGCAACCGCACCGTGCTGCACGCGGCCACGCCGCGCCTGGCCATCACGCGCCCGACGGCGGCGGAAGGGTGACGGCCATGCTTGCCTGCTGGCGCGCACTCACCGACCTCGTGCTGGGCGCCGATGCGCGCGTGCGCGGCCGCGTGCGGCTGTCGATGATCGCCGTGTGGGGCTACTCCATCAGTTCGGTGCTGCTGGTGTACGCCATGCACATCGGCCTGGTGGCGCGCGCACCGGGCGAGATGCTGCTGGCCTACATGTGGGTCGGCATGACGACGTTCTACCTGCTGGTGCGCACCGACTGGTCCACCCGGCTGGGCAGCCCCGGCATGGACCTTCCCCAGTGCCTCTACGCGCTGGTTGCCATCCTGTTTGCCTATGCCATCACGGGGCCCGTGCGCAGTTCGGTGCTGATGATGATCGCGCTGGTACTGGTGTTCGGCATGTTCACCCTGTCGGCGCGGCAGGTCTTCATCATGGGCGCGGCCACCGTGCTCGGGCTGGGCGTGGTGATGGCCACCCTCGTCCACCTCGATCCGGTCGAGTTCGACCCCAAGCTGGAACTGATCAAGTTCGTGCTGGCGGCCAGCACGCTGCCCGCCGTGTCGGCCGTCGCGTTCTATGTGGCACAGGTCCGTGGCCGGCTCGTGCAGCAGAAGGCCGAACTGCGCAAGGCGTTCGACCGGCTGCAGGACATCGCCACCCGCGACGAGCTCACCGGGCTGGTCAACCGTCGGCACATGCTCAGCCTGATCCAGCAGGCCATGCAGCGCCAGCAGCGTGCCGGTGAGGGCTTCTGCCTCGCGCTGATCGATCTGGACCACTTCAAGCGCATCAACGACCTGCACGGTCACCAGGCGGGCGACGCCGCCCTGCGCCACTTCGCCGACACCGCCCGCGCGGAACTGCGGCAGACGGACACGCTGGCGCGCTGGGGCGGCGAGGAGTTCCTGCTGATGCTACCCAGCCCCGATCCCGGGCCGGGCGGCGCCCTCCAAGCCCTGGGCCGCGTTCGCGAAGCGCTGCAAGCCCAGCCGCTGGCCGACGGGAGCCTGCGCCTCGGCTTTTCGGCCGGGATCACGGAGCACCCGGTGGGCGAGGCGCTGGACGTGACGCTGGAGCGGGCCGACCGAGCCTTGTACGCGGCGAAGGCCGCCGGCCGGCAGCGCACCGAGGTGCTGTCCGTGCCCGCACCGCGCGAACGCCCTCTGGCGAAGCCCGCACAAGTGTGAGACAGTGCGCTCGACACGCCGTTTCGGGGACCGCCACCTTCCCGCCTCGGCACCGGAGGACCGGCGATGCGGCGCACAGACGCGGCACACCGTGCGGGTGGCGGCCAGACCGACTCGCCCCCAGCCATGCTTTCCCCCAGCGCCGCACCGATCTTGTGTGACGGCGAACGCCTGACGGCGTCCGCCCCCTACCGGCAGATCTTCGAGGCCGCCGGCATCGGCATCGCGCGGGTGGCCCCCGACGGCCAGCTGCTGGAGGCCAACCAGCGCTTCGGCGAGATCGTCGGTCGCCGCTGTGATGCCCTCACCGGCCTGCACATCCTCGACCTCACGCACCCCGATGACGTGGCCGTGAGCACCGCCGAGATGGAAGCCACGCTGCAGGGCCTGCGCCCCCGCTACAGCCTGGAAAAGCGCTACCTGCGCCCCGATGGCGCGGTCGTCTGGGTGACGTTGAGCGTGGTGCTGATGCGGAACGCCAGCGGCGAGCCGGTGCAGTTCATCGCCGTCATCGACGACATCACCGAGCGCCGACAGCTGCAGGAAGCGATGGCCTCGGCGCGGGCCGCCGAGCGCGCCAGCCAGGCCAAGACCGAGTTCCTCTCGCGCATGAGCCACGAACTGCGCACCCCGCTGAACGCGATGCTGGGCTTCGCGCAGCTGCTGCGCGTCGACCCCCGCCATCCGCTCAACGAGACCCAGTCGCGCAGCGTGCAGCACATCGAGCGTGCCGGCGCCCACCTGCTGGCCATGCTCACCGACGTGCTCGACCTGTCGCGCATCGAGGCGGGCAGCATGCCGATCCATCTGGCTCCGGTCTCGGTGCAGCAGGCGCAGGAAGAGGCGCTCGCGCTGCTCAGCAACCAGGCCAGCGCGTCCGGGCTGGAGATCCGCTGCGAGCCCCCCGACCCGCCGCTGTGGGTGCACGCCGACCATGTGCGGCTGCGGCAGATCCTGGTGAACCTCCTTTCCAACGCCATCAAGTACAACCGCCCGGGCGGTTGCGTGCAGCTGGAGGCCATGCCCGTCGGGCCGGACATTGTGCTGTCCGTGAGCGACACCGGCCGGGGGCTGGACGCCGGGCAGATCGCCCATCTCTTCGAGCCCTTCAACCGGCTGGGCGCCGAGCGCACCGGCGTGGAGGGCACCGGCATCGGCCTGGTGATCGTGCACCGGCTGCTGGAGCTGATGGGGGGCCGCATCACCGTCAGCAGCCGGCCGGGCGAGGGCAGCGTCTTCCGGGTGTGGCTGCCCGCTGCCGAGCCCGCCGAAGACGCCCCCCGGGGCCGCTCGCAGTTCGGCCATCTGGACGGCGCGCCCGACGCCCCCCCCGAGCAGCGCACCTTCACGGTGCTCTACGCCGAAGACAACCCGGTGAACGTGGAGCTGGTGCGGCAGGTGCTGCGCATGCGGCCGCAATGGCACATCGAAGTGGCTCACACCGGCCGCGAAGCGATCGCCGCGGCCCGGGCCGCTCCACCCGATCTGCTGCTGCTCGACATGCACCTGGGTGACGCCAGCGGGCTGGAGATTGCCGACGCACTGGCCCACGACCCCGCCACCGCCGGCGTGCCGCGCGTGGCGCTGTCGGCCGACGCCATGCCGGATCTCATCAACGAAGCCCGCCGACGTGGCTTTGCCGATTACCTGACCAAGCCGCTGGATGTGGGCCGCTTGCTGAGGCTGCTGGACCAGTTGGCGGCCGGACGCTGAGGACCGCGCCAGCCCGGCTCAGATCGGCAGGTCAGTGAAGAAGCGGCCGCCGTGGTAGACCAGCGGCGCGGCGCCCACGCGCCGGTTGCAGTGCTCGACCTGGCCCACGAAGATGACGTGGTCGCCGGCATCGTGCCGGCCGTGGTGGCTGCATTCGAACGTGGCGACGGCGCCGTCGATCAGCGGCGCGCCTGTCAGGCCGGCCCGCCACGGCGTGCCCTCGAAGCGGTCGATGCCCTTGCGCGCGAACCGCTCGGCCAGCAGGCGCTGGTCGGCCGCCAGCACGTTGATCGCGTAGTGCGAGGCGCGCAGGAAACCGGGCATCGACGTGGACTGCCGCGACAGGCTCCACAGCACCAGCGGCGGTGTCAGCGACACCGAGTTGAAGGAATTGGCCGTCAGGCCGATCAGCTGCCCCTGCGGGTCCCGGGCCGTCACGATGGTGACGCCGGTGGTGAACTGGCCCAGCGCGGCACGGAACACCTCGGCGGTGAACGGCGGCTGGACGGCGGCGGGGGCGGAATCGGGCAGGGTCGACATGGCAGAGGGGTCGTTCAAGACCCCAGTGTAGTGGGCTGGGCCTGCCCTCAGGGCGCGACGGGCTGTCGGCCGTCGGCAATGCGGTAAACCCACACGGGGCGCCCCCCGGGCAGCGCCAGGCAGGCGTGGGGCGCCCAGGCCCGGCCCGCCTCGTCGCGCGCCTCGAACTCCAGGCTCACGAACCAGCTGCCCGCCGGCATCTCGGCACGGGCCTTGGCCATCGCGCGCGGCATGGTTTCAGGCCGTTGGAACAGGTAGAGCAGCGCACAGCCGGCCCAGTCGTCGGCCCACATGTCGCCGCGGCGCACGTGCGCAAAGCGGCAACGCAGCGCGGCCACCGCCCACCACAGCCAGCTCCACTCCACGCCTTCGATCCGGGCCGCCGGATAGGCAGCGCGCAATTCCCGCAGCCCGTCGCCGAGGCCGCAGCCCGCGTCCAGCACACGGCCCTGCGGGTCGGCCAGGGGGGCGCAGGCAGCCAGGTCCTTCAGCGCCCCGCGCGGGGTTGGGAAGACGGGCGCGTCACGCCAGGCGTTGACCGGGTAGGCCAGCAGCAGCACGGCCAGGGGCAGCAGCCAGAGCCAGCCCGGCAGCCCGGCCCCCTGCCCCAGCGCGATCACGCTGAGCGGGAAACCGGCGGCCACGAACACCCGGCGCCACGGCGTGGCGGCCACGGCAGGCCACAGGGCGATCAGCGCCCCCGCCGCGGTGGGCAGGCCCAGGAAGGCCCACGTCGGGGCGCTGGCCGCCTTCAAGGCGAGCGCCAGGACCCAGGCCCCACCCCAGGTGGCCAGGGCCGGCAAGGGCCACGTGCACAGCCGCCCCAGCTTCTGTCGGAGGCCGGAGCGTTCGGCGGGTGTCATGCGCTGCCTGGCGCGGGCGTCAGGCGGCCGGCGTCGCGCCACCGCGCAGCTTGTCGATCAGGCCGTTGAGCTCTTCCAGGCTGCCGAAGGCGATGGTGACCTCGCCCTGCTCGCCGCGCTTGGTGCGCTTCTTCACGTGGATCTGCACGGCCGCGGTCAGCAGGTCGGACAGCTCTTCTTCCAGCCGCAGCACGTCACGCGACTTCTCGCCCTTCACGCGCAGCAGCGGCGTCTGGCGGCCGGCAGAGCCCTGCACCTTGGCCACCAGCTTCTCGGCTTCACGCACGTTGAGCTTCTTCGCGATCACCTCGTTGGCCGTCGTGATCTGCAGCGCCTTGTCCAGCGGCAGGAGCGCCCGCGCGTGGCCCATGTCGATGTCGCCGGCCATCAGCATGGACTGCACCGGCTCGGCCAGGTTCAGCAGGCGCAGCAGGTTGGAGGCGGCGCTGCGCGAGCGGCCCACGGCCTGCGCGGCCTGCTCGTGCGTGAGGCCGAACTCGTGCGTCAGGCGCTGCAGGCCCTGCGCCTCTTCCAGCGGGTTGAGGTCTTCGCGCTGGATGTTTTCGATCAGCGCCATGGCGGCCGCGGCCTCGTCGGGCACAGCCTTGACCAGCACCGGCACCTCGTCGAGCCCGGCCAGCTTCGCGGCGCGCGAGCGGCGCTCACCAGCGATGATCTCGTAGCGGCCCTCGCCCACCGGACGCACCAGGATGGGCTGCATGACGCCCTGGGACTTGATGCTCTCGGCCAGCTCGTAAAGCGAGCCCTCGTCCATGCGCGTGCGCGGCTGGTACTTGCCGGGCTGCAACAGGTCGAGCTTGAGCACCGACGGATTGCCTTCGCCGGCCGGTGCGGGGGGGGTGTCGCTGACTTTGGGGCCCAGCAGGGCCTCCAGGCCCATGCCCAGGCCTTTGGATTTCTTGGTCGCCATGGGCGCGATTGTCCGCTGTTTCACGGCCCGTGCGCGCCCAGGCTGGTCACGCGGCCGAACGCAAGCCGCCCGTCACCCGCTGCACCACTTCCTGCGCGAAGGCCACAAAGGCCTGGGCGCCCTTCGAAGCCGGGTCGAACACGACGCCGGGCACACCGTAGCTGGGCGCTTCGGCCAGGCGCACATTGCGCGGGATCACCGTGTCGAACACCTTGTCGCCGAAGTGTCCCTTGAGCTGTTCGCTCACCTGCTGCTGCAGCGTGATGCGCGGGTCGAACATCACCCGCAGCAGGCCGATCAACTGCAGTTCGCGGTTGAGGTTGGCGTGCACCTGCTTGACGGTGTTGACCAGGTCGGTGAGGCCTTCGAGGGCGAAGTACTCGCACTGCATCGGCACGATCACGCCGTGGGCGCAGGTCAGGCCGTTGAGCGTGAGCAGGCTGAGCGAGGGTGGGCAATCGATCAGCACGAAGTCGTAGTCGGCCGCCGCGGCCTCGATGGCGGTCTTCAGGCGGCGATCACGGCGCTCGAGGTTGACGAGTTCGATCTCGGCACCCGAGAGCTCACGGTTGGCACCCAGCACGTCGTAGCCGCCCTTGGGGCTGCGCACGCGCGCGTCGGCAATGGCCGTGTGCTCCAGCAGGACGTCGTACACGGTGTGGGCCAGCGTCCGCTTGTCGACCCCGGAGCCCATGGTGGCGTTGCCCTGCGGGTCCAGGTCGATGATCAGCACGCGCTGCCCGATCTGGGCCAGGCCGGCAGCCAGGTTCACGGTGGTGGTGGTCTTGCCCACCCCGCCTTTTTGGTTCGCGATGCAGAAGATGTGCGGCATGGGGCCGATTATCGCCTGCGCCCTCTCCCTCAACCACGGGCCCGCCTTACCGTCCGCCGTCACGGCCGCGTCACCCGCCCTGCGCAAGCTGTCCGGCTCGTGCGGCCGCCTCTGCAGCCGCTTGGCAAGCCCTGCAGTCTCACCAAATGAAAAAAACCTGTGTTTCCCTGCTGGTCAGCACCGCGCTGACCGCCCTGTCCGCCCACGCCACCGCCGGCCTGCTCGATGGCGCTCGCCAGATCTGGACGCATCAGCACGCCGGTACCGACGGCTACCTCGCCGAGATCCTGAGCTTCGACGCCGGCCGCAACGAGATCTGGGTCTCGGGCGTGAGCGGCATCGACATTCTGGACGCCCGCACCGGCGCACTGCAGCAGCGCATCGACGTGAGCGCCTCGGGCAGCGTCAACAGCGTGGCGATCCACAACGGCGTCGCGGCGATCGCGCTAGAGCACCCGACGCAGCGCGAATTGCCCGGCGTCGTGCAGACCTACCGCACCGCCACACGCGCGCTGACCGGACAGTACACGGTGGGCGCCCTGCCCGACATGCTCACGTTCACGCCCGACGGCAGCCGGCTGCTGGTGGCCAACGAAGGCACGCCCAACAACACGAGCCAGAGCGGCGTGAAGGCAGCCAACAGCCACTACGGCCCCCTCACCTCGCCCACCGGGAGCGTTCCCCGCAGCTATGGCAACCATGCGCTGGATCCGGCCGGCAGCGTCAGCATCATCCACCTGGGCACCGGCACCGTGACAACGGTGGGCAACCTGGATGCCGCGCCCCGCACCGGCGGCCACCTGCGCGTCAATACGGGCATGAACTTCGAGCCGGAATACATCGCGGTGAACGCAGCCGGCACCAAGGCCTACGTGACCCTGCAGGAAGCCAACGGCCTGGCCGTGGTGGATCTGTCCAGCGGCACGGTGGACAAGGTCGTCGGTCTGGGTGCGAAGGATTTCGCCGTCGCCGGCCAGCGCATCGATCCGAAGAACGACGGCAGCATCGGCCTGGTGTCGGTCCACGCCAAGGGCCTGTACATGCCGGACGGCATCGCAACCTACAGCCGCGGCGGGCAGACCTTTCTGGTGATGGCCAACGAGGGTGACTTCCGCGAGGACGATGCCGATCGCAGCGCGGCCAGCAGCGTGGATCCGAGCCTGTCCGGCACCTTGCTGTCCAACCTGCGTGTGTCGAACACCGACTCGTCAGCGAGCGCCCTGTATGCGGCCGGCGCCCGGTCGTTCTCCATCCGGGATGCCGACGGCCAGCTGGTGTACGACAGCGGCGAGATCCTCGACCGGGAAGCGATCGCCCTCGGCATCTACGACGACGGCCGCAGTCGGGACAAGGGCGTCGAGCCGGAAAGCATCGAGCTGATGGAGATCGACGGCCGCACCCTCGCCTTCGTGGGGCTGGAGCGCACGAGCAAGGCCGCGGTTGCCGCGTTCGACATCACCGACCCGCACAACGTGACCTTCCTGCGCATGCTGGTCGCCGAAGGCAACGTGTCGCCCGAAGGGCTGAAGGGCTTCCGCCTGGGCAACGCGTACTACCTCGGCCTCTCCAACGAGGTCAGCAACACGACCACGCTGTTCCACCTGGCAACTGCCGCCGCGCCCGTTCCCGAACCGGGCAGCCTGGCGCTTGTCGCGGCGGGGTTGGGTGTGCTGACGGCCGCGCGCCGCCGCCGGCTCGGCCACTGAGCCGGCATCCGCGGGGCGAGAGCACGCCGCCTCGGGAGCGCCCCGCTGTGGTCAGCGGCGGGGCTTCTGCTGCACGGCCGGCACGGAGCCCTTGCGCGGCGTGCCCTTCTTCACCGCCGCCGGCTTGGCGGCCATCCCGGACTTCGGGCCTGTCGACTTCATTGAGGCGTGGGTGGCACGCGCGGGAGGCGTATGCGACGGCACCGACTGGCCGGCTCGCGCGCGCTGACGAGTCGCCGCCTTCGAGGTGGTCAGCTGGGGAGCAGGCCCTCGCCCTGCCTGGGCCTGCCTGCGGTGCACACCCGCCCGCTCGGTGGGCTCGGCCTTCACCGCCCCACTCCGCTGCACGGCCCTGCGCGGCGCCGGCTGCATGCCGTCGGCACGCTTGGCCACGCGCTGCGCGTGCGATGCCGCGGCCGTATTCCGGTCCGATGCGGGCCCACCCCGCAGATCGGCCCGCGCGACGGCCCGGCCTGCCTGTCGATGCCCCGGCTCACTGCGCGGCTTGTTCATGACGGTCCGGACGGGAGCCGAGCCTTTCTGCGGTCCAGCCTCGCGCGGCTCGGCCGCCGCTGAGGTGATCGCACGCGCAGCGGGCTTCCCCGCTTTCTCACTGCCCGGTGTGACCGAGCGCACGGGCGCCCCGCCCCGCGGCTCAGCTGCCCTTTTGCCACCGGTCACGGGCTCTTCTTCTGCAACGAACAGCGGCATGTCCGGCGTCCATCCCTTCGGAGGCGGCACCTCCACTGCCCGGCTGATGGCCGGCTGGGCTGAACACCGGCTGGCAGCACGGCCATGGCCCCGCCAGCCAGAAGCCCCGTGCACAAGGCCATACGACGCAGCCGGCCACCGGGTCGCTGAGGCGAGTTCATGCTGCGCTCCGCATCCACACCAGGCAGCGCTCCGCCTCCAACCGGGGAACAGTCAGTTGTTCCACGTGAAACACGGTGACTTCCCGGGGCAACGCCGCCTGCTCATCCTCGGGGCGCTTGCCTTTCATCGCCATCCATACGCCGCCGGGCGCCAGCAACGCCTGCGTCAGACCCACGAAGTCCGCCAACGAGGCAAACGCTCGTGAGGTGACCACATCAAATGAGGCCTTGAGCTGCTCTACGCGAGCGTGCTCGGCCTTCAGGTCGAGCAGACGAAGCTCCGCGGCCACCTGGCGGATGAAGGCCGCCTTCTTCCCCACTGTGTCAACACAGGTCACATGGACGTCGTCGCAGCAAATGGCGAGCACCACTCCGGGCAACCCGCCGCCGCTGCCCACATCGAGCACGCGAGCCGGCTGGGCGCCGCCAGCAGCACGACGCTCCGCCAGGTGCCGCCCCAAGGGGGGCAACACCGCCAAGCAATCGGCCAGATGGTGCGTCAGCATGTCCGGCGCGTCCCGCAGGGCGGTCAGGTTGTAGGTGCTGTTCCAGTGTTGCAGCATGCCCATGTACCGGGCGAGCAGCGTCTGGCGCTCGAGTGACAGACTCACCCCCAGGTCAGCCAGCGTCGGCTGCATGGCTTCCACCCATGCGTCAGCTGACCAAGTTACCGGGGGTCGGGCCCGGACCACCGGCGCAGTACGGATAGAGGTCGGCGAAGCCGGCGGACGTCGTGGGCCCTTGCCACGCGAAAACGAAGACATGAATACTCCACTCTGGTCTCGCCACTTCGCGAGACCGCCTGTCCATCATAGCCAGCGATACGGGGGTCGCGCGGATACACCGAACACTGCTGTTTCACGTGAAACAGCGGCATCAGCCATCACGCCGCCGCACCCGCCTCACCGTTGACCGCCTCGCCCTCCTGGCTTGTGAACCCCTTGAAGCGACCCTTTTTCAGGTGGATCAGCAACAAAGAGATCGCCGCCGGCGTCACCCCGGATAGGCGCGATGCCTGTCCCAGCGTTTCCGGTCGGTGCTTGCTCAGCTTCTGGCGCACCTCGAAGCTCAGTGCGGCCACCTGCATGTAATCCAACTCGGGCGGCAGCACCATGTTTTCGAAATGGGCAGCCCGCTGCACCTCCTCATTCTGCTTGGTGATGTAGCCTGCATACTTGATGCTGATCTCGACCTGCTCAATGACGGCCTCACCCACCGCATTGCCCAAATCGGCGCGCAGGGTCGCACGGGTCACGGGCGCCTTGAGGTCCGCCTGCCCTTCCGCCCCAGCATGGGCACGGAGTACCGCCTGCTCGCGCGCGGCAATCTCGTCGATCTCGTTGATCTGGTCGTAGCTGACGCCCGGGCGGCGCAGCAGGTCCGCGAGGTTGTATTCATGCTCCAGGGCCTTGCCGAGCAGGCGCTCCGCGTCGGCAGCGGGCAGCGTCGCGGGCCGCACCCACGTTGTCCGGAGCCGCTCTGTTTCACGTGAAACAGCATCCCGTTTGCGGTTGAAGGCATCCCACCGTGCGTCGTCGACCAGACCGATCTGGCGCCCCAACTCGGTCAGGCGCATGTCGGCGTTGTCCTCGCGGAGTTGCAGGCGGAACTCAGCGCGGCTCGTGAACATGCGATATGGCTCGGTCACGCCCTTGGTGATCAGGTCGTCCACCAGCACGCCCAGGTAGGCCTGGTCCCGGCGCAGCGTAAGGGGTGCTTCGCCCCTGGCCTGCAGCGCCGCGTTCACGCCTGCATACAGCCCTTGGGCTGCCGCCTCTTCATAGCCCGTCGTGCCGTTGACCTGCCCGGCAAAGAACAAGCCCTGTATGGCCCGGGTTTCGAAGGTCGACTTCAGTTCGCGTGGGTCAAAGTAGTCGTACTCGATGGCGTAGCCCGGGCGCAGCACGTAGGCGTTCTCCAGGCCAGGCATCGTGCGCAGGGCCGCGAGCTGGATGTCGAATGGCAGTGAGGTGCTGATGCCGTTCGGATAGAACTCGTTGGTCGTCAGGCCTTCCGGCTCAAGAAAGATCTGGTGCGAGTCCTTGTCGGCAAAGCGATTGATCTTGTCCTCGATGGACGGGCAGTAGCGCGGCCCCACCCCTTCGATGATGCCGGTGAACATCGGGCTGCGGTCGAACCCCGAGCGGATGATGTCGTGCGTCTGCTGGTTGGTGTGCGTGATCCAGCAAGGCAGCTGGGCAGGGTGCTGCTCGGGCGACCCGAGGAAGCTGAACACCGGCACACCCGGGCCCGTGGGTGCCGAAGCCCCCCACCGTCCAACCGGTGCCACCCCATCGCCAGGCTGCTCGCTGAGCTGGCTGAAGTCGATGCTGCGGCCGTCGATGCGTGGCGGCGTGCCGGTCTTCAGGCGGCCTTGCGGCAGCTTCAGTTCCTTCAGGCGCGCCGACAGCGACACCGCCGGCGGATCCCCCGCGCGGCCGGCGCTGTAGTTCTGCAGGCCGACGTGGATCTTGCCGTCCAGGAAGGTGCCGGCCGTCAACACCACCGCGCGCGCGCGGAAACGCACGCCCACCTGGGTCACGGCCCCCACCACGCGGTCGCCCTCGACCATCAGATCGTCCACCGCCTGCTGAAACAGCCAGAGCTTGGGCTGGTTCTCCAGCCGCTTGCGGATGGCCGCCTTGTAGAGAATCCGATCGGCCTGGGCACGGGTCGCGCGCACCGCCGGACCCTTGCTGGAATTGAGGATGCGGAACTGAATGCCGCCCTCGTCGGTGGCTTGCGCCATGGCACCGCCCAGGGCATCCACTTCCTTGACCAGGTGGCCCTTGCCGATACCGCCGATCGACGGATTGCAGCTCATCTGCCCCAGCGTTTCGATGTTGTGGGTCAGCAGCAGCGTGGCGCACCCCATGCGGGCCGCGGCCAGTGCCGCCTCGGTGCCGGCATGGCCTCCACCGACCACGATGACGTCAAATTCCTGGGGATAAAGCATGGCGGACCTCTGAAAGGAGCACGAGGCGACGCCTCACGGCGTGCCACATTTTTGAGCAACCTTCCATTGTACTGAAACCCGCCTGAGCCGGGGCCCGCCCGCCATCGCCCCGCCGCGGGCCGGGGTGTCTCCCCAGCCGCCTCAAGTTAGGGATGGGCATTGCCCGAGGCGTCGGCCTACAGTGAACTGGCAGTCGCTGTCATCACGACGATTATTCAAACGGGGTTGTTGCGAGAAGGGCCGGCGGCGACAATGCGGGATGGCCCAGACGCCCTTCCCGCCTGTCGCCGCTGCGCCGGCATGCCGCCCAGGCTGCGGCGCCTGCTGCACCGCGCCCTCCATCAGCTCGCCGATGCCCGGCCTGCCTCACGGCAAGCCCGCCGGCATGCCCTGCCCGCACCTCGACGCAGCCTTGCGCTGCCAGCTGTTCGGTCAGGCCACGCGGCCGGCCGTGTGCGGCTCGCTGCAACCCTCGCACGACATGTGCGGCAGCAGCCAGGCCCACGCCATGCTGTGGCTCACTGAACTGGAAGTGGCGACCCGCGGCTGACCTCGGTCGGCGCCTCACGCCCGTCCAGCATCCACTCGGGCGGCACCCCGGCCGCCTCGCCCGTCAACGCCTTCATCCGCGTACGCAGGTCGTCGGTGGTCAGGCCGCGCCCGTCCGGCGCCCAGCCCGGGGGCCCGAACAGGTAGCCCAGCAAGTGGGCGGGCCGGCGCGCTTTGAGCGCGTCTCGCGCCATGGCCGCCCACTCCGCCAGACAGATCCGCAGCGCCGTGTACGAGCGCTGCGGCTTGACCAGCCCGTAGCGGATCGGCACCCCGTCCTTCTCTTCCACATAGGTGCCGAACAGCCGGTCGAACAGCATGATGGTGCCGCCGTAGTTGCAGTCCAGGTATTCGACGTTGGCCGCGTGGTGCACCCGGTGCGCCGAAGGCGTGTTGAAAACCCCCTCCATCCAGCCCAGCTTCGGCACCAGGTCGGTGTGGATCCAGAACTGGTAGACCAGGTTCAGCCCGTAGGACATCAGCACGGCATCGGGGGAAAAGCCCAGCAGGCACTGCGGCGCAAAGAAGACGAAGCCGCCGCTGACCTTGCCGGTGATCGACTGCCGGAATGCCGCGGCCAGGTTGTATTCGTTGCCCGAGTGATGCACCTGGTGCGAGGCCCAGTACCAGCGAATGCGGTGGCCGGCACGGTGCAGCCAGTAATAGAAGAACTCGGTGGTGAAGAACATGGCGACCCAGCCCCATGCCGTGTCCATGGGCACGGTCCACAGCCGGTGCGCGTACATCCAGGCCCCGAAGGGCAGGGCCGCACCCAGCACGGCCCCCATCGGGATGGCCTCCACCACCACGCGCCAGCCGTTGATGCGCACCGTCGTCCAGAAGGCACGCCAGTCATACGCGCCGGCCCCCCGTCGTCGGGCAATCAGCACGCCTTCGGCGGCGGTCACCAGCACGGCCGACACGCCAAGCATGGCCATCATGATCTGGATGGTGTCGAGCCGCGCGAGCGCGTCGCTCAGGGAAGAGAGAGAGGACCACATGCGCCCACCATAAGGAGGCGCCCGCGCGGTGTCTGCCGGGGAAGCCCTTCCGCCCCCCATTTAACCCCGCGGATGGGGGCCTGCGCAGCGCAGCGCGGGGGATGTTCGGGCGTCAGGCGGTCAGGCGCCCTCGTCCAGCGCCTTCACGTAATACCAGCGTCCGCCCTCGCGTGCGAAATCGCTGACCTCCTCCAGCCGGTGGGCCCGACCGCCCAGCTTGCTGCGGGCCACGAAGTCCACCAACCCGCGATCGGGGCCCGTCATCGAAGTGCGGCGCACCGTCAGCCCCAGCCACTGCAGCCCGGGTTCGGGCGGCTCGATGCACGCCGGCCGGGTGTCGGGATGCCAGGTGGCCAGGAGGTATTCGCGCTCGTCCAGGACGAAGGCGCTGTACCGCGAGCGCATCAGCGACTCGGGATCCGGCGCCTGCAAGGCCAACGGGCCGGCATGGTAGCGCCCGCAGCACGACGCATACGGGGCGGGTCGCCCGCAAGGGCAGGGACGGGCATCGGCGGCAAGGGCGGGGGGACGGCGTGACATGGCCGCGATGATGGCACGGCCGCCGTCCGCCACGCTCACGCCATGCGGCGGTCAGGCCTGCTCGGCGCCGGCCTCCGCCACATCCGCCTGCTGCAGCGCCAGGAACACCTCGCACACCCCACGCAGGTAGACCACCGTGGGCAGCACCAGCGCCAGCGCGAACACCACGCCGCCACCCACCGTCGCGGCGCGGATGTAGGGCAGCGCGTCGGCCGGCACGGTCAGGTCGACCACACGCACGTTGTAGCCCATCAGGCCGGCCATCAGCATCTCGGGCTTGATGTCGACGCCGAGCACGAAAATCGACGCCTCGGCCATCACCCGGCCGCCCGCCATCACCATGAAGCTGGTGGCGGCCCCGGTCAGGCCGGTGACCAGGCTCAGCCCGCCCACCAGCACCGCCGACTGCAGCAGGCGTTCGCGCACCAGCCGCACCAGCGCCCGGCACGCCTGCCAGGACGAGGCGCCCGACCACACGACCGGCCCAGTCAGCGGGGCGATGACCGCCACCACCGACAACATGGTGAGGCCCAGCAGCAGCACCGTGGCCGGCACCACCAGCACGAACAACCACGGGCCCACCTTCGGCAGCCCGCTGAGCCAGTACAGCCCGGCCACCCCCGCCGCCAGCGTTCCGACCACCAGCACAGCAGCCAGCACCGCCAGCAGCATCCGGTGGCCCACACCCAGGCCGTCCTGCACGGCAGACCACCCGTCGCGCGGCACGACGCCCCGCGCGCGGTCCATCGACATGAGCCCGGCGGCGTTCGCCCCGTAGAACGCAATGAAGAGCGCGGCGGCGCCCTGCCCGATCGCCCAGTTCGTGTCACCCCGCCCCAGCGAGGCCTGGGCACTGGCAACCGCGAGGCCTGCGCCGGAGAAGGCGGCCAGCAGCACGTAGATCACCTGGCCGTCGCGCACGGCTTCGATGCTGGCGAGCACGCGCACCAGCGCCTGCCACCAGTCGAAACGGCGACGAACCGCCCGGGGGGCAGCGTTTTCGGGGGAAGGTGCAACAGACTCTGAGCTCATCAGGGTGGGATGTCGGGCGTTCAGCGGGGTTCCCCGCCGGGTCGATGATAGGGGCTAGCCCTGAGGCGGGCATGAAGCGCAGGCACAACAACGCACCCGGATGGTTGACACGCTGGCACAAATAAGGGTTGAAAATGCTGGCCGATCGTGCAGGCATCCACCATAATGGTTTCGTCTGTGTCTGGAAGCGGCACCGTCTTTGGAATGGGTCCTGATGGGTTGAAGCTCCACATGGTTACTTAGTTACTTGAAAGGGGCTCTCTCGTGGGCAACAAACTTTACGTGGGCAACCTGGCCTACAGCGTGCGCGATCAGGATCTGCAGGACGCTTTCTCGGAATACGGTGCCGTGAGCTCGGCCAAGGTCATGATGGACCGTGAAACCGGCCGCTCGAAGGGCTTCGGCTTCGTCGAAATGGGTTCGGATGCCGAGGCGCAAGCCGCCATCAACGGCCTGAACGGTCAGCCCGTGGCCGGCCGTGCCGTGGTCGTCAACGAAGCCCGTCCTCGTGAAGAGCGCCCGGCTGGCTTCCGCAGCCCGTACGGTGGCAGCGGCGGTGGCGGCGGCGGTTTCGGCGGCGGCCGTCGTGAAGGCGGTGGCGGCGGTTACGGCGGCGGCGGCGGCCGTGGCAATGGTGGCGGCGGCTACGGCGGTGGCCGTGGCAACGGCGGCGGTGGTTACGGCGGTGGCCGTGGCGACGGCGGCTACGGCGGCGGCTACTGATCGGCCCCTGCTCAGGCAAGAAGGCGGTGTCTCAAGGCACCGCCTTTTTTCTTGGGCGCTCGCTGCCGCACCACGATGCGGGCCCGGCGGCACATCTGGTCACAAGCGCGACACAGCCAGACACAGCCCCGCGAGCCCCCACGCGCACAATCGGGCCCTGGCCCGGCCTCGCCGGGCGCTCTGCAAAAGACCATGAAGAAGTACACCCTTCCCCGCCTGGCCGCCGTCGCTGCCCTGGCCTCGCTGGCCAGCCTGGCCTCGGCCCAGAACGTCGGCGTCAGCGTGAGCATCAACCAACCGGGCTTTTACGGTCGCGTCGACATCGGCGATACCCGTCCCGTGCTGGTCTACCCGCAGCCGGTGATCATTCACCAGGGCCCGGTGGCCGTGGTGCAACGTCCGATCTACATGCGTGTTCCGCCCGGGCACTCGAAGAACTGGGCGCGCTACTGCGGTCAGTACAGAGCCTGCGGCCAGCCGGTCTATTTTGTTCGTGACGACGGCGGCCCCAAGAAGGGCAAGGGCAACCGAGGCCATGACCATGACCACGACGGGCACGACCACCACGGCCACGACGACCACCCGGGTAAGGGCCACGGCAAAGGCCGGGGTCACTGACCGGCAGCAGGCCGGCGGCGCTTCTTTCGGTGCTGCTGGCCGCCCACGATGCGGTCGAACAGGCTGCGCGGCATCCACGTGAGCACCGCCGCGACCACGCCCATCTGCCAGGGGATGACGCGCCAGCGCACGCCAGCCGCGATCGCATCGACCGCTTTTGCCGCAAACACGTCCGGGGCCATCAGGAAGGGCATCGGGTAGTCGTTCTCGCGGGTCAGTGGCGTGTCGATGTAGCCCGGCGCGAGCGTGACCACGCGCACGCCATGCGCCTGCAGCTCGCCGCGCAGGGTTTCGCACAGCTGCACCACGGCGCCCTTGGCGGCGCAGTAGCCGGCATGTCCGGGCAGCCCCCGCACCGAGGCCACGCTGGCCACGCCCACCAGCGTGCCGCGCCCCCGCGCCTTCATCGGCGCGATGAAAGGCTGGAAGGTGGCGGCCACACCGATCACATTGGTCTCCAGCAGGTCACGCAGCACCGGCAGGTCTTCGGCCAGGGACAGGTCGATGCCGATGCTGATGCCGGCGTTGGCCACGACCACATCGGGCAGGCCCTGCTGCACCAGGCAGGCATGCGCCGCGGCCTGCATGGCGGCCTCGTCGCGCACATCGGCCGCATACACCGCCCACCGGTCGGCGGGCCAGCCCTGGGCGAGCACCCACTCACGCAGCAACTCGGCACGGCGCGCCACCAGGGCCACGCGCCAGCCTAGTGCCACATAGCGGGCGGCCAGGGCCTGCCCGATGCCGCTGGAGGCGCCGGTAATGAAGGCCAGCGGGGCCGTCACGGGCGGCTCGCCAGCTCGTAGCGGCCAGTCACCCGGCCTTTGAACTCGGTCACGCCGGTGCGCTCGTCATGGCGCATGGTGTTGCCGCGCACCACGCTGCCCGCCTGGTACAGCGTGGTGGGCTGGTCGGCGCTCAGCACGCGGGTGCGGCCGTCCATCTTCAGGCCCTCGCCCACCAGGCGCACGGGCGCGGTGCTGGCCATGCCTTGCTGCTTCGCCGTGCCCGGCACCGGCATCGCGGTCACGCGCACGGCCCCGGTCAGCGTGATGACCTCGGTCGTGCCAACCGCTTCGCCGCGGCGGGCCAGCGCGTGCACGCTGTCGCCCTCGTCACCGCGGGCGGAGAGTTCGAGCACGTCGATCTCGATGCGGTCGCCCTCGGGATAGTGCCGGATCACCTCGCCGTCGATCACGGCCTTGAGTCGGCCCTCTGTGTCGATGCGCGAGATGCGGGCGCGTTCGAGCGTGTAGTCGGGCACCGTGGGGGCGACTGCAGCGCGCCGCGCCGTTTCGGGCTGCGGAGACGACTGCACCAGCCACCAGGTGAAGCCGGCCAGCAGCCCGGCGGCCAGCACCGGCAGCCCGGCCTGGGCATACGACAGCCACTCCCAGCTGCGCGGCTTCATCGGCGGGCGCCTTCGGCGGTGGTGTCCAGCGTTTGCAGGTGACCGTGCAAGAGTGCGTCGTAGCGGCCGGTGGCCCACAACAGCAGGTCGCACGCCTCGCGGGCGGCGCCCTGCCCGCCCTGCAGCGCGCTCACGTGGTCGGCGATGGCCTTGACTTCGGGATGCGCGTTGGCCGGCGCGATGGCAAAGCCCGCCCGGGCCAGCAGCGGCAGGTCGGGCCAGTCATCACCCATCACGGCCAGCTCATGCCAGCCCACGCCCAGTTCAGCCAGCAGCGGCGTGGCCACGGCCAGCTTGTCGTGCGCGCCAAACACGGCGTGCTTCACACCCAGGTCAGCCAGGCGGCGACGCACCGCGGGCGAATCCCGACCGGTGATGACGATGGGCGTGATGCCGCCCTGGGCCAGCAGCTTCAGGCCATGGCCATCCAGCGCATGAAAGGCCTTGAGCGTTTCGCCGGCTTCGCTGATGTAGAGCGTGCCGTCGGTCAGCACCCCGTCCACATCGAAGATGGCGGCGCGGATGCCGCGGGCCTTGTCGCGCAGCGGCTCGGGAAAGGTCAACGTGGCGTGCAGCGGGCGCATGTCAGATCACCTTCGCGCGCATCAGGTCGTTGGTGCTGACGGCGCCCACCAGCGCGCCGGCGGCGTCGACCACGAGCAGGGTGTTGATGCGGTGCGCTTCCATCAGCGACACGGCCTCGGCCGCCAGCACGTCGTCGCGGATGGTGCGGGGGGCGGGCGTCATCAGCTCGGCGGCCGTCAGCCCGCGCAGGTCGACACCGGCTTCGATCTTGCGGCGCAGGTCGCCGTCGGTGAAGACGCCAAGCAGGCGCCCGGTGGCCTCGACCACCGCCGCGGCGCCCAGGCCCTTGGCGCTCATCTCGCGCATCAGCTCGCCGAATGGCGCTTCGGGGGCCACACGCGGCACGGCCTCGCCCGAGCGCATCACGTCGCGCAGGTGGGTCAGCAGGCGGCGGCCCAGCGAGCCGCCCGGATGCGAGCGGGCAAAGTCTTCGGCCTTGAAGCCGCGCGCTTCCAGCAGCACCACGGCCAGGGCATCGCCGAGCGCCATCTGCGCGGTGGTGCTGGCGGTGGGCGCCAGGTTCAGCGGGCAGGCCTCGACCGACACGGCGCTGTCGAGCACGATGTCGGCATGGCGGGCCAGCGACGAGGCGGGCTTGCCCGTCATGGCCACCAGCGGCACGCCGATGCGCTTGATGACGGGCAGCAGCGCGGTCAGCTCCTCGCTCTCGCCGGAGTTGGAGATCGCGATCACGACGTCGCCCGGCTGCACCATGCCGAGGTCGCCATGGTGCGCCTCGGCCGGGTGCACGAACATCGCCGGCGTGCCGGTGGATGCGAGCGTGGCGGTGATCTTGCGGCCCACATGGCCGCTCTTGCCCATGCCCATCACGACCACCCGGCCGCGGCACGCCAGCATGGTGTGCACCGCACGGGTGAAGGCAGCGCCGGGCTCGCCCTGCAGGCGGGCCTTGAGGTCGAGCAGCGCGCGGGCCTCGATGTCCAGGGCCTGGCTGGCCATCGCCACCACGGCGTCTTGGGAAGGAAGTGCAGACATGAAAGGAGAAAGCGTCGGAAGTCTGGCCCGGGCGGGCGCAACGGCACCCCTGCCCGGGTAGGATCGGGTGATTCTAGGGACAACATGGCCAGCACGCTCGACCTCACACTGCTCTATCTGTTTGCCGCCGTGATTGGCGTGGTGTTGTGCCGGCTCATCAAGCTGCCCCCGATGCTGGGCTACCTGGCCGTGGGGGTGGTGATCGGGCCGAATGCGCTGGCCCTGGCCAAGGACTCGGCCGGCGTGAGCTACCTGGCCGAGTTCGGCGTCGTCTTCCTGATGTTCGTGATCGGGCTGGAGTTCAATCTGCCCAAGCTCAAGAGCATGAAGTCGCTGGTGTTCGGGCTGGGCCTGAGCCAGGTGGGGCTGACGATGCTGGCCACGCTGCTCGGGCATCTGGCGCTGGGTGCCGGCCTGGCGTGGCTGGGGGTCGAGGGTGGACTGCTGGGATGGGGGCTGAGCTGGCAGAGCGCGTTGGCCCTGGGTGGCGCGCTGGCCATGAGCTCCACCGCCATCGTCGTCAAGCTGATGGCCGAGCGGCTGGAGCTGGAAAGCGAACACGGCCGACGCGTGATGGGCATCCTGCTCTTCCAGGATCTGGCCGTGGTGCCGCTGCTGGTACTGATTCCGTCGCTGGGAGACAGCGCCAGCGAGCTGACGCGCACGCTGGCACTGGCCGGCCTGAAGGCCGCCGCGCTGCTGACGGTGCTGCTGGCCGGTGGCCAGAAGGTGATGCACTGGTGGCTGGACATGGTGGCGCGCCGCAAGAGCGAAGAGCTCTTCATGCTCAACCTGCTGCTCGTCACCCTCGGGCTGGCCTGGCTTACCGAGCACTTCGGGCTGTCGCTGGCGCTGGGCGCCTTCGTGGCCGGCATGCTGATCGCCGAAACCGAATACAAACACCAGGTGGAGACCGACATCCGGCCCTTCCACGACGTGCTGCTCGGGCTGTTCTTCATCACGATCGGCATGAAGCTCGACTGGCACAGCCTGGTCAACCAGTGGGGCCTGGTGCTGCTGCTGGCCACGGTGCCGGTGCTGTTCAAGCTCGGGCTGGTGGCGGCGCTGGCCCGGTTGTTCGGCGCGCCCACCGGCGTGGCGCTGCGCACCGGCCTGTATCTGGCTCAGGCTGGTGAATTCGGCTTCGTGCTGCTGAACCTCGCCGCCGAGCAGAAGCTGCTGCCGCACCACGTGCAGAGCCCGCTGCTGGCCTCGATGGTGCTGTCGATGCTGGCCACGCCGTTCATCATCCACTACAGCAACTGGATCGTGATGAAGGTGTCGGCCACCGACTGGCTGATGCAGTCTCTGGCGATGACGAAGATCGCCTCGAAGGCCATCAACACCGAGAAGCACGTCGTGATCTGCGGCTACGGGCGCAGCGGCCAGAACCTGGCGCGCCTGCTGGAGCAGGAGCACATTCCCTACATGGCGCTCGACCTCGATCCCGACCGCGTGCGCCAGGCTGCGGCTGCGGGGCAGAACGTCGTCTTCGGCGATGCCACCCGCCTGCAGAGCCTGGTGGCCGCGGGCCTCACACGCGCTGCCGCGGTGGTCGTCACCTACCCCGACACGCCCACGGCCAACAAGGTGCTGCACCACGTGCGCGAGCACGCCCCCCATGTGCCGGTGGCCGTGCGCACGATTGACGACCAGTCGCTCGACGAGCTGCAGTCCGCGGGCGCCAGCGTGATCGTGCCCGAAGCCATCGAGGGCTCGCTGATGCTGGCCTCGCAGACGCTGGCCCTGGTGGGCGTGCCCATCCGCCGCGTGATCCGCCTGGTGCAGGACCAGCGGGTGGCGCGCTATGGTCTGCTGCGCGGGTATTTCCACGGAGCCGACGACGACAGCGTCGATGAACTCGAATTGCAGCGTCTGCAGTCGGTGACGCTGGAGCCAAGCTCGGTGTGCGTCGGACGGACGCTCGATGACAGCCTGGATCCGGCGGGCGTCGGCGTGACGGTGGTCTCGGTGCGCCGCGCCCAGGGGGCGGTGATGTCCCCGTCGCCGGGTCTGCTGCTCGAAGCGGGCGACACCCTGGTGCTGTCGGGCCGACCGCAGGATCTTGCACGTGCCGAAAGCGTGTTGCTCAAAGGCTGAAAATGTCGCGGCATCGGCTGGATGTCCCTCTAGGCCTGCGCAGCGACTCGCGGCACACTTTGCGCCAAAAGGCCGGGGCCCGCGCTCCCGCATCAGGCACCAGGAGAGCCCCGCATGGACGTGCTGTCCAACCCCGAGTCGACCGCTGCTTCCCCCCGTGACGACCGGTCCCGCTCGCCACGTCGGCTGAATCGCCGGCTCTGGCTGGCCGCCGGCGTGTGGACCGCGCTGGTGACGCTGAGCACCGCCGCCCTGGTCTACCGCCAGATCGACCACCACCGCGCCGAGCGCGTGACGGCCGCGCAGCACCGGCTGGACAGCCTGCACGGCTCGCTGGAAAGCCAGTTCCGCCAGCTTGCCGCCCTGCCCCGCGCCCTGGGCCGGCAGACGGCCGTCACCACCCTGCTGCAAGAGGTCGAGGTGCCCGGCTCAGAGCGCCTCACCGAGGCCGACCGCCCGCGCATGCGCGGCGTGCTCGAAAGCCAGCCCCCCGTGCGCCCGGCCAGCCTGCTGCTCCATGCCACCGCGCGCGACTTCGATGTCGAACAGATCTTCGTGCTCGACCGCTTCGGCACCAGCGTGGCCTTCAGCGAGATCGACAGCGCCGTCAACATCATTGGCGGCAACTACCGCGGACGGGCCTACTTTGCCGACGCCATGGCGCATGGCAGCGGCACGCAGTTCGCCGTGGGCCGTGTGTCGCGCTCGCCCGGGTTCTACTTTTCAGCGCGGATCGGTGACAGCGCCGCCCCGGCTGGCGTGGTCGTCGTCAAGCAGGGCGCCACCGTGCTGGGCCGTCTGTTCGACGACCCGTGGCGCAAGCTGCTGGTCACCGATCCCCATGGCGTCGTGCTGATGAGCAGCCAGGTGTCGGACGTGCTCGGCCACACGCCGCTGCAAGGCCCGATCAACCTGGGCACCAGCGCCATGAAGGACCTGTATCTGCGCGTGCCCAACGAACTGGGCTGGATGCTCGACACCGCGCGCGTGCGGGGCCACCGGATGACGGTGGTGCACCGCATGGACGGGCCGCACCTGGCCATCTCCCGGCCCTTGAGCTATGGCGGCCTGATCGCCTGGTCGCTGATTCCGCTGGAAGGCGAAACCCCCATCATCGCGGCCTGGGGGGGCGGTGCGGCGCTGCTGTGGCTCAGCGGCCTGGGCGTGATCCTGCTGGTGGGGCAGCGCCTGCGGCAATACGAACTGCAGGAACAGGCCCACCGCGACCTGGCCGACATGGCGCACGCGCTGCCGCTGACGGTGTTCCGATACCGCATCCCGGCCGGCGCACGGCAGGGGCATTTCACCTTCCTGGGCGCCGGCCTGCGCGAACTGATCGGCATCACGCCCGAAGACCTGAAGGAAGACCCGGAGCGCGTGTGGCGCCTGATCGACGCCGACCTGCGCGAGCCCCCGCAGACCCGCAGCGAGTTCACCGTGCGGCATTCCGGCCGCCCCTGGTGGATCGAATGCGAAAGCCAGTGCACGACGGCAGCCGATGGCACGCGCACCTTCAATGGCTACTGGACGGACATCAGCGAGCGCAAGCAGGTGGAAGCACGCACGCAGGCGGTGTTCGCCAACGCACCGCTGGCCTTCTTCTTCTCCAACAGCCAGGGCAGCATCACGCGTGTGAACCCCACGGCGCTGACCATGTTCGGCGCCGACCACCCGACAGCCTTGATCGGCCTGAAGCTGCACGAGGCGCCGCTGACCTCCCCTCACCTGCTCAAGCAGCCCGAGGTGCTGGCCGTGGCCCGGGCCGTGCACGACCACCTGCTGGCCGGCAAACCCTACCGCTTCGAGTGGAGTCACACCCGCTTCGACAGCGTGCCCTTCGAAGCCGAGGTCGTCGCCATCCCCTTCGAGCACGACGGCGAGCGGCAGGTCTGCGCCATCCTGCGCGACATCACCGAGCGCAAGCGCGCCGAGACCGCGTTGCGGGCCGCACAGCAGGCGGCGCAGGCGGCCACCGAAGCCAAGTCCCGCTTCCTGGCCAACATGAGCCACGAGATCCGCACCCCCATGAACGCCATCATGGGCATGACCCACCTGGCGCTGATCGACGAGCTGCCCGCCAAGGCGCGCAACTACATCACCAAGGCCCACGGCGCGGCAGCCAACCTGCTGCAGATCCTCAACGACGTGCTCGACGTCTCGAAGATCGAGTCGGGCAAGCTGGAGCTCGAGCGCACGCCGTTCCAGCTGGAGACGGTCGTCAGCCACATGGCCGACGTGCTGGGCGTGCGCGCCGAGGAAAAGGGGCTGGAGCTGCTGTTCACCGCCCCGCCCGACATCCCGACGGCCCTCATCGGCGACCCGACCCGACTGGGCCAGGTGCTCATCAACCTGGGCACCAACGCGGTCAAGTTCACCGAGCACGGCGAGGTCATCATCGGCTGTGAGGTGCAGCGGCTTGACGCCTCGGAGGTGACCCTGCACTTCTGGGTGTCCGACACCGGCATCGGCCTGTCGCCCGAGCAGCTCGACCGCCTGTTCCTGCCGTTCACCCAGGCCGACAGCTCGACCACCCGCCAGTACGGCGGCACCGGCCTCGGCCTGGCCATCAGCCGACAGCTGGTCGACATGATGAACGGCCGCATCTGGGCCCACAGCCAGCCCGGCGAAGGCAGCACCTTCCACTTCACCGCGCGCTTCGGCCTGCAGACCCAGCCGCTGGCGCGCCGTGCCCTGCTGGCCAGCGAACTGCAGGGCAAACGGGTGCTGCTGGTCGACGACAACGCCTCGGCCCGCGAGGTGCTGGGCGACATGGTGCGCCGCCTCGGTCTCGATGTGGACGTGTGCGACAGCGGCGAGCACGCGCTCGAGCGCCTGCGCGAAGCCATGCAGGCCGGCCGCCCGCACCACCTGCTGCTGACCGACTGGAAGATGCCCGGCATGGACGGCATCACCTTCGCGCGCCACGCCCTGTCCATGCCGCCCGAACAGCGCCCTTGCGTGCTGCTCGTCACCGCCTTCGGCCGCGAAGAGGCGCTGCAGGCCGCCGAGGGGCTGGAGCTCGCCGGCATCATCCACAAGCCGGTCACGCCATCGACGCTGGTCGACACCCTGGGCCGCGTGCTGGGCGAAGACCTGGCCGCCCCGCCGGGGCCCCGTGCCGCCAACCGCGTGCTGCAGCAGGCCCAGCGCGACCTGGCCGGCGCGCGCGTGCTGCTGGTGGAAGACCAGCCGCTCAACCGCGAACTGGCCTGTGACCTGCTCGAGCGGGCCGGCATGACGGTCGTCGTGGCCACCAACGGCCAGGAGGCGCTCGACCGCCTCAACGCCGACGGTGCGTTCGACGGCGTGCTGATGGACTGCCAGATGCCCGTGATGGACGGCTACACCGCCACCGAGCACATCCGCGCCAACCCGGCGTGGGCCCATCTGCCGGTGATCGCGATGACGGCCGGCGCCATGGCCGGTGACCGCCAGCGGGTGCTCGATTCGGGCATGAACGACCACATCACCAAGCCGCTCGACCTCAACCAGATGTTCGCCATCCTGGCCCGTTGGATCAAGCCGAGTCAGGTGCTGTCCTCGCCCCCGGCGCCCGAGGCACTCGAGCCCGCACTGCCCGACATGGCCGCGCTCGACATGGCTGATGGCGTCGCGCGCTGCATGGGCAATGTCGACCTCTACCGCCGCCTGCTGCGGGGCTTTGCCCGCAACCATGCGGAGTTCGCCACCGAGTTCGCCGCGGCCACCACCGCGCACCAGGCCACCGAGGTGGTGCACGGGCTGAAGGGCCTGGCCGGCAACATCGGCGCGCGCACGCTGTTCCAGCACTGTGTGGCACTGGAAGGTGCGCTGCTTCAAGGTGGGCCCGACACACCGGCCGTCCAGGCAGAGGCCCAGGCCACCGTGGCGGCACTCGACGCCGTGCTCGCTGACATCGCCCAGCTGTCCCAACCCTCGGTGCCGCAACGGGCACGCCAGGAAGCCGCCCTGCGCGACCCGGGCACCCAGCCGCTGTGGGCCCGTCTGCGGCAGCTGGTGGCCGACAACGATGCGCAGGCCCGCGAGGTCATGGCGGATCTGCTGGAACTGCGCCCCGAACTGGCCGATCACCCCGAGGCCGTGGCAGTGCGCCGCGCGCTCGATCAGTACGACTTCGAGGCCGCGGCCGAGGCGCTGCGCGCCATCCCGGTCTGAACCGGGGAGCCCCGGCGGGGCCCGCGTTCACCCTCTCAGGCGGCGTCGCTCACCGTGCCGCGCTCGTCCGCGTACAGGTTCATGATGCGCAGGATCTCGAACTGCTGCGCAAAGAAGCAGTCCAGCAAGGTCGGGTCGAAGTGCTTGCCGCGCTCGTCGGCCATGATGGCCAGCGACTGCTGCGCGCTGAACGCCGGCTTGTAAGGACGTCGCGTCATCAGCGCATCGAACACATCGGCCAGCGCCACGATGCGCCCGAAGATCGGAATCTGCTCGCCCTGCAGCCCCTGGGGGTAGCCCGTGCCGTCCCAGCGCTCATGGTGGGTCAACGCAATGGTGCGGGCCGCCGCCAGCAGTTCGTTGTCGTGCTTGCCGAGGATGTCCGCGCCGATCTGCGGGTGGCGGCGCATGATCTGGCGCTCTTCGTCGGTCAATGGGCCTGGCTTGAGCAGGATGTGGTCCGGCACGCCGATCTTGCCCACGTCGTGCATGGCCGCGGCCTGGAAGACCAGCTGCACCGCCTCGGGCCCCATGCCGGCCTGCTGCGCCACCAGCCGCGCGATGTGGCTCATGCGCACCACGTGGTTGCCGGTCTCGTTGTCCTTGTACTCGGCGGCGCGGCCCAGCCGGCGGATGATCTGCTGGCGCGTGGCCACCAGCTCGCTGGTGCGCTGCGCCACCATGCGCTCGAGCTCGCGCGACTGGTCGTACAGCGCCAGATGCGTGCGCACCCGCGCCTGCACCAGCGGCGGGCTGATCGGCTTGGTGATGTAGTCGACGGCGCCCAGGCTCAGACCCAGCGCCTCGTCCTCGATGGTGCTCATCGCCGTCACGAAGATGACCGGGATGCGGCGGCGGTCCGGGTTGGCCTTCATCCGACGGCACACCTCGTGGCCACTCAGGTCGGGCATCATGATGTCGAGCAGCACCAGGTCGGGTGGCTCGTCCGAGTAGACGATCTTCAGCGCCTTGTCACCCGAGGTCGCCACCTTGATGCGGTAGTCCTGCCCCAGCACCCTGGACAGCAGCTCGATGTTCTGGGGCGAGTCGTCCGCCACCAGAATGGTGGGACGCCGCAGGGCCGGAAGGGGGGACATCCTTGTTCACTCCACTGAAACCGTTGCTGTTTTCTTGATTTGTGATCTTGGACAGCCCCAGGCCCGGCTGTCGAGGCGAATGCGGCGCAGTCTCAGGCGGCCGGCACCTGGCGGCTCAGGTTGCTGCGCTGACGCACCACCATGACGTTGCCCGCCGCACGCAACACTTCGGCCGCGACCAGCGGCACGCGCGCCATCAGCTCTTCGAAACGCGGCAGCCGCAAGGCAAACACCACGCAGGGCGTCATGGCCTCGACGTTGGCCGAGCGCGGCACATCGGCAAACACCGCCGGCTCGCCACACATGGCCCCGGGCCGAAGGATGGCAATGCGGCTCGCCCCGGGTGCCGCACCGGTCACAAAGACCTGCAGCGACCCCTGCCCCAGAAAATACACCGTCCGTTCCCGGTCACCCTGCTTGATCAGCAGGTCACCTGCCCGCAATTCGTGGCGGGTCAGGTACTGCACAAAGGTGCGCCATTGCTGGGGATCCAGACGCGGCCGGAACGCATCGTCCGTGTTCAGCGTCTGAATGGCCTGAATCAGTTCGTTGCCGTCCATCTTGTCCTCGTTGCCACCGTGCGGTTCAGCGCGCACCGACCGGCATCGTCCAGGGCTGCGTCATTTGCCAATGCAGAAGCGGGTGAAGATTTCACCGAGCAGGTCATCGGCCGAGAAGGCGCCGGTGATGGCGCCCAGGGCATTGTGCGCCAGGCGAAGTTCTTCCGCCAGCAAATCGAGGGCCCCATCCCGCAGTGCGGCATGGGCTTGCGCCTGTTGCAGATGCGCCCGCGCGACACGCAGCGCCTGCACGTGCCGCTGCCGGGCGATGAAGACATCCTCGCCGCCGGCCTGCCAGCCTGCCAGGGCCAGCAGGCGCTCACGCAGGCCGTCCAGCCCGGTGCCCGTGCGCGCCGACAGCGCCACGGCCTGCTCACCTTCGGCCTGGCGGGTGCCCAGCCAGGTCTGCATGCGCAGCCCGGCGTCATCGGCGCACGCATCGGCCTTGTTGAACACGTGCACCACCGGCACACCGTCGGGCAGCCGGCCGGCGATGTCGGCATCGATGGCCGCATACACCGCGTCGTCCACCCGCGTCAGGTCGTGCAGGAACAGCACGGCATCGGCCTGGGCGATGGCCTCCCAGCTGCGCGCCATGCCGATGCGCTCGACCTCGTCGGCCGCCTCGTGCTCGGCACGCAGCCCGGCCGTGTCGATCACGTGCAGCGGCACGCCGTGAATCTGGATGGTTTCGCTGACCTTGTCGCGTGTCGTGCCGGCGATCGGCGTGACGATGGCCAGTTCGGCCCCGGCCAGGGCATTGAGCAGCGAGCTCTTGCCCGCATTGGGCTGCCCGGCCAGCACCACCTGCATGCCCTCGCGCAACAGGGCGCCCTGCCGCGCCTGGGCCAGCACCGCCTCCAGCGCGCCCAGCAGGCCATCGAGCTTGCCGCGCGCGTCGGCCTTTTCCAGAAAGTCGATCTCTTCTTCCGGAAAATCGAGCGTGGCTTCCACCAGCATGCGCAGGTTCACCATCCGGTCGCGCAGCGCGTTCACCTCGCGCGAGAACGCACCGCCCAGCGACCGGCTGGCCGAGCGCGCCGCCGCCTCGGTGCTCGCGTCGATCAGGTCGGCAATCGCCTCGGCCTGGGCCAGGTCGATCTTGTCGTTCAGGAAGGCGCGCTGGGTGAACTCGCCCGGCTCGGCCAGCCGCAAGCCGGGCAAGCGGGCCTGCCCAGTGGCCGCGTCCCGTTCTTCCGCGGCTTCCAGACACCGCGCCAGCAACAGCTGCATCACCACCGGGCCGCCGTGGCCCTGCAGTTCGAGCACGTCCTCGCCGGTGTAGCTGTGCGGCGCCGGAAAGTAGAGCGCCAGGCCATGGTCGATCGCGTCGCCCCGCGCGTCGCGGAAAGGTCCGTAGGTGGCCACCCGCGGCGCGAGCGCCCGCCCGCACAGCGCCTGCGCCAGCGCGTCCAGACCCCGGCCCGACACCCGCACGATCCCCACTGCACCGCGCCCCGCCGCCGTGGCCACCGCCACAATCGGGACCTGACCCTGCGTGTTCACCATCTCCGCTTCCATCCTTTGCCTTGCTGCAGCCCGCGTGTCGCTGGGCCGCCCGCCATTGTCACCGGCAGTCCCCCCGATCCAAGGGCTGCGCCGCGCAAACCCCGATGACGGCCCTTGCCGCCCCTCCTAACCTGAGGGTGAATGGAGGTCGTTGCATGGTTCGTCACTGCGTCAGCTGGCTCTTTCTTTTCGGCTCGGTCGCGCTCGGCATCGCCACGGTGCTGCATTTCGATTTCGACCCTACGCCGATCGCAACGCACTTCCTCTTTCCCTATTACGCGCTGTGCACGGGCCTCCAATACGTGTGGCCAGAAACGCCGAACCGCTTCGAGCCGGGTGAGGTGCGTACCGATGTGCTGCACAACCTGATGCTGATCGCCGTCACCGGCTTCCAGAACTTCGTCATCCACGCGCTCGTGGCGCTCACCGGCACTGGCCTGCTCTTCCAGTACGGCGTGCTGCCCGACACCTGGGCCGCCCACCACCTGCCGCTGTGGGGCCAGGTGCTGGTGGCCTGGCTGGTGTTCGACTTCATGTTCTACGTCACCCACCGCATCGGGCACGAGGTCGACTTCTTCTGGCGTCTGCACAGCGTGCACCACTGCGCGCACCGCCTCAGCGTGCTCAACGCCAGCCGCGCCCACCCGCTCGACCTGATCTGGCGCCGCATCGTGCCCGTGTTCGTCACCTTCCAGACCGGGGTCAGCCAGGAGGCCTTCATCCTCAGCGGCGTGATCGGCAGCGTGCTGGCCACGATCACGCACATGAACGTGCGCTTTCGCTTCGGCTGGCTCAACTACCTGATCGGCACCAACGAGATCCACCGCTGGCACCACTCCAACCGCATCGACGAGGCGAAGAACTACAGCATCGTCATGCTGTGGGACCACCTCTTCGGCACCTTCGTCTACCCGCAGGGCCGCCGCGCGCCCGAGCGGCTCGGCCTGTTCGACGAACGCCATTACCCGCTGCACGGCTTTCTGGGCCAGCAGCTGGTGCCGTTCACCTGGGCCCACATGAAGGCGCGCCGAGCCCGCGAGGACGCAAGCCCGGCGCAAGCGGGAAGCAGCATGGCCTCGGCCCCGGCCCCCGGCGGCCTCGCGCACCCCGCTGGCGCGCCCCAGCCCACGGCCGCGCCCTGAACTGGCGCACGCCCCGCCATCTCGCGGTGCAAGGTGTGTCATCACCGCGTCATTGCGGGTTTCCACCATGGCATCATTGTTGCGTTGCAACAAGAACCAAACCCCTCGGAGGAAACCGCCATGTTTGACCTGATTCAGGATCTCCTGCGGCTCGGCGTGCCCGACAACCAGGATCCCTCGCTCTGGACGCTGGGCCTGGCTGCTGCCGGCGCCGCCCTGCTCATGAGCCGCCGCCAGAAGCGCGACTGACCGCGCGTCCCCTCGTCTGCAGCGCCGCCCGCGCTGCATGAAAAAAGCCGCCTGGCATTGCTGCGCAGGCGGCTTTGTCTTTTCAGACCGGGGCGATCAGTTCTGCACGCCCAGTTGCTTGTTGATCATCCACTGCTGGGCAATCGACAGGATGTTGTTCGTCAGCCAGTACAGCACCAGGCCGGCCGGGAAGAAGAAGAACATCACCGAGAACACCAGCGGCATGATCCACATCATCTTGGCCTGGACCGGATCCGGCGGCGTCGGGTTCAGCCAGGTCTGCAGCAGGGTCGAGGCCGTCATCAGCAGGGGCAGCACGAAGTACGGGTCCTTCACCGACAGGTCGGTGATCCAGCCGATCCACGGCGCGTTGCGGATCTCCACCGACGACGACAGCACCGAGTACAGCGCGATGAACACCGGGATCTGGATCAGGATGGGCAGGCAGCCGCCGATCGGGTTGACCTTTTCCTCGCGGTAGATCTTCAGCATCTGCTGCTGCATCTCCTGCGGCTTGTCCTTCAGGTTCTCGCGCAGCTGCTGGATGCGCGGGTTCAGCGCCTTCATCTTGGCCATCGATCGGTAGGCGCTCGCATTCAACCAGTAGAAGGCGGCCTTCAGCAGCACCACCAGTGCCACGATGGCCCAGCCCCAGTTGCCCAGGATGCCGTGCAGCTTGTCGAGCAGCCAGAACAGCGGCGCAGCCATGATGTGGGTCCAGCCGTAGTCCTTGGTGTACTCCAGGCCTTCGGCCAGCGCCTTCAGGCGGTTTTCTTCTTGCGGGCCCACGAACAGCGTCGACTCGAAGGCCTTGCTCTGGCCTGCGGCGACCTCACCGAGGCTGAACAGCATGCCGGTGGCGTACAGGCCGGTGCCGATCTTCTTGCCGAAGAACTCACGCTCCACCGGCTCATTGTTCAGCCAGGCCGAGGCGAAGTGGTGCTGCACCATGGCCACCCAGCCGCTCTTGTCGGTCTTCTCGAACGCGGCCTTGCCGCTGTCCAGATCATCGAACGACAGCTTCTGGTACTTGCCCTTCTCGTTGTAGACCGCCATGCCGGTGTAGGCCACCGGCCCGCCCAGGAAGGCCGGGCCAGCCGCCGCCGCCGGGTCGCTGCGGTCACGCGTGAGCTGCAGGTAGACCTGCGGGTGCACGGCCACCGCCGAGGCGTTGACCACTTCCTGCTTCACGCCGATGGCGTAGTCGCCGCGCTTGAAGGTGTAGGTCTTGACCAGCTTGACGCCATTGACCGGCTGCGATGCCAGCGTGAGGGTCAGCGCATCGGCGCCATCGGCCAGCGTGCGGTTGCCCGGCTGCACCGTGAACGGCGTCGTGTGGTTGGGCAGGGTCTCGCCGGCGCGCTGGCCCACCAGCCCTGTTTCGGCCACATAGGTGTGGGTGGCCGTCTTGTCCAGCACCACCATGTTGCGGCCACTTTCGTGCTGGTCGCTGTGCTTGAGCAGCTCAACCTTCACCAGGCTGCCGCCCTCGGTGTCGACGGTGGCCTTCACCACATCGGTGGTGATGGTGACCAGCTCGCGCGGCACGGCTGGCGCGGAAGCCTCGGCCGAGGCCGCTGCTGCCACAGTAGGTGCCGTACCGGGCAGGGCGGCGGCGGTGGGCACCGAACCCTGGCTCGCTGCCGACGCGGGGGCCGTCGCCACAGCTGGCGCAGGCGCAAACAAGGACGGCTGGCCGGTGTGCCGCAGCCAGCCATCCCACAACATCAGCAGTGAGACGGCAAACACCGACCACAGCAGGGTGCGACGCAGATCATTCATGAGCGAGGTGAATCCGACGAAGGGTTGCAAAGACGGGAAAACAGGCCCGGCGCCCGATCGGGCACCGGATCATGGCCACCGGCACAGGCCGGATGGCAACGCAGCAGGCGACGGGCCGCGAGGTAGGAACCGGCGGCCGGCCCGTGGCGCTCGAGCGCCTGCAGCGCGTACTGAGAACAGGTGGGTGTGAACCGGCAGGCCGATCCCAGCCAGGGGCTGAGAAAGAAGCGGTAGGCCCGCACCACACCGATCAACACCCCGTTGATCCCCCGGCTCACCAGGGCGCACACGCGGTGGACCCATGCAGCCAGGGATGCAACGCCGGTCATCATGCCCCAGCTTCCTTGCCGCTTGAAGCGGCGGGGACGACAGGCGGGGCAGAACGGGCGGGTTTGAGCAGATGAGACCAGAGCTGGTCGAGTTCGGCGCGCACGGCCGCACCCAGCGCAGCCGAGGCGGCACTGGGAAACTGCTGGCGATCGAACGGTGCCTTCAGACGCACCACCCAGCCCTCGGCACCCTGGGCGCAGGCGGCTGCCCCGACCAGGGGACCATACCGGCGCAAGGCATCGCGGGCCTGATGGCGAATGAGGGAGCGCGTCACGGAGCGCCGAGCCTGCTTCTTCGGCAGGACCATGCCCAGCCGCCACGGGGTCACGATGCCGATGTCTTCCACAGCCTCGAACCCCGAAGGCAGCGAGGGTGTTGACAACTCACCCGGACCCGGGCAGCCGACAGGCTGGCGCGGCAGCACATGCAGCACGAAGTGCGCCGTGCGCGAGACCGGACGTGTTCCAAAAGCCCTGTGAAAATCAGTGGCTTTCAGGCTGGGTGCACGCACGGTATGAGGGGGTGTCAAGTCGCAACAAAGCCGGGCAATGCCCGGCCTCGTTCAGACCACGCTCCCGGTGCGGACCGCACCGGGTTCATGGCAGGCGGACCGGGCCACAGGCCGGCGCCGCTCGCGTGGGGCCCGTCAGGCTCAGACAGCCAGACGCTTGCGGCCCTTGGCGCGGCGGGCGTTGATGACCTTGCGGCCACCCTTGGTCTTCATGCGCACCAGGAAACCGTGGGTGCGGGCGCGGCGGGTCTTGGAGGGCTGGTAGGTACGTTTCATGGTGGTCCTTCATCAGGCCTGAAAGCCCACACCTGCTGCTCTGCCCCGGAAAACATCCGGGCCGGACAACCAATGCGGGGCGCTTGCGGCCCAGGGTTCTGTTGTTGACTCGTTGAACCCACACGATGCAATTGCCGTGGGGGTGACGCCGGCGGAAAAAGCCCCAGCCGGACGAACCCGCGATTACAGCAGTTTTATGCCCGATGGTCAACCGAAGAAGCGAAATCCGGCGCAACCCGATGTACGCCGGCCCGGCGATTGCATGCCTCGCCCGCTTGCACCACGGAGGGGCAGCCCACCGCAAAGCACATGCTTGAGCTGGGTGAAAATCTGTGGATAACCTGTCCGCAACCTCGCCCGGGGCGCTTAGAATTCGCACCCCAAGAAGGACTTGTCCACAACATGAGCGCCGCCGACCTGCCTGCCCCCGCCCACGACCTGGGAGCAGACATGACCCCTTCCTCTGCTTCCGACCCTGCCACGCTGTGGGCGCGCACCTGCGCTCGCCTGGCCATGGAACTGCCGGAGCAGCAGTTCAACACCTGGATCCGTCCGCTGCCTCCGGCCGACGTCGCCCAGGACGGCGGCGTGACCCTGGTCGGCGTGCGGGTGCCCAACCGCTTCATGCTGGACTGGATCCGCACGCAGTACAGCGCCCGCATCGAGGCCATCCTGGCCGAACTGCAGCCCGGTGAAGTGCGCATGGACATCGCCCTGGCGCCGCGCGCGGCCCTGCCCGTGGGTGGCACCGGGGTGCGTCCCGGCATGGTGCTGCCCGGTCGAGCCCTGCCCCCCAACGCGCCGGCCGCGGCATCGGGCCACGCCACGCCGGTGCAAGGCGGGCCGGCCATGCTGACCCCGCAACAGGCGAGCCAGGTCAACGCCCAACTGCAGCAGCACGCCGAAGCGGCCGCCGCCAGCCAGGCGGGCCGGGGTCACCCGCGCGTCATGGGCCTGAACCCGGCGCTCACCTTCGACAACCTCGTGCCCGGCCGCGCCAACCAGATGGCGCGCACCGCCGCGCTGCACGTGGCCGGTGCGCCGGGCCAGATGTACAACCCGCTGTTCATCTACGGTGGCGTCGGCCTGGGCAAGACCCACCTGATGAACGCCGTGGGCAACGCCCTGCTGGCCGACAAGCCCGACGCGCGCATCCTCTACCTGCACGCCGAGCAGTTCATCTCTGACGTGGTGAAGAACTACCAGCGCAAGACCTTCGACGAGCTGAAGGCCAAGTACCACCAGCTCGACCTGCTGCTGATCGACGACGTGCAGTTCTTCGCGGGCAAGGACCGCACCCAGGAAGAATTCTTCAACGCGTTCGAGGCCCTGCTGGCCAAGAAGGCGCACATCATCATGACGAGCGACACCTACCCCAAGGGCCTCGCCAACATCGATGAACGCCTGACCTCGCGCTTCGACTCCGGCCTGACGGTGGCCATCGAGCCACCCGAGCTGGAAATGCGCGTGGCCATCCTGATCAAGAAGGCCGCCCAGGAAGGCATCGACATGCCGGAAGACGTGGCCTTCTTCGTCGCCAAGAACGTGCGCGCCAACGTGCGCGAGCTCGAAGGTGCGCTGCGCAAGGTGCTGGCCTTCGCCCGGTTCAGCCACAAGGAGATCACGATCAACCTGGCGCGCGAGGCCCTGAAGGACCTGCTGTCGATCCAGAACCGCCAGATCTCGGTGGAAAACATCCAGAAGACGGTGGCCGACTTCTACAAGATCAAGGTCGCGGACATGTACTCGAAGAAGCGCCCGGCCTCGATCGCCAAGCCGCGTCAGATCGCCATGTACCTGGCCAAGGAACTGACGCAGAAGAGCCTGCCCGAGATCGGCGAGCTCTTCGGCGGCCGCGATCACACCACCGTGCTGCACGCCGTGCGCAAGATCGCGGGCGACCGCGCCAAGGACACGGAGCTCAACCAGCAACTCCACGTGCTGGAGCAGACGCTCAAGGGTTGAGGCCCACCTGGCATCCGTCCTGCATGGATCCAAGAGGCTTCGGCCTCTTTTTTTTTGCCTGTCAAGCCAACAACGCTGTGGACAAGAAAAGGACAAGTCCGTGGTTGTCCACAGGGTCGACGGTTTTGCAAAGGTTGTTGTCATGCCGTGCACCTGGCAACCGGTGCGCGCTCCACACGCTTTTCATGAAGGCAAGTGCTTGTCGCCCTTGGCAAAATCCGGCTTGTGCACAGAACAGGCCGCCCTCTACTACAACCACTACCTTTGAAACTGAAGTCATTGGTGTAGATAACAGCCATGCGTGTTTTCGAAAACCGGCGCACGTTCAACCCGCTTCGAACCCCGACCGAAGCGCCCTGCACGCACAATGCTCACGCTGTCAAGCCAACAAGCTTGTGGACAGAAAAAGGACAACTGTCCGCTTGTCCACAGGGTGTCGCTTCGCGCCGGAGTTGTTGTCTGTTTCCCATGCGGCGTTCCCGGGTACGATGCACAGGTTTGTCCGTGGCGTAAGGGCTTGATCGGTCAGGACAAAACAGCGTTGTTCACAGAAAAAGTCGTCCTCTACTACAACGACCAATTTGAAAGACTGAGATGATTGTGTTGAAAGCAGCCCAGGAAAAAGTCCTCGCCGCCCTGCAGTCGGTGGGGGGGATCGTCGAGCGGCGCCACACGCTACCCATCTTGGCCAACGTGCTGATGCGCAAGCGCGGCCCTGAGCTCGAGCTGATCACCAGCGACCTGGAGATCCAGATCCGCACCACCGCGCAGCTCGACGGCGACGAAGGCGACTACGCCATCACCGTGGGCGCCAAGAAGCTGGGCGACATCCTCAAGAGCCTGCCGTCCGACCAGATCGTCTCGCTGACAGCCAACCAGAACAAGCTGACGCTGCAGGGGGGCAAGAGCCGCTTCACGCTGCAGACCCTGCCGGCTGAAGATTTCCCGCTGGTGCAGGAAGCGGCCGACTTCGGCCCCGCCTTCAGCGTGCCGCAGAAGACCTTGAAGATGCTGATCGGTCAGGTGCACTTCGCGATGGCCGTGCACGACATCCGCTACTACCTCAACGGCATCCTCTTCGTGGCCGAAGGCAACAGCCTGACGGTGGTGGCCACCGACGGCCACCGCCTGGCGCTGGCCCAGGCCACGCTCGATGTCGACATGCCCAAGCAGGAGGTCATCCTGCCGCGCAAGACCGTGCTGGAACTGCAGCGCCTGCTGAAGGACGACGGCAAGGGCAAGGAAGGCAGCAATGGGGACAGCGGCGAGCCGATGATCGAGATGCGCTTTGCCGGCAACCAGGCGAAGTTCAGCTTCGGCGGACTGGAGTTCGTCACCAAGCTGGTCGAGGGCAAGTTCCCCGACTACAACCGCGTCATCCCCAAGAACCACAAGAACCACATCACGCTGGGCCGTGCCACGCTGCTGGCCTCGCTGCAGCGCGCGGCCATCCTGACGTCCGAGAAGTTCAAGGGCGTGCGCATGAACTTTGCGCCTGGCGTGCTGGGCATCGCCTCGAGCAACGCCGAGCAGGAAGAGGCCAAGGAAGAGCTCGAGATCGACTACGGCGGCGACAGCTTCGAGATCGGCTTCAACGTGGGCTACCTGATGGACGTGCTGGCCAACATGAGCCAGGACATGGTGACCGTGTCGCTGCAGGACGCCAACAGCTCGGCGCTGATCACGAATCCGGAATTCGAGGGATTCAAGTACGTCGTGATGCCGATGCGCATCTGATCGCGCGCCTGTCCTGTTTTCAGGGGCCATTCGCTGCCGTCCTGCGGCTTTTTCGAGCGATGTCCCCCGGTGGGTTGATTGCGCCCGGCCCTCCGTGCCCCCTAGGCTCGAGCCATCATGAAAACGGACAGGAGGGGATCCATGCGCATGCGTCTATGGGCGGCTGCGGCTGCTGCATCGATCGGGATGGCGTTGCCGGTGTCGGCTGCCTTGTATGTGAACGAAGGTGCGCTCACGGTGAGTGGGCTGAATTACCGGCTCATCGACCTCGATCCCGACGATGGCATTGCCCCGTGGGTGCAGTTCAACAGCCTGAGCAGGATCGAAATCGGCTACAGCGTGAACCGTGGCGAGCCGGTGGTGTCGCCCGTTGCAGGAGGTCTGTTCAGCACGCAGAACGGTGGCCTCAGCAGCCCGGACGGATCCGTCGAGCTGCTCGTGAGCAATTCGGGGCTGTCTGTCCGCACGGCACTGACAACCGAAGCCTATGTACCCGGAACGGAACCCGATCTGCTCGCCGCGGCGGGGCTGGCCTACTGGCCGGACGACTTCTCCGTGCCGGTGCAATCGTATGGACTGACGTTGTCTGCCAGGACGGCGCTCGTGATCGAGGCCGAAGCGACCGCCATGGCGACCGTGAACACCGCCCTCCTGTCGGGCTCGGCGTTCAGCCAGGCCTTCACGGAGGACCAGGATGTCTACATCGAACAGCGAGCGCTGACTTTCCTGTCTTTCTGGTCCGGTGGTTTCAACGATGTACCGGATGATTTCGCCTTGCAACACGGTCTGGTGGACACGGTGGACGCGTACACGTCGGTGCTGCTGAGCGCCTCGGACACCGACACCCAGTCGATGAGCAAGACGCTCTCCATTGGCTACTACAACGGCGGCGCCGAGTCGGTGGAATTGGTGCTGGAGTTTGCGATGCAATCATGGGCGAGCATTTCCGTCTTGACGCGCTGGACGCCCCCACCCGTCGAACCTGGCAACCCGCCCGCGGTGCCCGAAGCCGGCACCCAGGCGCTGATGCTGCTGGGTCTGGGCGGGTTGGCGCTGGTGGCGCGCCGCCGCCGTTGAACACTGTGGTCCGGGCGCACCACAGCTCGGACTAAAATGTCAGAGCCCTGTCGAGTCAGCCAGGGCTCTTTTTCATTCCCAGGGCCATTCCATGAGCGACGTGACGCCTTCTCCCGACCAACAACCAGCCGTGACCGCCGCGCAGGCCGACACCGGCTATGGCGAAGGCAGCATCCAGATCCTCGAGGGCCTGGAGGCGGTGCGCAAGCGCCCCGGCATGTACATCGGTGACACGTCGGACGGCACCGGCCTGCACCACCTGGTCTTCGAGGTGGTCGACAACTCCATCGACGAAGCCCTGGCCGGCCACTGCGATGACATCGTCGTCACCATCCACACCGACAACTCGATCTCGGTGGTGGACAACGGCCGCGGCATCCCGACCGGCGTGAAGATGGACGACAAGCACGAGCCCAAGCGCTCGGCGGCCGAAATCGCGCTGACCGAGCTGCACGCTGGCGGCAAGTTCAACCAGAACAGCTACAAGGTCTCCGGTGGCCTGCACGGCGTGGGCGTGTCGTGTGTGAACGGCCTGTCGAAGTGGCTGCGCCTGACGGTGCGCCGCGATGGTCATGTGCACCAGATCGACTTCAAGCAGGGCATTCCGCAGGACCGTTTGCTCGAAGAGCGCGATGGCGTGATGACGAGCCCGATGCGCATCACCGGCGAGACCGAGAAGCGCGGCACCGAGGTGCACTTCCTGCCCGACACCGAAATCTTCCAGCAGAACAACGAGTTCCACTACGACATCCTGGCCAAGCGCCTGCGCGAGCTCTCGTTCCTGAACAACGGCGTCAAGATCCGCCTGATCGACGAGCGCAACGGCAAGGAAGACAACTTCGCCTACGCCGGCGGCGTCAAGGGCTTTGTCGAGTTCATCAACAAGGGCAAGAGCACGCTGCACCCCAACATCTTCCACGCCATCGGCGACAAGGTGTCGGAACAGGGCACGAACGTCGGCGTGGAAGTGGCGATGCAGTGGAACGATTCGTTCAACGAGTCGGTGCTCTGCTTCACCAACAACATTCCGCAGCGTGATGGCGGCACCCACCTGACGGGCCTGCGCGCTGCGATGACTCGCGTCATCAACAAGTACATCGACGACAACGAGTTGGCCAAGAAGGCCAAGGTCGAGATCGCCGGTGACGACATGCGCGAAGGCCTGGCCTGCGTGGTGTCCGTGAAGGTGCCCGAGCCCAAGTTCAGCAGCCAGACCAAGGACAAGCTGGTGTCGAGCGAGGTGCGGGCGCCGGTGGAAGACATCGTCAGCCGCCTGCTGACCGACTGGCTGCTGGAGAACCCGACCGACGCCAAGATCATCTGCGGCAAGATTGTGGAAGCGGCCCGCGCCCGTGAAGCCGCCCGCAAGGCCCGTGAGATGACGCGCCGCAAGGGCGTGCTCGACGGCCTGGGCCTGCCCGGCAAGCTGGCCGACTGTCAGGAAAAGGATCCCGCGCTGTGCGAGATCTACATCGTGGAGGGTGACTCCGCCGGTGGTTCGGCCAAGCAGGGCCGCGACCGGAAGTTCCAGGCCATCCTGCCCTTGCGCGGCAAGATCCTGAACGTCGAGAAGGCCCGCTACGAGAAGCTGCTGACCAGCAACGAAATCCTCACGCTGATCACGGCGCTGGGCACCGGCATCGGCCGCGGTGCGGGCGGCGACGACTTCAACCCGGACAAGCTGCGCTACCACCGCATCATCATCATGACCGACGCGGACGTGGACGGTGCCCACATCCGCACGCTGCTGCTGACCTTCTTCTTCCGTCAGATGCCGGAGCTGGTGGAGCGTGGCCATATCTACATCGCGCAGCCGCCGCTCTACAAGGTCAAGCATGGCAAGCAGGAGCAGTACCTGAAGGACGCACACGCGCTGGATGAGTACCTGACCAAGGTGGCGCTGGATGGCGCGGTGGTGGAGCCTGGGAAGGGCAAGCCGGCGATCGCTGGTGAGCAGCTCAAGGAGCTGGCCGATGCCTACGTGACGGCCAACAGTGTGGTCGAGCGCCTGGGCAACTGGATGGACATCGAGGCGTTGCGTGCCATTGCGAATGGCCTGACGCTGAGCCTGGACACGCTGGAAGACGCCGAGCAGAGCGCCGCCGCGCTGAAGGCCGCACTGCACAACGCCGAGGTGACGGCGGAGTTCGACGCCCGCAGCGACAAGCACATCCTGCGCATCAGCCGCATCTTCCACGGCAACACCAAATACAGCATCCTCACGCCCGACTTCGTGCACGGTGCCGACTACGAGGCGCTGGCCAAGGCTGGCACCACCTTCAAGGGCTTGCTGACGGACGAAGCCGTGGTGCGCCGTGGTGAAGGCGAGAAGGCCAAGGAAGCGAAGGTCGTGGACTTCCGCGCGGCCATGGCCTGGCTGATGCAGCAAGCCGAGAACTCGGTGGGCCGCCAGCGCTACAAGGGCCTGGGTGAAATGAACCCCGAGCAGCTGTGGGAGACGACGATGGACCCGAACGTGCGCCGTCTGTTGCGTGTGCAGATCGAGGATGCCCTTGAGGCGGATCGCGTGTTCACGATGCTGATGGGCGACGAGGTCGAGCCGCGGCGCGACTTCATCGAGACGAATGCGTTGAGGGCGACGAACATCGACGCGTGATGCTGTAGGTTCTCATTGAATTTGCAAAGATTCGCACTTCCTGCAAATCGTCTTTGACGAAACGCCCGGCTTGTCCGGGCGTAGTCATTTCTGTGCTTCGCGGACATATACGACCAGACCACGTCTCGTCAACGCTCCGATACGATTTGAACCATGAACCGAGAACAACTCAAAAAGCTGGAGCGCGACCTCTGGGCCGCTGCCGACAAGCTGCGCGCCAACTCCGACCTCAAAGCCAGCGAATACAGCACGCCCGTGCTGGGCCTGATCTTCCTGAAGTTTGCAGACAACAAGTACCGCCAGCACGAAGACGCCATCCTGCAGGCCTACAACAAGCTCAAGGGCACCCGCCGCGAAAAGCCGCTGGACGAGATCGCCATCGAAAAGTGCGGCTTCTTCCTGAAAGACTTCGCACGCTACGACTACCTGCTCAAGCTGCCTGAGAAGGAAGACATCGCCAAGGCCATTCGCCGCGCCATGGCCAGCATCGAAAACAGCAAGCCCGAGCTGTTGGGCGTGCTGCCCCAAGAGGAATACGACCGCTTCACCCGCAGCCCCAAGAACAAGCACATCCCCAAGGACTTGCTCAAGTTGTTCTCGGACATCCCGGTGGATGCAACAGGCGATGTGTTCGGCCAGATCTACGAATACTTCCTGGCCAACTTCGCGCTCAGCGAAGGCCAGGGCGGTGGCGAGTTCTTCACCCCGCGCTCCGTCGTCAAGCTGATGACCGAGGTGATCGAGCCCCATGGCGGCAAGGTCTACGACCCGGCCTGTGGCTCGGGCGGCATGTTCGTGCAATCGGCCGAATTCATCCAGCGGCACCAGGCCGACAAGGCCGCTGACCTGGACGTGTTCGTGTGCGGCACCGAGAAGACGCTGGAAACCGTCAAGCTGGCCAAGATGAACCTGGCCGTGAACAACCTTCGCGGCGACATCAAGCAGGCCAACACCTACTACGAAGACCCGTTCAACGCCTATGGCGCGTTCGACTACGTGATGGCCAACCCGCCCTTCAACGTGGACGACGTGGCCTTGGATGGCGTGGAGCACGACCAGCGCTTCAACACCTACGGCGTGCCGCGCAACAAGACCAAAGCCAAAGGCAAGGCCAAAGAGCAAGACAAAGACGGCAAAGAGAGAGCCGTCGAGACGGTGCCCAACGCCAACTACCTGTGGATCAACCTGTTCGCCACCTCGCTCAAACCGGGTGGCCGGGCGGCCCTGGTCATGGCCAACTCGGCCTCAGACGCGCGGCACTCTGAAGCCGACATCCGCCAGACGCTGATCGAGCAGAACCTGATCTACGGCATGCTCACCCTGCCGTCCAACCTGTTCTACACCGTCACCCTGCCCGCCACGCTGTGGTTCTTCGACAAGGGCAAGGCGGACGACAAGGTGCTGTTCATCGACGCCCGCAACATCTTCACCCAGGTGGACCGGGCACACCGCGAGCTGACCGACGAGCAGATCCAGAACATCGCCATCATCCCGCGCCTGCACAAGGGCCGCCGCCAGGAGTTCGTTGACCTGGTGGACCGCTACCTGCACCAAGGCATGGCGCAACTGCACGAAGCTGCCGACCACCTGCCGGGCTTGAGCAAGCGCCTGCTGGCCGTGTTGGCCGAAGAAACGGATGAGGCCGATCCACACACCACCCAGGCTGCACGCGACGCCATTGCCGCCCTGCAAGCCCAGTGGGCGCAACTGGCCGACCTGAAGCAGGCCCAGGCCAAGCATGAGCACGCCAAGGGCCAGAAGCAGACGATTGAAGGTCGCAACACAGCCCAGCACGCACTGCGTAAGACTTTCACGCCCTTCTTCGATGGCCTGCATGCCGCCGTGAAGGCGCTGGACAAGGCCATTCGTGAGATGGACAAGCGCAAGGCCGATGCCGCCAAGGCCGAGGGCAAGCGCGCCGCGGCCAACCGCCAGACCAAGGCCGTGAAAGAAGCCGTGCAGGCCCTGCACGACGAGCTGAAGGCCGCTGAACTGTACTACCAGCACGTGAGCTGGTTGCAAGAGCGCTTCCCCAAGGCCAGCTATGAAGACGTGACCGGGCTGTGCAAGCTGGCCAGCCGCGACGAGATGGCCGAGCAGGATTGGTCGCTGAACCCCGGGCGGTACGTGGGGGTGGTGATTGAGGAGGATGGGAAGACGGAAGCAGAGTTTCTGTCTGACTTGGCCGAGTCGAGAGATCAGCTCCAGACACTGAACAGCGCAGCATTGGTGTTGCAGCAGGCAATTGGGGCCAACGTTGCCGCGCTCCTTGGCGAGGAGCAGCCGAAGTGAAGCAAGCCCCGATTCTGTTTTCAGATCTACTGCTTGAAACCAAAGATGGTGAATGGGGAGAAGGCCAAGAGGCACCTGGGCATGTGTTGTGCGATGTGATTCGTGGCACCGACTTCGCAGACTTGAACAGCCCGGGCATTGAGTTGCCCAGGCGATGGATCCCTGAGCATTTGGTAGAGCGCAAGGCGCTGCAAGCCAACGACATCCTGCTGGAAACAGCCGGCGGTACAGCCAAACAATCAACGGGTCGGACAGCTCTGGTGACCGCTGAGTTCTTGGCCTCTCGCGAAGGTCGACCGGTGCTGTGCTCGAGCTTTGCCAGACACTTGCGCGTGGACCGCAGCAAGGTAGATCCGGTCTACCTGTACTACGTACTGCAGGCTGTTGAATCACGAGCAAAACTGAGCCACTAAAGGGCATCCGTCACGCCCAAT
>NZ_CANBCC010000018.1 GCF_947366995.1 uncultured Aquabacterium sp. | reverse complement strand
GCGTCAAGCGCCCGACCCACCAGCCAGTGTTTCAGGGGGCCCATGCCCTCCACCACCCGCATGCCTACATTGCGCGCGGCCTTCAGCGGCGCGCGGTCATCGGCAAACAGGTGCAGCAGGCCATCGGTCAGGGTCGACATCGCGACGGTGGGCCACTGCCGCTGGCGCACATAGCGCCGCAGTGTCCGTTCGTCCCCGGCGTGGCGCCAGGGTTCCGCGGCACGCGCATCGCGCAGCACCGAGACCAGGGTGTCCACATCGGCCAGCCCGAGGTTGAGGCCCTGCCCGGCCAGCGGATGCACCTGGTGGGCTGCGTCGCCCAGCAGCACCCAGCCAGGGCCGCTCCAGCGTTGCGCGCGGGCCAGGGCCAGCGGCCAGGCTGCCACTTCGGACGAGAGCGTCAGTGTACCGACCTGTTCAGCGCCTTCCGGGTCGCTCTCGCGCAGAGCCTGGGCCAGCGTCGCTTCAAACTCGGTGGGCGACAGGGCCATGAGCTGCTCGGCGCGCTCGCGCGGCACCGACCAGACCAGCCCGTACGAGGCGCCCGGCTGCGGGTCCTGGAAAGGCAACAACGCGAGGATGTCAGGCGATCGGAACCACTGGCGCGCCAGGCCGTGATGCGGCACGCTGGCCTTCAGCCGGGCGGCCACGCCCCAATGGCCATAGTCACGCCGCTCAAAACCCACGCCCAGTGCAGCGCGGGTGTCGGAATGCTTGCCTTCGCAGATGGCCAGCAGGTGTGCGGGCACCGGCGGCGTCGTGCCTTGCAAAGCAGGCACGACCTCGACGCGCGGCGCAAAACGCAGCGCTTCGCCGAGCAGGCGCTCGAGGGCCGCCGCATCCACGATCCACGCGAGCTCGCTGACATGCTGAGCCCAGCTGGAAAACCGCAGCAGGCCTTCACCATCGCCACGGATGGCCATGTCCGTGACGGGTGTGGCGTGAACTTTCAGAGAAGGCCAGACGCGAAGGCGCTCGAGCAGGCTCACCGCGCGCGCATTGAGCGCGTAGGTCCGCACATCGGGGCGAGGGTTCGCCGGAGGCGGCGCCTTGGCCCAGGCCACACGCCAACCTTCCGCCGACAGCGCCAGGGCCAGGCTCATCGCCACGGCACCCGAGCCACTGACACACACATCAAACACACCATCCACCATGGAAAACCCGCCATCAAATGCGCCCCTCGCCGCCTGTGCAATACAGCGCGGTCAAAGGCATCCCGTAATCTAATACGGGATTCACGCAAAACAAGATCATGGGGTGGGAATGTGGGATCTGCGATCCGCAGGGATGGACCGAGCGTCTCCGGAAGGGGATTCGGCGCGGTCGTTGATCGAGCGCAAGACGTGATGCCTGCCTGGCCGCCGGCATGAACGGGGCGATGATGAAGCCAGGGGGGCTGCAACCGCGCGCGCCGGGCCCCGGGTAAAATGCGGGTTTCGGGCTGCGTGCCGTTCACGCGGGCTGCGCTGCCTGAAGGCGGCTCCCAGCAGGCCCTCCCATCACTTCCAGGAATATCCATGAGCCTCAAGTGCGGCATCGTGGGCCTGCCCAATGTGGGCAAGTCCACCCTGTTCAATGCCCTGACCAAGGCCGGCATCGCGGCTGAGAACTACCCCTTCTGCACGATCGAGCCCAATGTGGGCGTGGTCGAGGTGCCGGATCCACGCCTGCAGGCCCTCGCGGAGATCGTCCAGCCCGAGCGCATCCTGCCGGCCATCGTCGAGTTCGTGGACATCGCGGGCCTCGTGGCGGGTGCCTCGCAGGGCGAAGGCCTGGGCAACCAGTTTCTCAGCCACATCCGCGAGACCGACGCCATCGTCAACGTGGTGCGCTGCTTCGAGGACGACAACGTGATTCACGTGGCCGGCAAGGTCGACCCGATCGCCGACATCGAGGTCATCCAGACCGAGCTGTGCCTGGCCGACCTGGGCACCGTGGAGAAAAGCCTGCACCGCTACAACAAGGCGGCCCGCTCGGGCAACGACAAGGAGGCCGCGGCCCTCGTGAAGGTGCTGGAGAAGTGCCAGGCCGCGCTCGACCAGGCGAAGCCGGTCCGCTCGATCGACTTCAGCAAGGAAGAACTCGTCATCCTGAAGCCGCTGTGCCTGATCACGGCCAAGCCCGCCATGTTCGTGGGCAACGTGTCGGAGACCGGCTTCGAGAACAACCCGCTGCTGGACCGCCTTCGCGAGTACGCCGCCGCCCAGAAGGGTGAGGTCGTGGCCATCTGCGCCAAGACCGAGGCCGAGCTGTCGGAAATGGACGACGAAGACCGTGCCATGTTCCTGGCCGAGATGGGCCAGAGCGAACCGGGCCTGAACCGGCTGATCCGCGCGGCCTTCAAGCTGCTGGGCCTGCAGACGTACTTCACGGCCGGCGTGAAGGAAGTGCGTGCCTGGACGATCCACATCGGCGACACCGCCCCGCAGGCCGCGGGCGTGATCCACACGGATTTCGAGCGCGGCTTCATCCGCGCCCAGACGATTTCGTTCGAGGACTACATCCAGTACAAGGGTGAAGCCGGTGCCAAGGACGCGGGCAAGATGCGCGCGGAAGGCAAGGACTACGTGGTCAAGGATGGCGACGTGTTGAACTTCCTGTTCAACGTCTGACGGGTGCTGCGGCCTTGTGCCGCGTCAACCCCGTGACACAAGGCGACTTCGGTCGCCTTTTTTATTGCTTAAGCGCGGCCGAGTCCTGCCGATACAAAGCTGATTCAGGTGAAACCCTGACCCTGGTTGAACAAGAGCGAGTAGCAGTAATGTCCTTGATGACGCAAATGCGGCGCTTCACCATCCGAACCCGGATGCGTGGGGCGATTGCGGTGGTGATGGTTCTGCTGGCCACCGTGGGTGGCGCCGGGCTGTATGGCATGGTGTTCACGCAGCAGGCGCTCGATGCCTTCCGCCATCACGCCTATGAAGAGCTTCGTTCCCTGAATCACCTGTCTCAGCAGCTGAGCGCCGTGCGACGCCATGAAAACACCATGGTGATGCAGGCCGGGCAGGCCGAGGCCGTGGGCGCGGCCGCCGAGCAGTGGCGACGCCGCGTGACCGACGTGCGAGAAGCCGCGCAGGCCATGCTGGCCGGCGAAGAAGACGCGGACAATGCGCTGGTGCGCGACCTGCTGACCCAGCTGCAAGCCTACGAGCAAGGCGTCGCTGGCGCCACGCCCAGGCTGGCCAGTGGCGAGCTGACCGGAGCGCAGGCGCAGGAAACCCTCGCCCCTGTGCTGAGCGGACTGCAGCGCCTGGAAGAGATCGGCGTTCGCCTTGACCAGTCGTTGCAGGCGGAAGCCAAGGCTTCGGCAGAGGCACAGCAGGAGGTGACCCAGCGCACGCGCCTGCTCTTCGGGCTGGCCGTCGTGGTGGCCCTGCTGATCGTGGCCCCGACGACCGTGCTGAACGAGCACGCCATCACGACCCCGCTGCGCCGTGCTGTGGATGTGGCCAACGGCATCGCCGCAGGTCGCCTCCAGCAGGAGATCCGCACCGGAGGTCAGGACGAAACGGCGGACCTGATGAGGGCCCTCCAGGCCATGCAGGCCGCCCTGCGCAGCATGGTGGCCGAGGTCCGTAGCTCGGCCGATTCGATCTCGGTGGCCTCGTCGCAGATTGCCAGCGGCAACATGGACCTCTCCAGCCGCACCGAGAACACCGCCACCAGCCTGCAGGAAACCGCCAGCTCGGTCGAGCAGCTCACCGCCAACGTACGGCAGAGCGCCGAATCGGCCAACGCAGCCAACGCGCTGGCCCAGGGTGCAGCCCGCGCCGCCGAGCGGGGCGGTCGCATCGTCGGCGAGGTGGTGACGAACATGGGCGAGATCGGTGCCACCAGCCGCCGCATCAACGACATCACCGGCGTCATCGACAGCATCGCGTTCCAGACCAACATCCTGGCGCTCAATGCGGCCGTGGAAGCCGCCCGCGCGGGCGAACAGGGCCGCGGCTTTGCCGTGGTGGCCGCCGAAGTGCGCTCGCTGGCACAGCGTTCGGCCACGGCCGCGCGCGAGATCAAGCAGCTGATCACGACCTCGGGCGACACGGTGGCCTCCGGCACGCGCCTGGTGGAAGAAGCCGGTGCGGCGATGCAGGAAATCCAGTCGTCCGTGCAGAAGGTGTTCGAGACGATCACCGAGATCAGCCGGGCCTCTTCGGAGCAGAGCACGGGCATCGGGCAGGTGAACCAGGCCGTCAACGGGCTTGACCAGATGACGCAGCAGAACGCGGCGCTGGTGGAGCAGTCGGCTGCTGCAGCATCCAGCCTGGAGGATCAGGCCCAGAAGCTGACCCGCTCGATGGCGGCATTCCAGATCTGACTCCGATCGGCGCGAGCACAGGCCTTCAGTTTCCGGCGGGGCGTCCGATATCCCCCGTAACGCCCCGCATCAGGGGCACGGTGTGCGCCCCGCATGGCGCAGGACGAAATCGAGAGGCTGTTCATGGACACCCTGCAAGCCACCGCCCCCCTGGGCACCGCGACCACCCGTGCCGAGGGCAGCACGCCCGCGCCGGGTCTCGCGCTGCGTAACAAGCCGAGCGTGGCTGGCCAGGTCCGCCACGTGGCCGCCGGCCGGGAATACCTGACCTTCCGCCTGGGCAGCGAGGAATACGGCATCGACATCCTGAAGGTGCAGGAGATCCGCTCGTACGAGCCGCCCACGAAGATCGCCAACGCCCCGGCTTATCTGAAGGGCGTGGTGAACCTGCGCGGCGTGATCGTGCCCATCGTCGACCTGCGCGTGAAGTTCAACTGCCTCAATGACGAGGGCCAGGCCGAGATCAACAGCTTCACCGTCGTGATCGTGCTGAACGTGCGCGGCCGCGTGGTGGGCGCGGTGGTGGATTCGGTGAGCGACGTGATGCAACTGGCCGAGCAGATGATCCAGCCGGCGCCGGAGATGAGCAATGCCGTGGTGGACACCACCTACATCACCGGCATCGCAAATGTGAGCGACCGCCTGCTGATCCTGATGGACATCGAGTCGCTGATGAGCAGCGCCGAGATGGGCCTGATCAACAGCCTCAGCAACCACTGAGGCAAGTCGGCTGCGGGCTGACCCGCAGCGGAGGGCGCAAAGGGCAGTGTGGCGGTTTCCCGCCCCTGCCCTTTTCTCATTCGGCCTGACGCAGCGTGAGGGCCACCGGCCGGTGCACGACGCCGCGGAGGCTCCACCAGCCGGCCAGCCAAGCCAGCAGCGCGCCACAAGCCGCCCCCGGGAGCACGGCCCACCACGGGGCGCTCCACACGAAGTCGAACACGCGCGACGCCAGGATCCAGCCGATCACCAGCGCGGCCGTCGCCGCCAGCCCGCCCGCCAGCGCCCCGGTCGCCAGCAACTCCAGGCGCTGCACCCGCCCGATCACCGCCTGCGTGGCCCCGAGCGAGCGCCAGATCGCCCAGTCGCGGGCGCGCCGCTCCCGCGAGGTCAGCAAGCCGGTCATCAGCACGACCAGCCCTGCGGCCAGCGTGAACAGGAAGAGAAACTCGACCGCGGTGATGACCTGCTCGAGCACGCCCTGCAGTTGCGCCAGTGTGGCCGACACGTCCACCACCGTCACGTTGGGGAAGCGCTGGACCAGCAGGCGGTCGACCTCGCCCGAGGCCGGCGCCTTGAACGAGGTGATGTAGGTGTCGGGCCACGTCGGCTTGTCGGCCTGGGGCGCCATCACAAAGAAGTTGACGCGCATGGACGACCAGTCGACCTTGCGCAGGCTGGTGATGCGGCCCTCCTCCATCTGCCCGGCCATGTCGAAGCGGAGCCGGTCGCCCAGCTTCAGCCCCAGGGTCTGGGCCAGGCCCTCTTCGACGCTGAAGGCCCCTGGCTCTTCCGGCGTGTAGCGGCCGGCCACCACCTCGTTGTGGCGAGGCGCGGCAGCCGCGTGGCTGAGGTTGAACTCCCGGTCCAGCAGGCGCTGGGCGCGGTCGTCCTCGTAAGACTGAGGGCGCACGGGCTGTCCGTTGATGGCCACCAGGCGCGCCCGGGCCATCGGATACCAGTCGAAACGCGCCACACCCGCCGCCTTCAGTGCGGTCCGGAACGAGGCCACTTGATCCGGCTGGATGTTGATGACGAAACGGTCCGGCGCATCGGCGGGGGTGGCCTGCCGCCAGCTGGCAATCAGGTCGGTGCGGATCAGCACCAACAGCATCAGCGCGAGCAGGCCGAGCCCGAGCGCACAGACCTGCACCACCGTCTGCAGCGGCTGCGCAGTGAGCTGGCGAGCCACCAGTGTCCAGGCCAGCGGCAAACGTGGGCCCAGTCGCGCGGCCAGCGTGCGCAAGGCCCATACCGCGCCCAGCGACACCACCGCGAACACCAGCACCGCCCCGGCAAAGCCACCCAAGGCGATGCCGCCCAGGCGTGCATCGCCCGCGACCAGCATGAGCAGGCCCAGCAGCGCACCGCCGCCCAGCAACCACACCAGGGCCGAGCCCATCTTGATGCCGCCCAAGTCACGGCGCAGCACACGCAGCGGCGGCACGCGCGCCAACTGCAGCACCGGCGGCAGCCCGAAACCCAGCGTGAGCAGCACGCCCACCCCCAGCCCCAGCGCGTACGGTGGCCAGCCCGCTGCCGGTAACGCCACGCCGACCAGATCGGCCAGCAGCGCCACGAACACGAGGTGACACAGCCAGCCCGCCAGCAGGCCGAGCGCACTGGCCAGCACGCCCACCGCCGCAAACTGCAGGGCATACGTCCAGGCCATGGTGCGTTGGGAGACGCCCAGCACGCGCATCAGTGCGCAGTCGTCGAGGCGGCGCTGAGCAAAATCCCGCGAAACGAGCGCGACGGCCACGGCGGACAGCAGCCCGGCCAGCAAGGCCACCAGCCGCAGGAAGAGCCCCGCACGGTCGAGGGTGGCGCGCATCTCGGGGCGGCCCTGGTCCAGGCTGTCGACCCGCACGCCTCGGGCGGCCTCGGCTGTCTGGCGGGCGGTGATGGTGAACTGCGAAAGCGCGTTGGCCTCGCTGCCTGCTGGGCGGGGCAGTTTGTCGGACGCAGGCTGCGCCGCAGCGACCGGAAGGGCGTCGCCTTTGCGCGCCGGGCCGGCGACCAGCAGGCGCCACGTGACGCGGCTGGCGGGCTGCACGAGTTGCGTGGCCGCCAGGTCGGCCATGCGGATCATCACCCGCGGCGAAAAACCGAGAAAGCCCGCGCCACGGTCGGGCTCGGACTGGATGACGCCGGACACGGTGAACAGGGCGTCGCCCAGCCACAGGCCCTGCCCCACGGAAAGATCGAGTGCCGCAAGCACGCTGCGCTCGACCCACACTTCCCGCGGTCCCGGCCCGCCCGCCGGTGCGGGGCGGGCATCGCGCCAACCGCCCGCGGTCGTGGGCGTGGCGAGGGTCAGCCGACCTCGCAGTGGATAGGCCGGCTCCACGGCCTTGAGGGTGATCAGCCTCGTTCGGCCGCCCAGTTCATCGGGCGCACGCGCCATGCTGGGGAAGACGGCCGTGCGTGTCTGGCGCAGACCCAGGTCTTGCGCCGCCGTGCGCAATGACTCCGGCACGGGCTGGTCGGCCACCACGACCACATCCGCCCCCAGTAACTGCGCCGCATCGCGGTTCAGGCCGCCTTCGATGCGGTCGGCGAAGAAAGCCACGGCACTGAGGGCCGCCACGGCCAGCACCACGGCCACCAGCAGAAAGCGCATGCTGGCGGCGCGCAGGTCACGGCGGGTCTGAACAAGAGCCCAACGCCAGGCGGCGGGCGACAGGACAGGGGCAATCGTCATGCGTTGGGGCTTGAAATTGGCGCGATGATTCAGAGGTATACCACCGGTGTCATCCCCTGCTGTCTGCCATGCCCATTGCCTACCTGCGCGCCCTCACTGCCCCGGAGCGCACGCGCCGCACCAATCTGCATCTGGGCATCTCGCTGGCCTTCATTGCCGGCGCGATCAATGCGGGAGGCTTTCTGGCCACCGAGCGCTACACCTCGCACGTGACCGGGCTGGTGTCCAGCATGGCCGACGATATGGCGCTGGGTGAATGGGCGCTGGCCGCAACCGGCGTGGTGGCGCTGCTGGCGTTTCTGGGCGGGGCGGCGCTGTCGGCCATCCAGATCAACTGGGCGCGGCGCAACGGCTCACGCCACGTGTGTGCCCTGCCCTTGCTGACCGAGGCCGCGCTGTTGCTGGGCTTTGGCGTGCTGGGCAGCCTGCACCACATCATCGGTACGCAGTTGCTGGTGACGGTCGGCCTGCTGTGCTTCGTGATGGGGCTGCAGAACGCCATGATCACGAAGATCTCGCACGCCGAGATCCGCACCACGCACCTCACGGGGCTGGTGACCGACATGGGCATCGAGGTGGGCAAGCTGCTGTACTGGAACGCCGGCGGGCCTGGCGAAGCCCGTGTGGAAGCCAACCAGGCGCGCCTGAAGCTGCAGGGCAGCCTGGTGCTGGCGTTCTTCGTCGGCGGCGTCGCCGGGGCGCTGGGGTTCAAGCACCTGGGCTACGCCTTGACAGTGCCCCTGGCCATTGGCCTGGCGGCCCTGTCGTCGGTGCAGTTGCTGCCGCCGCGGGACTGATTCAGGCGGCGAAACGGGCGAAGGTGTCGTCGAGCTGGCGGATCCAGCCCGCTTTCACCTCGTCGGACACGAAGCTGGCTTCCAGGCTGTTGCGGGCCAGCGTGTAAGCATGGCCGGCGTCGAGGTCGAGCCCCTCGAAGGTGGCGAGGAAGTTGGTGTGAAGGTAGCCGCCGAAGTAGGCCGGGTCGTCCGAGTTGATGGTGACTTTCAGGCCCTGCTCCAGCAGCGTCTTCAGGTTGTGCTGCTCCATCTTGTCGAACACACAGAGCTTGATGTTGGACAGCGGACACACCGTGAGGGCCGTGCCCTGCTCGGCCAGACGCTTCACCAGCGCGGGGTCTTCCACGCAACGCACGCCGTGGTCGATGCGCTCGACATGCAGGATGTCCAGCGCATTGGTGATGTACTGCGCCGGGCCTTCCTCGCCGGCATGGGCGACCAGGTGCAGACCCAGTTCGCGGCAGCGCGCAAACACGCGCGCGAACTTTTCGGGCGGATGACCGCGCTCGCTCGAGTCGAGCCCGACACCGATGAAGAGGTTGCGGTAAGGCAAGGCCTCTTCCAGCGTCTTCAGGGCGTCTTCCTCGCTCAGGTGGCGCAGGAAGCACATGATGAGCGAAGCACTCACGCCCAGCTCGGTGCGCGCCTGTTCGCACGCGCGGGTCAGGCCCTTGATGACCACCTCGAACGGGACGCCGCGCTCGGTGTGCGTCTGCGGGTCGAAGAACAGTTCGGTGTGGACGACGCCGTCTTCCTTGGCCCGGAGCAAGTAGGCCCAGGCCATGTCGAAAAAGTCGGCTTCTTTCAGCAGCACCGAGGCGCCGGCGTAGTAGATGTCGAGAAAGCTCTGCAGGTCGGTGAAGGCATAGGCCGCACGCAGCGCCTCGACGCTCGGATAGTTCAGTTGCACGCCATTGCGTTGCGCCAGCGAGAAGATCAGCTCGGGCTCGAGCGAGCCTTCAATGTGCATGTGCAACTCGGCCTTGGGCATGGCCTTCAGCAGGGCGGGCAGCGCCTCCCGCTTGATGCGGAAAGTGGGAAGAGGATGGACGTTCATGGCAGGCAGACAGGAAGAGAGGTCACGGGATGACAGGACACGATGATGCCAGCGCCGCGCCGCCTCGGGGCAAACAGCAGACCCGATGGCAGTGACAGACGAACGGCGCCCCTACCCCTAGGGGCGAGCGATTGCGACCGGGAGAAGCGACCGATAGGGTGGCCAGGCTGTGTGCCGTACCCATCCACCGGTCGTACCACCGAAAGGGCCTTTCCATGCTCCGCCTTGCGCTCACCGCCACCGCACTTGCCGCCGCTTCTGCCGTGCACGCTGCACCCATCAGCATCGACTACCGGGTCGACTACCAGCGTGCGTTCGAGCACCTGACGGCCACCACCACGGACCTGTCCGGCCAGTCGGCCACAGGCCGCATCACCTTCGACACGGCCAACCTGCTGGCGTCGACCTCGGACGGCATCAGCCAGACGCTGGTGTATGCCAGCGACACCACTCTCGCGCCATACAGCCCGTTTCCTGTGCCGCCGTCGAACACGGGCGACACGCTCACCTTCACGTTCTTCCTGACAGGCGCCCTGGCTGGCACGGTCTCGGTGCAAAGTGGGGTGGCAACCGCATGGACGACGCCACCGGGGCAGGACCACGAACGCGCTCAGACGCTGAACTTCAGCAGCACCTTCGGTGCGTTGAATCCGGCTGCGCCCACGACCGCCGAACTGGTGAGCGTGCTGCAGGGTGCCGCCGGCACCCCGGGCTCCGCGTTCGGGCTGTACCGGCTCAGTTCGCTGGACACCGGCACGATTTCCTACACCGACCTGCTGGGCACCGCCACGGTCGTCAATGTGTCGGCCATTCCGGAAGCCGACACGCTGAGCCTCAGCGTGGCCGGTCTGGCTTGTGTGGTGTCCCTGGCACGGCGCCGCCGCGCGGCCGAGGCCGATGGGCCACGGCGCCGTCGCCTGGCTTTACTTGCCTGACGGGATCGAACCTTCCACGCCCTTGACGTAGAAGTTGATGCCACCCAGGAACTTGTCGTCTGCGACGGTGTCCTTGGCGACCATCTCCTTGCCGTCCTGGGCGACGATCGGCCCCTTCCAGATGGAGAAGCTGCCATCCTTCAGACCGGCTTTCACGGTGTCGACCTTGGCCTTCACTTCGGCCGGCACGGCGTCGGACACCGACACCAGGTCGATGGCGCCTTCCTTCACGCCCCACCAGACGCCACCGGTCTGCCAGGTGCCTTCCAGGGCGTCCTTCGTGGCCTTAACGTAGTACGGGCCCCAGTTGATCACGGCCGAGGCCAGGTGCGACTTCGGACCGAACTTGCTCATGTCCGAATCCCAGCCGAAGGCGTACTTGCCCGCCTTTTCGGCCGTCTGCAGCACGGCGGCCGAGTCGGTGTTCTGGAACAGCACGTCGGCGCCCTGGTTCAGCAGGCTCTGCGCGCCTTCGGTTTCCTTAGGGGGATCGAACCAGGCGTTCACCCAGACCACCTTGGTCTTGACCTTGGGGTTGACGCTCTGTGCGCCGAGCGTGAAGGCGTTGATGTTGCGGATGACTTCGGGGATGGGGATCGAGCCCACGACGCCCAGCGTGTTGGACTTGGTCATCGAGCCGGCGATCACCCCCGCCATGTAGGCGCCCTCGTACGTGCGCGAGTCGTACGTGCGCATGTTCGGGGCGGTCTTGAAGCCGGTGGCGTGCTCGAACTTCACGCTGGGGTTGTCGGCGGCGACCTTCAGCATGGGCTCCATGTAGCCGAAGGTGGTGCCGAACACCAGGATGTTGCCCTGGCCGACGAGGTCGCGGATCACGCGCTCGGCTTCGGGGCCCTCGGGCACCTTCTCGACGAAGCTGGTCTTGACCTTGTCGCCGAATTCCTTTTCGATGGCCAGACGGCCCTGATCGTGAGCGTAGGTCCAGCCGGCGTCACCCACCGGGCCGACGTAGGCGAAGGCGATCTTCAGCGGGCCGACCGCTGCAGCAGCCGATGCGGCAGCAGAGGCCTCGGAGGCGGCCGGGGTGGCGGCCTCCTCCTTCTTGCCGCACCCCACCAGGGCGGCGGTGGCGGCCAGGGAAGCCCAGCCTGCCAGCTTCAGCAAGGAACGCTTGGACAAATTCGAGGACATGTCATCTCCAGGGTTGAGAACTGCTTGAATCCACGGACATCAGCAACGATCATGCCGAGTCACGCGCCGGGATGGAAGGGTTTGCCGAGCGAGGCCGGCATGTTGATGCGAATCCACGTCGGGTTGCGCGAGATCAGCACCAGCACCACGATGGTGGCCAGGTATGGCAGCATGGTGAGGAACTGGCTGGGGATCTGCACCCCCTGCCCCTGCAGCTGGAACTGCAGCATCGTCACACCACCGAACAGGTAGGCGCCCAGCAGCACACGGCCGGGCCGCCAGGTGGCAAACGTGGTGAGTGCCAGCGCGATCCAGCCCTTGCCCGCCACCATGCCCTCCACCCACAGCGGGGTGTAAGCCAGCGAGATGTAGGCACCGGCCACGCCGCACAGCGCGCCACCGGTCATCACGGCCAGCAGGCGGATCGGGCGGACGCGATAACCCAGCGCGTGGGCCGACTCGGGCGACTCGCCCACGGCGCGCAGCACCAGCCCCCCGCGCGAGCGCATCAGGAACCAGGCCAGGCCGATGGCGAGCGCGATGGTGATGTAGACGAGCGGGTGCTGTCGGAACAGCGCGGGCCCCACAAAGGGCAGATCGGCCAGACCGGGGATGGCGAAATGCGGCCGCTCGGGCAGACGCTGCTGGGTGTAGGTGATGCCGACGAAGGCGCTGAGGCCGGCACCAAAAAGGCTCAGTGCCAGGCCGGTGGCGTACTGGTTGGTGTTGAGCCAGATGACCAGCACGCCAAAGGCGCCGGCCATCAGCGCGCCGGCCGCGGCACCGGCGGCAAAGCCCAGCCAGTCGCTGCCGGTGTTGACACCCGTGGCAAAGCCCGCGATGGCGGCCACCAGCATCATGCCTTCGGCGCCCAGGTTCAGCACACCGGCCCGTTCGTTGATCAAGAGGCCGAGCGAGGCGAGCGCCACCACGGTGCCCGCGTTCAGCGTGGCGGCCAGCAACAGGGCCAGCGATTCAGGGGTCAGTCCGGTCATTTGGTGCTCACCCAGCGCAGGCGTTGGTGGATGAAGGTGTCGCAAGCCAGCAGCGCAAACAGCAGCAGGCCCTGGAAGACGCCGGTCAGGGCCTTGGGCCGCCCCAGGCGCGACTGGGCGAGCTCGCCGCCGATGTAGAACATGCTCATCAGCACGGCCGAGAACACGATGCCGATCGGGTTCAGCCGGCCGACAAAGGCGACGATGATGGCCGCGAAGCCGTAGCCCAGCGGCACATAGGGTGTGAGCTGCCCTTGCGGCCCGGCCACATCCAGCGCCCCGGCCAGCCCGGCCATGCCACCCGACAGCAGCAGCGCCGTCCACAAGGCCCGGCGGCTGGAAAAACCGGCATAGCGCGCGGCCGCCGGGGCCAGCCCGCCCACCTGCAGCTGAAAGCCCGCGTAGGTGCGGTACAGGAAGATGGCGAAGCCCGCCACCGCCGCCAGGGCGATGAAAACGCCAATGTTCATCCGAAAGCCGGTGATGAGCTTGGGCACCCGCGTGGCCTCGAGGAAGGTGATGGTCTGCGGGAAGTTGTAGCCCGCCGGATCCTTCCAGGGCCCGTAGACGAGGTAGCTGAGCAGCATCTCGGCCACGTAGACCAGCATCAGGCTCACCAGGATCTCGTTGGCATGGAAGCGGTCACGCAGCAAGGCCACGATGGCCGCCCACAGCATGCCGCCCAGCACGCCGGCCAGCAGCACGGCCCCGACGATCCAGCGGCCGGTCTCGGGCGTGGCGTGCATCGCGACGCCGCCCGCACAGATGGCACCCAGCACGAACTGCCCCTCGGCGCCGATGTTCCACAGGTTGGCACGAAAGCAGACTGCGAGCCCCAGCGCGATCAGGATCAGGGGCGTGGCCTTGAGGCTCAGCTCGGCCAGGGCGTAACCGCTCTTGAGCGGCTCGACGAAGAACATCTGCAGGCCAGCGAGCGGGTCCTTGCCCAGCGCGGCAAACAGCATCACGCCCACCACCACGGTGATGGCCAGCGCGATCAAGGGCGAGGCGATCGTGAGCGCCTTCGACGGCGCCGGGCGGGGTTCAAGCTTGAACATGCGCGCCCCCCAGGTTGCCCGCGGCCGGCGTCGGCGCCGAGGTCGATTCCCACAGGCCACTCATCCACGCACCAATCTGTTCCACCGTGGCCTCGGCGGTCGGGATGGACGGCGACAGCCGCCCTTGCGCCATCACCATCAGGCGGTCGCTCACTTCGAACAATTCGTCCAGCTCCTCGCTGACCACGAGCACGGCACAGCCGGCATCGCGCAGCTTCAACAACTCGCCGCGGATCTGCGCCGCGGCCCCCACATCGACCCCCCAGGTCGGCTGAGACACCAGCAACACCTTGGGCAAGGCGTCGATCTCTCGGCCCATGATGAACTTCTGCAGGTTGCCGCCCGACAGGCTGCGCGCGAGCGCGTGCGGCCCTGCTGCCTTCACGTTGAAGCGCTGGATCAACTCCTGCGCCATCCCCACGATGCCGGCGGAACGCAGCCAGCCGCCCGGACCGACGGCGTCGGTGCGGGTCAGCAGCGTGTTCTGGGCGAGCGACAACGTGGGCACGGCGCCACGGCCCAGCCGCTCTTCCGGCACGCTGTGCAGGCCCTGCTCACGGCGCTGGCGCGGCGACGCGCGGCTGATGTCACGGCCGAACAGCGTCACGCTGCCCGGCGCGGCACGGGGGTCTTCGCCGCTCAGCACGGCCATCAAGGCCTGCTGACCGTTGCCCGATACGCCCGCAATGCCGACGATCTCGCCGGCACGCAGCGAGAAGCCGACCTGGCGCAGGTCGGTGCCGAACGGATCCGGGCTGCCGACGTTCAGGCCCTTGACGCTGAGCGCCACGTCGCCCAGCACCGGGGCGCTGCGCTGCAGTTCGGGCGGCTCGCTGCCTATCATCAGGCGCGACAGGCTGGCGTTGCTCTCGGCACGCGGGTCAACCTCGCCCGTGACCTTGCCGCCACGCAGCACGGTGCAGTGGTGGCACAGGTTGCGGATCTCGTCGAGCTTGTGGCTGATGTAGAGAATGGAGCAGCCTTCGGCCGCGAGCTGACGCAGGGTCACGAAAAGCTTGTCGACCGCCTGCGGCGTGAGCACCGATGTCGGCTCGTCCAGGATCAGCAACTGCGGCCGGGTCAGCAGCGCGCGCACGATCTCGACACGCTGCCGCTCGCCCACGGAGAGCGAATGCACGTGGCGCGCCGGGTCGACCTCCAGCCCGTATTCACGCGACACCGTGAGGATGCGCTCGGTGACCTCGGCCAGGCTCAGACTGCGATCCAGGCCAAGCCACACGTTCTCGGCGGCCGTCAGGGTGTCGAACAGCGAAAAATGCTGGAACACCATGCTGATGCCGAGCGCCCGCGCCTCTTGCGGCGAGCGCACCTGCACCGGCTGACCGTTGAACAGGATCTCGCCGGCATCGGGCTTGACCGCGCCGAAGATGATCTTCATCAGCGTGGACTTGCCGGCGCCGTTTTCGCCGAGCACCGCGTGGATCTCGCCGGGACGCACCTTCAGGCTGACCGCGTCATTGGCGCGCACGCCGGGGTACTGCTTGGTGATGTGCCGCAGTTCAAGTCGGAAGGACATGCTGGGGGATGAAATGGGGGGTGGCCCGGTACGGGCCATTACATGACGGATGCAGATTGGAACACCGTTTGGCCCGCCACCAGCGTGGCCGCGAGGTTCCGTTCGTCGCCGAGTGTCATCCAGGCGAACACCCGCTCGTGCAGTGACCCATGCGAGCCGCGTGCCAGGCTGTCCCGGTGATGCGCCACATCCCCGTGCGACCAGTTCCAGATCGCGAAATCCGCCATGTGTCCGGGTTCGATCTGGCCGATTTCGTGTGCCAGGCCCAGGGCCTCGGCCGAACCGAGCGTGGCCGCATGCAAGGCCTTCCAGGCGCTGAGGCGGGTGCCCTGCATCGCCTGGATCTTGTAGGCATCCGCCATGTTGCGCAGCATGCTCAGGCTTGTGCCGCCGCCCACGTCGCTGGCCAGGCTCACGTGCAGCCCTTCGCGCTGCGCCCGCGCCCAGTCGAACAGCCCGCTGCCCAGAAACAGGTTGGACGAGGGGCAATGCGCGATCTGAGCACCCCGCTCGCGCAGCACGGCATGGTCGCGGTCGTCGAGCCAGATGCCGTGTGCGAGCACCGAGCGCGGGCCGATCAGGCCGTCGCGGTCATACACGTCGAGGTAGCTGCGGGCATCGGGGAAGAGTTCGCTCACCCACTGCACCTCGCTGCGGTTTTCGGCCACGTGCGTCTGCATGTAGATGCCGGGCTGGCTGCGGCACAGCGCACCGGCCATCACCAGCTGCTCGGGGGTGCTGGTGGGCGCAAACCGGACGGTGACGGCATACGCCTGTCGACCGTTGCCATGCCAGCGGGCGATCAGGTCCAGGCAATCGCGCTCGGCCTGCTCGACGTCGTCCAGCAGACCCTCGGGCGCGTGGCGGTCCATCAGCACCTTGCCCGTGATCAGACGCATGTCGTGCGCGTCGGCTCGCTCGAACAGGGCGTCGGCGCTGACCTTGTGGACCGTGGGAAAGACGACGGCGCTGGTCGTACCATGGGCCCACAGCGCGTTCAGGAAGCGCTCGGCCCCGATGCGCGACACCTCGGGATCGGCATAGCGGCGCTCGGCCGGGAAGGTGTAGGTGTTGAGCCAGTCCAGCAGCTCGGTGCCAAAGCTCGCGATCACGTCCAGTTGCGGACAGTGGACATGGGTGTCGATGAAACCGGGCATCAGCAAACGGCCACGGTGATCCTGCTCGGGCGCGTCGCCCCACCCTGTCGGCAAGGCCTGGTCGGCGGGCTGGACGGCCACGATGCGGCCTGCGTCGATCAGCACGCGGTGGTCAGTCCGCCACCGCACGCCGGGGGCCTCGTGTGGCGCGGCAAAGCCGGGGTCGGCCGTGAAATCGAGCAGATCACCTCGGAGGACAAGGCGGCCGGGCGTGCCCGGGGTTGCGGGGAGGGTCATGTGGGGCGTGGGTTGGATGCCGGGCTCAGGCCACCCGGGCAGGAGATGACGGAGGAGCAGCGGGGCTGTCGGCCGCGTCGCGCACAGGAGGCCGCACCTGATGCAGCCCGCGCACCACGTCGCGCACCTGTTCGCGCAGCCAGCGGCTGGCGGCAGAGTGGTGCGTGAGGTCGTGCCACAGCTGGTAGTAATTCAAGGAGGGAAAGCTCACCGGGCAACGGATCAGACGCACCTTCAGGTCGCGTGCATAGCGCTCGCAGAAGCGCCGGCCCGTGGTGAGCACCAGCAGCGAGCCGGCCACCATGTAAGGCAGCTGGGCGAAATGCGGGTTGCGCACCACGATGTTGCGGCGCAGGCCCTGCATGGCCAGGTGCTCGTCGATGATGCCGACGGCACCCGGGTGCAACGGCGGTGGCGCAATGTGTTCGGCCGCCAGGTACTGCTCGACGGTCCAGGCCCGCTTGCCTTCCTTGGGCAGCCGCGCGGCCGGATGGTCTTCGGACACCAGGCAGACCACCTCGTCGGTCAGAAGCCGCCCGAGGTGCAGTTCATCCGATGGCTCAAGCCAGTTGCCGATGACCAGGTCTACCTCGCCACGCGCCAGGCTGCGCCGGTAGTCCAGATCCGACGTGAGCGGCACCACCTCGACGCGCACATGGGGCGCCAGACGGCGCAGGCGCAGCGTCAGTTCGGGCAGGAAACAAGGATCAAGGTAATCGGTGGCGGCGATGCGGAAGGTCAGCGTCGTGGTGGCCGGATCGAACTCGCGCACCGCGCTCTTGTGGCCGAACATGGCCTGCGCATGCTGCAGGATGGCCGATGCGGGCTCGAGCAGGCTCAACGCCACGTCGGTGGGCGCCATGCTCTGGCCGCAGCGCACCAGCAACGGGTCGCCCGTGAGCTCGCGCAGGCGGCGCAACTGCGCGCTGACCGCGGGCTGGCTGGATTGCAGGCGGATGGCCGCCCTCGACACGCTGCATTCGGTGATCACGGTGTGCAAGACCCGGATGAGAGACAGGTCGATCTTGTCGAAAAGCGCGCTCTTGCTCATACGCCGGCATGGATCCTTGCTATAAGCAGGATGGTATACCCCTTGCATCACCACGCGGTACCCTTTTGATGACTGAAGCACGCCCGTGTGCCGTGCCCTGCGCCGCCTGATGATTCCGGAGCCCTCGCATGAATGACCTTTCACCCCGGCCGATCCGCTTTGTGCACCAGGGCCAGATCCGTGAAGTGAGCGGGCTGCCGCCCACGACCACCGTGCTGCAATGGCTGCGCGAGCACGCCCACTGCACGGGCACCAAGGAAGGTTGCGCAGAGGGCGACTGCGGCGCCTGCACCGTGGTGGTGGCCGAAACCGACACGGCCACCGGCGAGCTGAAGCGCCGCACCGTCAACAGTTGCATCCAGTTCCTGCCGACGCTGGACGGCAAGGCGCTGCTGACGGTCGAGGATGTGAGCCGCAGCGCCGGACCGGATCGCCTGCACCCCTGCCAGGAAGCCATGGTCGCCTGTCATGGCTCGCAATGCGGGTTCTGTACGCCGGGCTTTGTCATGTCGCTGTGGCACAGCTACGAAATCCATGGCGAGCCATTGCCACGCCACGCCCTGGCCGATGCCCTTTCAGGCAATCTGTGCCGCTGCACCGGCTACCGTCCCATTCTCGACGCGGGCGAACAGATGTACCGGGCGCCCCGCGTGACGATGGACATGGCCCCCCTGCGCACGCTGCTGGAGGAGCTGCAGCGCACCGAAGCAGCCAGCCTCACTTACGAAGGCCCGAACGCTGCCCACCCCGGCGCGGTGCAGCGCTTTCACGCGCCGCGCACCCTGACCGAACTGGCCGCACTGCGAGCCGCGCTGCCGGACGCGCGCCTGCTGGCCGGCTGCACCGACGTGGGCCTGTGGGTCACCAAGCAGTTCCGCGATCTGGGCGAGGTGATCTACCTGGGCCGGGTGAGTGAACTGCAGCAGATCACGCAGAGCACCAGCCCGGGCGGCGTGCCGAGCCTGGAAATCGGCGCCGGCGCCACGCTGGAAGACGCGTGGCGCACCCTGAGCGATGCCGTGCCAGCCTTGCGTGAAGTGTGGCTGCGATTCGCCTCGCCCCCGGTACGACACGCCGGCACGCTGGGCGGCAACGTGGCCAACGGCTCGCCCATTGGCGACAGCAGCCCCATCCTGATGGCACTGGACGCCAGCGTGGTGCTGCGTCAAGGTGACACCACGCGCGAACTCCCGCTGCACGCCTTCTATCTGGACTACATGAAGAACGCCATGCAGCCGGGCGAATTCCTGCAGTCCATCCGGGTGCCCCTGCCCAACTCAGCGGGCGAGCGCCTGAGGGCCTACAAGATCGCCAAGCGCCGTGACAGCGACATCTCGGCCGTCTGCGCGGGGCTGTGGCTGGCTCTGGATGGCGACACCATCACGCAGGCCCGGCTGGGCTGGGGCGGCATGGCGGCCACCGCGCGGCGCGCCCCGGCCACCGAGGCCGCGCTCATCGGCCAACCGTGGACCGAGGCCACACTGCGCCGCGCGCAGGCCGCGCTGAAGCAGGACTTCCAGCCACTGAGCGACCTGCGCGCCACCGCCGACTACCGGCTGCGTGTGGCCACCAATCTGCTCGAGCGCTTCTGGCTCGAAACCCGCCCGGATGCCCCGCTTCCCGCCGCCCAGGTTCAGGTGTGGCCCGCCACCTGCTGACCCCGAAAGGCCCTGACATGAACCAGCCCACCGAAGCGTTTCTCACGGCCCAGCCGGCGCACAGCAACGCGGCGACCAACGCGGCCACCAGTGCCACGGCCGCCGGCCGCCCCCTCCCCCACGAGTCGGCCCGCCTGCACGTGGCCGGCGAAGCGCACTACATCGACGACCTGCCGGAACTGGCCGGCACGCTGCACTGCGCGCTGGGCCTGTCGCCGGTGGCCCACGGTCGGTTGCTGGGCATTGACGTGGCAGCCTTGAACGCCGAGCCCGGCATCGCCGGCGTGATCACGGCAGCCGACATCCCCGGCACCAACGACTGCGGCGCCATCGTGCACGACGACCCCATCCTGGCCGATGGCACCGTGCACTACCTGGGCCAGCCGGTGTTTGCCGTGTTGTCAGCCGACCGCGAGACCGCACGGCGCGTGGCCGCACGAGCCGCATCCTTCCTGCAGATCGAGCCACTGCCCGCGGTGCTGACGCCCGAGGCGGCGCACGATGCCGGGAGCTACGTCGTCCCGCCGATGCGCCTGCAGCGGGGGGATGCAGCAGGGGCGGTCGCTCAGGCGCCGCACCGCACATCGCGCACGCTCAAGCTCGGCGGACAGGAGCAGTTCTACCTGGAAGGTCAGATCTCGTATGCCATCCCCAAAGAGGGCCGCGGCATGCATGTGCACTGCTCGACCCAGCACCCCTCGGAGATGCAGCACGTGGTGGCTCACGCGCTGGGGGTGCATGCCCACGATGTGCTGATCGAGTGCCGGCGCATGGGGGGTGGTTTTGGTGGCAAGGAATCGCAGTCGGCGGTGTTTGCCTGCGTGGCCGCCGTGGCGGCCCGCCGCATGGGACGCCCCGTGAAGCTGCGGCTCGACCGGGATGATGACTTTCTGATCACCGGGCGGCGCCATTGCTTCGTCCACGAATGGACGGTAGGCCACGACGACGACGGGCGCGTGCTGGGCGCGCAGGTCGAGATGGTGTCGCGGGCCGGCTTCTCGGCCGACCTCTCCGCCCCGGTGATGGCGCGCGCCCTGTGCCACTTCGACAATGCCTACTGGCTGCCCCACGTCGACGTGCAGGGCTTCTGCGCCCGCACGAACACACAGAGCAACACGGCCTTCCGCGGCTTTGGCGGCCCGCAAGGCGCCTTTGCCATCGAATACATCCTTGACGACATCGCACGCGCACTGGGCCGCGACGCGCTCGACGTGCGACTGGCCAACCTGTACGGCGCCACACAGCACAACACCACACCCTACGGACAGGTGGTGGAGGACAACGTGCTGCACCCGCTGATCGATCAGTTGGTGAGCGAGAGCACCTACCGCGCTCGCCGCGAAGCCGTGTCGGCCTTCAATGACACGAGTCCGGTGCTGAAGAAGGGACTGGCGCTGACGCCGCTCAAGTTCGGCATCTCCTTCAACGTCGTGCACCTCAACCAGGCCGGCGCGCTCGTGCACGTCTACACCGACGGCAGCATCCTGGTGAACCATGGCGGCACCGAAATGGGGCAAGGTCTGAACACCAAAGTGGCGCAGATGGTGGCCCACACGCTGGGCGTGAAGCCAGAGCGCGTGCGCGTGACGGCCACGGACACTTCAAAGGTGGTGAACACCTCGGCAACGGCGGCCTCGACCGGGTCGGACCTGAATGGCAAGGCCGCGGCCGATGCGGCGCAACAGATCCGCACGCGCCTGGCTCAGCACCTGAGCGAACGCCACGGCGTGGCCCTTGACGCGGTGCGTTTTGCCGAAGACCAGGTGCATGTGGGCGACATGACGCTGGCTTTCGAAGACGTGGTGATGGGCGCCTACATGGCCCGGGTGCAGTTGTGGTCCGATGGCTTCTATGCCACGCCCAAGCTGCACTGGAACCGCGAGACCATGACCGGCCGGCCGTTCTACTACTTCGCCTATGGCGCCGCTGTCAGCGAGGTGCTGGTCGACACGCTGACCGGCGAATGGAAGCTGCTGCAGGCCGACGTGCTGCACGACGTCGGCCAGTCCATCAACCCGGCGCTGGACATCGGCCAGATCGAAGGCGCCTTCATCCAGGGCATGGGCTGGCTGACGAGCGAAGAGCTCTACTGGCATCCGCAATCCGGCAAGCTGATGACCCACGCGCCCTCCACTTACAAGATCCCGACTGCGAGCGACGTGCCCGAGGCATTCAACGTGAAGCTGTTCGCCAACCGCAACGTCGAGGACAGCGTCTATCGGTCGAAGGCCGTGGGCGAACCCCCGCTGCTGCTGCCGTTCTCGGTGTTCTTCGCCATACGCGATGCCATCTCGTCGGTGGGCCAGCACCGCGTGAGCCCCCCCCTGCGCGCGCCGGCCACGCCAGAGGCCATTCTGGATGCGGTCGAGGCCGTGAAAGCCGCCCTGTGAGCGGGAGCGCCCATGCCTGAATCGCGCCCCACGCCACCACGCCAGGGGCCGAGCGCCCTGCATGCGCGCGCGCTGCGGGCGACGGCCCGGCGCCACATCGCGTCACATACGCCCTGCATGGTAGTGCGCGTACACCACATCAAAGGCTCGACCCCGCGCGAGGCTGGCACACGGATGCTGGTCTGCCTGCCTTCGCCGGGCCACGCGCCCACCGCGACCGTGCAGGGCACCATCGGCGGCGGGCACCTCGAGTGGCAGGCGATCGAACTGGCGCGCGAGGCCTTGCGCAAGGCACCACCCGGTGTGCAGCCTGCACCATGGCAGCAGACCTTTCCCCTCGGGCCCACGCTGGGCCAGTGCTGTGGCGGCGTGGTCACCCTCGCCTTCGAGCCGCTGACCGAGACGGTGCTCGCCGACTGGCAACTGCCACCAGCCCGGTTTCACCTGGAACTGCACGGCGCGGGCCACGTCGGCCAGGCCATCGTGCGGCTGCTGGCCGACATCGACTGCACGGTCCGGTGGATCGACGAACGTCCCGATGCCGAGCAAGACGATGGCGACACCCCGGGCCTGCCCTCGGCCGAAGCGCTGGCGTCCCTGCCTGCCCACATCACCTTCGTTGAAACGGATGCGGCCGACGCCGAAGTGGCCGAAGCGCCGCCTGGCGCATGCCACCTGGTGCTGACGCATCGGCATGACCTGGACCTGCGCATCGTTCAGGCTGTCCTTCAGCGGGGCGACTTTGCCTTTGCCGGGTTGATTGGCTCGCAGACCAAGCGATCGCGCTTCCTTCACCGGCTGGCCGAACAGGGCGTGGACGAAGGCACGCTGGCGCGGCTGACTTGCCCCATCGGGTTGCCCGGCCTGAGCGGCAAGGAGCCTGCCGTGATTGCGATCGCGGTGGTCGCTCAACTGCTCCAATGCACCGCCTCGTGAAATCCAGGGGCTGAAAAGTCCATTAAATCGGCCTTAACTTCCGTTCGCGCGTGCAACGGGGCGCGTTTTGATCCAGATCAGGAGCGACTGTCCCGGTACGTCACACCGTGTGAACGAATGCACGCAACCCAGGGTTTTGCGCGCTGCCGGGCACGCGGGCCATCAGGTACCTCTGGGGGTACGCCGATAGAGGGAGTGGGTGCCCTCGATGGCTGATCGGATTGTTCTGAAAGGCGCCCTGCCCTGCCGCTCCTGGCAGGTGCCCACTTCGAACAACTGGACCGTACAGCCATGCGCCACCTCGACAAACTCACTCTCTCCCGCAAGCTCGCCGTGCTGGTCGGCAGCGCCCTGGCCGGCATCCTCGTGCTGACGGCCCTTTTCCTCGTCTCGGAACGAAAACTCATCCTGGGCGAACGCCAGACCAGCGTGCGCCAGACCGTGGAAGTTGCCCATGGTCTCATCGCCCACCAGCACGCGCTGGCCACCAAGGGCCTGATCACCGAGGCCGAGGCCAAGCAGCGTGCACTCGACGCGCTGCGCGCCCTCCGCTACAGCGGCAACGAGTACTTCTGGGTCAACGACATGGGCGCCCGCATCGTGATGCACGCGGCCAAGCCCGAGCTCGACGGCAAAGACATGTCGGATTCCCGCGACCCGAACGGCAAGCCGCTGTTCAAGGCCTTCGTCGACATCGTGAAAGCCGAGGGCGCCGGATTCGTCTTCTACGAGTGGCCTCGCCCTGGCGACGTGCAACCCGTCCCGAAGGTGTCATTCGTCCAGGGCTACGCGCCCTGGGGCTGGATTGTGGGCTCGGGCGTGTACATCGATGCCGTAAACGCCACGGTGATTCAACGCAGCCTGCTGATGTCCGTTGGCACGGTGATCCTGGGCCTCGCCCTGCTGGGCGTGGGCCTGCTGATCGGCCGCAGCATCCAGCGTCAGCTGGGCGGTGAGCCGGCCCTGGCCACGGCACTGACCCGCCAGCTGGCAGACGGTGACCTGAGCGTCCACATCCCACTGCGGCCCGACGACCGCCACAGCCTGCTGCACGCCATCGCCACGTTGAAGGACAACCTGTCGGGCATCGTGGGCCGCGTGCGCGACAGCGCCGAGTCAGTGGCCACCGCCAGTTCACAGATCGCCCACGGCAATCTGGACCTCAGCCAGCGCACCGAGCAGCAGGCCTCGGCGCTGCAACAGACGGCAGCCTCGATGGAAGAGTTGAGCGCCACGGTGCGTCAGAACGCCGACGGCGCACGCACCGCCAACGACCTGGCGCAGGACGCAGCCAACGTGGCGGGCGCGGGCGGCCGCATCGTGGGCGAGGTGGTCGAGACGATGAAGGAGATCAACAGCAGTTCGGGTCGCATCGCCGACATCATCGGCGTGATCGACGGCATCGCCTTCCAGACCAACATCCTGGCGCTCAATGCGGCCGTGGAAGCCGCGCGGGCCGGAGAACAAGGCCGCGGCTTTGCGGTGGTGGCCTCGGAGGTGCGCAGCCTGGCGGGCCGGTCGGCCAGCGCGGCCAAGGAGATCAAGACCCTGATCCAGGACAGCGTGGATCGCGCCTCGAAGGGCTCGACGCTGGCCGATCAGGCCGGCAACACGATGAGCGAGGTGGTCGCCGCCATCCAGCGACTCAACCACATCATGGCCGAGATCACCGCCGCGAGCAGCGAGCAGAGCCAGGGTGTGGCGCAGGTGGGCCAGGCCGTGAACCACATGGACCAGGCCACGCAGCAGAACGCCGCGCTGGTGGAAGAAAGCGCTGCGGCAGCGGAGAGCCTGAAGCTGCAGGCCCACGCGCTGGTTCAGGCGGTGTCGGTGTTCCGCCTGAATGGGGAAAGCGGCGCGGCCCGCGCCTGACGCGCTTATTGCGGCGCCGACATCGACTGCACCGCCCGATACCACCGACCCAGCAACGCCCGCTCGTCTTCGGTGATCTGCGTGGCGTTGTTCATCGGCATGGCCTTGAGCACCACCGCCTGCTGATGGATGGCCTGGGCCTGCGCGTCGATGGCAGCGGCCGTGTCCAGCCGGACGCCTTTGTTGGCGATCTGCGCGTTATGGCACATCACACATCGCTGCGCCACCACGGTGTGGGCCCGCGCCGTCAGGTTGGCCGGGCTCTCGGTTGGCAGCGCCGAGGCCGATGAGGGCACCGAAGCGGGCGCCAGCCACACGGCCACTCCGAGCAGCACCGCCACACCGGCCACAGCCCAGCCCCAGGGCGCCCGTTGCCCGGCCACCTCGGTCTTGTGACGCGCCACGAAAAAGCGCCGGATCAGCGCGCCTGCCAGCATGATGAGCACGAGCACCAGCCAATTCTGCGCATGGCTGTAGGCCCAGCCATAGTGGTTGCTCAGCATCGCAAACAGCACCGGCAGCGTGAAGTAGGTGTTGTGCACGCTGCGCTGCTTGCCGCGCAGGCCGTGCACCGGGTCCACCGGCTGTCCAGCCTTCATCGCGGCCACCACCTTGCGCTGGCCTGGAATGATCCAGAAGAACACGTTAGCGCTCATGGCAGTGGCCATCATGGCGCCCACGAGCAGAAAGGCAGCCCGGCCGGCAAACAGCTGGCACGCCAGCCACGAGGCGAACACGACCACCACCGCAACCACGGCCCCCACGATGGCATCGCCATTCGGGCCCCGGCCCAGCGTGCGACAGATCATGTCGTAGATCAGCCAGAACCCGGCCAGAAAGCCGAGCGCGGTGTGGACGGCGACCACCGGAGCCCAGTCGTGCACCGTCTTGTCGATCAGGAAGGTGCCGGCGTTGAACAGGTACAGCGCGGTGAACAGCGCAAAGCCCGTGAGCCACGTGGAGTAGCTCTCCCAGTAGAACCAGTGCAAGTGGGCGGGCAACTGTCGCGGCGCACCGAGGTACTTCTGCGGGTTGTAGAAGCCCCCGCCGTGCACGGCCCACAACTCACCGCCCACGCCCTTGTCGAGCAGGGCCTTGTCGACGGGGCGCGTCAGGGTGTTGTCCAGCCACACGAAGTAGAACGACGAGCCGATCCAGGCGATGGCGGTGATGACGTGGGCCCAGCGCAGCAACAGGTTGGCCCAGTCGAGCGCGTAGGCCAGCAAAGGGGATGCGTCCATGACTCAGCTGCCCCGGTAGGTGGAGTAGGACCAGGGGCTCACGAGCAACGGCACGTGGTAGTGCGCGCCCGCATCGCCAATGCCGAAGTCCAGCGGCACCTGGGTCAGAAAGGGCGTTGCGGGCAGCGGCGTGCCGCGTGTGCGGAAATAGCCGTCGACATCGAACACCAGCCGGTAGTGCCCCGGCTTGAAGTCCTCGCCCTGCAGAAGCGGGCCATCCACGCGGCCATCGGCGTTGGTCACCACGCTGCGCAACAGCAGCCAACGGCCATCCGCGCACCCGTCGGGCGAGGGCTCGCGCACATACAGCGCGATCGACATGCCGGCCGCCGGCGTGCCGTGCACGGTGTCCAGCACATGGGTGGTGAGTCGGCCCGTGGCGGGGGGAGGGGTGTCGCTCATGAGATGGTCCTGGCACGACATGTGCCTGTTTCAGGGATGCAAGTCGCGGGCCGCGGTGTGCCCGGCGTCAACGCCGGTTGCCAGCATCGCGAAAAACTGTATACACTTTAACCACGATGAGCGCCGCACGCAAGCCGCCCCCCTCCCCCGACACCGTTGCCGCCACCGGTGTGTCGGCTGAAGCCGACGTGGCACCGGCCCGGCGCCCGCCGCTGACGAAGGCCGATGCCGAAGCCATCCCCATGCCGGTCGCCGATGCGGAGGGCTCCGACAGCCCCACCAGCACCGAGCACATCGTGCACGCCGTCACCCGGGCCATCGTCGAGCACCGCCTGCTGCCCGGCGCCAAGCTGGTCGAGCAGAAGATCGCAGACCGTTTTGGGGTCTCCCGCACCATCGTGAGGCAGGCCTTCAACCGGCTGTCGGAACTCAAGCTCGTGCGACTGGAACCAGCGCGGGGCGCCTTCGTGGCCGCCCCGTCGATCGAAGAAGCGCGCGAGGTTTTTGCAGTGCGGCGCATGGTGGAAGGCCAGATGCTGCGGGAACTGATCGCCCGCATCAAGCCGGGTGACCTGCGCGAACTGAAGGCCCACCTCAAGGCGGAACGCGATGCCGTCAAGCGCATCGACGTTCCCTCCCGCTCCAAGCTGCTGTTCGATTTTCACGTCGAGCTCGCCCGGGTTCTGGGAAACCAGGTGCTGGTGGACCTGATTCAGGAACTCGTGTCGCGCTGCTCGCTGATCACGCTGATGTACCAGTCGGCCGATGACGCCGAGACCTCGCACGCCGAGCACATCGCCATCCTGCAGGCCATCGAGGCGCGGGACGCCGACCGCGCCGCGGCCCTGGTCGATGCGCACCTGCTGACGGTCGAACGCCAGCTGACCCAGCACCCGCGCGCACCCGGCGTGGTGCTTGGCGCCTCCACCTGACCTTGCCGACGACACCGGATCACCTCATGAGCCAGACCGCCGCCTACCCCCGCGACCTCATCGGACACGGCCGCAACCCGCCGCACGCGCAGTGGCCCGACGGGGCCCGCATTGCCGTGCAGTTCGTGCTGAACTACGAAGAAGGCGGCGAGAACTGCGTGCTGCATGGCGATGCGGGCAGCGAACAGTTCCTCAGCGAGATGTTCAACCCGCCGGCTTTTCCGGACCGGCACATGAGCATGGAGTCGATCTACGAGTATGGCTCGCGGGCCGGCGTGTGGCGGCTGCTGCGCGAGTTCGAGCAACGCGGGCTGCCGCTCACGGTGTTCGGTGTGAGCATGGCACTGCAGCGTCACCCAGAGCTGACGCAGGCCTTTGTCGAGCTGGGCCACGAGATCGCCTGCCACGGCTGGCGGTGGATCAGCTACCAGCAGGTCGACGAGGCAACCGAGCGCGAGCACATGCGCACCGGCATGCAGATCATCGAGGAGCTGACGGGCCAGCGTCCGCTGGGCTGGTACACCGGCCGAGACAGCCCGAACACGCACCGCCTGGTGGCCGACCACGGCGGCTTCGAGTACGACAGCGACCACTACGGAGACGACCTGCCTTTCTGGATGCCCGTGCAGAAAAGCAATGGCGAGGTGGTGCAGCAGTTGATCGTGCCCTACACGATGGACACCAACGACATGCGCTTCAGCCTGCCCCAGGGCTTCGCGCAAGGCGATGATTTTTTCACCTACCTGCGCGATGCCTTCGACGTGCTGTACGCAGAAGGCGACCCGAACGGGCTGAACCGCCCGAAGATGTTGAGCATCGGCATGCATTGCCGGCTGCTGGGGCGCCCGGGCCGCATGCGCGCCCTTCAAAAGTTCCTGGACCACGTCCAGGCGCACGACAAGGTGTGGGTGTGCCGACGCATCGACATCGCCCGCCACTGGCGCGCCACGCATCCCTTCAAGGCTGCAGCATGAGCGCCCCCCTCACCCTCGCTTCATTGAACGCGGCCGACCAGCGAGCCTTCGTGGCGCTGCTCGATGGCATCTACGAGCACTCGCCCTGGATTGCCGAGCAGGCCTGGTCGCAGCGCCCCGCCGGCGGCTTCGTGTCTCTGGATCAACTCAAGCATGCGCTGGCTCAGGTCGTGCGCCAGGCCCCGCGTGACGCCCAGCTGGGGCTGATCCGTGCCCACCCCGAGCTGGCGGGAAAGGCGGCGGTGGCCGGGCAGCTCACGGCCGAGTCTACAGACGAGCAGAGCCGGGCCGGCCTGACCCACTGCAGCCCCGACGAGTTCGCCACGCTGCAGCGCCTGAATGCCGACTACAACGCGCGTTTTGGCTGGCCGTTCATCCTCGCAGTGCGCGGCCCCCGTGGCCTGGGGTTGAGCCGTGCCAACATCATCCGCACGTTCGAACGCCGTCTGCATCACAGCCCGGCGTTCGAGCTGGCGGAGTGCCTGCGCAACATCCACCGCATCGCCGAGATCCGGCTGAACGACCGATTCGGCGTCATGCCCACCGAGGGCGACCGCATCCTCACATGGGCACAGGAACTGGCGCGACACACCGAAGGCACGGGCACGAACGGCCTTGATGGTGAACCGCCTCTGACCGTGACCTACCTCACCCCGGCCCACCAGGCGTGTGCCGCACAGCTGCAGCAGTGGATGCGCGACTGCGGCTTCGATCAGGTCGAGCGCGATGCCGTGGGCAACGTGGTCGGACGCTACCGGGGCAGCGAGGCCAGCGCGCCGTGGCTGATGACCGGCTCACACTATGACACCGTACGCAACGGCGGTCAGCACGACGGGCGGCTCGGCATCTTCGTGCCCATGGCGTGCGTGCAGGCGCTGCACCGGGCTGGCCGGCGGCTGAAGCACGGCATCGAGGTCGTGGCCTTTGCCGAAGAAGAAGGCCAGCGCTACCGGGCGACCTTCCTCGGGTCCAGCGCGCTTGTGGGCGAATTCGAGCCTGCCTGGCTGGATCTGGCCGACGAACAGGGCATCACCGTGCGCGAGGCGATGCGGCAGGCGGGGCTGCCTGCCGATCTGGCCGCCATCCAGGCGCTGCGGCGCGATCCGGCTCGCTACCTCGGCTTTGTCGAGGTTCACATCGAACAGGGCCCCGTGCTGGACGAACACGACATGCCGCTGGGCATCGTCACCTCCATCAATGGCAGCCTGCGCTTTGCGGGCGAGGCCCTCGGCATGGCATGCCATGCCGGCACGACGCCCATGACGATGCGCCAGGACGCCGCGGCCGCGGTGGCCGAGATCGTGCTGTACGTCGAGCGCCGCGCCGCACAGGATGCCGCCTCGCCCACCGGCGGATCGGTGGGCACGGTCGGCGTGCTGCAGGTGCCGCAGGGTTCGCTCAATGTGGTTCCGGGGCGCTGCCAGTTCACGCTTGACTTGCGCGCCCCGACCGACGCCCAGCGCGACGCCCTGGCCCGCGACGTGCTGGCCTTCATCGACGAGGTGGCCCGGCGCCGGCAGGTCCGCATCACGGTCGAGCAAACGATGGCCGCATCGGCCGCCCCCTCCGACCCCACCTGGCAAGCCCGCTGGGAAGCCGCCGTGCAAAGCATGGGTCTGCCCTTGTTCCACCTGCCCAGCGGCGCCGGCCACGACGCCATGAAGCTGCACGGACACCTGCCTCAGGCCATGCTCTTCGTGCGTGGCGGCAACGCCGGCATCAGCCACAACCCGCTGGAAACGGTCACCAACGACGATGCACAGCGCGCCGTTAAGGTATTCATGAACCTGCTGGATGCGCTCTGAAGCGCGCCCGGCTATCCGCTTCTGCCCACCATGAGCCCCCCCATCGACACGCCAGACCACGCCGCCCTCGACGCCTGGATCGACGCCCACTTCGACGAGGAGGTGCGTTTTCTGCAGGCACTGGTGCAGGTCCCGACCGACACCCCGCCGGGCAACAACGCCCCCCATGCGCAACGTACGGCGGAGTTGCTTGCGGAATTCGGCTACCAGGCCGAGGCCTACCCGGTGCCCGAATCTGAAGTGCACGCCTATGGTCTGCAAAGCCTCACCAACCTGATCGTGCGTCGTCGCTTTGACGAGAGCGGCCCTGTCATTGCGCTCAATGCCCACGGCGACGTTGTGCCGCCGGGCGAAGGCTGGACGCACCCGCCCTACAGCGGTGAGGTCGTCGATGGCAAGCTGTATGGCCGCGCGGCCGCAGTCAGCAAGAGCGACTTCGCCACCTACACCTTTGCGCTGCGCGCGCTCGACGCACTGTGCGATGGTGGCATGACGCTGAAGGGCGGAGTGGAACTGCACTTCACCTACGACGAAGAGTTCGGCGGCGAGCTGGGCCCTGGCTGGCTGCTCAGGCAAGGCCTCACCCGGCCGGATCTGCTGATCGCCGCGGGCTTCAGCCACGAGGTGGTCACCGCCCACAACGGCTGCCTGCAGATGGAAGTGACCGTGCACGGCACCATGGCCCACGCGGCCATTCCGCACACCGGGGTCGATGCACTCCAGGGCGCGGTCACCATCCTGAACGCGCTGTACGCACAGAACGCGCGCTACCGCCAGGTCGCCTCGCAGGTGCCCGGGATCACGCACCCTTATCTGAACGTCGGTCGCATCGAAGGCGGCACCAACACCAACGTCGTGCCCGGCAAGGTCGTGCTCAAGCTGGATCGCCGCATGATTCCCGAAGAGGATCCGGTGGCCGTCGAGGCGGACCTTCGGAAGGTGATTGCCGACGCGGCAGCCAGCTTCCCCGGCATCACTGTCGAGATTCGCCGCCTGCTGCTGGCCGAGGCACTCAAGCCGCTGCCCGGCAATGCGCCGCTGGTGGCCGCGTTGCAGCGCCATGGTCAAGCCATGTTTGGCGAGCCGATTCCCACCAGCGGCACCCCGCTCTATACCGACGTGCGGCTGTATTGCGCGCACGGCATTCCCGCGGTCATCTATGGCGCCGGGCCCCGCACCGTGTTCGAGTCGAACGCCAAGCGGGCCGACGAACATCTGGTGCTCGAGGACTTGCGGGGCGCCACCAAGGTCGTCGCCCGGGCCCTGTTCGACCTGCTGCACTGAAGGGCTGTCACGGCGACAGCATGCAGGTGTCACATGCGGGGCGTACGCTGTGAGCGACGCCAGCTCGCCTGCCCGCCATGTCGAACGCGCACCACCGACTGCACACCCTGCCCGACGCCGACGCCACGCTGTTGCGCTGGCTTCAGGCGTGTCTGGACGACCTGCGTGACCCGGTGGCGCGGATGGCAGAGGGACAGGTGGACGTCGAGGCGGTACACCAGTGCCGCAGCGGCCTGCGGCGCCTTCGCAGTGCATTCGACCTGGCGCGAGGCGCTCGGCACACGGCGCCCGAATCACTGGTGTGGACGCAGACCTTCCGTCTGCTGGGCGCCTCACGCGATGAAGACGTACTGCGTGAGCTGCTGGGCGACGTGGCCTGGCACCAGCTCGCGCCCTGGCTGGCTGCGCAGGACAGCCCCGCGGTGGCACTCCGACGCGACGATCTGCCAGCCTGCTTCGCACCCGACGCGCCTTTCATGCGCGCGTGGCACGAACTGGCTCAGTGGCTGAACACGGCCGCCCAGGTGCCGAGCACCCACGAGGAACGCGATGCGTGGCGGCATCATCTGGTCCGCAGAATGGACCGATGGCATGCCCGCATGGCAGACGCCGCGCGCACCGGTCACGCACTGGACGACGATGCCCTGCACAGCGAACGCAAGCGCTGCAAGCGCCTGCAGCAGGCGCTGCTCTGGCTGCGCCCGCACCTGCCAGAAGCCGCTCGCAAGGCGTACATGCGGCGTCTGCGCGCCGCACAAAGACAGCTGGGTGAATGGCACGACCTGCACATGGCCACCCAGCGCTGCCAGGGGGCGCCCCGCATGCTGGGCGCCGACGTCTCCGCCCGGCTGGCATGGCTCGCACACAGGCAGAGCCTGGCGCGCAAGGCGGCCGTACAGGCACTGCGCCGGCTGGCGCGCGCCACGCCGTGCTGGCGTTAGGCGCGCTGCCATTGCGTCGATTCAGCGCGGCGCGCGCTCCGCTTTCAACTCCACGTCGTCGATCGCCAGGCCGTGATCGAAGCCATGGTTGTTGACGACCACCCAGCGCAGCCACAGCTTGGCACCCGCCGGCCACACGGTCGGCAAGGCGCCCCCCAACTGGGCGCTGGCAAGCGGATCCCGCCCGTTGACCACCTGCCCTTCCGGCGTGCCGATCAACGGCGAGGGTGAATCAAAGTCGAAGCCCTTGCCCGGGCGCACCCAGTTCACGTGCCCGAACACCTCACCCACGCCGTATTCGAACGCGAGGGTGTTGAGGTTGTCGCTCGCGCCCTGACGCCATTGCTGCCCCTGAAAGCGCACGGCAATGCGATCCAGATCCTGCCCAGACAGGTTGCGAAACGCCACGGTGATGTAGCCTGCCAGCGCGCCCGGGGCCGGCGTGCCGAAGTACGCACTGCCCGAACCCAGCGCACCCAGCGCACGGTTGGTGTCTCCCTCCAGACCATAGCTGTAGAAGCTGCCCGAACCGTCGTCACCCACATCCCCTCGGTAGGTCGGGGTGACCAGCGGCTGCTCGACGAAGTTCAACAGCGACCAGCCCGGCAGCGTCTGGTTGTCCACCCAGTCGTACGCACGGCTGACTGCGCCCAGGGTGTTGAAGTCCTGACGGTATACGTAGCGCCCGCTGGCATCCAGCTTCACGGGCAGTTCGGCCCGCGCCGCCGGTGCAGCAGCCAGGCAGGCCAGCGCCAGCAGCGCAGCCTGCCAACGGCAAACCAAGCTCATGCCGTTCCCCTCTCAGGCGCGCTGGGCGCGGCGGCGCGCCACGCCAGCCACCAGGCCCAGGCCGATCAAGGCCAGCGCAGCCGCCTCGGGCTCCGGCACGGCGGCCACGGCCGTGCTCACGTACACATTGTCGATGGCCAGGCCATGGTCGTTGCCGGCGCTGTTGTAGTCGATCCAGGTCAGCCACAGGGTCTGGCCGGGCTGCCAGTCCAGGGCAATGTCGCCCCCAAGGGAAACGACGTTGGCGTTGCCGTCCAGCGCCGCGCCTGCACCCGACGTCGTGTTGACGACCGGCGAGTTGTACTTGAAGGACACGCCCGGATTGACCCACGTGCTCACGCCCTTGAACGTGTCACCCAGGCCAAAGCGGAAATCGAGCGCGTCGCTGCCCGGGTTGCCCTGACCCAGGCGCCATTGTTCGGCATCCCAGTAGACGCCCACGCTGCTCAGTGCCTGGCCGGTGTCGTTGCGCAAGGCCAGCGTGATGTAGCCCGACAGCGCCCCGGACGCGGGCGATCCCCAGTAGGTGGCGCCCGAGCCGATCGCACCCAGAGCGCGGTCTGCCGAGTTGCCGTAGCTGTAGAAGCTGCCCGCCGTGTCGCTGCCATTGTTGGCGCGGTAAGTGGTCTTGGCCGACTTGGTGCTGTCGAACAGCGACCAGCCTGCGAATGTGCTGTCGTTGGCCCAGGCCAGACCGGTGCCCGCGGATGGGAGGCTGTCGAACGACTGCTCGTACTCGAACGCAGCGAGGCCGCCGGCCTCAGGTGTCAGTGTGACGCTCACGGCGGCGTGGGTCGAAGGCAGCACGGCGGCCAGCGCCAGCAGGGCCAGATTCTGTTTCAAGCTCATGATGTGATCCGGTAAAGCAGAGGAAGGAAAAACAGGAGGGGGTCAGGCCGGGGGAAGCAGGCGGCGCTGATCGGCGCCCGGCAGCGTCTGCCACGTGGGGCCCGGTTCGATTCGGTAGCGATCAGACTTGACCGTGTCGACGAAGTACCAGGTCGACTGACAGACCTCACGCGTGGCCGACACGACCATGAAGCCGCGGCGGCGTGTCTCGGCGTAGCGCAGGTGCGGCACGTTGCCCACCATCCAGCGGGCAAGCTGATCCGGATCGTCCGTGCGGCGGGACGCTTCCATGCCCGGCGACGAGACCCCCGGCGTGGCGAATTCGACGCCGACCGGCTGGCCACCCTGATCCACCAGGTCATTGGCCCAGGCGTTGTGGGTGTCCCCCGCCAGGACGACCAGATTGCGGTCGAGGCGGCGTGCAGCCGCGAACACGGCCTCGCGCTCGGCGCCGTAGCCACTCCAGGCATCCAGACTCCACGGCACCACCGGTTGGTCGAGGATGTAGCGTTCCGCACGCGTGAGGTCGCCCGGGTTGTGGGCGGCCTTGCGTGTCAGTGCCTCGTAGCCGCCCACCGAGATCTGCCCGAGCCCGATTGCGGCCGGAATGTCCATGTGCCCCATGAGCACCTGCTGGCCAAGCACCTGCCAGGTGGCGCGCGACCCAGCCATCTGCTCCTGCAGCCACGCCAGTTGCGTGCTGCCCAGCAAGGCCCGATCAGGTGCGTTCGCCGCGGCATACAGGGCGGCCGCATTGATGCCCTCGGGGCCGACGAAGTCTGCGGCAGACAGCTGCTCCGTGCGCGCCAGCAAGCGCGTCTCGAGCATGTGCAGCGACAGCACATCGGCGAAGTCGAACGAGCGGTAGATGCGGCGCAGGTCAGCGGTGTCAGGTGTGCGCACCGGCAGCCACTCATGGTACGCCTTCAAGGCAGCGTCGCGGCGCGTCACGTAGTCGCCCTCGACCCCGGCCGTGTGGTTCGCGGCCCCCGTCACGAAGGTGTTGTTGCACACCTCGTGGTCGTCCCACACGGCAATCATCGGCACGCTGGCCATCAGCGCCTGCAGGCCCGGATCGGTACGGTACTGGGCATGCCGAATGCGGTAGTCCGACAGGCTCACGCACTCGTGCGGAGGCAGCACTTCGCGACCCATGGCGGCTGCGTCATCCGAAGCGTAGCCGCCCCGGCCGTATTCATAGATGAAGTCACCCAGGTGCACCGCGGCATGCAGGTCGGCCATGCGTGCGGCCTGGGCATAGGCGTGGAAGTAGCCTGCGGGATAGTTGGAACATGAGAACACGGCCAGGCGGATCGCCTCGCGTGCCACCACTGGCAGCGTGCGCGTGCGTCCCACGGGCGAGCGTGTGCCGTTGTAGGTGAACCGGTAGTGGTAGATGGTGTCGGGGCTCAGGCCATCCACGTCCACCTTCACCGTGAAATCACGCGTGGCGCTGGTGCGCACCAGGCCGCTGCGCACAGGGCGCGTGAAGGCAGCGTCCAGCGCCACCTCCCACAGCACGCGGGGATTGGCGTCGCCCGAGGCGGTCACCCGAGTCCACAGGATCACGCGCTGAGCCAGGGGGTCACCGCTGGCCACACCATGAACGAAGGGAGGCGCAGCCGCTTCTGCGCGCGAGGCGCCAAGCAACACCGGCATCGCCAGCGCGGCGGCCCCCAGGCCACCGATGAACGCCCGGCGGTCGGCAAACTTCTGGTCCATCTCTGTCTCGATCCACTGCAACAACAACGAAGCCGCCATGCTGCGCAGAATCGATGACAAGCCCCACCGTGTGGGCCGCCACGCCGTAGTCCGAACGTACTCCGGTGAAACGGACAAACCTTGCGACAATCGCGTGATGCCTGCTCCAGCCGACAACGCCCTGGTCCACACCTCGTTCTACCGATTCGTGCCGCTTGCCGATCCGGACGCGGTGGTGGCCGTGTTGCGCGAACTCGTTCAGCCGTTGACAGGCAGCGTGCTGGTGGCCGAAGAAGGCATCAGCGGCGCATTGGCAGGCCCGGTCGATGCGGTGGCCGCCTTCGAGCAGGCCGTGCAGCACGACACCCGTCTGGCGTCGGCGTTTCTCGGCATGCCGTTCAAGCACAGCGCCTGCCGCACCCGGCCGTTCTGGAAGGTGCGTGTGCAGCGCAAGAAGGAAATCGTGGCGCTCAATCTGCCCGGAGTGACCGGCGCGGTGCCCGATCGCGCCTCCGGTCAGCCCCTGACGCCCGAAGCGTGGCGCGAGCTGATCGCGCGCGACGATGTCGTGGTGCTGGACAACCGCAACAGCTTCGAATACCGCCTCGGCCATTTCCAGGGCGCGGTCGACCCCTGCGTCGGCAACTTCCGCGACTTCCCGGCCTATGTGGCCGCGCACGCCGCACAGTGGCAGGCCGAAGGCCGCAAGGTGGCGATGTACTGCACCGGCGGCATCCGCTGTGAGAAAACCAGTGCCTGGATGCAGCAGTTCGGCCTGGACGTCTACCAGCTCGACGGTGGCGTCCTCAACTACTTCCAGCAACTGCCCGATGCCGACCGCGACTGGCAGGGCGAGTGCTTCGTGTTCGACAACCGCGTGGCGGTCGACACCCGCTTGCAGGAGACCGACACCACGGTCGACCAGGTCTACGACGACAGCCCGGACGAGGCGTGGCGACTGGAGCGGGCCCGCCGGCTGGAATCGGCCGAGCCCAAGCGACCAGGCCCTGTGCCCGCCAAGGACGATCCGGCATGAGTCGTCCGACTCGCCCCGCCCTCCCCACCCGGGATGGCGTGAGCGCCAGCTGCGTGGCCCTGCCCGCCGGAGCCTGGCTCACCGTGCTCGACTTTCTGTGCGAGCGCATCCCGGCCGTGTCACGCGCCGACTGGCACACCCGCATGGCTCAGGGCGATGTGGTGGACGCGCACGGAGAGCCCGTCTCGCCCAATGCGCCCTACCGCGCCCAGACGCGCCTGTATTACTGGCGCCAGCTCGCCTTCGAGCATCCGATTCCATTCGAAGAACGCGTCGTCTTTCAGGATGCCCACCTCGTGGTGGCCGACAAGCCGCACTTTCTGCCGGTGACGCCGAAGGGCCGCTACGTGCAGCAGACGCTGCTGGTGCGGCTCAAGCGCCGGCTGGGCATCGACACGCTGGTGCCCATGCACCGCCTGGACCGCGAAACCGCCGGTCTGGTGATGTTCACAGTGCAGCCCGCCACACGCCACGCCTACCAGTCGCTGTTCCGCGACCGCCTGGTGCACAAGGTGTACGAAGCGATTGCCGCCCACCGGCCCGATATGACGTTCCCATTGACGCGGCACAGCCGGCTGGTCGAAAGCGAGCGCTTCATGGCGATGCAGGAGGTGCCCGGCGAACCCAACGCCGAAACCCGCATCGAGTGCCTCGAGACGCACGCCGGTCGCGCGCGCTATCGCCTGCTGCCCACCACTGGGCAGAAGCACCAGCTCCGCGCCCACATGAATGCGCTGGGCCTGCCCATCCAGGGCGACCGCATCTACCCCGAGCTTCAACCGGACCTGGCCGACGGCGAGACCCCGGACTACCGCCACCCGCTGCAGCTGCTGGCTCGCACACTGAGCTTCACCGACCCGGTCACTGGCCAGGCGCGCCACTTCGAGAGCACGCTGCGGCTCGACTGGCCCACGAAGGGCGCCTGAACAGGGCTCAAGCGGCTCGATCCGGTCCCCGGAACAGGCCGCCCAGCCCCACGCCCAGCAACCCTAGCGCCGACAACGCCGCCACAGCCAGGGCCGCCATCGACACGGGCGACAGACTCTCTGTGACGACGGTCTGAACGGCGGGCAGCGGCACCGTCACGCTGATCACGCCCACCGGCTGCCCGGCCTTGTAGCCAAAACCACCACCGCCATTGAACTGCTGGTTGGTGCGGATGAACTCGGGCGCACTGCCGGGGGCGTCGTGGCATTTCAGGCAACTGGCCTGGGCCATCACGGCACGGGCATACAACAGCCGCCCAGCCTCCACGCGCCAGTATTCCAGCGGCGCCGGCTGGCGGCCGCCCGGCACACGCTGGGGTGTGGCCAGCGCCGCTGCCTGGGCAGGTGGCAGCTTGGCGAAAGCCGCCTGCACCGCCTGGATGGCCTCGCGCTCGAAGGCGTTCGGCGCGTTGTTGCGGTTCAATACCGAGCCGGCCGTGAGCCGGTACTGCGAGCGGCTGCCGCTTGCAGCCAGCACGTCGGCCACTTCGCGCTGCACCAGGGCGGGGTTCTTCCAGTGATAGGCCTCGACGCGCTCCATCGCCTGCCGCTCGCTGAGCCGATCCTCGGTCTTGCTGCCCTGCAGCACGTCCGAATCGCCCTGCGACACGGCATAGACCGATCGGGTCAAAAACGTGCCGGGCAGGCTCGCGTTCGCGCCCTGCGTGCGAGCATGCACGCCACCGTACTGCGACGCCCATCGCCCGACGTTCTCGGCCATGTCGGCCACCGTGCGGCCCTCATTGACCGTTCGGGTCAGGATCAGGCTTTCGGCGGCCTGCCAGCCTCCCAGGGCCAGCGAGCCCGACAGCAGGGCGGCAAAGCCCAGCACCATCACACCAGAAGAACGTCGCACTGCAAATACCTCTGTACAAACGAGGTGCCCCTGCAGCTGAAGCACCCAGGTCACCGGGCCCATGCCCGGAGGGAAGCGGCCTGCGCCGCGAAAACCTTGATCAGGCCACCATGGGCTCGCCCATGCGGATCGGCTGCCCCGGCACCCAGTGCGGGTTGAAAGCCAGCTCGCCCTTGGGGAACAGCATCACCACGGTCGAGCCCAGCAGGAAGCGGCCCATCTCCTCGCCCTTGCGCAGCACGATCTGCTGGTCGGCGTAGTGCCATTCACGCACCTTGCCGGAACGCGGCGGGTTCACCACGCCATGCCACACGGTGGCCATGCTGCCCACCACGGTGGCGCCCACCAGGGTCAGCACGAACGGGCCGTGCTCGCCTTCAAACACGCACACCACGCGTTCGTTGCGGGCAAACAGCCCCGGCACGCCGCGCGCGGTGGCCGGGTTCACTGAGAACAGCTCGCCCGGCACGTAGATCATGCGGGTCAGGCGGCCATCACACGGCATGTGGATGCGGTGGTAGTCCTTGGGGCTGAGGTACAGGGTGGCGAAGTGCCCGCCCTCGAACTGCGCGGCCAGCGCACGGTCGCCGCCCACCAGCGCCGTGGTGGAGTAGCTGTGGCCCTTGGCCTGGAAGATCTGGTCTCGGTCGATGGGGCCGCACTGACTCACGGCGCCGTCCACCGGGCAAACCAGCCGGGTGGCGGCAATCGGGCGCGCGCCGGGCTTCAGCGGGCGAGTGAAGAATTCGTTGAAGCTGGCGTAGCTGCTCAGCTCAGGCTGTGCGGCCTCGGCCATGTTGACCCCGTAGCGGCCGGCAAACCAGCGAATGAAGGCCGTGGTGAGCGCCCCTCCCTGGGCCGAAGCCCCCCAGCCAGCCAGGCGAGTCAACGCCACCTTGGGCAGGATGTACTGGGACAAGACAAAAAGACGATCAGACACCACGGATTCCAGTCGATGAAACCGGCCGATTTTATCGGTTGGCTCTGCCGGCGCGGGATGTCCACGTCCCCGTCCGCCCCCATTTCCAGGGTGCCACCACCGCCAATCGGACCGACACCGCTGGCACGCTTCTCGCAAACATGAACTGTATACAGTTTTGCCACCCTGGAGCCCCTGCCCATGACCGCGATTTCGCGCCCTCGCCGCACCCTGCTGTCCACCTTGGCCGCTGCCACCGCCCTCACCTGGGGCGCCCTGGGCACCACGGCGGTGCACGCCCAGACCGCCATCAAGTTCCAGCTCGACTGGCGCTTTGAAGGCCCCGCCGCCCTGTTCCTTCAGCCAGCGGCGAAAGGCCACTTCAAGCAGGCGGGGCTCGACGTGGCCATCGACGCTGGCAACGGCTCGGGCGGCACCGTGACCCGGGTGGCCTCGGGCTCGTATGACATGGGCTTAGCCGACATGGCGGCCCTGATGGAGTTCCACGCCAACAACCCGGACGTGCCGAACAAGCCGGTCGCGGTCATGATGGTCTACAACAACACGCCGGCCGCCGCCTTTGCGCTGAAGAAGTCCGGCATCAAGACACCGGCCGATCTGGCGGGCAAGAAGTTGGGCGCGCCGGTATTCGATTCGGGTCGCAAGTCGTGGCCCATCTTTGCCAAGGCCAACAAGCTGGGGGCGGTGACGTGGATCACCATGGATCCGCCACTGCGCGAGACGATGCTGGTGCGTGGTGACGTCGATGCGATCACCGGCTTCTCGTTCACATCACTGCTGAACCTGGAGGCCCGGGGCGCCAAGGCAGACGAGATCGTGATGTTTCCGTATTCACAGCACGGGGTGAAGCTGTACGGCAACGCCATCATCGCGTCGGCACGGATCCTCAAGGAGAACCCAGAAGCCGTGAAGGCCTTCCTGAGGGCCTTTGCCAAGGGTGCCAGGGAGGTGATGGCCAACCCGGATGCTGCCATCGATGCCGTGAAGGCCCGCGACGGCATCATCAACGTCGAGCTGGAGAAGCGCCGTCTGAAGCTGGCCATCGAGCAGGTGGTCAACAGTCCGGACGCGCGCGCCGAAGGTTTCGGCCAGGTCAGGCTGCCGCGCCTGGCGCTGATGGCCTCGCAGGTGGGCGACGCCTTCAACACCAAGACCCGCGTGAACCCCGAGGCCGTCTGGACTTCTGCCTACCTGCCTGCCGCGGCCGACCTCAACGTGCTGCCTGCCAAGAAGTGATGAATCGCGCGCACCCGAAGGACCAAGATGACCGCCTTTGTTGAGTTCGAGAACGTCTGGCTGGCCTACAACGACGAACTGCTGGCGAAGAAGCAATTCGCCGTCGAGGACATCAGCCTGCAGATCAGGAAGGGCGAGTTCGTCGCCATCGTCGGGCCTTCGGGTTGCGGCAAGTCGACCTTCATGAAGCTGACCACGGGCCTGAAGATGCCCTCGCGGGGTCGCATCACGATTGGCGGCGAGCCCGTGACGGGGCCGCTGAAGATCACCGGCATGGCGTTTCAGGCGCCGTCGCTGCTGCCCTGGCGCACCACGGTCGACAACGTGCTGCTGCCGCTGGAAATCGTCGAGCCCTATCGCTCTAACTTCAAGGCCAAGCGCAAGGAGTACGAGGCGAAGGCTCGCGCGCTGCTGCAAAGCGTCGGTCTGGGGGGCTACGAGGACAAGTTTCCGTGGCAGCTTTCCGGTGGCATGCAGCAACGCGCCTCGATCTGCCGCGCGCTGATCCACGAGCCGCAGATGCTGCTGCTCGACGAACCATTCGGCGCGCTCGACGCCTTCACGCGGGAAGAACTGTGGTGTGCCCTGCGCGACCTGCAGGCAGAGCAGGGATTCAACGTCATTCTGGTGACGCATGACCTGCGCGAGGCAGTCTTCCTGGCCGACACGGTCTACGTGATGAGCCGCAGCCCGGGACGCATCCTGGCGCGCCGGGAGATCGAGCTGCCGCGGCCGCGTGATCTGGAAGTCACGTACACGCCCGAGTTCACCCACATCGTGCACGAACTGCGCGCGCACATCGGCGCCCTGCGCAAGCCGGCCACCATCCAGACCACCGTGGAGATCGCGCAATGAGCGTTTCATCCAGGCAAATGGAGCGCTGGGCCCCCTGGGCCTTGCTGCTGTTCGTCATCGCCCTGTGGCAGGTGCTGTGTACCGCCCTTGACGTGTCGGAGTTCATCTTTCCAAGCCCCGCCCGCATCGCCGCACAAATCGCAGAGTTCCACAGCGAGCTGCTGCGTCACGCCTGGCACACCTTCTGGGTGACGATGGTGGGCTTTGCCATTGCGATCGTGGTCGGCGTCCTGCTCGGCTTTCTGATCGGCAGCTCGCGGCTGGCCTACGCGGCGGTCTACCCGCTGATGACGGCCTTCAACGCCCTGCCCAAGGCCGCCTTCATCCCGATCCTCGTGGTGTGGTTCGGCATTGGCGTGGGCCCGGCCGTGCTCACAGCCTTCCTCATCAGCTTCTTCCCGATCATGGTGAACATCGCCACCGGCCTGGCCACGCTGGAGCCGGAACTGGAAGACGTGTTGCGCGTGCTCGGCGCGCGCCGCTGGGACGTGCTGATCAAAGTGGGCCTGCCACGCTCCATGCCTTACTTCTACGGCTCACTGAAGGTCGCCATCACGCTGGCCTTCGTCGGCACGACGGTGTCCGAGATGACGGCCGCCAACGAAGGCATCGGCTACCTGTTGATCAGCGCCGGCTCGGCCATGCAGATGGGCCTGGCCTTCGGCGGCCTGGTCATTGTGGGCGCCATGGCGATGATCATGTACGAGGTGTTCTCGGTGGTGGAAAAGCGCACCACCGGCTGGGCCCATCGCGGGAGTCAGAATCACTGAGTGAGCCCGCAAGGCGTGGCCACCCTGGCCCTCGACCTACAACGGCCAGATTCCCGGACTGCAGACTGCACGATCCTGACACCTGAACCGACCCATGCGTGTGACCTCGCCCCGCTACCCCTCCCTGCCTCTGCTGAGCGAGGCACAGATCATCTCGCTGCTGCGCCGCGCCAACGCGGTGGCCGAACGCGCACGCAGTCTCGGCCGCCACCCGTTCGGCGCCATTCTGGTGGGGCCCGACGGCCACACGGTGCTGGCCGAGCAAGGCAACGTCGACACGGTGAACCATGCCGAATCGGTGCTGGCGCGCACCGCGGCCCTGAACTACAGCCCCGAGGTGCTGTGGCAGTGCACCCTCGTCACCACGGCCGAGCCGTGTGCCATGTGCGCCGCCACCCAGTACTGGGCCAACATCGGGCGCGTGGTGTACGGCATGACGGAGCACCGCCTTCTCGAGCTCACGGGCGACGCCAGCGAAAACCCGACCATGAACCTGCCCTGTCGGGAGGTGTTCGCCCGGGGGCAGAAGCCGATCGAGGTCATCGGCCCCGTGGCCGCCATGGAAGAGGACATTGCAGCGCTGCACCGCGGCTTCTGGCGTGGGGCGCACGGGGTCGGCCTGACCGCCCCCTCGTTCACTTGAGCGCCGCGCGCGCCTTGGCCATCACGGCCGCGGTGGCTGCCTGGTCGGGCGGACCGCTGATGAAATCACCCAGGCACCCCGAACCGGCGCACACCAGGTACTGAGGCTTGTCGCCACACTTCCACGCGGCCCACATCTCAAGCGGCATCAGGCTGACCGACTTCACGAAGCCCGTCCCCGTGCCGCCGAACTGGGACGGAATGCAGTTGAAAGCCGAGCCAACCTCGCTGACGTGGCACTGCTTTGCCTCGCCTGGCGCCGGATCGCCACCCAGGGTGGCCGCATCGCAGACATAGGTGCCCGTGGCCGCCACCGAGGCGCTGCGCCACTTGCCCGGCACGCCGTACCAGACGAACTGGCCGGCCTTGGCCGCCACCCGTCCGCCTTCAGGAACCTGCGCCCCCACAGGAGTGGCCCAGACACCGACTCCCAACGCAAGAGCCCAACACGCAAGCCGCATCTCCCGCTCCTTGTGCACCACGACGCAGCATCTTTGGCAACCTCCGTGCCCGCCACCGCGCCGGGGCTTATGACTGCACGTCCCATCGACCGTGACGAATCCTCACCGATCCCGTTTCACAATGCGACCGACTGCAGGCCGATGTAAGAGAGCTCATCGCTTGCAACCCCGTGTGGCGTTTTGTACCGACGCCCGTCAGCCTTGCGCGTACAGCGCGCTTTTCATTGGTGCGCGACCAGCCACGACTTCCCGGCAGCCAGCGCGGAGGTCGGCGAGCCGAACCCTGCGCCCACCGGAATTTCGCCATCCCAGGCGGTCTGGGGCGGATCGCCATCGATGGCCACCGCCTCCACCGACACGGACCACGTTCCCGAGTCGCTGTGGCGCTTGGCCGTCACCAGATAGCTGCACCCACTCACATCCACCGTCTCGTCCACCTGGCTCGGGTTGAGCTGTTCGCATGCGCTTCCCATGATCACCTCCGTGCGTCAAAGGGCACGGGACCATAGTGCGCATTCAGCGTGCCCACCGACAGCGGCCTTTCCCTAGCCTGCGGGCACGCGCCTTGCCGCCCAGCCGTCCATGCTCTGGTTGAAAACACTGCACCTCGCCACGCTGGTGTGTTGGTGCGGCGCGCTGTTGTGCGTCGTCGCTGCGCTCGGGCGCACAGGCGGCCATGTGGATGCGCGCGAAACCGCCGCCCCTCAGCGGACCCTGTTCCTGCTCATGGCCACGCCCGCCGCGCTCCTGGCCATTGCCACGGGCACGGGCCTGTTTGCCTTGGTGAGCGGCACGCCCGCCTGGCTGGCTGCCAAGCTGTTCGCCGTCACGGTGCTCGCGGCGTGTCACCTGCTCGCCGGGTGGGCTCTGCACCGCGAAGAGCACGGCGAGCCCCTGCCCTCATCGCCGCATCTCGGTTTGTCTGCCGCCACGGCATCGGCCATGCTCGGCACGCTGTGGCTCGTGCTGGCCAAACCTGTTTAAGGCCGCGCGATGAGGGAGCGACGCCGTGCCACGCTACCTCGCCGTCACCACGCCCACCGCCTGCTCGTAGACCAGCCGGCCGCCCAGCAGGCTCGCCAGACCCACCAGAAACGCCGCCAACGCGCTGAGCGCCACGGTGATCCACACCGGCTCGCCGGACGGTGCGGCCTGCAGCCGCCAGAACCAGCTGAGCGTCGCCACGGACAGCATCATCACCGCCGCCACGCCGTGGCACGCCGCCACCAGCATTCTCCGGATGCGCCCCACCAGCACCCAGTCGGCCGTGCCCACCACCGCCGCAAACCAGCCACCCCAGGCCCCCACCCCGGCCAGCCACAGGGCCGCGCGCTGCCAGAACACATCGGCCGTCCACCAATGCGCGGCGTCAGCGCCCAGCACAGCCAGCAGCATCGCCACCGGAAAGTGCACCACCATGGGATGCAGCGGGTGGCCCGCCAACCGCACATGGCTGTGGATCGGGTCGATCACCGTCGTCCTGCGTCTGCGTGCTGCCATCGGGCGTCTCCGCTAGTCCTGATTCTGGCCACGATGCCGCTGGCCGGCTTGAGCGCCTGTGCCGGGCCGCAGTCCATCCTCGACCCCGCCGGCCCCGCGGCCCGCACGATCGCCGCGCTCTGGTGGGGCATGCTGGCCTACGGCGCCGTTGCGCTCGCGGTGGTGGCGGCATTGTGGTGTCACGGCCTGCGTCGCCGCCCGGCGCCCCCGGATGACTCCCCCCGGCCCGTCTGGGCCTCGCGGTGGCTGCTGGTCGGCGGCGTGCTCTGGCCCACCCTCAGCATCGCGGTCCTGCTGGCATTCGGCATGCCCGCCGGCCATGGCATCCAGGCCCTGCCCCTGCCAGCCGGCGCACCGCGCATCGCGGTCGACGTGCACGCCAGGCGGTGGACATGGCTGGTGCACTATGCAGGCCGCACCACCCCGCTGGTCAACGAATTGCGCATGCCGGCCGGTGTGCCGGTGGACGTCCGCGTGCACGCCGACGACGTGATCCACAGCTTCTGGGTGCCACGCCTGCAGGGCAAGGTCGACGCCATCCCGGGCCGCGTGAACGTGCTGCGCCTGCAAGCAGACACCCCGGGCGTGCACCGCGGGCAGTGTGCCGAGTTCTGCGGCACCGGCCACGCGCACATGGTGCTGAACGTCATCGTGATGCCCCCCGCCGACTTTGCCCGCTGGATGAAGGAGCCGGCGCCATGAGCCCCGAGTCGGTCGACAGCGGGCCAGGCCGCGACCCTGAGGTCCTGCACGCCGAAATGGAAGCCGTCTGGGGCAACCCGACCGGCTGGCGTGCGGTGTCCGTCGTCAACCACAGCACCATCGGGCTGCGCTTCATGGGGACGGGGGCGGTGTTCTTCGTGGTCGGTGGGCTGCTGGCCATGCTGGTGCGCGCGCAGCTCGCACGCCCGGGCGCCACGGTGATGGACGCCAGCGCCTACAACCAGGCCTTCACCATGCACGGCAGCGTGATGATGTTCCTGTTCGCCGTGCCGGTGCTGCAAGGGCTGGCGTCCTACCTGATGCCGAAGATGCTGGGCGCGCGCGACCTCGTCTTCCCCCGGCTCAGCGCGCTCGGCTACTGGGCCTATCTGTTCGGCGGCGTGATCCTGTTGTCCAGCCTGGTCTGGGCGGTGGCACCGGACACCGGATGGTTCATGTACGTGCCGCTCAGCAGTCGCCCCTACAGCCCAGGGCCCAACGCCGACTTCTGGCTGCTGGGCATCACCTTTGTCGAGATCGCCACCATGGCCTCGGCCATCGAAATGGTGGTGTCCATCCTGCGTACCCGCGCGCGCGGCATGACGCTGCCCCGCATGCCCATCTTCGCCTGGTACATGCTGGTGACCTCGCTGATGATCATCGCCGGCTTCCCGCCGCTCATCCTGGGCAGCATCCTGCTGGAACTCGAACGCTCGGCCGGCTGGGCCTTCTTCGATGTCGCGCGCGGCGGTGATCCCATCCTGTGGCAACACCTCTTCTGGCTCTTCGGCCACCCAGAGGTCTACATCATCTTCTTGCCCGCGGCGGGCATCGTCTCCACCATCCTGCCGGCACACGTGCGCCACCCGCTTGTCGGCTACACCTGGTCGGTCATTGCCGTCATCACCACGGGCTTCATCAGCTTCGGCCTGTGGGTGCACCACATGTTCACCATCGGCCTGCCGCATCTGGCGCAGGCCTTTTTCTCTGCGGCCAGCATGCTGGTGGCGGTGCCCACCGGCATCCAGGTCTTTGCCTGGCTGGCCACCCTGTGGGCCGGGCGCCCCCAGCGCACGGTGCCCATGCTGTGGCTCACCGGCTTCCTGCTGATCTTCGTGGCCGGCGGCCTGACGGGCGTCATGCTCGCGCTCGTCCCGTTCGACTGGCAGGTGCACGACACCCACTTTGTCGTCGCCCACATGCATTACGTGCTCGTGGGCGGCATGCTGTTTCCGCTGGTGGCCGGGCTGTACCACTGGCTGCCTTTGTTCAGCGGCCGCATGCCGTCAGAGCGCTTCGCACGCTGGGCCTTCTGGGTCACCTTCATCGGGTTCAACGGCACCTTCCTCATCATGCACTGGACAGGCCTGCTCGGCATGCCGCGCCGGGTCTACACCTACGAAGCCGGGCTGGGCTGGGATCTGCCCAACCTCGTGTCGTCGGTCTTCAGCTTCGTCATGGCCTTTGGTGTGGCCATGGTGTTCATGGACCTCTTCCTGTCGGTGCGGCACGGTCGGCGCGCCAGCCCCAACCCCTGGCAGGCCGATACGCTGGAATGGGCCGGCGAGATGCCGCCCCGCGCCTACAACTTTGCCAGCCTGCCCACGGTCACCAGCCGCCACCCGTTGTGGGATGAACCGGACCTGCCAGAGCGCATGCGGCAGGGACGGTTCGCCCTGCCCCGCGCTGATCATGGCCGGCGCGAAACCCTTGGCAGCGACCCCACCGTGGGCAACACGCGCGAGGTGATCCATCTGCCAGGCAACAGCTTTCTGCCGCTGCTGCTGGGGCTGGCCCTGGGTTGGGTGTGCGCGGCCCTGCTTGCGAACGCGTATGGGGTGGCAGCCCTGGGTACTGGGGCGGCGGCCAGTGTGGCACTGCGTTGGTCATGGGTGAATGGCGCCCACCCGGGGGCCGCGGCCGAAGCCGACGGCTTGCCTGAAGGCCTGCCGCTGCACTCGCGCACCGCCGACGGGCCGGGCCTGTGGGGCATGGGGATGACGCTGCTGGCTGATGGCGCCCTTTATGCGTCGCTGCTGTTCGGGTGGCTGTACCTCTGGACAGTGTCGCCCGCCGCAGCCAGTGCGCCCCTGCCGACTCCGCTGCTGGCCCGGCTGACACCGACCGGCCTGGCTCTGGGCGCGACGGCGCTGACCACGGCCGCGGTCGGGCTGGCACTCATGCGACGAGCCAGTCAGCGACTCCAGCGCGGGCACGATGCGGGGCTTGTGCCGCAGACGCTGGGCGCCGGCCTGCTGGGCCTCCTGTCTGTGGCGTGCCTGGCCGCCCTGCTCCGCGTGGTGCCGCTGGCGCCGCAACAGCACGCGCACGACGCCATCGTCTGCACGCTGTTCGCTTTCCAACTGCTGCATGGCCTGATTGGCTCGGTCGCCAGCCTGCTGCAGGCCTGGCGTGTGGGCCACCGCTACGTCGGCCCGCACGCCCCCTACGAGCCGCTCGTGGTGACCCAGTGGTGGGGCTTCGCCGCGGCGACCCTGTGGGTCACCGCCGGCGTGGTGCTCGGGTTGCCCGCCCTGTGGAGCGCGCCATGAGCCGGCTGCTGCACCCGACGCATCCCTTGCAACTGGCCTGGGGTCTGCTGCTGTGGAGTGTGTGGTTCGTGCTCATCTACGTCGTCCAGGCGCTCAGCTGTGTGTCACCCGCACCGCACGCTGCCGCTCACCCCACCGCCGTCAACACCGCCCTGCTCATGATCGGCGTCGGGTTCACTGCGGTGATGGTGTGGATGATGTGGCGGTGTCTGCGCGCGAGCCGGCAGGCCGCGCTGCCGCCCACGGGTCGCTTCATCGCGCTAACCGCGGCCGTGTTGCATGGCACGGCCACGTTCTCCACGTTGTTTGTCGCGCTGCCGTTGTGGCGCCTGCCACCATGCCTGTGATGCTCGATACAGGCTGCCCCGGATGCAGGTTGTTCCTGCGCGGGTCACTGACCGCCTTGCTGCTGCTGGGCCTGAGCGGAGCCCAGGCCCACACACCAGTCGGCCTGGCCGGCCAGCAGGTATGGCCCGTGTGGCTCAGCTGGGGGCTCTACCTTACCGCCTGGTGGCTGTACCTGCTCGGAGCCCTGCGCGTGCGGCCAGACCGCCGCAGCCGCGCGGCCTTCCACAGCGGCATGCTGGTCTGCGGATTGGCGCTGTTCGGTCCCGTTGACGAGGCCGCAGCCCACAGCACCGCCATGCACATGCTCCAGCACATGCTCCTGATTGCGATGGTGGCACCGTGGATGGTGGTGGCCCGGCCGCTGGTGCAATGGCGCGCCGCACTGGGCCCGCGCCTCGACCCGTGGACCCGTCCGATGGTGGGCAGCTTGCGGTATCCGCTGGCCTGGGCGCTGGCGCACGGGGCGACGCTCTGGGTATGGCACATGCCGCGGCCCTACATGGCGGCTCTGCAGCATGAGGCCTTGCATGCGATTGAGCACGCCAGCTTCCTCTTGAGCGCCTGGGGCTTCTGGTGGGCGGTGCTGCGCGCCCCGCCACCTGTGCGGGCCGCCGCCATGCTGTCGCTGTGGCTCACCCTCATGCACACCGGCTTTCTGGGTGCGGTGCTCGTCTTCGCACCGCGCCCCCTCTACTTCCCTGAATCCCGGACGCTTGACGACCAGCAGCTGGCGGGGCTGCTGATGTGGGCACCAGGCGGCCTGACCTACGTGCTGGCAGCGGTGTGGTGTGCGCGTCGCTGGCTGGCGTCCACCCGACCGCGAAAGGCTCCCGCATGACCGCTTCAGCTTCCCTGCAGGGCTACCCGGCCATTGCCTCCTACGGCTTCCTCAGCGATTGCTCCGCCAGTGCCCTCGTCAGCCTGGACGGTGCGGTGGACTGGTGCTGCCTGCCCCGCATGTCGGACGACCCGAGCTTCGGACGCCTGCTGGACTGGCAACGCGGCGGACACTGCCTGCTTGCGCCGGATCCTGCACGGGTGACGCGCATCGAGCGCGACTACGAACCAGACACCCTGGTGCTGCGCACGCACTACGCCACGGAGACCGGTGAGGTCACCCTGCAGGACTGCCTTGAGGTCCCTTCGGCGCGCTCGCCCAGGCGACCACACCGGCTTGCGCGCCGACTGACTTGTGAACATGGCGAGGTCGACTGCCTGGTCGAGGTGGCCCCTCGCTTCGATTTTGGCGAGATCCTCCCGTCCATCGACCGCCGGGAGGCTGCGTCCGGATGCCTGTACGCCGCCTATGGAAGCAACAAGGGTTTGATGATCTGCTGCGACGCCCCACTGGTGTGGTGTAAGGAGCGCAAGCAGTTGCACGCACGGGTACGCCTCGTTGCAGGACAGTCCGTGCGACTCAGCCTGCGCTTTGTCGACCCGGCAGAGCTGATGCGGAACGCGGGCGGGCGCCGCGATCGGCCTGCCGACGTGGACCTCGCCCTGCGCCGCACGCTGTCGTGGTGGCGGAGTTGGGCGCACCACACGAGTGGCCTCGCACAAACGGACCCCCAGACCCGCCGCTCTGCATTCATCCTCAAGGGTCTGACGGACGAGCGCTCCGGCGCGATGGCTGCGGCCGCCACCACCTCGCTGCCGGAGTCGCCAGGTGGCGAACGCAACTGGGACTACCGCTACAGCTGGGTGCGCGACACCGCCCTCGCCGTACGTGCGCTACACCTGCTGGGCTTCGAGCGCGAGGCGGGGCAGTTCAATGCCTTCACCGAGCGCAGTGCCGCAGGTAGCGCCGCCCAGTTGCAGGTCATGTACGGCCTGGATGGCAAGCGCCGTCTGAGCGAGGTCAGCCTCGATTGGCTGGAGGGCTACCGCGGCGCCCGCCCTGTTCGCGTAGGCAACCTGGCCGCCCGGCAGATCCAGCACGACATCTACGGCAGCCTGCTGGAAGTGGCGGCCGTCTGGCACGACGCGCAGCGTCCCATTCCGCCAGGCTATTGGGAGTTTCTGGTCAGCGTCGTGGACCTCGCTTGCACACGCTGGACCGAGCCCGACCACGGGATCTGGGAGTTCCGCGATCAACCGATGCATGGCGTGCACTCGAAGGTCATGTGCTGGGTGGCGGTGGACCGCGGCCTGCAGCTGGCCCGCCGCCATCAACTGCCGGCCCCGCTGCCACGCTGGGAGAAGACCGCCCTGGACATGCGCGAAGAGATTGACCGCCTGGGCTACGACCCCGTGGCGGGAACTTATGTGCAGGTGTACGGCGAACCCCACCTCGACGCGGCCTTGCTGCTGCTGCCGCATTTTGGCTACATCGACGCCCGCGACCCTCGCATGGTGCGCACCACCGACGCCATCTGCAGCCGGCTGATGCGTCGTGGCCTGCTGTTGCGCTACGACCGGGGGGATGGGATCAACGAACGCGAGGGCGCCTTTCTGCCATGCACCTTCTGGCTGGCCGAGTGCCTGGCCCTGCAGGGCCGCTGGGCAGAAGCCCATGCGTGCTACAAGCGCGCGCTGGAATGCGCCAACGACCTCGGCCTGTTTTCAGAAGAGTTTGCCGTGGACGGAGAAGCCGGCATGCTGGGCAATTTCCCTCAGGCGCTCACGCACCTGGCGCAGATCACGGCAAAGCTCGCCCTGGAAGACATGGAGAACGGCGCCAAAACAAAAAGCGCCTGATTTCCGGAGAAACCAGGCGCTTGACGCGTCTTCAGAATTCGGTGGGGTGGCTGATGGGACTCGAACCCACGACAACCAGAATCACAATCTGGGACTCTACCAACTGAGCTACAGCCACCGTTGAGCGAAGACTTAGAGTATATCTCGATTTCGCGGCAAGTTACGACGGTGTGTCGGTTTTTTGCTGCTCGGCCGACTTGTTGCTGCCGTCCATCACCTTCTTGCCCTCGTTCAGGTATTCCACCTTGTACTGGCGCTTGAGGGCGCGGTAGTAGGCATCGGCTTCAGCGCGGCCCCAGTAGTTACCGAACTGCGCCTCGGTCTCCTGCAACTCTTGCGGCGACACCTGTGGCGGCACGGCCTTGATCACCTTCAGCAGCGCGACGCCATCCGCGCCCAGGTCCACCACCTTCCAGGCAGGCAGCTGCGATTCGGGCACGCGCAGCGCAGCGTCCATGACAGCAGGCGGCTGGTTGAAGACCGTGCGACGCGAGATCTGCACCGAGGCAGGCATCTGCGCCTGGTCGGGCGCCTTGCTCCAGGCAGCCAGCTTGCGGTCGGCGTCGGCGCGCGCGGCCTTGCGGGCTTCGGCAGCCACCCAGCGCTCGCGCAGCTGGGCTTCCACCGCCTCGTAGGGCAGTCGGGCGGCCGGGCTGTACTTCACGATGCGGGCCGACACCAGCTTGCTCGGGCCGACTTCCACTGCTTCGGTGTTGCGCCCTTTCTCGCGATTGGCCGGGTCGAACAGCGCCTCCAGCAGACGCGGGTTGGACAGCACGCCCTGGTCCTTGGCGCCCGGCACGCGCAGCACATCGCTCATCGACTGCACCGAGAGCTTCAACTCACTGGCCACCGGCTTCAGCGAATCCGATTGTTCGTACACCGCGTTGGTGAACTTCTCGGCCGCTTCGGCATACAGGCGCTGGGCCAGTTGCTTGCGCGCGTCGTCTTCCAGCTGTGCGCGCACTTCTTCGAAGGGCTTGGCCTGGCCACCGCGCACCGCAGTGAGCTTGATGATGTGGAAACCGAATTCACTTTCCACCAGATCGCTGATCTCGCCGGTCTTCAGCTTGAAGACCGCTTCGTCGAACGGCTTGACCATGGCGCCACGGCCGAAAAAGTCCAGATCGCCACCATTGGCGGCAGATCCCTCGTCGCTCGAGTTCGCACGGGCCAGCTCACCGAAACCGGCCGGGTTCTTGCGCACCTGGGCGAGCAGGCCCTCGGCCTTGGTGCGGGCGGCCTTCTTTTGCTCTGCGGTGGCCTTCGGGTCGACGCTGATCAGGATGTGGCTGGCACGACGCTCTTCCGGCGTGCTGAAGCGGCTCGCGTTTTCCTGGTAGGCACGACGCAGATCGTCTTCACTGACGGACACCTGCGACTTCAGGCTGTCCAGATCCAGCACCACGTACTGCACGTCGGCCTTCTCGGGGGCCATCAGCCAGCCAGCGTTGGTGGGGTCGTTGTAGAAGGCCTTGAGCTGGTCGGCCGTGGGGCTCAGGCTCGCGGCGTAGGCCTTGGGCTCGAACTTCATCCACTGGACTTCACGCACCTGGAACAGCGCCTCGACCGCATGGCGGTTCGACACCTTCGACGTCTGGCCCGTGTTCTGCACGCCCGACAGCACCTGACTGAGGGTGAGCTCCTGGCGCAGCAGGCCGACGAATTGGTTGGCCGTCATGCCGCGTGCTTCCAGCATCGCCTTGTTCAGCGTGCCGTCCGGGTTGCGCAGGTTGGCGAACTGCGGATCGGTGCTGAACAGACGTTGCACGCGCGCGTCGGCCGCGGTCAGGTGCTGGTCGTTCGCAGCGGCGGCCAGCACGTACTGGCGCACCAGCGCTTCCAGCGAGCGCTGTTTGAACTGCGGCGTGTCAAACAGTCGCGCATCGGCGTCGGGCTGCTCCGCGCGGGCGCGCTCGACGGCATTGCGGTGCGCGTTGTCCCACTCGGCCTGAGGCACCTTCTGGCTGCCCACCTTGGCGACCGTGTCGGCCTGGTCGGAGAACTGCGAATAGCCCTGGATACCGAATACCACGAAGGAGGGAAGGATCAGCACCAGAAGCAGAAGCTGCAGGATGCGGGTGTTATTGCGAACGAAATCGAACATGTCGTAGGACCGGTCTCGCCAGTCGGGTCGCAGACAACACAAAGGCGAACCAAGGTTCGCCTTCTGGATGCCCATCGGTGGTGGGTGCTGAGGGGCTCGAACCCCCGACCTACGCCTTGTAAGGGCGCCGCTCTACCAACTGAGCTAAGCACCCGATGAACTGTGGAAGGCGCTAGTCTAGCTGATTAATTCAGGTGGTCTTTGAGGGCCTTGCCGGGGCGGAATTTCGGGATGCGGGCCTTCTTGATCTTGATGGCGTCGCCCGTTCGCGGGTTGCGCCCCTCACGGGCGGCTCGGGTGCTGACGCTGAAGGTGCCGAAGCCCACCAGCGTCACCGCGTTGCCTTTCTTCAGCGAGCTGCACACCCCGCCAATGAGGGCCTCCAGAGCCCGACCGGCTGCGGCCTTGGAAATGTCGGCCTGCTCGGCGATGTGCTCGATCAACTCTGCCTTGTTCACGGATACGCCCCCCATCCAGATGTGCACGCAGCCACACGCATCAAGGCAGCGTCGGCCGAAAAAGATTCTATGCCGGTGTGGGGTGGCGGGCCGCTTGTCCGGGACGCGGACAAGCTCGCTTGACAGACGGGCTTTGACCCCGCGCAAACGGCCTGGCGGCGCCGGGGTCAGCGCGACTTGGCGCGGATGTCCGGAAGCGCCTTCTTCAGGTAGTACACCATCGACCAGATGGTGAGCGCGGCCGCGATGTAGATCAGCCAAGTACCCAGTTCACGCGCGTGGAACATGCCGCCCGGCAAAGGGCCGTCGAGCAGCAAGAGGACAATGGCGCCCATCTGGGCGGCCGTCTTCAGCTTGCCCACCATGTGCACCGCCACGCTGCGCGACGCACCGATCTGGGCCATCCACTCGCGCAAGGCCGAGATGGCAATCTCGCGGCCGATGATGACGAGCGAGATCAGGGCGTTGACCCGGCCCAGTTCCAGCAGGATCAGCAGCGAGGCGCAGACGAGGAACTTGTCGGCCACCGGGTCGAGGAAGGCGCCGAACGCCGAGGTCTGGTTCAGGCGACGGGCCAGCCAGCCATCGGCCCAGTCGGTCAGCGCCACAACGACAAACAGGACGCTGGCCAGGAGGTTCATCTCGGCCAGGGGCAAAGGCAGGTGGTACACGCCCACGATCAGCGGAATCGCGACGATCCGCGCCCAGGTGAGCAAGGTGGGCAATGTCCAGAACATGGGATGCCATTGTGCCCGTGATCCGGGTGGATCACCGACGGTCCAGCGTCATGGGCTTGAACTTGCGCTCGGCGTTGAACAGAAAGGTCTCGTTGAACTTCCAGGGGCGCGGCAGCTTGGACACGTCGCCGAAGGGCGCTGCCCGGCGCACGGCATCCTTGGCCAGCTCCACGGTGTCGCGCGCCTGCCCGGGGTAGCGCATCACCTCGATGTGCCGGATGCGCCCGTCGGCATGCAGCTCGATGGTGAGCACCGGGATGGCAAGCAGCACGTCCGGCGCCGCGCCTGTGTAAGTCAGGCCGGGGTTCGCCGCAACCAAGCGCTGGGCCGCCTGGAGGCGGGCGGCTTCCCAGCTGCGGGGAGTGTTCGGCGGCGGCAGGACCACAACGCGGCTGCCCGGCGTCGCGGGGGCCCGTTCGCCCGCCCTGGCCGGCCCGGGAGCCGACGGCGACGGCTCGGTGGGCAACGGAGCACGCTGCGCGCAGCCTCCCAGCAAGAGCGCCAAGGCGAGCAGCGCCGCCCCAACCCGTGCCGCCCGCCCGGCCCCCCTGGGTTCAGCGCAGGGCACGGTAGATCTCCTCGGCCAGGTCTCTCGAAATCCCGTCGACGGTGGCCAACTCTTCCACACTTGCCGCCGCGACGCCGCGCACGCCGCCAAATCGCTGCAGCAACCGGGCACGCCGCTTCGGTCCCACGCCGGGAATGTCTTCCAGCTTGCTGCCGCCCGTGCGCACGCTGGCGCGGCGGGCCCGCATGCCGGTGATGGCAAAGCGGTGTGCCTCGTCGCGGATCTGCGCCACGAGCATCAGTGCAGCGGAAGTGGGCGCCAGGGCCAGCTTGGGGCGACCGTCGGCAAACACGAGCTCTTCCAGGCCCACCTTGCGGCCCTCGCCCTTCTCTACGCCCACGATGATGGACAGCGGCAAGCCCAGCGTCTGGAACACCTCGCGAGCCATGGCAACCTGGCCCTTGCCGCCGTCGATCAGCACGATGTCGGGCACGCGGGCCGCCTTGGTGCCCGTCGCGCTGTAGCGGCGCTCCAGCGTCTGCTTCATCGCCGCGTAATCGTCGCCCGGCGTGATGCCCGTGATGTTGTAGCGGCGGTACTGGCCTGATTGCATCTTGTGGCCCTCGTAGACCACGCACGAGGCCTGAGTGGCTTCGCCGGCGGTGTGCGAGATGTCGAAACACTCGATGCGCAGCGTGGCCAGGGGGTCGTGCCGTGGTGATCCGCGCGCGGTGCTGTCCGCATGGCTCGCCTCACCCGTGACGGTGCCGGTCGGGCTGGCGTTGTCCGTGTCGTCGCTGCCCGCGGCCCCGCCCTGACCGGCCGCCGTGTCGTCGGCTTCCTTCTGCGCGCCATCCAGGCCAGCCTCACGGGCATCCAGGTCGAGATCGAGGTTGAGCGCCTCGACCAGCGCGCGGGTGCGGGCCTGCTGCGAGCCCTCTTCGGACAACAGGCGGGCGAGCGACAGCTCGGCGCCCTTGATGGCCATCTCGAGCCACACGCGGCGCTGCTCGCGCGGCTGGTGGATGACCGTCACCTTGCGTCCGCCCTGCTCTCCCAGTGCCTCGATCAGCGCGGGGTTCACGGGGTGGCTCAGCACGAGCAGGGCCGGCACGCTGCCGCCCAGGTAGTGCTGAGCCAGAAAGGCTTCGAGCACATTCACTTCGCTGGCGTGCTGCAGGGCCTCGGCCGAGGCCTCCAGTGCCACCGCCTCCGCATCGGCCTCGTCCAGCGTCATCACGGCATCCTGCACATGCACCGGGAAGTGCGCGCGGTCGCCCAGGTGGCGGCCGCCGCGCACCATGGCCAGGTTCACACAGGCGCGCCCACCGGCCACCTTGACGGCCAGCACGTCGACATCCTTGTCCATCACCGTGTCCACCGACTGCTGGTGCAGCACGCGCGACAACGCGCCGATCTGGTCGCGCACGCCAGCGGCCTGCTCGTACTCCATGCGCTCGGCGTGCGCCATCATCTTCGCCTGCAGGTCATCGAGAACGGCCTCGGGCTCGCCCAGCAGAAAGCGCTCGGCCTGCCCCACGGCCGAGCGGTAGTCCTCTTCCGACACGAGGTCCACACACGGCCCGCTGCACCGCTTGATCTGGTAGAGCAGGCAGGGTCGGGTGCGGTGGCTGTAGACCGCGTCCTCACACGTACGGATCTGGAAGACCTTCTGCAGCAGCTGGATGGTTTCCTTGACGGCCCAGGCGTTGGGGAATGGGCCGAAATAGCGGTGCTTTCGATCGACGGCGCCACGGTAATACGCCATGCGCGGGAATGCGTGCGTGGCGATCTTCAAGTATGGGTAACTCTTGTCGTCGCGGAACAGGATGTTGAACCGCGGGTTGAGCGTCTTGATGAGGTTGTTTTCCAGCAGCAGGGCCTCGGCCTCGCTGCGCACCACGGTGGTCTCCATGCGCACGATGCGCGACACCATGTGGCCGATGCGGCTGCCGCCGTGGTTCTTGTGGAAGTAGCTCGAGACGCGCTTCTTCAGGTCGCGGGCCTTGCCGACGTACAGCACGTCCCCCCGTGCATCGAAGTAGCGGTACACGCCGGGCAGGCCCGGCAGCGTGCTCACCTCGGCCAGCAACCTCGCCCAAATCTGTTCTCGGTCTTCGACGGGGGCAGATTCAGGCTGACCCGACAGGTCATCAGGCGGGATCGGAACGTCTTGCGGCTCGCTCATGGGGCGGCATTGTCCCCGACCCGGCGCCCCGCCGTCAGCCGCACTTGCCATAATCCGCCCCCATGCTGTGGGACGTGTTCTGTCAGGTCATCGACAACTTCGGCGACATCGGTGTGTGCTGGCGGCTCACGCGCGACCTCGCGGCCCGCGGTCACACCGTGCGCCTCTGGGTGGACGACGCCTCGGCCCTGCAGTGGATGGCACCCGATGTGCGCTGGGCCACGCGAGGCGTTCACCGGGTTGGCACGCTGGGCGCCATCACGGTGCACCCGTGGTCGGCAGCCACCGTGGCGGACGACGTACCCGAGCCCGGTGACGTCGTGATCGAGGCCTTCGGCTGCAACCCGCCGGAGGCCTTCCTGGCGCGCATGGCGCGCCCCGCACCGCCCAGGTGGATCAACCTCGAGTACCTGAGCGCCGAAGACTACGTGGAGCGCAGCCACGGCCTGCAGTCGCCTGTGTGGTCGGGCCCGGCGGCGGGACTGGTGAAGCACTTCTTCTATCCGGGATTCGCTGCGCGCACAGGCGGCCTGCTGCGCGAGCCGGGGCTGATCGCCGCGCAGGATGCGATCCGTGAGGACGCGGCCCTCAGCGCGGCCACGCTGACCGACCTGCGGATACCGCACCAGCCGGGCGAACGCCTGGCCTCGGTGTTCTGTTACGCGCACGCCCCGCTGGCCTCCTGGCTCGACGCCCTGGCCGCCGAGCCGGTGCCGACACGGGTGCTCCTGACGCCCGGACACGCCACCCGACTGGGCGAAGCGTGGGCACACGCCCGGACGGCGGCCGGCACACCGCCTGCGCCCCACCTGCACCTCACGCCCCTGGCGGCACTCAGCCAGCCGGACTTCGACCGGCTGCTGGCGTGTTGCGACCTGAACCTGGTGCGCGGGGAGGACTCTGCCGTCCGTGCGCTGTGGGCCGGCCGCCCGCATGTCTGGCACATCTACGAGCAGGACGACGGCGTGCATGCAGCCAAGCTCGACGCCTTCATGGCACGCTGGATGGCTTGCTGGCCTGCGCCGCTGGCTCGCGACGTGTCCGCCTGGTGGCGAGCCTGGAATGGGCTGGCCCCCTGGCCGGACGCCCTGCCCGCCTGGCCAGACCCGACCGGCTGGGGAGCGGCCACGCTGCACGCCCGCGCTGCGTTGCAAGCGGAACCAGACCTTGTCACACAGCTGATCGCTTTTGTCACGCGCTCAGGCTAAAATATCAGGCTTTGCTTCTGGCGGAAAGCGCGTGGGCGCGCGTTTCGTGAAGGCCAGCGGCCCAAGAACCGCGGTTTCGGCCACGCGCACCGTGCTGCCGGCCGGCACC
>NZ_CANBCC010000017.1 GCF_947366995.1 uncultured Aquabacterium sp. | reverse complement strand
GACCAGGAAGCGCTGCCACGGCTGATGGGGGAGTGATCGGCCGGAAGTGGCCGCCCCGCGGGGCGGCATGAAAAAAGCGCCCCGCGGGGCGCTTTTTGCTGGGGAATCACGGCGCGTGCCGCTTCCCCGCGGGCTCGATCAGGCCTGCTTGCGGCGGGCGACGAAGCCGGCAACGCCCAGACCAGCCAGGGCCAGAGCCAGGGCTTCGGGCTCCGGCACGGGAGCGGCCGCCAGCGTGACGGTGAACTTGCCACCGGTCTGGCCAGTGGCCACGCCGCCCAGCGACAGGGTGTATTGCCCGCGAGCCAGGTTGTCGAACGTGTAGCTCAGCAGGTTACCCGCAGGGGAAGTCTGCGAGATGTTGACGCCGTCGCCGGTCAGACTGAACGAGTTGACTGCAATGTTCTTGTCGCCCAGCGTGTTGATGATGAAGCCGTAGCCGACATTGGAGGCAGAGCCGATCTCGAAAGAGATCACGTCCAGGAAGGTCTGGTTCTTGCCGATGCTGATGTAGGTGATCTTGCCGGCGGGATTCTGGCCTTGCGTCCAGCCTTCTTCGCCGTAGGACTCCAGCAGGCCGGGAACAGTGACGGAGATCTCACGATCTGCTGCGGCGAAGGCCGAGGCCGACACGAAGGCGGCGAGGGCGATGGGCAAAAACTTCAACATCTGGAAATCCTGTAATTGGAATGAAGGCCCACGAGCGGGCCGTCGGTAAAGAAGCGCGATTCCCTTGATTGTCGGGGGCGGCCGAAGGGCGATGCACCCCCTGTCCAGGTGGGAAAACGCCGGAACAGCGCCGCACGTTCTCTCATGGCGAAATCGGGCGCCCTCTCTCCAGCGTCTCGACTCACTCACAACGGCGCGTCGGGGTGCTCGGCCTGCTGTGCGGCAGCCGCTGCAGCCGCCGCCGCAGCAGCAGCTGCCTCGGCCACATCGGGCGGGGCAGCCCAGCTTCGCAGGGCCAGCGCGGCATCGTCCAGGCCGATGCGGGCCAGCGACGAGAACAGCGCCAGGCCCACGTCCGAGTCCTCAGTGGCGATCTCGCCGAGGACGGCTTGCGCGCCCCGCAGTGATTCCGCCTGTTCCTTGCGGTTCAGCTTGTCGGCCTTGGTCAGCAACACGAGGAGCCTGACTTCGCCGGTGCGCACGCGGGGCGCCACGAAGTCGAGCAGCTGACGGTCCAGCTCGGTGAAGCCATGCCGAGAGTCGACCATCTGCACCACCGCCGTCAGATTGCGGCGCAGCTCGAGGTACTGCGCCATCACCTCCTGCCACCGCAGCTTGGCCGTGCGGTCGACCGCCGCATAACCGTAGCCCGGCAGGTCGGCCCACACCTGATCTGGGGCGGTCTTGGGGCCGACCTGGAACAGGTTGATGTGCTGGGTGCGCCCCGGCGTCTTGGAGGCAAAGGCCAGCTGGCGCTGCTGGGCCAGCGTGTTCACGGCGGTGGACTTGCCGGCATTCGAGCGGCCGACAAAGGCCACCTCGGGCAGCTCGGACGTGGGCAGCTGGTGCAGCTGCGCCGCGGTGGTGAAGAAGCGCGCCGAGTGCGCCCAGGCCAGCGCCTCACGGGCCTCGGGAGACCACTCGGGCGCGGCCACCTTGCGCGGGGCATGGCGGGCTCGACCGGGTGACGGTGTGACGGGCCGCGCGGGCTTCACATCGGACTTTGAACGGGTTGGCTTGGGTTGGCTCATGGGTCATTGTAAAATCCCTCGGTTTACCTGCATCAAATTGACGCCGATTACTTGTCGAACACGCGCTTCTTGACGTCCTTCAGGCTTCAGAAGTGCGCCGTGCGGCCACTACACTCGGCGTTCACCCAGCAGCCCCAACAAGCAACACACAGCCCCTACGCCATGAAGCGCTTCTCGAACCTGATTGCCCTTGCCTCGGTGGCCCTGTCCCTGTCCGGTCTGGCCCATGGCGCAGAAACCAAAGTCGCCAAGCCCGATCTGGCCGCGGGTGAAGCCAAGGCCACGGCCGTGTGCTCCGCCTGTCACGCCATCGATGGTTCGCGCGGGCTGGCGGCCAACCCCATCCTGCAGGGGCAGCATGCCGATTACCTGGTGAAGCAGCTGATGGAGTTCAAGGAAGGCAAGCGCAAGAGCGCCGTGATGAACGGCATGGCCGCGCCGCTGACGCCGGAGGACATGCGCAACCTGGCCGCCTTCTACGCCAGCAAGAAGGCCCCCGTCGGCACGGCCAAGAACAAGGATCTGGTGGCCGTGGGTGAACGCATCTACCGCGGTGGCATTGCCAAGAAGGCCGTGCCGGCCTGTGCTGGCTGCCACAGCCCGAACGGCGTCGGCATTCCTTCGCAGTACCCGCGCCTGGGCGGCCAGCACGCCGACTACGTGAAGGCCCAGCTGGTCGCCTTCCGCCAGGGCGAGCGCACCAACAATGCGCAGATGATGGCGATCTCCGCCAACCTGAGCGACAAGGAAATCGAGGCTCTGGCCGACTACGTGGCCGGCCTGCGCTGACCGCCGGTGAGCCGGTTTGCTCGGCACCCCGGGAACGCACCCGGGGGCTGAATCAACAAGGCGGGAGGCCCTTTTCGGGGCACCCGCCTTTTTTGCTGGCCGCCGTGGTTCGCGCCGCGGCGGTCTCATGACATGAGTGCCCTCCCGACCTCCGCGCCTTCTGCCCCCCCGACCCGCCCGCCGCGTGCCTCCTGGCAGCGCGAGGGGCTGGAGTTGCTGGCCTCGATGCGCTTTGCCATCGCCCTGCTGACGGTGATCTGCATTGCCTCGGCCATCGGCACGGTGGTCAAGCAGGGCGAGCCGCTGGTCAACTACGTCGACCAGTTCGGGCCATTCTGGGCAGATGTCTTCGGCTCGCTGGGGCTGTACCACGTCTACAGCTCGGTCTGGTTCCTGGTGATCCTGGCGTTTCTGGTGGTCTCCACCAGCCTGTGCATTGCCCGCAATACCCCGAAGATCCTGACCGACTGGCGCACGCACAAGGAGCATGTGCGGGCCAGCGCGCTGAAGGCCTTCCATCACCGTGCCGAGGGGCATCTGCCTCAGCCGCTGGCGCAGACGCAGGACCAGGTGGCCCGGCTGCTCGCCAGCCAGGGCTGGTCCGTCAAGACGCAGGTGCGCACCGACGGGGCAGAGCAGGGTGTGATGTTCGGCGCGCGCCTGGGCGCGGCCAACAAGCTGGGCTACATCGCGGCCCACAGTGCCATCGTGCTGGTGTGCCTGGGTGGCCTGTTCGATGGCGACCTGATCATCAAGGTGCAGGCCTGGGCCAACCAGCTGCAGCCCTTCCAGGGGCGCATCGAGTCCGACCGCGGGCGCCTGTCGGTGGACAACCCGGCCTACCGGGGGCAGCTCTTCGTGCCCGAGGGCCAGCGCAGCAGCGCGGCGGTGGTCAACCTGCCTGATGGCATGCTCGTGCAGCCGCTGCCTTTCGAGGTCGAGCTCAAGCGCTTCAAGGTGGACTACTACGACACCGGCATGCCCAAGCGCTTTGCCAGCGACATCGTGATCCACGATGCGCGCACGAAGACGAGCAAGCCGTTCACGGTCGAGGTGAACCACCCGGTGGTGTACGACGGCGTGACGATCTTCCAGTCGAGCTTCGAAGACGGGGGCTCGCAGCTGAAGCTGAAGGCACGCGGCTTGGGCGCCGGGCCGGAGCCGGAGCGCGTGCTGGATGCGCGTGTGAACGGTGAGGCCTTCTCCATCCCCAATGCGTGGTGGGTGAGCCAGGGCGGAGGCGCGGGGGTGGGCGACGTGCGCCTGGAGGTCACCGAGCTGCGCGTGATCAACGTGGAAGACCTGAGCACGGCGCGGCAGGGCCCGGTGGCGGAGGCCGAGGCGGCCGACGCAGCCGCTTCGGCCGCGGGGGGCAAGGATGTGCGGGGCGTGAACCTGAGCGGCATCACCCAGCACCTGGGCTCGGGCGCGCGTGGGGCGAAAGCCAAGCAGCTGACCAACATCGGCCCCTCGGTCAGCTACAAGCTGCGCGACGCCGCAGGCCAGGCGCGCGAGTTCCAGAATTACATGGCGCCGGTGACCCTGGACGGCCAGGCCGTGTTCCTGCTGGGCGTGCGGGACACGCCGGCCGAGGCCTTCCGCTTCCTGCGGGTGCCGGCCGATGACCAGATGTCGATCGAAGGCTGGGTGCGTCTGCGTCGCCACCTGAGCCAGCCAGCCCTGCGCGCGGAGGCGGCGCGCCGCTTCGGCCGCATGGCCGCTCCGGCCAGTCGCACTGACCTGCAAGACCAGCTGGCCGACTCTGCGCGGCGTGCGCTGGAGTTGTTTGCCGGGGCGACGTCGCCGAAGGCGGCGGCTGCAGCCACGACGGGGGCGGCGGCATCCGCGCCGTCTGCACCGGCACCGGGGGCCGGGGCCCTGATGGGCACGGATGCGCCGCCGCAAGGCGGGCTGCAGGCGCTGCAGGACTTCATCACGGCCGTGGTGCCCGAGCCCGATCGCCCGCGCACGGCCGAAACCCTGATGCGCATCCTCAACGGGGCGCTGTTCGAGCTGGCCAATCTGGGCCGCGAGCAGGCCGGGCTGGCGCCGTTGCGCCCGGATTCGCCGGCCGCGCTGGCCTTCATGACGCAGTCGGTGCTGTCGCTGTCGGATGCCGTGTTCTACCCGGCGCCGGTCGTCTTCACGCTCGATGGCTTCGAGCAGAAGCAGGCCAGCGTCTTCCAGGTGACGCGCACGCCGGGTCGCAATGTGGTCTATCTGGGTTGCGTGTTGCTGATCGTCGGCGTCTTTGCCATGCTCTACATCCGCGAGCGTCGCCTGTGGGTGTGGCTGCAGGACGATGGCCAGGGCGGCAGCGCCGTGCGCCTGGCCCTGTCGTCGACGCGCCAGACGCTGGACACCGACCGAGAATTCGACCGCCTGCGCGACGCCCTGCTGGGCCCGACGCCGGCCGCATCCACCGGCGCCCCCGACGCCCGTGCCTGATCCGAGGAGTACGACGAGATGAACACCACCACTTCCACCGCACTGCCTGGCGCGCCGGCAGCGCGTCGCCCTTTGACCGACTGGCTGTTTGCCCTCGTCGTCATGGCCGTGGCCGGGTGGGCCTGGCAGGCGCACGGTGCAGCCATGGACGGCTATGAGAAAGCCATTCTGGCCGGGGCCGTGCCCAGCCTGATCGCGCTGGGCTGGTTCTGGAAGCCGCTGCGGCTGCTGCTGGTGGGCTGCGGCCTGGCCACCTGGGCCGCGATGGCGCTGTACCTGCGTACGACCGACGCGCACGGCGCCGACCTGGCCCAGGCCGACAACGTGTTCCTATTGAAGTACTTCCTGTCGAGTCAGAGCGCCATTCTGTGGATGAGCGTGCTGTTCTTCCTGAGCACGGTCTTTTACTGGCTGGGGGTGGTCAGCAAGGGCGACACCGCCACCCGGCTGGGCTCGCGCTTTGCCTGGGCGGGGGTCTTCATGGCCCTCACCGGCACGCTGGTACGCTGGTTCGAGAGCCACCAGATCGCGCCGGACATCGGCCACATCCCGGTCAGCAACCTCTACGAGGTGTTCGTGCTGTTCGCGTGGCTGACCACCGCCTACTGGCTGTACTACGAAGACCGATTCGCGAAGATGGGCCAGGCGCTCGGATCGCTGGGTGCCTTCGTGATGCTGGTGGTGAGCGCCGCGGTGGGTTTTCTGCTGTGGTACGCCGTGGTGCGTGGCGCAAGCGAGATCCAGCCCCTGGTGCCCGCCCTGCAGAGCTGGTGGATGAAGCTGCACGTGCCGGCCAACTTCGTGGGCTATGGCACGTTTGCGCTGGCGGCCATGGTGGCCTTTGCCTACCTGGTGAAGCACCACGCCGGCGAAACCCGCTGGTGGAAGCTGGCCCCGCTGTGGCTGATGGGCGTGGTGCTGTGCTTCGAGCCGGTGGTGTTCCGCGCCAAGCCGGGCGTCGAAGGCGGGCTCAGTGCCTACTGGGCCGTGTACTTCGGCATCTCGGCGCTGATCGTGGCCGGCATCGTGGCCGCCCGCAAGCCAATTGCCGCGCGCATGCCGGCCTTCGACGTGCTGGATGACGTGATGTACAAGGCGATTGCCGTGGGCTTCGCCTTCTTCACGATCGCCACCATCCTGGGCGCCTTCTGGGCGGCCGAGGCCTGGGGCGGCTACTGGAGCTGGGACCCCAAGGAGACCTGGGCCCTGATCGTGTGGCTGAACTACGCGGCGTGGCTGCACATGCGGCTCATGAAGGGCCTGCGCGGCGCGTTTGCCGCCTGGTGGGCGCTCGCCGGCCTGCTGGTGACGTCGTTCGCCTTCCTCGGCGTCAACATGTTCCTGTCGGGCCTGCACTCGTACGGCGAGCTCTGACCTCGGGCCGGGGGCGCGATGCAGCCGCGTGCCGACGCCACCGCCTCTGCACTGCGTGAGCGCCTGGCCCGGGACGCCTGGTTCCGGCACGCGACGCCGGCGTTGCAGGACGGCCTGCTGGCGCTGGGCGGGACCCGCCGGTTGAACACCGGAGAGCACCTTTTTTTCCGGGGCGATGCCCCTGACGGGCTGTATGCCGTGCTGGACGGTGCGCTGCGCGTGAGCGGCCTGGGCGAAGACGGCAAGGAAGCGGTGCTGGCCTTGCTGGAGCCGCCCGCCTGGCTGGGCGAGGTGTCGCTGTTCGATCGCCTGCCCCGCACGCACGATGCCGTGGCCGAAGGGCCGACCGAGGTCTGGCATGTGCCGCAGGCACCGTTGCTGGCGCTGTTGGCGCGCGAACCGGGCTGCTGGCGGGACCTGGGCGTGCTGATGGCCACGCGGCTGCGCCTGGCCTTCATCGCGATGGAGGACATGGCCCTGCACCCCGCCGAGGCCCGCCTGGCCCGTCGGCTGGTGTGGCTGTGCGAGGTGGCGGTGGCCCAGCGTCCGGCCGGAGCGGCCGGCGGCGAGGTGGTGCTCCCGCTGCGGCAGAGTCAGCTGGCGGCGATGCTGTCGCTGTCGCGCCAGACCACCAACCAGATCCTGCAGGGCCTGCAGGACCGCGGGGTGCTGCGTGTGGCCTACGGTCGCATCACCGTGTGCGACGGGCCGGCGCTGTGCGAGGCAGCCGGGCTGTCGAAGGCCGAGCAGGTGGTGCTGTCTCAGTGGCGCGGCGGGGGCGAACCGGGCCCTGCGGATTCCCCGCGGTCTGCCTGAGCGGCGCCCCCTGAGCCGCAGGCCGGTGTCGGCCGGCCGTCCCGGTGCTTTCCCGCGTTTGTCGCGCAGCTGACAGGTCGCCCGGCGGTGGCTTTTCATCATCGCGGTCCCCCCACAAGAATCGAGGAGACCGCCATGCCCCGTCCGCCCCTTTCTGCCGGTTGGCCGCCCCGCCGCCCGCGTGTGCCCGTGCGCTGGTCTGCCAGCGTGGCCCTGCTTGGTGCCGCGGCAGCCGTGCAGGCCGCGCCCACGTATCCCAACCAGGAGGTGGTGTGCGGCTTCAACGCCGAGCGTGAACAGCAGCGCCAGGCCTCGGCCGCGCGCTTTGCTCAGCCGGTGGTGCAGCAGATGAAGGTGAACGGGGCACTGGTGTGGACGGCGGGCGGTGCGAACCCCCGGCCCACCCTGCGGCCGGGCGACGTGGTCACGCTGCTGGGCTCGGGCTTTGGCGCGGGCACCGACATCGACTTCAGCAAGATCATGATCGGCAACAGCCGGGCGCTGGAGACGACGCTGCAGATGTACGAGCAGAAGCTCGACATCCTCTCCACGCTGAACTACGAGACGGGTGTTTCGCGCAGCCACTGGCCGCGCGACGTGCTGCACTGGTCGGACACCGAGGTGCAGTTCACCGTGCCCTCGCACGCCAGCAAGGGGCCGCTGAAGCTGCAGGTGCAAAAGCGCACCGGCTTCAACGCCTCGCTGACCCGCCCGGGGCAGCCGCACAACGTCATTGATGCACAGGTCTACCGCATCCCGTCGCCGGCCGACACGAACTGCGACGTGGTGTCGGTGCTGTCGGCCGAGTCCAAGGCGATCGCCCCGATCGACGTGGCGGTGCTCAACCCGAGCTTTGCCGACATGCTCAAGCGCGGCCGCGAGATCTTCTGGTCGTACGACTACAACCTGGGCCTGAGCCACAAGTACAAGGGCCTGGAGTGGGATGCCATCGTCAAGGGCCAGGCGACCGACCCGTACACGCGGCAGAAGGCCGACCCGGCGCGGTTGTTCGGGGCGGTGCGCAACGTGGCGGGCCAGGTGCCACCGGAGTCGATCGACGACGTGTACTTCAAGCCCTATCCGCAGTTCAACCCGACGCCGGGCTTGCTGGCCATCGGCGAGCAACTCAAGGAAGGCCTGACGCGCACCACGGGCTGGGCCGGCTACCGCTACGCCGAATCGCAGCACCCGTTTCTGGGCAAGGGCGCGTGGATCGGCTTCAACTGCGCCTCGTGCCACGGCTACCAGATCAGCTACCAGAAGGGCACGAGCACGGTCACCAAGGTGTTCCCGGGCCTGCCGAACCCCGGCTGGACGATGAAGTGGGCGGCGCTGGGCACGGGCACCGGCAAGACGACCTCGAAGTTCGCGTACGTGAACGAGGACGAGCATGGCCCGAAGTGGGCCAGTGGCAAGGCCCGCGTCGACAAGACGCCGCTGATGTACCTGATGCCGCCGGGCACCGGGGAGGCCACCATCACGCGCACGGCAGGCGAGGGCGGGCTGTACGACAACGACTACATGTTCAACCCGACGGCCATCCCGAACGTGACCTTCCACCTGCCGATCCGGCGGGCGCTGTCGCACACCGAGTCGTACGTGGGCTTCGAGGGCTCGTACGTGCACGCCGAGGAGCCGGACGGCGCGATGGGGTCGATGGACGCCACGTCGCTGAAGGCGCTGACGGCCTACATGTCGACGCTGGATCAGGACGACGACGTCCTGCGCGATGTGGGCATGTACCGGTGGCTCAAGTTCACCGGGCGGCTCGGCGCCCAGACGGGCTCGGGCCTGCTGGGCGAGGGCAGCTTCGTGCAGCAGGGCTGGCGGGCCTATGACGGCGTGAAGGCCGCCGTGGCCCGCGGCAAGGGCAGCTTCGACCAGGCCTGCGCCCGTTGCCATCAGGACCAGCTCGGCGCGCACACCAGCGAGATCATGGTGCCGCTCAACGAGGTGGGGCGCTTCTTTGCGCCGACCGACTTCCAGCGCAAGCAGCAGGCCATCCGCGCGACCTACCTGCGCAACCTGTACTGGGTGAGCTCGCGCGGGCTGCTGTCGGACGGGCACGTGCGCAACCTGGAGGACCTGGTGCACCCGGACCGCTGCGATGCACAGTCGGCGCTGTACCGCCAGTACTACACGCTGCACAGCCCGGTGCGACCGGCGGCCGGCACGCCGGACCAGCCTCTGGCGGCACCCGACCTGAACCGCCGCGGCGACGTCTTCCGGGTGTACCGCGAGAAGCCGCAGAACCTGCTCGACACGGTGGCGCCGGCCCGCAACCGCTTCGTCGAGCGCCACAAGTATTTCAGCACGGTGGCGTGGGACGCGTCGCACTACTACTGGGACTTCCAGAAGATGCGTGCGCAGTACGGCCCCGATGAAATGGGCTCGCCCGCGCCCATCGGCCTGCCGGCCACGCCCCACCCGTGGTGTGCGCCGAACAAGGAGGCCGTGGCCGACCTGGTGCAGTACCTGCTGACGCTGTGACGTGAAGCGGATGGCGATGACGCGCAAGAGTGGGTCGGTTGCGCTGGCGCTGATGGCCTCGGCGCTCGCGGCCGCCGTGTGGTGGCCGGGGGCGTGGCGACCGGTGAACGAGGGCCAAGGGCCTGCCGGTGGCACGGCGCCCATGGCCACGGCCAGCGCGGGCATCGGCGCAGAGGCCGGCCTGCGCAGCCCCGCCACGGCAGACCGTGCTGAAGTGCCGGGCCGCGGCAGGCCGTTGGCGCACCCGGATGCGGTGGGCGCGGTGCTGGCGCAGGTGGCCGAGGCCGGGCGCAGGGCCGCGCCCGCGGCGCCGCACGCGCAGGCAGCCTCGGCCGCAGCCCGGGCGTTGCAGGCTCCGCCCTATCCACCGGCTGCCCAGGCCGATGGCACCCGCACGAGGGTGGCCGGCCGCGTGCTGTCGGTCGAGACCGGCGCCGATGGGCTCGTCGTGCTCGGCATGGCGGCGGGGGAGGGCGAACCGGCCTTGCGTCTGGTCCTCGCGCCCGGCGTGGCGGCGACATCACCGGATCGGCTGCCAGGGCAGATGGCCACGCTGGACTGCCTGCCTCACGGGCGCATCATGGGCGTGCCCGTGATGGCCGATTGCCGTTAGGAGGGCGAAGCTGGCCCGGTGCTTGCATACACCAGACACGCGATGGTCCGTTCTCCTATGGCGTGTTTCACGTCTGTGCCGCCGGCTTGCCCGGCGGCTTTTTTTTGTGCTTGGCGTGCCGATAAGATGGGATCCCGATACCACGCGAAGCGATTGATCCACCATGCTCCATGTCCTGCGCGACGCCGAGGGCCGCCTGCTGAGCCTGCACCGCGAGCCCGTGCCGGGCGGCGAGGCGCTGCCGCCTGATCACCCCGAGGTGGTCGCCTTTCTGGGGCAGGACCGGGATCAGCAGCGTTTTGCCGCGCTGGATGCCGACCTGGTGCGGGTGCTTGAAGACTTGATCGATGCGCTGATCCGACTCAACTTAATCAACATCACCGACCTGCCGCCCGTGGCGCTGGCAACGCTGTTCTATCGCAAGCACTTCGGCGAAGGCATGCAGGCGCATGCGCTGTCGCTGTTTGGTGCGCCGGCGCACCAGCCGGGGGACGCCGGCAGCAGCCAGGGCGCGCCGGCGGGCTCAACGTGGGGCGATGGGATCCTCCCGCCCGACTTGCCGCGCTGAACAGCGGCGCTGAACCCGGGCGCTCAACCCCGCATCACGCGGTGGGTGAGGGCAGGCAACTGCCGCCGCACCTCGTCCTGCCGTGCGCGATCAAGCTCGGCCAGCACCACCCCGGCGCCTTCCGGCTGAACGGCGAGCACCTCGCCCCACGGGCCGACCACCAATGAGTGGCCGTACGTGCGGCGGCCGTTCTCGTGCAGACCGCCCTGGGCGGGGGCCAGCACGTGGCAGAGGTTCTCCACGGCGCGGGCGCGAAGCAGCAACTCCCAGTGCGCCCGACCGGTGGTGTCGGTGAAGGCGGCCGGCAGCACGATGAGGTCGAGCGGATCGGGCTGACCCAGCTGCCGGAAGAGTTCGGGAAAGCGCAGGTCGTAGCACACGCTCAGGCCCACGCGCCAGCGATCACCGGCTCGGTCGGTGAGCCAGAAGGCGGTCGGGCTCTCGCCAGGCGTGAGGGTGGCGGCCTCGTTGTAGCGGCGCTCGCCGTCGTCGAAGCAGAACAGGTGGACCTTGTCGTAGCGGGCCACACGCCGGCCGGTCGGGTCGTAGACCAGGGTGGTGTTGAAGACGCGGTTCGCCTCATGGCTCGTGATGGGCAGCGTGCCGCCGATGACCCAGACGCCGTGCGTGCGTGCGGCCTCGGCCAGCATCGCCTGCATGGGCGCGACGGCTGGGTCGGCGGCCCCGGCCAGGGCCAGGGGCTCGGCGATGGCGAGCTTGTCGGCATCGCGCAGGCCCATCAGGCAGAAGTACTCGGGCAGGGCCACGAGCTCGGCGCCGGCTGCGGCAGCCTGTGCGATCAGGGCACGGGCCTGGTCGAGGTTGTCGGCCACGCGGGGCGTGGAAACCATCTGGAGGGCGGCGACTTTCATGGTTGCCATCATCGCGGAAGCACGGGCCCGCGGGCAAGGCGGGCGGCACGATGCCCCGCTGTCAGTGCGTGATGGCCACACGCACGCCGCGGGCCTCGGCGCCCTGCTCGGGCAGCGCCTCGAACGCGATCTCGACCGTGATGCGCGCGCGCACCGCGTGGGGCCCGAGCTGGCCGGGCGCGAAGCGGGCCTGCAGGAAGGCGTTGTTGGCTGCGTGTTCGAAGGCCGCTTCCAGGCGCTCGCCGACGGGTTCCGTGCGGCGCACGTGGCCGCGCTCGTCGATGTAGAGCGCGAGCTTCATGCGCACCACCGGGGTGGCCGGGCGCACACCTTCCGGGTAGTCGATCACGATGGGGCCGAGGGCGTGCGGGGGCTGGGTCAGCGCCTGCCGCGGCAACCAGCCCAGGGCGTCTTCACCGGGCGGCGGACCGAGGTCGGTGGAGACAGGGCCCGCATGTGCCGTCCCGGGTAGGGCCGTTGCGGCGGGCTGCGCGTCGTCCAGCGGTGACAACACGGATGCCGTCTCGGTGGATGGCGCTGGCGCGACCCGCGTGGCGGGCTGCGGCTCGGTGGGCGTCGCGGGGGGCTCGGCCGTCGAATCTGTGGCGGGCGCGATGGTGGGCGCGACCCAGCGTACCCGCAGCGCCTGGCTGCGTGCCTGGGGCTGGTTTGCCGGCGGCGCGCCGTCAGTGCGCAGGCCTGGTCCGCCCGCGGGCTGCCCGCCTGCACCGAGCAGCAGCGTCGCGTGCAGGCCGATGGCAGCGGCCACGGGGGCCAGCAGGCGGGCGCTCAGCATGTTCGGCTCAGGGCAGCAGCTCGCGCCACGACGTGCGGCGCGGGGTGTCGCCGGCGCTGCCGGTGCTGACGCCGGGCTTCTCGATGCGCAACTCGGCGTTGCTTGACGGGATCAGCAGGCGCGAGGTGCCATCGCTGAGTTGCACCCAAGTCAGGCCCATGCCGAGGTTCTTGCCCAGCTTGTTGCCGGCCGTCGAGCCGCTCGACAGCACGGTCGAACCGTTGTTGACGTTGAAGTAATACAGCCACGATTCGCCCGAGGCCGAGCAGGTGTCGCTGGTCGGGATGGCCGAGACGGCCGCCAGCGTGTTGTACTGCAGGGACATGTCGATGGCGATGCGTTCGTTGGCGTTCGGCAGGTCCACATACCAGCCTGCCTTGGTGCTCCAGTCGACGGCATTGCTCGTCACCGTCGCGGTGTTGCCGGAGACCGTCAGGGTCTGCGCCACCACGGTGGAGAGGTCGCGCAGCACGCCCCAGCCGGTGCTGGTCAGCGGGTCCTTCACGGCGTAGATGGACTGCACCAGGTTCTCGGTGGCGTCGTTCAGGTCGCTCTTGCCCAGGTAGCGGCCGGTGCCGGCCAGCACCACCGGGTAGGTGGCCGTGCCATAGGTCACCTCGGCCAGCTCCAGGCGTGCGGTCACGGGCTGCGCGTTGCCGTTGGCGTCTTCCAGCTGGGCCAGCAGCGTGGCCTTGGGCACGAAGGGGGTGCTGGTGCCGTCGGTGGCCACGGTGGCCGGGCCGTCGATTTCGAAGCGCCAGATGTTGCCCAGCATGTCCGCTCCGTAGAAGCGCAGGGCGGTGTTGTTGGCCGCCTCCGGCACCCAGGCGTTGAGCTTCATCAGCCCGCTGGGGGTGCTGGTGTTGCCCGCGGCCGTGGTGCCCGTGATGTAGGTCGGCACGGTGTGCAGCAGCGCGCCCGTGCCGGCGTTCAGCACGAACAGGTGGCCGTTGCCATCGCCCGGGCTGACGTTGTTCAGCCCCGAGGTGAAGACCACCACCCAGGTGCCGTCTGCGCGCTTGGTGACCACGGGCTGACCATAGCTGAGGCCCAGGTTGTCGTGCGTGAACTCCCACAAGGCCTGCGGGCTGGCCGGGTCAGTGATGTCGAGCGCGTAGTAGCCCCGGCCACCGGCGCCCAGGCCGCCGATCAGGATGGTCTTCCAGTTGCTGCCCACCTTGATGTCCGCCACCACGGGAGGCGCATCGACGTAGAAGCGATGGCGGGTGGTGTATTCGGTGTCGGCCAGACGGTAGAGGTGAGGCAGGACCATCGAGGGCACGAAGGCCCAGAGTTCGGTGCCGCCATCGCTGCCGGGGGCGCTGCGCGCCGCCGAGAAGGCGTGCAGCATGCCGTCGTTGGCGGCCACATACAGCATCGGCTTGCGGCTGGCTTTGGATTGCTTGAACTCGCCATAGCCCGTGTCGCCATAGCCGAAGACGGGCGGGCCGACGTACACCGGCGAGCCGCCGACGATGTCGCCGAGCTTGTGTTTGCGTGCGCGGAAGAGCCCGTAGTCGCCCAGCGTGCTGCCTTCATGGGTCGGATCGCCGCGCAGGTAAGACAGCAGCGTGGTGCCGTCGTTGGCCATATCGAGCGGACTTTGGGTGAAGCCGCCTGAGTTGGTCGTCGCCAGCTTGGGGCACTGCGCAGGTGTCGGGGTCTTGCTGCAGAGGTTCGAGAAGCCGCTGCCGTGGCCGTCCGCAGTCAGGTTGGCCCAGGTCAGAGCGCGCAGGCTGTGGGTGACCGCGCCATCGCCCGTCGTGCGCAGCATGTAGTGGATGCTGCGCGAGGCGGCCGTGGTAGCGTTGAGGCTGTCAAGACCGGTGAGCACGCTCCAGGCCTCGGTCTTGGTGATCTCGCCCGTGGTCCGGTTGACTTCAAAGTCATAGGCCTTCACATCGCCGGTCCACGCCACGGTGGCGTAGGAGGCCAGATAGATCTGGTCGGTGCCCTGCACCGGCTCCAGCGAACTGGTGGCCGCCGACGTGCCTGCGCCATTGACCTCGTCCAGGTCCTTGAACATCTGGTTGAGTGACTCCGACAGCGTCTGTGGGTCATCGGCCTTGAAGTAGCGGCCACGCCCGTTGACCGCGGCGTGCCACAGGTCATCGACGTTGTTGGCCGAGCCGCCGGTGCTGCTTTCCACAGGCACGGGCCACACCGCCGGACCGTTCTTCAGGTTGACGTAGTCACCCGTGGCCTGCGTGAGGTAATTCGGGTCGTATGCCAGCGTGCCCTTCACCCCCAGCCCGATGGTGAAGGTCGTCATGTGCTGGTGCGTGGCTGCGTCGCGGCCGGAAGCCGTCACGTCGTTGCCGCACACGTTGACACCGAGGCTGCCGGTGCAATTGTTCAGCCCCTCGGTGCGCAGGTCGGTGGCGTAGTAATACTGCGCCACGTCTGCCAGGCTGTTGCTGGAGCCGCCAGCGGTGCTGGTGACCGCCTCGGGCTCGCTCTCGGTCTGGGTGACCGCCACCAGGTCGGTGACGGCCGTGCTGTACAGGTTGGGGCCTACCGTGCTGTGCAGCGTGGTGGTGCCGTACGTGGGCGTGCTGGTGTAAGGGGTGCTGCTGACGCAGTTCGTGTTCGTTGAGCCCGACACGGTGCCCCAGCTTCCAGTGCTCGTGCTGACCGGCACGTTCTCCGCCCGGCTGATCTCCGTGCTGCTGGTGGTCGTCCAGTCACCGTAGGTGTCCCGGGTCACGCGGCCGTTGGTGGTCTCGACCGTGTGCGTGCGGGATTGCGTCACGTCGGCCACCACCGTGGTGCGCGTGTAGATGCTCTGCGTCTGCTGCTCCGTCCACTGCGTGACCTTGTAGGGCTTGCGTGAGCCGCAGTACCACGTGTCCTTCGATCCGGTGGCGACGGTGCGTCGCTGGTTCTTCTGCGTCAGGTACGTGGAGGCGGTCTGCTGCTGGGGCGACTGGCGGGTGATCGTGCTGGTCGAGGTCACGACGATGGCGGCGCCGTCGTACATGGGGCGCACCTCCAGGCCATCCTGCTGCCCGACGAGGTCGGTGCCGTTCAGTTTGAGCGGACCGTAGGTGGTGCTTTCGCTGCCGGTGTTCCAGTAGCCGTCGGTTGACAGCAACGCGTAATTGCGCTGGCAGCTGTACTGAACCGGGTCTTGCTCGCTGGTCTGGCCCGGGGCCTTGCCGGCAAAATAGCGGCCGGCCTTGGACAGCGCGCCGCGCAAGGGCGTGGTGCCGCTCGCGGGCGCCTTGAACAGTTGGCTGTAGAAGCGCACCTTCTGCGTGTCATTGAAGTCGGCCACGGGCAGGAAACTGGTGTCACCGAGCGTGGCGTCGCTGATGCGGGTGTAGCCGATGCGCTTCTTGTCGTCGAGGTCGGCGAAGGCCCGGCTCACACCGGTCTTCATGGTCAGCATGCGGGTGCGGTAGTAGCTGTACCAGTTGGCGTACTTCCCGGCCTCGTCCGAGGTGGCCGACACGGTCACGCCCGTGAACACGCGCGAGCCGGGCTCGTTGCCGATCCGGCTGCGGCATTCCTGGTAGAACGTGCTGGTGCTGTCGGCGCCCGCGCTGGTGTAGACCCAGTTCAAGGCCTGCTGCGCTCCGCGGTAGGTGTAGTAGGTCTGGCCGCTGCGGTTATTCGTGGTGACCGGGCCCACCGTCCAGCTGCTGTAGGTGCTGGTGGCCGAAGCGAAGTCGAGGGTGAAGGTGACTTCGCGCGAGGTGCTGTTGACCGCCGTGACGACCCCTGTCACCCAGTGCGCGGTATTGTCCGTGCTGATGGCTGCGATGCGGGCGCCCACCGTGATGTTGCTGGTGCTGGCGACCACGAGGCGCGCTGTGGTGGGGGCCACGGTGACCCCGGTGCGGCTGTGGGTGCCCACCGCCGGCATTGTCAGGCTGGTGCTGCTGGTGGTCGCCACACTGCCGCCGATGGTGGGCAGAAAGCCATTGGGCCAGGCGGCAGTGATCGACATGGCGGGAAACAGGCGCCCGTCGGCGGTCAAGGGCCGGTCGTAGGGCAGGGCCGGGTTGTAGCCCACGCCATTGCACTGCGACGACTTGTAGCCGTAGGTGTCGTTCGGGCTCATGTCATCCGGCATGTACTCCCAGCCCATGGAACCCGAGTCGTCGAGGATGAACAGGATGTTGGGCTTCGCCGCCGTCTGCGACGTGATCAGGGGCTCGCTGGCGATGTCGGTAAGGCCGCCATGCGCCCACGGGGCAGGCAGGGCGATGGCAACGGTGGCGAGAAGGGGCGCAGCGCGCGCGGCGAGTTGGCGTGACGACGACATGGTCGGGCTCCTGCTCAGAAGTGCACCAGCGTTTCGGTGTAGCTGACGGTGTTGCGGTCGCCCTGGATGCGCACGATCACGCGGTAGTAGGGGCTGGCGGCGCTGCCGAAGCGGGCGTAGTCGGCGTAGTCGAGCTTGCCGCGTTTGGTGGAGGTACCGCTGGTGCTGGTGGTCGGCATGGCGCAGGTCTCGGGGTTGACCTCACCGGCCGCCTTGCACATGCGGAAGATCACGTACTGAGCCGACCAGTTGCTCGGCAGTGTGCTGGTCGCGGCCTTGGGCGCGTGTACGCAGCCCACGCGGTTGCTGCTGACATGCTTGCAGTCGGCCTCCCAGACAATGAGTTGGCGGCTGGTGTCGTTCGGCAGCTGCTGGCCGGTGACGTCGAGCTTGCTGTTATCGACCGAGGCGTAATAGCCCGCGGTGCTGAGGTCGACCTTCTTGTCGGTGACGGTGCGCAGAGCCTGGATGGCCTCCTGCGCAACCGTGTCGGCCGTGAGGGTGGCAGCCTGCTTGAAGCCGATGTTGCCGAGCACCAGCGTGCCCGTGCCGATGGAACGCACGAGCGCGACGCCAGCGAGCGACAGGGCCACCAGGGCCAGCAACGAGAAGACCAGCGAGATGCCGCGGGCCGCAGGAGAGTGGATGGGGGTCATGGCCGGTGCATCCTCAGCTGTTCCACAGCACATTGCGCAGCGGGATCACCGTGTCGAACACGCGGTAGCGGTAGTGCTGCCACTCGGTGTCGGTGCTGGGCGTGGCGAAGTTGACCCGCAGGGCGTAGCAGCGGTCTGCCGTGGCGCCGTTCTTGCACTTGCCTTCGAGGGTCGGGCTGCCGGGGTTGGTCTTCGGGTTCGCGGTGGTCAGGACCAGCGTCTCGTTCTGGCCCAGGTTCCATTCGGGCTCGGCGGTGGTCACGGCCTCCTTCTCGCGGTTGCTGCTGCGGGCCACCAGCACCACGCGCACGTTGAGCACGCGCGACCAGGTCATGAAGTCGCTCGGCGTGGTGTCTGTGTACTGGTCGACGACGCCGTTGCCATCGTTGTCGAGCCCGTACAGGGCCTGCAGGTTGACGATCTGGGCGAACACCACACGGGCGGGCGACGTGCCGTTGGCGTTGGCGCCGCTTTCGGCACCGCTGGTGCCGCTCAACTCCGTGTAGACGAGGTTGTTGTCTGCGACCGAGTAGGTCCGGTTCACCATGCGCCCGAGGTTGACGAGCGTGGTGCCCGAAGCGTAGCCCCCGGAGGGGAACACGGCGGATTCGGTGTTCCAGCCGGTGGTGGCCGCGGCGTGGGGCACATTGGTGTCGGTCAGGCTGAACGAACTGTCTGTGGCGACCTGGAACAGCGTGCACGGCGCGCCGCTGCCCCAGGTCGAGGGAACGGCGGTCACCAGATCGCCCGAGGTCATGCCGAACGACGACTTGACGATGAAGACGCCGGCGGTCTGGGCATGGGCGGCCGTGAGGATGGCCGGCACGGCTGCACCGGGGCTGTCGCTGCGCAGCACGCGCACGGTGTCCGGTGCGCCGGATGCGCCCTGGGTGATCACCACCGGCGCCAGCGTGAAGCTGGCCGACGTGGCAGCGCTCGCCCCCGCGCCCTTGTAGCGGTAGTTCACGGTGCAGCCCAGCGCGCTGGGGTTGACCGCCAGACCATAGCCCGCGTTCTGCACCTCGCGCTGCAACGCAAACAGGGCCAGGGTGCCGTTGACCTGGGCATCCGAGCCCGAGGTGGCGGCGCGCTTCTGGCCTTCCGCACGGATCAGCACCTGCGAGACGATGACCGTGGTCAGCATGGCCAGCACCAGACCGACCATCACTTCGACCAGGGTGAAGCCGCGGGTGCGTGCAAGGGGGTGTGCCGGGGTGTGCATGTCACTGGGCCGCGACGATGGTCGTCTGCGTGCTGTAGTTGCGCAGTTCGCCATTGGCGGTCTTCCACTGCAACGTGATCGAGACCAGGTTGCCCGAGACCGAGATCGTCTGCGTCTGCCCGGCGCTGCCCGGCAGCACGGTGGCCACCTTGTTGCGCCACTCCTGGCATGCGGCGTAGCTGGTGGGGCAGCCGTTGTAGCTCGTCAGATGAGCCAGGTCGCCCCACATGCGGGCCTGCAGTTCCGATGCGAGGTAGGCGGCATCGGCGCGGTCGCGCGCCTCGGCCTGGGCTCGGTTCATGCGTCCCTGCAGGCCGATGAGGGCCAGCACGCCGATCGCAAAGATCACGGCGCTGATCAGCACCTCGAGCAGCAGAAAGCCCCGCTGGTGGCGTGCACGCGGCGGGGGCAGGACAGGGCGACGGGTCATGAGGCGCTCCCGCTGGGGGCCGGGGTGGGGGCGGTGTAGTCGCAATGCCGGGCGTCGGTGCTGCCCACGGCGGGGTCGCACAGGCGGATCTGGCCACCCGGCGTGATCTCGATGCGCAGCGGGCGATCGCCGGTGGAACTCGCGTCGGCCGGATAAGCGATCGCAATGGCATGCAGGTCGGTGGCGACGCTGGCCGAGGCGATGCGGCCAAAGCCGTCGAAGGTCACCTTGTTGGCGCTGGTGCTCAGGTCAGGCCGCGTGCCGGAGATGGCCACACGGCTGCCGCCATCGCCCGCGTTGTGGGCCACGACCAGGCGCGGGTCTTCCGAGGTGGAGGCGGCGGTGCCGCACTTGCCATCCGGGTCATCCAGGCTGACCACCCACGAGGTGCCGCTGGCCGCGCGGGTGCAGTCGTTGTTCAGCACGTCGGCGTCGGTCAGCGTGACCAGCCAGAACGTCACCGGGGTGTTGCGGCGCACGGCTTCCGCGCGGGCGCGCTGCAGACCGCTCTGCATGGATTCGGCCTGGTTGCGGATGCGCAGGTTGCGCATCCAGGCGCTGACATCCGGTGCCACGGCCGCCATCATCAGACCGAGGATGGCCATGGCCACCACCATCTCGACGAGCGTGAAACCGCGGGCACGGGTGGGCATGGTGGTATCCGGTCAGTCGCAGGCCGTGCCAGAGCGGCTGGCCCAGCACGACAGCGCAACGGTGCTGCCTGCGAAACGGGTCGTGGCCTTCTGGTCGCTGCTGTTGAGGGTGTAGATGAAGGTGTCTGCCCCGCCGCTCGGGGCCACTGCGCCGGCCTTGCCGGTGGCCGTGAGCGTGTAGGTCTGGCCCGAGCTCGCGGTGGCGCAGGTCAGGTTGAAGTAACGCGTCGTGGTGGATGCGGGCATGGCCAGACCACAGGTCGTGCCCGACGCCACCCCGTAGTTCTTGTTGTCCTGGTAGTACTGCTCCATGCGCACGCCGTAGTCGGCCAGCAGCGTGAAAGCCTCCTGCATCTGGCCGCGCCGCACGTAGTCGGTGTAGGCGGGCAGGGCCACGCTGGCCAGGATGGCCACGATGGCCACGGTGATCATCACTTCGATCAGCGTGAAGCCTGCGGCCGTGAGTCGGCCTTGAAAAGAAGAGGGGTGCACCATGCCAGCGTCCTTGCGTTAGAGGAAATCATGTGCGGACGAGGCAGATTGTTGGCAGGCACGGCGCACCGCCATGGGCGGAAAACCGTGTGAAAGTGCGCGCATTCCAGGGGGCTTACGATCTGTAACAAGCGCGTGACGAAGCCCCCGCGCACGGCGGGTGCCGTTTGTCGGTGCAGATCGACCGGCTTTCCGTCAGCCGCGCGCCACTGGCCGAGCCGGGTCGGCGCACCAGGCGCTCCACGAGCCGCCGTACAGCCGCATGACCGGCAGCCCGGCGTGGGCCATGGCCAGCGCGTTGTGGCAGGCGGTCACGCCCGAGCCGCACTGGTGCACCAGCGTGTCCAGCGGGCGGCCGTCCAGCAGGGTGAGGTAGGCTGCGCGCAGCGCTTCAGGGGGCTGGAAGCGTCCGTCGGGCGCAAGATTGAGCTGGAAGAACCGGTTCAGGGCGCCGGGGATGTGGCCTCCCACCGGGTCGAGCGTCTCGTTCTCGCCGCGGAAGCGGTCGGGCGCACGGGCGTCGAGCAACAGCATCGTGCCGGGCCGGGCGAGCGCCGCCTCGACGTCCGCTGTGTCGAGCAGCCAGCCGGTCTGAGGCGCGGCGACAAAATCGCCCAGGGCCGGGGCAGGGGGCGTGTCGGTGCTCACGGCGCCGGAAAGGGCCTGCCAGGCGTTCCAGCCGCCATCCAGCACCTGCACCGCCTCGTGGCCCAGCCAGCGCAGCATCCACCACAGCCGGGCCGCAAACATGCCGCCGCTGGCGTCGTAGGCGATCACGCGGGTGCCGGGCCCGATGCCCCAGCCGCGCGCCGTGGCCGTGAAGTCCGCGATGGCGGGCATGGGGTGACGGCCGTTGTGGCCCGTCTTCGTGCCGGACAGGTCGTGGTCCAGGTGCGCGTAGAGGGCGCCCGGGATGTGCCCTTCCCGCCAGGCAGCCTGACCGGCGGTCGGGTCGGCCAGGTTGAAGCGGCAGTCGATCACCCTCACGTCGGTCGGCCGGGTGGCCAGCAGGTGGGCAAGGTCGGCAGCAGCGATCAGCGGTGAAGTCATGGCAGCGGGCTCGGCAGGTGAGACACCCACCGATGGTGCCATGTTCAGTTGACCAGCTCCCGCCATGACACGCGGCGCAGGCCGCCGGTGCTGGCCGTGGGTGAGGTGGGCGACTGCGTCTGCCGCACGGTTTCGCCGTCGGTGGTGTGGGTGATGACGATGGCCCGCCCGGTGGCGTCATAGACGATGCCGATGCCGCTGACCATCGCGTCGCCCTGGTACATCGGGGCCACCTCGGTGTAGCCGTCTGCCAGCGTGAAGTAGTAGAGCCACGAGGTGCCGCCCGAGGCCCGGCAGACCGCCCCGGTGCCGGGAATGTTGCCCGCGACGACCAGCGTCGAATAAGCGACCTGCATGCGGGTCGTCACGCGCTCACCCTCGAGGGTGCCCGTGCTGCTGGGGCGCAGGTCGAACACCCAGCCCGCCTTGGTCGACCAGTCGACCTTGCTGTTGCTGGTGGCGGTGCGGGTGAGGCTGGTGCCGCTGCCCGAGGTCGTGACCGATTTGCTGACCAGGTTGGTGCCCGCGCGCACGTCACCCCAGCCCGTTGCGTCGAGCTTGTCGCGCAGGGCGTAGATGCTTTGCAGCGTCCGGTCAGCGGCGTCGTTGCTGTGCAGATGGCGCCCCGTGCCCACCAGCACCACGGGGTAGGCTGTGCCACTCTGCGTGACCGAGCCGAGTTCGGGGCGCACCGTGATCGGTTGCGGCGTGGTCGAGGACACGAGCAGCCGGGCCACCGGCGCCACCGTCCCGGCATCGATGTTGAAGCGCCAGACGTTGCCCAGCAGGTCGCCCGCGTAGATGCGTCGCGCCGTGTTGTCCCGGTTGGAATCCAGCCAGGCGTTGATCGGCGCGAGGCCGGACGGGGTGGTGGCGTCGCCGGCCGTGGTGGCGATGGGTGAACCGGTCTTGGGCACGCCGGTGTAGGCGTCCAGCACGAACAGGTAGCCGAGGCCGCTGTTGTTGTAGCCCGAGCCGAAGGCCACGACCCAGTCGCCCGCCGCGTTCTTGGTCACCACCGGGTTGCCATACGTGTAGCCCAGGTGTGTGTGTGTGTACTCCCACAGCGGTACGGGGGCGGATGGGTTGGTCACGTCGAGCGCGTAATAGGCCTTGCCGCCCTTGTTGAGCCCACCCACCAAAATCGTCTTCCAGGCACCGCTGACCTTCACATCGGCAATCACCGGGCTGCCGTCGACGAAGTACTGGTGGCTGTAGTTCTTGTCGGCCAGCTTGTACAGATTCGGCATCACCGCCTGCGGCACGAAGGCCCAGAGCTCCTTGCCGGTGCTGGCGTTGAACGCGTGCAGCATGCCGTCGTTGGCGGCCACATACACGACCTTGGTGCGGCTTGCCTGGGCGGCGACGAAATCGCTGTAGCCTGCATCGGTGTACTGGAAGGGTGGCTTGCCCGCAAACGCCGGCGTGCCGTTGGCGATGTCGCCCAGCGCCGAATGGCGCAGCCGGAACAGCGGGTTGCTGCCGTTCGTCGTCTCGTAGGTGGCGTCGCCGCGCAGGAAGTTCACCAGGTGCTTGCCGGTGTTGGCCAAGGTCTTCTGGTCCGCGGTCAGGCTGCTGCACTGCGACAGCCGGCTGGCGCTGCAGGCCGTGCTGAACTTGCCATCGCCGTCGAGCCCGGCGGCCTGCAGGGCGGGGTAGGTGAAGGCGGTGAGCGCCTTCGTCGACGGGTGCATGAAGTAGACCTGGCGCTCGTCGTTGCAGTTGCTGTACTCCGCGCCGCACTGCGGCGAAGTCACGCCGCTGGCCGGTGCCGTGCGGCCGTTGCGGTTGGCCAGCGCATCGAGCTGGGCCTGTGCCGTCCAGGTGGGGTTGCTGGCCAGCGTGCCGCTGGCGCTGATGGCAAAGGCTTCGAGCTCGCCCGTCCAGCGGCCGGTCACGTAGCTGCCGGCGTAGACGTAGTTGGTCTCGCTGCTGCTGAGCTGGAAGGCGCTGCTGGCAATGGCGGAGCCGGCGCCGGGCGTCTGGGACAGCGAGCCGATCGTGCTCTCCAGCGAGCTGCTCAGCTCGGTGGCGTTCTGCGCACTGAAGTAGCGGCCCCGCCCGTTGATCGCCGCGTGCCAGACGTCGTCCACGCGGGTGGCGTTCTCGGCCAGGGTGGGGTTGGGCCAGCTCTTGGTGCCGGCCCGGATGGCCGCAAAGTCGCCCGCACCGGACGACGCGTAGTTCACGTCATAGCGCAGCGTGCTGCCTACTCCCAGGCCCAGCGTGTAGGTGACCATGTTCTGCCGACCCGGGGTGCCGATGTCGGTGCTCATGGTGCTGTCGTTGGTGCACAAGCTGGTGCCGCTGCCGCAGTTCGACAGCGTGGTGTCGCGGATGTCGGTCACGTAGTAGTACTGGGCGACATCGGCCAGGGTGTTCGAGGCGGCCAGCGAATCGAGCATGGGCCGGACCTCGGGGCTGCCGTCCTGATGGCCGATGGCTGCGCCGGTGAGGCCCGTCGGGTTGCTGCTGTCGTTCCAGTAACCGTCGGTCGACAGGATGGCGTAGTTGCGCTGGCATGCCGCCGTCATCGGGTCCGTCTGGCCGCTCAGCTTGTTGGCGTAGTACTTGCCGACCTGGCTCAGGCTCAGGCGGAGCGGCGTGCCGAACGAGGTTGCTCGCCGGTTGTTGAACACGCTGGCGGCATCCCGGTCATAGAACTTCGAGTTGTACAGGTGCACGTAGAAGTTGAACTTCTGCCCTGCCGCGGTCGAGGAGGCGTTCTCCGTGAACACGCCCACCGGCAAAAAGTAGTTGCCGTTGATTGCGCTGTACTGGCTGTGGCTGATCTTCGTGGTGCCGACCCGGTAGGTGGCCGGCATGTTGAGGAAGGCACGGCCCGTGGCCGTTTTCATCAGCAGCAGCCGCGTGCGGTAGTACTGGTACCAGTTGGCGTAGTTAGCTTGGTCGGCGGCGGGCGAGGCGCTGTTGACCGTGACAGCCGAGAACACGCCAGAGCCCGGCGCCGCACCGACGTTGCTGCTGCACTGCTGGGCAAACGCCGTGGTGCCATCGAGCGCGCCGCTGCTGGTGTAGCTCCAGCCCAGCTTGGGTTCGGTGCCGGTGTAGCGGTAGTGGGTGCGTGTGCCCAGGGCTGCCGTGCCGGGCATGTTCACTAGCCAGTCTGGATGGGTTGAGTTGTCCTTCCCAGTGAAAAAACTGACATCGACCGTGTACGTCTGAGTCAGCGTACAAAGGAGCAGGCAGAAGATGCTGTTGCCAGAGACGCCGCTCTTGGCGGTTACCTTGCCGCGCATCCAGTACGCACTGTCGTTCTGCTGGACCATCACGACTTCCGTCCCGACGCTCCATTCAGGAAGTCCGTCGACGATTTCCTGAACCCCGGTGTCGAACAGCAGATCCACGAGCCCTTCCAGCAGCCCGAAGATCCAATCAAGCACCCCACCGCCGCTCTTAAAGACGAACGTCTGAGCACCAAGTGCATGCTTGGTGCCGCTGCCAGAGGCAGCCGCGTATGCCTCTGCCTTATTGAAGTTGAGTGGATTCCTTTTGAACTGAGGCGTGTAGCCGTTGTCCCAGACCGCGCCATAGCTCGCCTGTGGGTAGGGCACGCCGTTCCACTTCACGGGGGGCGTGTAGCTCACGCTCGGGTCGTAGGCCAGCCCGTTGCACTGCGCCGACTTGTAGCCATAGCTCCCAGTGCGCGCAGGGAGGTCGCCCGTCGAGGCCCCGGGCATGAACTCCCAGTCCATGCTGCCCGAATCGTCCACGATGAACATCACGTTTGGCGGCGCCAGCACGCTGTTCGACTGGGTGGCCAGCGGCTCGTCGTTCAGTTCGGTCAGGGCGGCCCGCGCGGGCGCCAGGCCAAGGCTCAGCCACAGGGCCAGCCCGATGCAGAGGAGGAAGCGTCTGGACCACATCGTCGGGCTCCTCAACGTTGCACGATGGTTTCGGTGAAGGACTGCGACTGCCGCGCCCCCTGCACCCGCACCACGATCCGGTAATACACGGCGGTGTTCACCTCGGGCCCGCCGGGGTTGGCGTAATCCAGCGAGCCCTTGCTGCCGTCGGCCGAGGCCACCGCGTTGAGCGGCCGGCTGCACTGCGTGGCGGCCAGATCAGCGCACAGCCTGAGGATCACGTAATGCGCGGTCACGCCGCTGACCGACACGGACCGGGGGCGCTGCCCGCAGCCGGCATAGGTGCCGCTGTCGGCGTAGCCGCAGTTGTCGCTGTCCCAGTCGATCAGCGTGCGTGTGTTGGCGGCCTGCTGAAAGCCGGTCGCATCCAGCGTGGTGGCGGTGGTCGCGTAATAGCCTTGAGCGGCATTGTTGGCACTCACGTCGGCTGTCTGCAGCCAGTCGATAGCCTGGCGGGTTGCCTCATCGGCCGCGGCCGTGGCTTCGCGCTTGAAGCCCACATTGCCCAGGATCACCGTGCCCGTGTCCACCGAGCGCACCAGGGCCAGCGCGGCCAGGCTCATCGACACCAGCGCAATCAGCGCAAAGATCAGCGCAGAACCGCGCGAGGCGGCCATCGGCAGGGGGCGGCGGTGGGCATGCGTCATCCGCGGGTCCACAACATGTTGCGCAGGGGCACGACGGTGTCGAACACCTTGTAGCGGTAGCTTTTCCAGTCGCTGCCCACACCGCTGACATTGATGCGCAGGCACTTCTGGTTGCCATCGAAGCTGCAGGTCACGGCGTTTTCGGTGAGAGCGTCGACCACCCACTCCACGCCAATGGCCGGTGTCACATCGCGGCGCTGCCCCTTCTCTGCCTCGAGCTGCGCGCTCTGCGCCACCACCGCCACGCGCAGTGCCATCACCTGCAACCATTCGGCGTTGGTGGTCGGGGCCGTGGCGTTGAAGGCATCGATGGTGCCGTTGCCATCCGTGTCCTTGCCGTACAGCGCCTTGAGCTGCACGATCTGCGGTGCGATCGTCTGAACGCTGGTGCCGCCACTGGTGGCCAGCACATCGGTCGCCACGAGCGATTTGCCCGCACTGATGCTGTAGGTGCGCGGCAGGCCGCTGCCGAGGTTGATCAGGTGGCTGCCGGCGGGGTAGCCAGCGAGGGGCAACAGGGCTGAGCCCACCGCGTTCCACCCTCCCAGGTCCGCCAGATGCGGAATCTGCGTGCTTGTCAGTGCCGTGCTGCTGTCTGCCGCCACGGCCAGCACGCTGCACCAGGCGGTGGCCGAGGGCGTGGCGGGCACGGCCAGCAGCAGGTCTCCTGCGGCCACCCCGAAGGTGCTCGGCACGATGAAACGCGTGCCGGTCTTGGCGTGGTCCTCGGCCACCCGCAGTGGCACGGCATAGCTCGGCTTGTTGCTCTGCCACACCGTGATCTGGTCGGGCGTGGCGCCGCTGCCGGGTGTGATCCGGGCGGGCACCAGCGGGAGCGCCGGAAGCACCTTGGCTGCCGTCCCGCTTCCGTACTGGCCCTTCACTTCGCAGCCCAGCGCGGCGGGCTGGCCGGTGAGCCCATAACCGGCCATCTCTACGTCGCGCTGCAGCGCGTAGAGCGCCAGCGTGCCGTTGACCTGGGCATCGCCCCCGCTGGTTGCCGTGCGCTTCTGACCTTCCGCGTTCATCAGCACCTGGCTGATGGCCACCACCGTCAGCATGCCGATCAGCACCCCCACCATGAGCTCGACGATGCTGAGGCCCCGCTGCGCGCGCTTCATGCCGCCCCCCGGATGACGGTCACCGTCTGGTAGGTGTGGTTCTGGCCGTTGGGCAGGCGCCAGGTGATAGAGATGCTCACCCAGCCTGGTCGCGTGGTGTCGCGCGTCACGGTGGCGGCGCCGGACGGGAGCGTGGCCTGCAGCTTGGCCAGCCAGTTGGCGCACGGGCCGTGCGCGGCGCAGGCGCTGGTCTCGTACTGCGCGAGGTTCGCCATGTCGACCCACATCACCCCGCGCAGTTCGGAAGCCAGGTTCACGGCATCGGCGCGGGCCTTGGCCTCGGTCTGGGCCTTCGTCATGCGGGCCTGCAGGCCGATCAGCCCCAGGATCCCGACCGAGAAGATCAGGATGGCAATCAGCGATTCGATCAGCAGAAAGCCGCCGATGTGGCGGTGCCGGGCGGGCGTCATGAGCCGCACGCGCGTGTGTCGGTGGTGGCCGTCACGGTGGGGTCACACAGTTTGCTGTGCCCGCCACCCGAGACCACCACCCGCCAGGACTTGTTGACGCCTTCGGCGGTGCCGGTGACGTCGATGCGCGAGATGGGCGAGGCGTTCGTCACCTGCCCGAACCCGTTGAAGGTCACCTGGGTGGCGCTGTCGCCGCTGTCAGCGTTGATGGCCGTCACCGCCACCGTCGCATCGCCACCTCCACCATCCTGCGCTGCCAGATTGGCCTTGAGCTGCAGCGACGAGGTGCCCTGCGCGCACTTGCCCGCGGGCGAGGCGGTACCCAGCGTCACCACCCATGAGGCACTGTCGGAGGCGACGGCGCAGTTGTCGTCCATGCGGGCGGCACTGCCGCTGCGCACCAGCCAGAACGTCACTGGCCGATTGCGCCGCACCGCTTCCGATCGAGCGTACTGCAGCCCCGCCACGATGGACGTGGCCGTGTTGCGCACCTTCTGGTTGGTGACCCACACCCCCAGCGTGGGCGCCACGGCCGCCATCAGCATGGCCACGACCGCCAGGGTCACCATCAGCTCGATCAGCGTCAGCCCCAGGCTGCTGGAGGGCAGCAAGCTGCCGCCCTCGCAAGGCGCGCTGGCAGGGCAGAGATTGGCGGTGACAGACTCGGACAAACGCATTCAGGATCGCAGCGACCCGGCGCTGCATTCACGGCATGTGAACGCAGATCATCGGCTGTTGACGCGATTCTGAAATGGCTTGCGAGGAGGCAAAGAAGCGATAACCGTGTGAAAGTTCGCGCTATCCCGCCCTGCCGGTACCCATGGGAATCTGTTGCGACACCCGATCGAGGGGTGCCGCCCAGGCCCTTAAAACAGCGCCATGCTGAGCTTGCGACGATAGGCGTCGATCACCGGATCGGCGGCCTGCACCTCCACCTTGCCAGCGATCTCGAGCTTGGGCTTGTCTGCCCCTGATGCCCCCGGTGCGCCCGGCGGCGTCGCGCGGGCCGGGGTGGGCTTGGGCGCCGGCTTGCTCATCACTTCGAGGATGGCGACGTAGGTCTTGCGGGCCAGTTCGTCGTTCCACGCCTTGTCGCGCATGATGATTTCCAGCAGCTCGTCCATGGCCTGCTCGGGCTGCCCCGCGGCCCAGAAGATCTGCGCCAGCTCGAAGCGCGCGGCGAAGTCACGCTTGTTGGCGGCGATGGCCGCGTCCAGTTCCGCGGGCGAGCGGCCGGCTCGCGCAGCCTGGGCAGCCTCGACACAGCGGCTGAAGGCCAGCACGCGGGCTTCGGGCACCGGGCCCGTGGCCCGGGCAGCGATGGGCGCGAAGGCCGACTGGGCCTCGTCCACGCGGCCCTCGCCCAGCAGCAGCTTGATCAGGTCGAAGCGGGCCTCGTCGTTGGCAGGGTCCTTGTCCAGGGCGTCGCGCAGCAGGGTTTCGGCCGAGTCCTCGGCGCCATCGGCCAGCAACTGCTCGGCCTCTGCGGTCTCCTCGGCCGACTCGACAGCGCCTTCGGACGGCACGTGCTTGTCCAGGAAGCTGCGGATCTGCTCGGGCGGCAGGGCGCCCACGAAGCCGTCCACCGGCTGGCCGCCCACAAACATCACGCAGAACGGGATGGAGCGCACGCCGAACATCTGCGAGAGCTGCCCGGCGATCTCGGGCTGCTCGTCGGCGTTGACCTTGGCCAGCACGAAGCGGCCGGCGTATTCCTGTTCGAGCTTCTCGAGCACCGGGCCCAGCGCCTTGCACGGCCCGCACCATTCGGCCCAGATGTCGAGCAGGACCGGCACCTGCATCGAGGTGGCAATCAGGTCGGATTCGAAGTTTTCGATGGTGATGTCGATCATGGTGTGCAGCAGGCCGCCTTTGGGGGCGTCTGATTCGGTGAGGCAGCGCCTAAAATTCGTTCTTTGACGTTTGAGGAGCCAACCGTGTCGGAAACGAAGGGCGCAAGCCAGGTGAAAGTGGGTGTCGTGATGGGGTCCAGCAGCGACTGGGATGTCATGCGCCACGCCGCCGACATTCTGACCGAGTTCGGCATTCCGTTCGAGGCGCAGGTGGTTTCCGCACACCGCATGCCGGATGACATGTTCCGCTATGCCGAAGCAGCGGCCGATCGCGGCCTGGTCGCCATCATCGCGGGCGCGGGCGGTGCGGCCCACCTGCCGGGCATGCTGGCCGCCAAGACGACCGTGCCGGTGCTGGGCGTGCCCGTGCCGTCGCGCCACCTCCAGGGCGTCGACTCGCTTCATTCCATCGTGCAGATGCCCAAGGGTATCCCCGTGGCCACCTTCGCCATCGGCACCGCCGGCGCGGGCAACGCCGCGCTGTTTGCCGTGGCCATGCTGGCCGGCACCGACCCGGCGCTGCGCGCCAAGCTCGACGCCTTCCGCGCCCGCCAGACCGAAGTGGCCCGCGCCATGACGGCCGACCTGACCATGGAACCCAAGGCATGAGCAAGGCCGCTTCCGACGTGATCCTGCCCGGCGCCACCCTGGGCGTGATGGGTGGCGGCCAGCTGGGCCGCATGTTCGTGCATGCCGCCCAGGCCATGGGCTACCGCACCGCCGTGCTCGATGCCGACCCGACCAGCCCGGCCGGCCTGGTGTCGCACGCCCACATCCAGACGCCGTATCTGGACGAGAGCGGCCTGGCCGCCCTGGCCCGCGAGGCCGCGGCCATCACCACCGAGTTCGAGAACGTGCCCGCCGCCGCGCTCGACAAGCTGGCCGAGACCCGCCCCGTCGCGCCCGCTGGTGCCGCCGTGGCCGTCTGCCAGGACCGCGCCCGCGAGAAGGCCCACTTCGTCGGCTGCGGGGTCGACTGCGCGCCGCACGCCATCATCGCCACGCCCGAGCAACTCGCCGCCGTGTCGGACGACCTGCTGCCCGGCATCCTGAAAACCGCCCGCCTGGGCTACGACGGCAAGGGCCAGGTGCGCGTCAAGACCCGCGCCGAGCTCGAAGCCGCCTGGGCCGAGCTCCAGCAGGTCGAGTGCGTGCTCGAGAAGATGCTGCCGCTGGCCTACGAGGTCAGCGTCATCGTGGCGCGTGGCCGCGACGGCCAGGTCGTGCACTTCCCGCTGCAGCAGAACCTGCACCGCGACGGCATCCTGGCTGTGACCACGGTGCCCGCGCCCAACGTGACCGAGGCCGTGTCGCAGCAGGCCTACGATGCCGCCCACAAGATCGCCGCCTCGCTGAACTACGTGGGCGTGCTCTGCATCGAGTTTTTCGTGCTGCAGGACGGCCGCATCGTCGCCAACGAAATGGCCCCGCGCCCGCACAACTCGGGTCACCACACCATCGACGCGTGCGACGTGTCGCAGTTCGAGCTGCAGGTGCGCGCCATGACCGGCCTGCCGCTGGTGGCACCGGTGCTGCACAGCCCCTGCCTGATGCTCAACCTGCTGGGCGACCTGTGGTTCCCGGCCGGCGCCACCGCGCAGGTCGAGCCCGACTGGGCCGCCGTGCTGGCGCTGTCCGGCACGCACCTGCACCTGTACGGCAAGACCGAGGCGCGCAAGGGCCGCAAGATGGGCCACCTGACCGTCACCGCGGCCACACCCGAAGCAGCCCGTGACACGGCACTGAAGGCCGCAGCCATCCTGGGCATCGCCCCGTTCTGACCCGGCCAGACCTGGCCTTCAACGCCCACACCACCATGCGCCTGCTGGATCCCGCGACCCAACCCGACGCCATCGAGCAGGCGGCCCGCCGCATCGTGGCCGGCGGCCTGGTGGCCCTGCCCACCGAAACCGTCTATGGCCTGGGGGCCCGCGCCGACGACGCCGATGCCGTGGCCCGCATCTTCGCGGCCAAGGGCCGGCCCAGCGACCACCCGCTGATCGTGCACGTGCCCAACGGCGCGGCGGCGCTCCACTTCGTCTCGGCATTTCCGCCGGTGGCGCAGCGCCTGTGCGCGGCCTTCTGGCCCGGGCCGCTGACGGTCATCGTGCCGCGCGACCCGGATGTCGCCACCGCTGCGGCCGGCGGGCAAGACACCATCGGCCTGCGCTGCCCTTCGCATCCGGTGGCGCGGCAGCTGCTCGAGGCGTGCGCCAACCTTGACGTGCTGGGTGTGGCTGCCCCCAGCGCCAACCGCTTCGGTCGCATCAGCCCGACGCAGGCGGCCCATGTGGTCGACGAGTTCCAGGATGCGGGCGAGGGCCTGGACGAGGTCTGGGTGCTCGACGGCGGGCCGTGCGAGGTGGGCATCGAGTCCACCATCGTCGACTGCTCGCGTGAGCAGCCCGTGCTGCTGCGCCCTGGCCGCCTCACGCTGGCCGAGATCGAGGCCGCCGCGGGCCAGCCGGTGCTGTGGTCCAGCCCCGAGGCGCCGGACCCGGCCGCGCCGAAAGCCCCTGGTACGCTCGCGTCGCACTACGCGCCGCGCGCCCGCCTGCGCCTGATGGCCGACACCCAGCTCGACGCGGCGCTCGACGTGCTCGAGCCCGAACTGCTGGCCGCTGCGCTGCGCGAACCGGGTCATCCGCCGAAGGTGGCGGTGTATTCCCGCAGCCTGTGGGCCCGCCGCGCGCCGAGCAAGGGCGTGGTGCACCGATCCATGCCCGGTGACGCGGCCACCGCCGCCCACGACCTGTTTGCCGACCTGCGTGAGCTTGACGCCCTGGGGGTCGAGCTCATCTGGGTCGAGACCCCGCCCGAAGATGCCGCGTGGGACGGTGTCCGCGACCGCCTGCGTCGCGCCGCGGCCTGATCGCGCACCGGCTCTTTACGTCCTGACATCGTCCGCCTGTGTGAAGGCGGTTATTCTTGCCGCCTCAGTCTCGCGACCCGTATCTGGAGAGTCCATGTTCCGCCTGCCCGTTTCCCTGACGTCTTCCTCACTGCGCCGGCCCCTGAAGGCCGTGGGCGCGGTGGCCGCCGCCTGTGCGCTGGCGGTGACCGTCACGGCGTGTGGCGGGGGCTCGCAGGCATCGAAGTTCAAGCCCGCTCGGGTGGTGAGCTTCGGCGACGACAACAGCTTCGTGAGCAGCGCGGGCAAGAAGTACACGGTCAATGCCGTCAGCCTCGACGCATCCGGCAACGCCTATGTCAGCGGCAGCACCACGACCACCACCAACGACCCCACCCAGATGGGCTACAACTGCCAGGTCAACGCCGTGTGGGTGCAGACGGTGGCGGCGGCCTATGGGTTCGATGCGAGCCAGTGTCCGGTGAGCGGTGCCACGCGTGAGGCCTACCTGCTGGCCCTCGACCCGGTCGTGACGGCCACCACCTCGGCAGGTGCGCTCGACGCCACGTCCGCCGCGGCGGCAAAGACCAATGCCGGTGTCGCGAAGGTCATCACCGCCATGCAGAACAACGTGGCGTTGCTCAACAACGGCACCCTCGTGCTGATGATGGCCGGCCAACCCGATGTGCTTGACGCCTTCGCGCGCTACAGGGCCAGTCCGTCGTCCCTTGCCTCGCTGGTCAGCGAGATGAAGGCACTGGGTGTCAGCCTGTCCACCGCCATGGCGCAGTACATCAAGCCCACCGGCGCCCGCATTGCGCTGGTCCGGCTGCCGCTGCTGTCGCTCAGCCCCCTGGGCCAGGCCGCCACCGAGACCGAGCGTGAGGCGCTGCTTCAGCTGGTCGTCGCTTTCAACGACGGGGTCACCAACCAGGCCGAGGTCGATTTCGACGGCCGCCAGCTCACGCTGGTCCGCACCGACACCCTCAGCCAGCAGATGTTCGATTCGCGCACCCGCAGCAGCTACGGCATCAGCAACTCGACCGACGTCGGCTGCGCCAGCGGGCGGGGCACCGCGGCCCCGCTGTGCAACACCAGCTACGCCGATCCCACCGCGTCGCAGGGCGTCGTCAACAGCACCGTGTCTTCGGTGTACCTGTGGGCCGATGCCACGCACTTCGCGCCCCAGGCCCATGCCCGTCTGGCTGCGCTGGTCGTCAGCAACGTCAACCGCAACCCGCTCTGACGCGGTCTGCGCTCGGCCTCGGAGCCGAGCGCGAAGGGTCGCTCAGCGCTCGCGGTGCGGGGCGACCTTGTCCGCCACGCCAGCGTCGCGCGAGCGATAGGCCAGCTTCATCCCCAGAATGCTCAGCGCCAGGCTCAGCGTGATGATGTTGGCAATCACGATCGGCAAGGCACCCAGCGCGAGGCCGTAGACCAGCCACAGCGCCACCCCGCCGGTGAAGGCCGAGTACATGCCCAGGGAAATGCCGCTGACATCCCGCGTGCGGAAGGTCAGCCACGCCTGGGGCACGAAGGCGCTGGTGGTCAGCACGGCTGCCGCCGAGCCCACCCAGTCGATGACATGCGGATCGAAGGCGAGGAGGGCGGCGAGGTTCACGGGGCGGGTTCCGGGCTAGAAGGACTGCGCCCGTCGGTGATCGGGCCGGCGCGGATTCTCCCAGTTTTCATGGCGCTGTGGCGCGCGCCCACAGCAGCAGTTCGTCGAACGCCGGGCGTGCCGCTTCGGCGCGTGCGTGGTTGACCAGAAAGACCACGGCCAGCCTGCGACCATCGTCGCGGCTCACCACGCCGGCAATGCCCGCCACCCCGTCAAGAGAGCCGGTCTTGAGGTGGGCCTGGCCCGCCACGCCGCGCAGCCGCCGCGCGGTGCCGTCCAGCCCAGCCACCGGCAACGACGCCAGAAACTCCGGCATCGTGGGCGCCGCCCACATCCGCTGCAGCCAGCGGCCCAGGCACGCGGCGGTGCTGCGCTCCTGCCGTGACAGGCCCGAGCCGTTGTCCAGCACCAGGGCCTCGCCGTCGCACGGGCCGGTGTCCTGTCCTGCCTCTCGCGTGGCCCCGCGCACCGCCTCCGTCACCACCTGGCGGGCGCTGTCCGGGCTGGCGGGCGGTGCATCCGGCGTCGGCGCACGCCCCAGCGTCAGAAACAGCTGCCGCGCCATCACGTTGTTGCTGAACTTGTTGATGTCACGCACCACCTCGCCCAGCGGCGGAGACACCCAGGTCTGCCACACCGCCAGTCCCGCGGGCCACGTCCCCGCGCGCACCTGCCCCGTCAGCGCGCCACCCGCCGCCCGCCATCGAGATGCCAGCAGCCGGGCACTGTGGTCGTCGGTGGCCGGCCACAGCACGGGCCAGTCGCGCTCACCGCAGCTCTCCGGGTAGCGCCCTTGCAGGGTCACCGTCCACGGTGTCGATGGGGCTGAGCCCACCGGGGCGGGCAATGGCGCGGCGTCGCCCCCTTGCGCCAGGCCCGCCGACGGGGCCAAGCCCAACACCATCGCCTGGCGCCAGTCGCCGCAAGGGCCGTCGCCCAGCGGCACGTCGGCCCGCAACTGCACGCCGTCGAGTGGGGGGCTCACGTCGACGCGGGCCCAGCCGGGCCGCGCCGCATCGGGTCGCAGGCGCAAGGTCACCGCCCGGTGCGCGAGCAGCAACGCGTCCGGCCCGCCGTTGTAGGGCTTGAGCGCCTGTCCGTCGAAGGCGGCCGGATCGTGCGGCGGCAGTGCGAAGGCCTGGCGGTCCAGCACGATGTCGCCGTCCACCTGCCTCAACCCGGCGGCCCGCCACCGCGCCAGCATGGCGTCCAGGCGCTCCAGCACCAGGGCCGGGTCGCCCTGGCCCCGCAGGTACAGCGGGCCGGCAAGGCGGCCGTCCGGCTGCAGCGGGCCGCCCAGGCCCACTTCGGTGCGCCAGGTCCACGCCGGCCCCAGGCGCTGCAGCGCCACGCCGGTCGTGAACAGCTTCATCAGCGATGCCGGTTGCCGCACGACCCCGTCAAGGTGGGCCACCCGAGCGGCCCCCCCCTCGGCCGGCCACACGCCGACCGACACGGCCTCCAGCGGGACACCGGCACGCGCCAGCGCCAGGCGCACGTTGTCCGGCAGACCGGCTGGAGAGGCGGCTGTCGCCATGTCCGGGGCCGGGGCGGCCGGCGTGCCGTCCGCCCGCGCGGCGGTCCAGGGTCCGATCAGGGCCACAGCCCCGGCAAGCAGGCACGGAATCAGAGACGAGACGGGCATGTCGCCATCATAGGAGCGCCGCAGTGGCTACACTCCCGGCCATGCCCGCGTCCCCTGCCGTCCTGATTGCACTGGACACCGCCACCGACCTGATCCACGCCGCCCTGGCCACCCCTGACGCCACGCTGGTGCGCCAGCTGCCGGGCGGTGCCCAGGCCTCGCGCGACCTGCTGCCTGCGCTGCAGAGCCTGCTCGCCGAGGGCGGGCTGACCTGGCAGGATGTCGATGCCATCGCCTTCGGGGCCGGCCCGGGCGCCTTCACCGGCCTGCGCACGGCGTGCTCCGTCACGCAGGGCCTGGCCCTGGGCCTGGGGTGTCCCGTGATCTCCCTCGACACCCTGCGTGCGGTGGCCGAAGACGCCCGCCTGCGTCAGCCCGACGCCGTGCCCGAGGGGGCCATCGTGTGGGTGCTGCAGGACGCCCGCATGGACGAGTTGTATGTGGCGGCCCTGGCCTGGCGCGATGGCGAATGGCAGACCGTCGAGCCCCCGCGCCTGTGGCCCGTGGCCGAGCCCGCACGCCGCTGGGGTGAGGGCGCTGTGGCCGACGACCTGCGTCTGGCGGGCAACGCCCTCTCGGCTTGCGCCGAGGCGCTGGCGCCTGTGCTGGCGACAGGCCGCTGTCGGCTGGCCGATGCCGAGGCCCGCCCTTCGGGCCAGGCGTTGGCCTCGCTGTCACGGCGCGCATGGGCTCGCGGTGACACTGTCGATGCCGCACTGGCCCTGCCCACCTACGTGCGCGACAAGGTCGCCCAGACCACGGCCGAACGCGCCGCCGCCCGTCATCCGGCCGGGCAGGGGGGCTGAGTGGTGCCGCCCCGGTATGTAGACCGCCCGCTGACGGACGCCGACATCGCGTCCGTCGTGGCCATGGAGGCCCAGGCCTGCCTGCATCCCTCGCACGCCTGGACGGCCGACAACTATCGCTCGTCGCTGCGAGCAGGCTACTGGGCCCGCGTGCGCTGTGATGCGGACAGCGGGCGGGTGGTGGCCGTCTGTGTGGCGATGGACGGCCCGGATGAGGTGCACCTGCTCAACGTCGCGGTCGACCGCGCCTGGCAGGGCCGGGGCTTGGCCCGTGCGTTGCTCGACGTGCTGACCGCACGCTGCGTCCAGCAGGGCGCCGAGTCCCTGTGGCTGGAAGTCCGCCCCAGCAACATGCCGGCGCAGACGCTGTACGCACGGCTCGGCTTTGTCGAGGTGGGGCGGCGCAAAGGCTATTACCCGGCGCCCGAGGGGCGCGAGGATGCGATCGTGATGCGGCTGGCGCTGACGCCTGCCGGGCCTGGAGAAGCCCATGCGGTGGACTGAACGACAGCGCGCCATGCTGCGCGAGATGGGCGTGCCGCCGTTCTGGCCCGAAGAGGCGGAGGCGCCCGCCGAGACTGTCACCGAGTCGGCGGCCGCGCCGGTGTTGCCGGTCGCTGCCGCAGGGGCCCCCGTGGCGCCTCCCGCCGTGCCGCAGCGCCCTGTCGCCGCTACCCCGGCCGCACCCGCCCGCGCGCCGATCGGCCGCCCCCCCGCCATGGCCGACAAGCCGGCCCCGATCGAGGCCCCGCTGGGCGCCCGCCCCGCCGGCGTCGACACCATGGACTGGGCCGCCCTGCGCACCACCGTGGCCAGCTGCCATGCCTGCAGCCTGGGAGCCAGCCGCAAGCAGGCCGTGTTCGGCGTGGGTCATGAGCAGGCCGACTGGATGATCGTCGGCGAAGCCCCGGGCGAGCAGGAGGACCGCGAAGGCGAGCCCTTCGTCGGCCGCGCCGGCCAGCTGCTCGACCGCATGCTGCACGCCATCGACCTGACCCGCGGCGAAGACGCGCCCGCCCGTCAGGTCTTCATCGCCAACGTGCTGAAGTGCCGCCCGCCAGCCAACCGCAACCCGCAGCCTCAGGAAGTGAGCCAGTGCGAGCCCTATCTGCTGCGGCAGATGGCGCTGGTGCAACCCAAGGTCGTCCTGGCCATGGGCCGCTTTGCCGTGCAGTCGCTGCTCAAGACCAGCGAGCCCATCGGCAAGCTGCGCGGGCGCGTGCACACAGTGCAGGGCGTGCCGGTGGTGGTCACCTACCACCCGGCCTACCTGTTGCGCAACCCGGCCGACAAGGCGCTGGCCTGGGCCGACCTGTGCCTGGCCCGCGAGGTGCGGGCTGAGGCAGGCTGATCAGCTGTCGATGTAGCGCTGGCGGCGGAACCACCACACCAGCCCGACCACGACGACCCCCATCAGCGCCATCGCGATCCAGAAACCGGCCGCTTCGTGGATCAACGGCAGCATGTCGAAGTTCATGCCGAAGATGCCGGTGATCAGGTTGAGGGGCAGGAAGATGGCCGTCAGCACCGTCAGTGTGCGCATGATTTCGTTGGCTCGGCTGCCCTGGAGCGAGAAGTGCATCTGCACCGCGCTTTCCGACGAGCTCTCCAGCCGGCGCACATGACTCAGCACGCGCTCGATGTGCTCCTGCACATCGCGTGAACGCACGCGCAGCACCTCGCGTTCGCGGGCGGCCTGCGGGTCTTGCGGCATGGGCACGTCTTCCAGCGCATCCAGCCATTCCTGTACCGCGCTGCGCTGGTCTTCGCAGGTGTCCTCCAGCATGTGCAGGGTGTTGCGCGATTCGAGCAGCGCCTGCCAGTTGCGGAAGCGGTTGCGGTTGTGCAGCATCTCCTGCTGCAGGTAGCCGAGCTGCCGGGTCAGCAGGCGGCGCAGGTCCAGGTAGCTGTCGACCATGTGGTTGACGATGCGCAACATCAAGTCCGCCGGGCTGGGCGGCAGCCGCGACGGGCCGCGGCCTTCCGTCCGGTGGGGCAGGCTCTCGCTCAAGCCGTGCAGCACGGCGTCGGCGCTGAGGTGGCCGTCGTCGTCGGCGCCGTGGCCCGCGCCCTGCGCCAGCTGTGGCTCCAGGCGCGGGGCGCCCTGACCGTCCTGCGGGCCCTGGCTGAGCTGGCTCAGGCGGGTCTCGAAGAAGTCGCGCACCGAGCAGTCGGCCGGGTGCACGGTCAGCAGCACCCGATCGAACACCGCAAAGCCCACGGGGCTCGTGTCGATGGCCGCCAGCGCCTTGCGCGCGCTCGACGCCGTGCCGCGCTCGTCGTCCAGAAAGAGGTGGGCCGTGCCCTGGCCCGCAGCCAACCGGCGGAACACCAGCAGGTCGTACCACGAGGTGTAGTCGTACTGCGAGGGCAACTGGGGGTTCAGCAGGTCCGAGACGTGCAGGTCCACCAGGCTGCCTCCGGCCAGGCGCTGCAAGTGGCGCTGCACCTCGGCCAGCTGCACCTCGAAGACGCGCCGCGCAGAGGTCACCCACAGAAAGCCGTGGGACGGCAGTGAGGCCGGCCAGCCCGGCAGCTCAGTGAACTGGTCGTTGATCAGAAAGAAGCGCACACGGTCTCCGCCATGCGGCCCCGGTCAGGCGCGCAGCTTGGCCGCGGCTTCCAGGGCGAAATAGGTCAGCACGCCATCGGCGCCCGCGCGTTTGAAGGCCAGCAGGCTCTCCATCATCACGGCGTCGTGGTCCAGCCAGCCATTCTGCGCTGCGGCCTTGAGCATCGCGTACTCGCCGCTCACCTGGTAGGCGAAGGTGGGCACCTTGAACTCGTCCTTCACGCGGCGCACGATGTCCAGGTACGGCATGCCGGGCTTGACCATCACCATGTCGGCGCCCTCGGCGATGTCCATGCCCACCTCGTGCAGAGCCTCGTCGCTGTTGGCCGGGTCCATCTGGTAGACCTTCTTGTCGGCCTTGCCCAGGTTGGCGGCCGAGCCCACGGCGTCGCGGAAGGGGCCGTAGAAGGCGCTCGCGTACTTGGCGCTGTAGGCCATGATCCGCGTGTAGATCAGGTTCTGCGCCTCCAGCGCGCGGCGGATGGCGCCGATGCGGCCATCCATCATGTCGCTGGGCGCCACGATGTCGACGCCGGCCTCGGCCTGGGCCAGCGCCTGTTTCGTCAGCACGGCCACGGTCTCGTCATTGAGGATGTAGCCGGTCTCGTCCAGCAGGCCGTCCTGGCCATGGCTGGTGTACGGGTCCAGCGCCACGTCGGTCATGATGCCGAGTTCGGGAAAGCGACGTTTCAGCTCGCGCACCGTGCGCGGCACCAACCCCTCTGGGTTGAAGGCCTCGCGGCCGTCGGGGGTTTTATGGGCCTGGTCGATCACGGGGAACAGGGCCAGCACCGGCACGCCCAGTTCCACGCAGCGCTCGGCCACGGCCCACAGCGCGCTGCGCCCCAGCCGGGCTACGCCGGGCATCGATCCCACGTCCTGCGTGCCTTCGTCCTGGTCCAGGATGAAGACCGGGTAGATCAGGTCGTCCGTGCTCAGTGCGTGCTCGCGCACCAGCCGGCGGCTGAAGGCGTCCTTGCGCAGGCGACGGGGGCGATGCAGGGGGAAGGCGGGGGTGATGGACATCGACGGGAACAATGAAAAGACCGTGAAAGATTGCAAAGCTGGCAAAAAATCAGCCGGCATCTGGGGTTTTTCGGACATGGCCGAAAGACATGCCGCGCGGGCCCCCCTATAATGGATCCCGAATGATACGCCGCGAGGCTTTCATTCCCTGCTTTTCCTCCCTGAGCAGGTGCCTTACCGTGATGACAGCGTTAAGGCTTGAAAGCCCCGGCTCGTGCCGGGGCTCTTTTTTTGTCTGCGCGGTTTCGACACACCGCGCGTGCGCCCACTGTGCACTGCTGCTCATAATCTCTCCATGAGCACTCCCTACCTCTGGGTCAAGGCCCTGCACATCATCTTCGTGGCCAGCTGGTTTGCCGGTCTGTTCTACCTGCCCCGCCTGTTCGTGAACCTCGCCATGGTGCCGGGCGACAGCCATGCCGAGCGCGAGCGCCTGCTGGTGATGGCCCGCAAGCTCTACCGGTTCGCGACCATCCTGATGATGCCGGCGGTCGGGCTGGGGCTGGTGCTGTGGCTGTACTTCGGCATGGGCAAGGGCCCGGGCCAGATCTGGCTGCACGTCAAGCTGACGCTGGTCGTGCTGACCATTGGCTACCACCACTACTGCAAGCGGCTGCTGCGCGACTTTGAAGCGCTGCACAACCGCCGCAGTCACCGCTGGTTCCGTGTCTTCAACGAGGTCTCGGTGCTGCTGTTTGCCGCCATCGTGATCCTCGTGGTGCTCAAGCCGACGGTCGGCTGAGGACCACGGCGCGCCTGGCGCGGGACCGACGGCGATGAGCGCACACCGCAGCGCGGCCTGGCCGCTGAGCTGGCTGGCGATCGCCCTGATCGCCTATGCCACGCTGTACCCGCTCAGCGGCTGGCACTGGCCCGATGCCCGGGTGTTCAGCTGGGCCCTGCCCAAGCTGCGCCAGGAGTTTTCCGGCGACCTGGCCGGCAACCTCGTGGGCTACCTGCCGCTGGGCGCCATCCTGTGCATTGCGCACCTGCGCTCGGGCCGCTCTGTGCCGGTGTCGGCGCTGCTGACCGTGCTCAGCGGGGCCGCGCTGTCCTACGCGCTGGAACTGGCCCAGTTCACCCTGCCGGCGCGCGTGCCGTCTGTCACCGACTGGGTGCTCAACACCCTGGGCGCGGCCTGGGGCGCACTGGCTGCGGTCACCGTCCACGCGCTGGGCCTCATCGACGGCTGGCACCGTCTGCGCGAGCGCTGGTTCATTCCCCAGGCGGGCCACGGGCTGGCGCTGCTGTGGGTGTGGCCGCTGGGCCTGCTGTTTCCGCCGCCGCTGCCGCTGGGGCAGGGACAGCTGTGGCCTCACCTGCACGTGCTGCTGGTCGACTGGACGGCCGACACGCCGCTGCAGCGCTGGCTGCTGCCCGAAGACCCGCTCACCCTGTGGGCCGGCACGGGGGCCTTGCTGCACGAGGGGTGGCCGCCCCTGCTGGAGTCGCTGACCGTGGCGGCCGGCCTGCTGGTGCCCATGTGTCTGGCGTGTGCGGTGGCGCGCCCACGCCGCCTCCGCCTGTTGCTGCTGAGCGGGGCGGTCGTGGTGGCCGTGGCCGTCACCACGCTGGCCACCGCCCTGAACTTCGCGCCCGTGCACGCGCTCACGTGGATGACCATGCCCACGCTGGTCGGCCTGATGCTTGGCGCGATGGGGGCGGTGGTGCTGGTGGGGCTGGGTCGCACCCTGTGCGCGGTGCTGGGCGTGGCGCTCACGCTGGCCCTCATCGTCCTGATCCACCTCGCCCCGACCGACCCGTACTACGCCGCCACCCTGGCCGCATGGGAGCAAGGGCGCTTCATCCGCTTTCACGGCCTGTCACGCTGGATCGGGCTGCTGTGGCCCTACGTGGCGCTCGCCTGGCTGTTGGCACGACTGCTCCACCGCGAGCCCCGAATCCCTGCTGCGGTGCGGCGAGGCCCGAGTGCCTAGAATGCGGGGATGAGCTATTACCAGCGCCACATCTTCTTCTGCCTGAATCAGCGCATCAACGGCGAGGACTGCTGCGCCGACCACAACGCGAAGGAAGGCTTCGACCACTGCAAGGCGCGCGTCAAGGACGCCGGGCTGGCGGGGCCGGGCCAGGTGCGCGTCAACAAGGCCGGCTGTCTGGACCGCTGTGCCGGCGGTCCGGTCGCGGTGGTCTACCCCGAGGGCACCTGGTACACCTTTGTCGACAAGAGCGACATCGACGAGATCGTCGACCAGCACCTGATCAAGGGCGAGGTCGTCGAGCGTCTGGTGCTGCCGCCGTCGGTCGGCCGCTGAAAGGCCGCGCGATGATCGGACGCCCCGCATCCACCACCCTCGAGGGGCCGGCCGGCCTGCTGGAAGTCGTCGTCGAGGAGCCTGCGCAGGCGCCCGTGGGGCTGGCCGTCGTGGCCCACCCCCACCCGCTGATGGGCGGCACGATGGACAACAAGGTGGTCCACACTCTGGTACGCGCCTTTGTGCTGCAGGGGTGGCGGGCCGTGCGCTTCAACTTCCGTGGTGTCGGCCGCTCGGCGGGTGCCTGGGACGAGGGCCGGGGCGAGACCGACGACATGCTCGCCGTGGTGGCGCAACATCGGGCCGACCCGGCGCTGCAGGACCTCCCGCTGGCCCTGGCCGGTTTTTCGTTCGGCGGCTTCGTTGCCGCTCGGGCGCACGCCGCTTTGATGGCGGCTGCCGACACCGATCCGAATGCCGCGCGCCCGTCCCAGCTGGTGCTGGTCAGCCCGGCCACCACCCGTTTCGACGTGCCGCCCGTGCCGGCGCACACGCTGGTGGTCGAGGGGGAAGAGGACGACGTCGTGCCGCTGGCCGACATCCTGACGTGGGCCCGCCCGCAAAGCCTGCCCATCACCGTCGTGCCCGGCACGGGCCATTTCTTTCACGGCCAGTTGCCCACACTGCGCGAGGTCGTGCGCAAGCACCTGCGCCTGGCGGCCGCGGGCGGCTGAACGCGTCCGCCGCGGGGCGGGCGCGCGTGCCGCTTGCAATTCCGCACCCGTGGCCCCACCTGCCTCCTTCCGCGTGCCCTGCTGAACCGATGCTCGCCCTCCGTCGCCTTGTCTCTCGCTGCCCCGACACCTGCCCGGCAGTGCACCCCGACCGTCATGCTGTTGCGTGGCGGCGGCGTGTGCTGCTGGCCTCGCTGGCCGTGACGCTGGCCAGCGGGCAGGCACCGGTGGCGCTGGCCGCTGCCCCGGCTGCCGATGCGCGCAGTGTGTTTGCCGAACCCGCCACCGCGATGCCGTCGCCGCCCGAGGTGGCCGCCCGCGCCTTCATCCTGCAGGACCTGGCCAGCCGACAGACACTGGCCGCCCGCCAGGCCGACCAGCCCCTGGAGCCCGCCTCGCTGACCAAGCTGATGACGACCTGGCTGGTGTGCGAGGCACTGCGCGACGGCAAGCTGCGCGCCGACCAGACGCTGCCTGTGTCCGAGCGCGCCTGGAAGGCCGGCATGGCCGGTGCATCGCGCGCCTTCCTGAAGGCCGGTGGCAGCGCGCGCGTCGACGACCTGCTGCGCGGCATGGTGGTGCACAACGCCAACGACGCCACCGTGGCGCTGGCGGAGGGGCTGGCCGGCTCGGTCGAGGCCTTTGTCGAGCGCATGAACCGCCAGGCCGAGGTGTTCGGGCTGCAGGCCACCCGGTTCCGCAATCCAGAGGGCCTGTCCGCCAGCGGTCACCGCAGCACCGCGCGCGAGCTTTCTTTGATCGCCGCCCGCCTGGTCACCGATTTCCCCGAGGTGCTCAAAATCTCGTCCCTGCAGCAGGCCACCGTGGCCGGCGTGAGCCAGCCGAGCCGCAACCTGCTGCTGATGCGCGATCCGACGGTCGACGGCCTGCAGACCGGATACACCGAGGCGGCCGGCTACGGCATGGTGGCGACCGCCCGCCGCAGCCTGGGAGGGGTCGAGCGCCGGCTGATCGCCGTCACGCTCGGGGCCGCGTCGCCCGAGGCCCGCGCCGCCGAGACCCAGAAGCTGCTGAACTGGGGCTACAGCGCCTTCGACATGGTCCGCCTGTTCGATGCCGGCCAGCCGGTGGCCACCGCGCAGGTGTGGAAGGGCCAGGCCAGCACCGTGCGGCTGGGCCGCCCCGCGCCCATCGTGGTCGTGGTACCGCGCGGGCAGGGCGGGCAGCTGCAGACCAGCGTGGTGCGCCAGGAGCCCCTGATGGCGCCGCTGCGCCAGGGGCAGACCGTGGGACGCCTTCGGGTGGCCATCGGCCCGCAGCACTGGCAGGATGTGCCCTTGCTGGCGCTGGAAGACGTGCCGCCGGCCGGCTGGTTCGGCCGCCTGTGGGACGCCGTGCGGCTCGGCGTGAAGTGACCGCTCACCTTCTGCCCCCCTCTTTTCCTGCTTTCCGTACCCGTTTCCTGAAAGGACGCTGACATGGCCTCCACCACGCCCCCCGCCCATACCCCCGCCAACCCGGTGATCCCGCCGGAAGAATCGCTGATCGAATACCCGTGTGCCTTCCCGATCAAGGTCATGGGTGCACACAACGAGACCTTTGTCGAGACCGTCGTGGCCATCGTCATTGAGCACGATCCCGGCTTTGCCGCGCACACCCTGGAGCGCCGCCCCAGCAGTTCCGGCAAGTACCTCGGCCTGACCGTCACCGTCACGGCCACCAGCCGCACCCAGCTCGACAACCTGTACCGCGCGCTCAGCGGTCACCCCCTGGTGAAGTACGTGCTCTGAGGTGCGGTTGCCTGCCGCATACAATGCCCCGTTCAATGGCCGGCGCGCCCCTCCCAGCCGGGAGGCGCCTCGGCCCTTTGTTTGAAGGAACCTGACTGTGTTGATTTCTGAAGCCTACGCCCAAGCCGCGGCCCCTGCCGCCGGCGCCACCGGTGGCCTGATGAGCATGCTGCCGCTCGTCCTCATGTTCGTCGTCCTGTACTTCGTCATGATCCGCCCGCAGATGAAGCGCCAGAAGGAAACCCGCGCGATGCTGGAAGCCCTGAGCAAGGGTGACGAGGTCGTGACCCAGGGGGGTGTCATCGGCCGCATCAGCAAGCTGGGCGACACCTTCGTGCACCTCGAAGTGGCCAACGGCGTCGAGCTGCAGGTGCAGCGCGCGGCCATCGTGCAGGTGCTGCCCAAGGGCACCTTCAAGTAATCCCGCTGCGCCGTCGAGGACCCCATGAACCGCTACCCCTGGTGGAAGTACCTGATCATCGCCGTGGCCCTGCTGGTCGGCCTGATCTACACCCTGCCGAACTTCTTCGGCGAGGCGCCGGCCGTGCAGCTTTCCAGCGGCAAGGCCACGCTCAAGCTCGACAGCTCGGCCGTGGCCCGGGTCGAGGCGGCGCTGAAGCAGGCCGGCATCCAGGCCGACTTCGTGGAGTTCGACGGCAACTCGGTGCGCGCCCGCTTTGCCAGCACCGACATCCAGATCCAGGCGCGCGACGTGATCGCCCGGGCGGTCAACCCCGATCCGGCCGACCCGAGCTACATCGTGGCGTTGAACCTCGTGTCGCGCTCGCCGCAATGGCTGCGCAGCCTGCACGCCAACCCGATGTTTCTGGGCCTCGACCTGCGCGGTGGCGTGCACTTCCTGATGCAGGTCGACATGAAGGCGGCCATCACGCAGAAGCTCGATGGTCAGACGGTCGACATCCGCTCCCTGCTGCGTGACAAGGACGTGCGCCACAGCGGCATCCGCCGCGAGGGCGACAGCCTGATCGTGCGCTTCCGCGACGGGGCCGCGCGCCAGGCGGCGCTGCCGGTGCTGCAGGACCGCCTGCCCGACCTGGTCTGGACCCCGGGCACCGACACCGGCGGCTCGGGCGACCTCACCCTGGTGGGCGCCCTCAACCCCCAGAGCGCCCGCGCCATCCAGGAGCAGGCCCTCAAGCAGAACATCACCACGCTGCACAACCGGATCAACGAACTCGGCGTGGCCGAGCCCGTGATCCAGCAGCAGGGCATCGACCGCGTGGTCGTGCAGCTGCCCGGCGTGCAGGACACCGCCAAGGCGAAGGACATCATCGGCCGCACCGCCACGCTGGAAGTGCGCATGGTCGATGACAGCACCGAGGCCCAGGCCGCGCTGGCCGGTGGCCCTGTGCCCTTCGGCACCGAGCGCTACTTCGAGCGCGGTGGCGTGCCCGTCATCGTCAAGCGCCAGGTGGTGCTGACCGGCGACAACCTGACCGACGCGCAGCCCGGCTTCGACGAGAACCAGGAAGCCGCCGTGCACCTGACGCTCGACGCCCGTGGCGCGCGCATCTTCAAGGACGTGACCCGCGAGAACGTCGGCAAGCGCATGGCCATCATCCTGTTCGAAAAGGGCAAGGGCGAGGTCGTGACTGCACCGGTGATCCGTGGCGAGATCGGCGGCGGTCGCGTGCAGATCTCGGGTCGCATGACCTCGGAAGAGGCCGCCGACACCGCGCTGCTGCTGCGCGCCGGTTCGCTGGCCGCGCCGATGGAGATCATCGAAGAGCGCACCGTCGGCCCCAGCCTGGGCGCCGAGAACATCGAGATGGGCTTCAAGAGCCTGGTTTACGGCTTTGGCGCCATCGCGGTGTTCATGATGCTGTACTACCTGCTGTTCGGCGTCTTCTCGACCATCGCGCTGGCCGTCAACCTGCTGCTGCTCGTGGCCGTGCTGTCGATGCTGCAGGCCACGCTGACGCTGCCCGGCATCGCCGCTATCGCCCTGACGCTGGGCATGGCCATCGACTCCAACGTGCTGATCAACGAGCGCGTGCGCGAAGAGCTGCGCAACGGCTCGGCCCCGCAGACGGCCATTCACGCCGGCTACGAGCACGCCTGGGCCACCATCCTCGACTCGAACGTGACCACGCTGATTGCCGGTCTGGCCCTGCTGGCCTTCGGCTCCGGCCCGGTCAAGGGCTTTGCCGTGGTGCACTGCCTGGGCATCCTCACATCGATGTTCTCGGCGGTGTTCTTCTCACGCGGCCTGGTGAACTTCTGGTACGGCCGTCAGAAAAAGCTCAAGAGCGTCTCGATCGGCCAGGTCTGGAAGCCTCAGGAATAAGAATCGGAAGACAAGGAACACTCGGTCATGGAATTCTTCCGCATCCGGCGCGACATCCCCTTCATGCGCCACGCGTTGGTCTTCAACGCAATTTCCTTCCTCACCTTTGCCGCAGCGGTGTTCTTCCTGGTCACCCGGGGGCTGCACTTCTCGATCGAATTCACCGGTGGCTCGCTCATCGAGGTGCAGTACGCCCAGAGCGCCAACCTGGTGAAGGCGCGTGAGGCCGTTGAATCGCTCGGCTACGGCGAGGTGCAGGTGCAGAACTTCGGCACCTCGCGTGACGTCCTGATCCGCCTGCCACTGCGCGGCGGCATGAAGCAGGGCGAGGTGGTCGGCAAGGTGTTCGATGCGCTGTGCCGTGCCGAAGGCGGGCAGGTGAGCACGCAGGCCGCCGAGAAGGGCCCGTCCCAGCTGTGTCAGGCGGGGGCTGTGCAGCCGCTGACGTTGCAGCGCAGCGAGTTTGTCGGCCCGCAGGTCGGCGATGAACTGGCCCGCGACGGCGCCCTCGCGCTCGCGGTGACGGTCCTCGGCATCATGATCTACCTGGCGATCCGCTTCGAGTGGAAGTTCGCTGTGGCCGGCATCATCGCCAACCTGCACGACGTCATCATCATCCTGGGCTTTTTCGCCTTCTTCCAGTGGGAGTTCTCGCTGTCGGTGCTGGCGGCCGTGCTGGCCGTGCTGGGCTATTCGGTCAACGAATCGGTCGTGATCTTCGACCGGATCCGCGAGGCCTTCCGCAAGTACCGCAAGATGAGCACGAGCGAGGTCATCGACCACGCCATCACCTCGACGATGAGCCGCACCATCATCACCCACGGCTCGACCGAGGCGATGGTGCTGGCCATGCTGGTGTTCGGCGGCCCCACGCTCCACTACTTCGCGCTGGCCCTGACCATCGGAATTCTGTTCGGCATCTACTCGTCGGTCTTCGTGGCGGCGGCCATCGCCATGTGGCTCGGCGTGAAGCGTGAAGACCTCGTGAAGAACACCAAAAAAGACATCGATCCCAACGACCCGCACGCGGGTGCCGTGGTGTAGAGTCCCTTTCAACAGGAACCACCCCGCCGGGTTCGTCGTGTGATGAGCCCGGCGTTTTCACTTCCGCATGTCCGCTGGACCCCATCGAGCGCTGGCCTTGAGCGTCCGCGTCAGTTTCATCGAGTGCCTCTTGAGGGGCAGTGCCGGGCTGGTGCTGGCCTGCGTCGATGGAGCCAAGCTGCTGGCAACCCAGGCGGCGGAGCCGGCGCTCTACCAGCGGCGGCGCGATCTGGTGCTCGACTTCCCGCGTGCGCAGACGGCATGGCAGCAGGCGCTCGAACAGCGTCTGCGGGAAGCCGCTCAGGCCCTGCGCCTGGGCCGTCCGGTCGATCCCCGTCCCGTGGTCGGGGGGGGCATGCCGGCGGTGCTCAGCCTGGTCGAAGACAGCCACATCGAGCGTGACATCGTGGGTGTGCGGTTGGGGCAGGCGGTTGCCGACCTGACCGGCTCCGAGTACACCGACCTCAGCGCCCGACTTCAGGTCATCCAGGGCGCGATCGACAACACCCCGGGTGTGGTCGACGTGCTCAACCCGTCGTGGCTCGGCCGGGTGATGCTGGACGCCTGGCTGTTGTCCGGCCTGAACCTCGGCCACTGGGCGACCTTGCAGACCGTGCTCAACAACGAGACGGCGCAGTGGGCCCAGGAGGCCTACCACCATGCGAACAAGCTGCTGCTGGACAACGGCGTGCGCCCCGAGATCGACCTGCGGCCGTTCATTCGCCGGGCTGCCGACACCGGGGTGCCGGGGCGCAGCGTGGTCGGTGGCTGGGCTGGTGCTGGCGTCAGCGGCGGGGGCACGGGAGCGGGTGGCGGTGGTGGCACCGGCGGCGGCAGTGCTGGCACACCCGGTTCGCCTGGCGGGCCGATGCCACCCGGCGCGGGCCATGGCGGGGGCGTGGGTGGTTCCGGCGGAGGCACCGGCGGCGGCGTGCCGGCTGGCTCGCCCTCGGTGGCCGGGACGCGTGACAACAGCGGGCTGCAGCCCCTGGGCCAGTCCTTCGATGAGACCCACCTGCTGACCCAGACGCCCGGGTTGCGCTCGCCCGGGCAGTCCCAGGCGGTGCTGGGCAAGTTGAACCAGATGGTGGCGCGCCAGGTGCCCGGCTTCGTGCCCACGGCGCCGCAGGTCACGGGCACCTCGCCGGTGCTGGTGAGCCCGGGCCTGGGCGAGGCGATGCGCGAGGCCGGGCATGCGCTGCGCCGCCACACCGACGTCGACGTGCTGGTGGGCGATGCGCCCACGCCGGCGCTGATCCTGCGTGACCTGGAAGACAGCAAGCGCGCGCTCAAACAGGCGGCGGCCACGCCAGTCGAGCGCGCCACGATCGAGATCGTCGCACTGCTGTTCCAGCACATCCTGACCGAGGAGCGCCTGCCGGCCACCATCCGCGTCTGGTTTGCGCGCCTGCAGATGCCGGTGCTGCGGGTGGCGGTCAGCGAGCCCGACTTCTTTGCCACCACCAACCATCCCGCGCGCATGCTGATCGACCGCATGGGCAGTTGCGTGATGGGCTTTGCTGGCGGTGGTGCCGAATCCGACGCCGAGGCGCTGCATGCCGAGATCCGGCGGGTGGTGCAGGTGGTCGAGGCCTATCCGGACACCGGCCGCCGCGTGTTCCAGACCGTGCTGATCGAGTTCCAGAAGTTCCTGGAGACCTACTTCCGCGATGCCAACGAGGCGTCGCGCAAGGGGGTGTCGCTGGCGCAGCAGGTGGAGCAGCGCGAAACCTGCGCCATCCAGTACACGATCGAGCTGCGCAAGATGCTCGATGGCGTGCCCGTGCACGAAGGGGTGCGCGACTTCCTGTTCCGGGTGTGGGCCGACGTGCTCGCGCACAGCGCGGTGCAGTCCAGCCCCGGCAGCGACGAGACCCGCGCGCTCAAGCGGGCCGCCGCCGACCTGATCTGGTCGGCCAGCGCCAAGACCTCGCGCGAGGAACGGGCCGATGTGCTGCGGCGCCTTCCGCCGCTGCTGAAGATCGTGCGTGACGGCATGGCCCGCGCCGGCCTGTCGGTGGCCCGGCAGGACGAGCATGTGCAGCAGCTCAACGCAGCCCTGGCCGCGGCGTTCTCGGCGCGCTCGGCGTCGATCTCGCCGGCCCACCTGAAGGCGGTCACCGACCGGCTCGATGCGCTCGACGAGGTGCTGCCCGACCTGGCGCAAGTCGACCTCGACGAGCAGACGCTGCGCGATCTGTCGGGGCACGAGACCGACGAACTGCAAGTGGTGGCCGAGGGCGGCACGATGCCCACGCCGGCGATGCTGGCCTGGGCGCGTGAGTTGCAGATCGGCGCCTGGTTCGAGCTGGACTACCGGCAACGTCGCGAGCCCGTCCAGCTGGCCTGGCAGGGGCTGCAGAAGCAGCTGGCGCTGTTCGTCACGCCGTCCGGGCGGGGGGTGCTGTTTCAGTTGCGGCGGCTGGCCGCCTTCCTGCAGGCCGGCCTGCTGGTGCCGGTGGAAGAAGAGTCGCTCACCACCCGCGCCACCCGCGAGGCGCTGGCCAAGCTGGACGCCGATCCCGAGCGCCTGCTGAACTGAACCCCACATTTCCTTATGGCCCTCGGGCGTCCCCACGCCGTGGTCTGTCTCTGCCATGCTTGAAGCCTTCGCGTTCTCCTCCACCGCCGTCGCCCTGGGCGAAATGGGCGACAAGACCCAGCTGCTGGCACTGATGCTGGCCGCGCGCTACCGGCGCCCGCTGCCCATCGTGCTCGGCATCCTGATCGCCACCGTGCTGAACCATGCGCTGGCGGCCGCGCTGGGGGCGTGGCTCACGCAGTGGCTGGGACCCGACGCACTGCGCTGGCTGGTGGGCGGCTCCTTCCTGGCAGTGGCCGTGTGGATGCTGATCCCCGACAAGATGGACGACGACGAGGTGAAGCTGCCATCCGGTCTGGGTGTGCTGGCGGCCACGACGGTCGCGTTCTTCATCGCCGAGATGGGCGACAAGACTCAGATCGCGACCGTGGTGCTGGCGGCGCGCTTTCCCGATGCCTTCGTGCAGGTCGTGGCGGGCACGACGGCAGGCATGCTGCTGGCCAACGTGCCGGCCGTCTACCTGGGCGACCGCCTCACCCGGCGCTTGCCGATGGACTGGATCCACCGGGGCTCGGCGCTGCTGTTTGCGCTGCTGGCGGTGCTGACCTTCTGGCTGTTCTGAGCTGAGGCGCTGGCGCCGCGGCCTCAGATCGCCAGGCTGGCGTCCGGTGGGCTGACGGCCGCTTCGCGCTGGGTGCGCACGTGCTGGCGCAGCAGCACGCCGAAGGCATCCTCCGTCATCGGGCGCCCCAGGAAGTAGCCCTGGGCTTCGTCGCACTGGTGGGCTGCGAGGAAGGCGGCCTGTTCGGCGGTCTCCACGCCTTCCGCCACGATGCCCACCTCCAGCCGGTGTGCCATGGCAATCAGCGCGGCGGCCAGACGGCTGTCTCCCGGTGACTGGGGGACCGCGCTCAGGAAGCTGCGGTCCAGCTTGAATCGGTCGACCGGCAGTTCGCGCAGATAGGCAAAGCTCGAGTAGCCAACCCCGAAGTCGTCGATGGCGATGCCCACGCCGAGGGCGCGCAACTGGTTCAACACCGCCGCAGCCCGCAGCGATTCACGCACCACCACGCTTTCGGTGATCTCCAGCTCCAGCGCCGTGGCTGGCAGCCCGGTGTCGGACAGCGCCGCGCGCACCTCGTCGACGATGTCGGGGCGGTCCAGCTGCACGGCAGACAGGTTCACCGCCACGCGCAGCGGCCAGTCGGTGTCGGTGCGCCAGCGCTGCGCCAGGGCGCAGGCGCGCCGCAGCACCCAGCGGCCCATGGACACAATCAGCCCGGTCTCCTCGGCCAGCGGAATGAACTCGGCCGGCGAGACCAGCTTGCCCTTGTGTTCCCAGCGCAGCAAGGCCTCGGCGCCGGTGATGGCACCCGTGCGGCAGCTGAACTGCGGCTGGAAGTGCAGGCGCAGCTCGTCGCGCTCGAGGGCCTTGTAGAGGTCGTTCTCGAGGATCAGCGACTCGGCCGAGGGCGACTCCATGCGGTCGCTGTAGACCTGGATGCGGTTGCGCCCGGCGTGCTTGGCCTGGTACATGGCGAGGTCGGCATGGCGCATCAGCGTGACGGCATCGCGGCCGTGCTCGGGGTAGAGCGCCAGGCCGATGCTGGGCGTCACGCGCAGCTCGTGCGGGCCGACCCGCAGCGGTTCGGCAAACAGGGCCATGAGCTTGTCGGCCACCCGCATGCCGTCGCCCGGCTCCGCAATCTGCGTGAGCAGCACGACGAACTCGTCGCCGCCCAGGCGCGCCACGATGTCCGAGGTGCGCATCGCTGTGCTCAGGCGGCGGGCCGCCTCGATCAGCACATGGTCCCCGATGTGGTGGCCCAGGCTGTCGTTGATCTTTTTGAAGCGGTCGAGGTCGAGGAACATCATGGCCATCGCGCCGTCGTGGCGCTCGGCCTGGGCCAGGCTGACCTTGAGCTGCTCCTGCAGCATGTTGCGGTTGGGCAGGCCGGTCAGCGCGTCGTGGCGCGCCATGTGCTGCACCTGCTTTTCGGCTTCGCGGCGCGAGGTCACGTCCTGCGCCATGGCGAGGTAGCCCGTGAGCTGGTCGTGCTCATTGCGCAGCTCGGTCACCGACAGCTCGGCAATCAGCGGCTGCCCGTCGCCACGGCGCAGCAGCCATTCGGTCGGGATGCCGGGGCTCTGGTCGGCCAGGTGGCTGAACAGGTTCACCGTGTGGGCCGGGCGCTCCATCCGCATCGCGAGCATGCGGGTGCGCTCGGCCACCTGCTCGGGGTCGAAGAAGCGCGTGGCCGTGCTGCGGCCCACCAGCTCCATCGCGGTCTGGCCCAGCAGGCGCTCGCCCGCCGGGTTGATGGCCTGGATCACGCCTTGCCCGTTCAGCACACAGATGGCGTAGGGCGCGTGGTGCACGATCACCCGGCGCATCTCGTCGACCTCGTTGAGCTGCCGCTGCGCTTCGAGCACGGCGCGCTCGGCGGTCTCCTGCGTGCTCAGGTCCCGCACGATCAGGATGTAGTGCTTCTGCTGCTTGTAGACCATCGAGCTCACGGAGAGCTCGAGCGGGAAGACGCTGCCGGCCGCCCCGCGCAGGCCCTCGGTGCGTTGCCCCAGGCCGTCCATGCCCGTGCACTGCTGCTGCAGGAACTGCTCGACGCGCCCGCCGCGTTCGTGGCGCCCGGCTTCGGGCAGCAGCAGGCGCAGATGCTGGCCCAGTACCTCGTCGGCGTGGCGCGCGAACATGCGGCACGCCGATGCGTTCAGGCTGAGCACCCGCCCGGACGGCGCCACGGTGATGATGCCGTCGACGGTGTGGTCCATGATGGCGCGCAGGCGCCGTTCGTTGTCGGTGGCGCGGGCACTGAGTTCGTCGGCCAGTGCGGCGGCCTGCTGCGCACGCAGCCCGCGGTTGCGCCAGGCCCACCACAGTCCGACCGAGCCGGCCACCCCGCCCAGCAACAGCGCCAGCGGGTAGGGCGCAGTCAGCGGGCGCACGGGGGGGCGCGTGAACGTGAGCGCCCAGCGGCGGCCGGCCACGCCCAGCGTGTGCACGGCCCGATCGCGGTCGTCCACCGGGCTCACGGCATCCGGGCCAGCCCAGGCCCCCTGCAGAGAAGCGCTGTCGAACACCACCGGCAGCACGTCGGCCGAGTCATGGTCCGGGATGCCGTCCAGCGGCCCGCGGTCTTCCACGCGCCAGTGCAGGTCCCGCCAGTCCAGCCGGCCGGCCACCTGTCGCATCAGCGTCTGACATTCCAGCACGCCGGACACCACGCCCTGGAAGGCGGCCCGCCGAGCGGGCTCGCTGGCGGGCACCGCGCCGCCTCGGTACACGGGCAGCCGCACCACCACGCCGCTGCCCTGGGTGATCCCCTGGATCTGCAGGGGTGGGGCCGCTTCGATCTGGCCGGACTGCTGTGCGCGCACCACCGCCTGTCGGCGCGCGGCCTCATCGAGCAGGTCGTGACCCAGCATGGCGTCGATGCGCCCGGCCGGTTCGACGTAGGTGATGGGCACGTAGGTGGCGCGTGCCGGCTCGGCCGGCCGGATGTGGAAGCCCGGGTGGCCATCGGGGCGCACCGTGCGGTCGGCCTGCACCGCCGCTTCGAACGCGGGGCGGTCGTCTTCGCTGACGAGGGGCGCGTAATGCACGGCCCACATGGCCGGGTAGGTGCGTTCGGCGTTGAGGCCCTCGTAGTGGCGGTGAAACGCTTCGCGGCCGGCGTCGCCATAGGCCGCAAACAGCGCCTGGAAGCCTTTGAGCATCACCAGATGGTGGGTCATCTGGTCGTCCAGCCGCGCAGACACGTCGGCTGCGTCACGCCGGAAGGCGGCGTCGGCTTCGTCCTGCAGGTGGCGGGCGGCGCCCCACCACGCGCCCACGCTCATGGCCAGGCCGGCCACAAGCGCCACCCAGGCGGCGCGGTTGCCCAGAACGGGCTTGTCTAGCGGGGGGGCAGGCGTGTGTTGGTCGTCGATGGGCATCCAGCGTCCTCGGGCCTGCCGCGACACGGGGTCGCGGCACGGCTCAGGAGGATATCGGCTGTCAGCCCGCCGGCTTGACCCCGGGCGCCTGTGTGGCTCAGCGGCCCTGGCGGGCCAGCGCCATCAGGCGCGCGATGCGCTCTTCGGTGGCAGGGTGGGTCGAGAACAGCCCGCGCAGGCCGCCACCCGACAGCGGGTTCATGATCATCATCTGCGCCGTCTCGGGGTGAGCCTCGGCGGCGTGCAGCGGGATGCCCTGCGCATAGCGGTGGATCTTGTCGAGCGCACTGGCCAGCGCCGCGGGGTCGCCGCTGATCTCGGCGCCGCCCCGGTCGGCCTCGAACTCACGCGCCCGGCTGATCGCCATCTGGATCAGGCTGGCGGCCAGCGGCGCCAGGATCGCGACGGCGATGCCCGCGATCGGGTTGACCGGGCGGCCGTCCTCATCGCGCCCACCGAAGAAGACCGCGAAGTTCGCCAGCATCGAGATGGCGCCGGCCATGGTCGCGCTCACGGTGCTGATCAGGATGTCGCGGTGCTTGACGTGGGCCAGCTCGTGCGCCATCACGCCGCGCAGTTCGCGCTCGGTGAGCACGTTGAGGATGCCGGTCGTGGCCGCCACGGCCGCGTGCTCCGGGTTGCGGCCGGTGGCAAACGCGTTGGGGGCCTGCTCGTCGATCAGGTAGACCTTGGGCATCGGCATCTGCGCGCGCTGCGCCAGCTCGCGCACCATGCCGTAGAAGCGTGGCGCCGAGGTCTCGTCGACCTCCCGCGCGTTGTACATCTTCAGCACCATCTTGTCGGAGAACCAGTAGCTGAAGAAGTTCATGCCCAGCGCCACGACCAGGGCCATCATCATCCCGGCGCGGCCGCCGATCATGGCGCCGATGGCCATGAACAGGGCGGTGATCGCCGCCATCAGGATGGCGGTTTTCATCATGTTGAACATCTTGAGGACCCTCCTTGGTCCGTGAAAACGGCGTCACCCCACGGTGACAAGCCGTTAGATGCGGATGGTGCCGCGCGGTTCAAGCCAGTGTGGCGGGCAGGGTCGTGCTTTGCAGAAATTCACGCGCACCGACGCGCTTGCCGCCGGGTTTCTGCAGCGTATGCAGGGCGAGCGCCTGCTCGCCGCAGCCCACCACCAGGGTGTCGCCCTGTGCATGCAGCACCTCGCCTGGCTGGCCGCTGGCCGGCACGACGCTGGCGGCCCACACCTTGATCGTGTCCGCCCCTTTGGCTGCGCCCGGCAACGTGAAGGTGCAACCGGGGAACGGATCGAAGGCGCGCACCCGGCGGGCCAGTGTGATGGCCGGCAGGCGCCAGTCGATGGCGGCCTCCGCCTTCTCGATCTTGTGCGCGTACGTCACGCCCTCGGCGGGCTGCGGCGTGCGGGCCAGGCCGCCGCCGTCCACCCGGGCCAGGGCCTCGACGATCAGACGCCCGCCCAGCGCGGCCAGGCGATCGTGCAGCGCGGCAGTCGTGTCGTCCGGCCGGATCGCGTCTGGGGCCATCAGCAGCATGTCGCCGGTGTCGAGCCCCGCGTCCATCTGCATGATGGTGATGCCGGTCTCGGCATCACCCGCCTCGATCGCCCGGTGGATGGGCGCCGCCCCCCGCCAGCGCGGCAGCAGCGAGCCGTGGATGTTCAGGCAGCCCAGGCGCGGGAGGTCGAGCACCCACTGCGGCAGGATCAGGCCATAGGCGGCCACCACCATCACGTCCGGGGCGGCGGACAGCAGGGCCTCCCGCGCGGCTGCGGCCTCGTCGGGGTACTTGCCGTCGAGTTTCAGGCTGTGCGGCTGTGCCACGGCAATGCCGTGCTCCAACGCCAGCTGCTTCACGGCCGAAGCCTGCAATTTCATGCCGCGGCCAGCGGGCCGATCGGGCTGGGTCAGCACCAGCGGCACGGTGTACCCGGCGGCCAGGATGGCGGCCAGGGCTTCGCGGGCGAACTCCGGCGTGCCCGCGAACGCAACCTTCAGTGCACTCATGCGGTGTGCTGCTCGTCGCGGGCGCGCTTGATCAGCTTGGTCTTGATGCGGTTGCGCTTGAGTGGCGACAGGTATTCGACGAACACCTTCCCCTTCAGGTGATCCAGTTCGTGCTGCACGCACACGGCCAACAGCTCGTCGGCGTCGAATTCGTACACCTCGCCGTCCCGGTTGGTGGCGCGCACACGCACGCGGGCATGGCGGTCGACCTTGTCGTAGATGGTCGGCACCGACAGGCAGCCCTCTTCCCACACGATCATCTCGTCGCTGGCCCAGATGATTTCCGGGTTGATCAGCACCATGGGCTGGTTGCGCTCCTCGCTGGTGTCGATCACCACCACGCGCTCGTGCACGTTGATCTGCGTGGCGGCCAGGCCCACCCCCTTGGCGTCGTACATCGTTTCCAGCATGTCGTCCACGAGCTGCCGGATGCGGTCATCGACCTGGGCCACAGGCTTGGCGACCGTGTGCAGACGCGGGTCGGGGAAATGAAGAATGGGCAGCAGGGCCATGGCAGCGTGTGGAATCAGGGAGATGAAATGTGGATGCAGCGCAACGACGGCTTCGCCCAGGGGCGGGTATCCGGCCGTAACACCGGGCAATTTTCGTTGCGACCGCCCGGTTTTTGCGGGCAGAATCGTTCGATCACTGACCAGATTTTGCCGAATCCGGGGAGTCCTTGCTGGATGAAATCCCTTCGGCGGTTTTCGGAGACCGATTTCATGACCGAGCAATCGCTGCCCCGGGGGCAGGCAGGCGTCCTGGTGTCAGGCAACGCCCGCCGGCTGGCCGTCCCTGTGGCCCGCGCTGCCATGCTGGCCCTGTTCGCCTTGGGCGCCCACCAGGCCGGCGCCGAGCCCAATCTCCCTGTTACGCCGCAGCAAAAGGCCACGGCCCAGAAGGTGGCCGAAGCCGGCGTGCCCCTGTCCGAGCTGGCGCCCAACGCGCCGGACAGCCACACCGTCAAGCGCGGCGACACCCTGTGGGACATTGCTTCGCTGTTCCTGAAGTCGCCGTGGCGCTGGCCCGAGCTGTGGGGCATGAACCTGCAGCAGATCCGCAACCCGCACCTCATTTTTCCGGGTCAGGTCCTCTACCTCGACAAGCGCAACGGTCGTGCCGTGCTGCGTGTGGGCCAGCCGCTGGGTGCGTCGGGTGACGTCAAGCTCACGCCCCGTGTGCGCGAAGGCAGCCTGTACGACGCGATCGCCGCAGTGCCCATGCACCTGCTCGAATCCTTCTTCAACGAGGCCATCCTGGTCGAAGACAGCCAGCAGTTGCTGAGCGCGCCGCGTGTCGTGGCCACCCAGGAGGGCCGCGTGATGCTGTCGCGCGGCGAAACCGCCTACGTGCGTGGCGACATCGGCGACCGCCGCGAGTGGCGCCTGTTCCGCGAACCCAAGCCCCTGCGCGACCCGGGCACCAAGGAGGTGCTGGGCTACGAGGCGCAGTACGTCGGCACGCTCACGCTGCAACGCGAGGGCGCCGAGGGCACGGGCGCCGACGGCAAGCCGCTCGTCATCCCGTCCACCTTCACCGTCAACACCATCCGGCAGGAGGCCTCGGTGGGCGACCGGCTGGCTCCTGTGCCGCCGCGCGAGTTTGACAACCTGGTGCCGCACCCGCCGGCCCAGCCCCTCGCAGGCTCCATCGTGTCGATCTACGGCGATGCCCTGGCTGCGGGGCAGTACCAGATCGTGGCCCTGAACCGTGGCACCCGCGACGGCCTCGAGCGTGGCCATGTGCTGGCGCTGTGGCGCGATGGCCGTGTCGTGCGCGACATGACGCTGCCCGACAAGCCGGACATGAAGCTGCCCGACGAGCGTCAGGGCCTGCTGTTCGTGTTCCGCGTGTTCGACCGCATGTCGTATGCGCTGATCATGCGCACGCAGGACGCCGTCCGCATCGGCGACCGCTTCACGCAGCCCTGATCCGGCTGCGCATTTCACCCGGCGCGGCCCCGCTCCATCGCCCGGCAGAGGCGAGGGCGGCTGGTCAGCGCCTCACGGGCCCGATCTCGGGCCGATCCAGGGATGGACATCAATGAACTCGGCGCCTGGCTGCGCCTGTTGCTGAGCCCCCGCGTGGGGCCCTTGCTGGCGCGCCGCCTGCTGGCTGCCTTCGGCTCGCCCCAGGCAATCTTCGCGGCCACGCCGTCGGCGCTTGGCACCCTGGTGTCGGCGCGTGAAGCCGCCAATCTGGGTAGCCCGCCGCCCGATCTGCCCGACGTGCTGGCCCGCACCGAGGCCTGGCTGGCCGAAAGCCCGCGCCACCACGTGCTGAGCCTCGCCGACGCGCGCTACCCCGTGGCGTTGCTGGATCTGGCCGACCCGCCGGTGTTGCTGTTCGCGCAGGGTGACCTGACGTTGCTGCAGCGGCCCGCCGTGGCCGTGGTCGGCAGCCGCCATCCCACGCCGCAGGGCGCGGACCACGCCCAGGCGTTTTCTGCGGCGTTCAGCGAGGTGGGTGTCGTGGTGGTGTCCGGCCTGGCGCGGGGCATCGATGGGGCGGCGCATGTCGGCGCGCTGGAGGGGCAGGCGCGTCAGCCGCGCGCCGGCGGCGGCACCATCGCGGTGGTCGGCACGGGGCCCGATGTGGTCTACCCCAAGGCCCATGCCGGCCTGGCCGCCCGCATCGCCGAACACGGCCTGCTGCTCAGCGAGTTCGTGCCCGGCACGCCGCCGCTGGCGGCGCACTTTCCCAAGCGCAACCGCCTGGTGGCGGCACTGCCGCGCGGCACGCTGGTGGTAGAGGCGGCCGTGCAGTCGGGTTCGCTGATCACGGCCCGGCTGGCCGCCGAACTGGGCCGCGAGGTGCTCGCCATTCCGGGCTCCATCCATGCGCCGCAGGCACGCGGCTGCCATGCGCTCATCAAGCAGGGCGCGCGGCTGGTCGAGACGGCACAGGACGTGCTGGAAGAGTTGCAGCTACAGCGCCCGGTGCAGTTGCTGGCTGACCTGGTGCAGGCCCATGGCGAGCCGCCGGGGGACCAGGTTGATGCGCCGTCCGACCCGCTGCTGGCCGCCATGGGCCACGACCCGGTCAGCCAGGAGGCCCTGTGCGCCCGCACCGGCTGGGGCCCGGCGCAACTCGGCGCCCGCCTGCTGGAGCTGGAATTGGAAGGTCATGTCGCCCGGCTGCCGGGCCAGCTGTTCCAGCGTGTCGCGCGGGCCTGATTGCCGCACGGCGAACCGCCCGGTGATACAAACGGGTCCGTGAGCACGCCCGAATCTTCTCCATCCACGCTGGTGCGCGACCTCGGCCGGGTCGACTACGCGCCGACCTACGCCGCCATGCAGGCCTTCACTGAGGCCCGCACGCCCGACACGCAAGACGAACTCTGGCTGTGCCAGCACCCGCCGGTGTTCACCCAGGGGCTGGCGGGCAAGCCAGAGCACGTGCTGCTCAATCCCGAAGGCGCCGGCCACATTCCGGTCGTGCAGACCAACCGCGGTGGGCAGGTCACGTTTCACGGCCCGGGCCAAGTGGTGGCCTACCCGCTGCTCGACCTGCGGCGCCGGGGCTATTTCGTCAAGGAATACGTCTACCGCATCGAAGAGGCCGTCATTCGCACGCTGATGCACTTTGGTGTGACCGGCCACCGCGTGGCCAGCGCACCCGGCATCTACGTGCGGCTCAATGACCCTTTCTCGCATGCGGCCCTCACCACGCCGGTCGACCCGCGCGATCCGTTCAAGGGCCTGGGCAAGGTGGCGGCGCTCGGCATCAAGGTGACGCGGCATTGCACCTACCACGGCGTGTCGCTCAATGTGGCGATGGACCTGGCGCCTTTCCAGCGCATCAACCCCTGCGGTTATGCCGGGCTGGCGACGGTCGATCTGGCGTCGCTGGGCGTGCAGGTCGACCCGGCCGAGGCGGCCGCAGTGCTGGCTGCGCAACTCGTGCAACGTCTCGCACCTTGAGCGTCCGAG
>NZ_CANBCC010000016.1 GCF_947366995.1 uncultured Aquabacterium sp. | reverse complement strand
CGCTGAAGATGGAAGTCGGCTTCATGGTCGACGGCCTGACCGCGATGATGATGTGCGTGGTGACCTTCGTGTCGCTGATGGTGCACATCTACACCATCGGCTACATGGAAGAGGACCCGGGCTACCAGCGCTTCTTCTCGTACATCTCGCTGTTCACCTTCTCGATGTTGATGCTCGTGATGAGCAACAACCTCCTGCAGCTGTTCTTCGGCTGGGAGGCGGTGGGTCTGGTGTCGTACCTGCTGATCGGTTTCTGGTTCAAGAAGCCCACGGCGACCTTCGCCAACATGAAGGCCTTCCTGGTCAACCGCGTGGGTGACTTCGGCTTCATCTTGGGTATCGGTCTGCTGCTGGCCTACACCGGCACGCTGAACTACACCGAGCTGTTCGCCAAGGCGGGTGACCTGACCACGCTGACGCTGCCCAAGACCGACTGGGCGCTGATCACCGTGATCTGCATCTGCCTGTTCATCGGTGCGATGGGCAAGTCGGCGCAGTTCCCGCTGCACGTGTGGCTGCCCGACTCGATGGAAGGCCCGACGCCCATCTCGGCCCTGATTCACGCGGCCACCATGGTGACCGCCGGCATCTTCATGGTGTCGCGCATGTCGCCGCTGTTCGAGCTGTCGGATGCGGCCCTGAACTTCATCCTGGTGATCGGCTCGATCACGGCCCTGTTCATGGGCTTCCTGGGCATCATCCAGAACGACATCAAGCGCGTGGTGGCTTACTCCACGCTGTCGCAGCTGGGTTACATGACTGTGGCCCTGGGCGTGTCGGCCTACAACGTGGCCGTCTTCCACCTGATGACGCACGCCTTCTTCAAGGCGCTGCTGTTCCTCGGTGCGGGCTCGGTCATCATCGGCATGCACCACGATCAGGACATCCGCAACATGGGTGGCCTGTGGAAGCGCATGCCCATCACGTGGATCACGTCCCTGCTGGGCAACCTCGCCCTGATCGGCACGCCGTTCTTCGCCGGTTTCTACTCGAAGGACTCGATCATCGAGGCCGTGCACGCCAGCAACCTGCCGGCCGCGGGTTTCGCGACCTTCGCCGTGACCGCCGGTGTGTTCATCACCGCCTTCTACAGCTTCCGGATGTACTTCCTGGTCTTCCATGGCAAGGAACGTTTCCACCACAAGCCGTTCCCGGGTGAGCACGACCACCACGACGACGACCACGGCCATGCCCATGAGCCGCACGAGTCGCCCTGGGTGGTGACGGCACCGCTGCTGCTGCTGGCCATTCCGTCGGTGGTGATCGGCTTCCTGTGCATCGAGCCCATGCTGTTCGGTGACTTCTTCAAGGGCGCGATCTTCGTCGATGCCGCCAAGCATCCTGCCATGGCCGAACTGGCGCACCATTTCCATGGTGCGACCGCGATGGCGCTGCACGGCTTCAGCACGGTGCCGTTCTGGCTGGCTCTGGGCGGTGTGGTCACGGCCTATGTGTTCTATCTGGTGGCGCCGCAGATCCCGGCCATGTTTGCCAAGGTGCTGCGTCCGCTGATCGTGATCGGCGAGAACAAGTACTACATGGACTGGATCAACGAGAACGTCTTCGCCGCAGGGGCGCGCCTGATCGGCCGCTTCTTCTGGAAGGTGGGTGACGTGGCCCTGATCGACGGTCTGGCCGTCAACGGTTCCGCCAAGCTGGTCGGCCTGGTCGGTTCGCTGGTCCGCCTGTTCCAGACCGGTTACCTCTATCACTACGCGCTGGTCATGATCCTCGGGGTCTTCGCCCTGATGACCTGGTTCGTGTTCATGCAGCCCTGAGCGCGGGGACCAGTCCATGCAAACAATGTCCAACATCCTTTCTCTGGCCATCTGGGTTCCGGTGGTCTTCGGGATCCTGCTGCTGGCCGTCGGCCGCCAGGAGAACGCCGCATTCACCCGCTGGGTGGCCCTGATCGGCGCAATCGCCGGCTTCCTGGTCACCATCCCGCTGATGACCGGCTTCGACAACTCGACGGCGGCCATGCAGTTCGTCGAGAAGGCGCCCTGGATCGAGCGCTTCAATGTCATGTACCACCTGGGTGTCGATGGCATCTCGATGTGGTTCGTGCCCCTGACGGCCTTCATCACGGTGATCGTGGTGCTGGCGGGCTGGGAGGTCATTGAAGACCGTCCGCACCAGTACTACGGCGCTTTTCTGATCCTGTCGGGTCTGATGGTCGGCGTGTTCTCGGCGCTCGACGGCATGCTGTTCTACGTGTTCTTTGAGGCGACCCTGATTCCGATGTACATCATCATCGGCATGTGGGGCGGCCCGCGTCGGGTGTACGCTGCCTTCAAGTTCTTTCTGTACACGCTGCTCGGCTCGCTGTTGATGCTGATCGCGCTGATCTTCCTGTACTACAAGTCGGGCGGTTCCTTCAGCATCCTCGACTGGCACAAGCTGCCGCTGGCCGCCACGCCGCAGACGCTGCTCTTCATCGCCTTCTTCGCAGCCTTCGCCGTCAAGGTGCCGATGTTCCCGGTGCACACCTGGCTGCCCGACGTGCACGTGGAAGCGCCGACAGGTGGTTCCGCCGTGCTGGCCGCGATCATGCTGAAGCTCGGTTGCTATGGATTCCTGCGTTTCATGCTGCCGATCGTGCCCGATGCGTCGCACGAGTACGCGCCGGTCGTCATCACCCTGTCGCTGGTCGGTGTGATCTACATCGGTCTGGTGGCCATGGTGCAGCAGGACATGAAGAAGCTGGTGGCCTATTCGTCCATCGCCCACATGGGTTTCGTGACCCTGGGTTTCTTCATCTTCAACGAGCTGGGGATGTCCGGTGGCCTGGTGCAGATGATTGCCCACGGCTTTGTCTCGGGCGCCATGTTCCTGAGCATCGGCGTGCTGTACGACCGCGTGCACTCGCGTGAGATCTCGTCCTACGGTGGTGTGGTGAACACGATGCCGAAATTCGCTGCCTTTGCGCTGCTGTTCTCGATGGCCAACTGTGGTCTGCCGGGCACCGCGGGCTTCGTGGGCGAGTGGATGGTGATCCTGGGCGCCGTGCAGTACGACTTCCTGATCGGCCTGCTGGCAGCCACCGCACTGATCTTCGGTGCGGCCTACACGCTGTGGATGTACAAGCGCGTCTACTTCGGTGACGTGACCAACGACCACGTGCGTGAACTCACCGACATCAATGCCCGTGAATTCCTGATCCTGGCCGTCCTGGCCGCCGCCGTGCTGTGGATGGGCATCCAGCCCAAGCCCTTCACCGACGTGATGCACGTCTCGGTGACGGAGCTGCTCAAGCACGTGGCTCAAAGCAAGCTGAACTGAGGCCCGAACCAACATGACTGACCTCAACTGGATCGCGGTGACCCCCGAGATCGTCCTGCTGGCGATGGCCTGTCTGGTCGCGCTCGTGGACCTGTTCGTCACCTGCCCGCAATGCAAGCCGACCTACTACCTGACGATGCTGTCGCTGGCCGGTGTGGCCGGCCTGCACCTGCAGGCGCTGGACTCGGGTGCCTCCGTCTATGCCATGCAGCAGATGGTGGTGACCGATGCCATGGGCCATCTGCTGTCGCTGTGCGCCACGCTGGCCGTGATGGGCTCGCTGGTCTATGCGCAGACGTACGCGGCCTCGCGCGAGATGCTCAAGGGCGAACTGTTCTCGCTGAGCATGTTCGCGCTGCTGGGCATATCCATCATGATCATCGGCAACAACTTCCTGGCCATCTACCTGGGCCTGGAGCTGATGTCGCTGTCGCTGTATGCGCTCGTGGCCCTGCGCCGTGACCACGCCCAGTCGACCGAAGCTGCGATGAAGTACTTCGTGCTGGGCGCGCTGGCTTCAGGCTTCCTGCTGTATGGCCTGTCGATGATGTACGGCGCCACCGGTTCGTTGGACATCGGCGAGGTCTACAAGGCCACGCTGGCCGGCACCGCCAACAAGCAGGTGCTGGTGTTCGGCGTGGTGTTCATCGTCGCCGGTCTGGCGTTCAAGCTCGGCGTGGTGCCGTTCCACATGTGGGTGCCCGACGTCTACCAGGGTGCCCCGACGGCCGTCACGCTGCTGGTGGCCGGCGCCCCGAAGCTGGCGGCGTTCGCCATCACCATCCGCCTGCTGGTGGAAGGCATGATCAACCTGGCCACCGACTGGCAGCAGATGCTGCTGATCCTGGCTGTGGCCTCGATGACGGTCGGCAACCTGGCCGCCATTGCGCAGACCAACCTGAAGCGTTTGCTGGCGTACTCGGGCATTGCGCAACTCGGCTTCATGCTGCTCGGCTTTGTGCCCACGGTGGTGGCGGGCAACACGGTGTCGGCCGGCAACGGATACGGCTCGTCGCTGTTCTACGTGCTGACCTATGTGCTGACCACGCTGGGCACCTTCGGTCTGATCATGATCCTGTCGCGCCCGGGCTTCGAGTCCGAGCAGATCTCGGATCTGGCCGGTCTGAACAAGCGCAGCCCGGTGCTGGCCGGTGCCATGGCCGTGTTCATGTTCTCGCTGGCCGGCATCCCGCCGACGGTGGGTTTCTATGCCAAGCTGGCCGTGCTGCAGGCGCTGATCACGACAAACTCGCCGCTGCTTCTGCAGATCTCGATCGTGGCCGTGGTGCTGTCGCTGATCGGTGCGTTCTACTACCTGCGCGTCATCAAGGTCATGTACTTTGACGAACCGACGGACGTCACCCCGGTGGCCGAAGGCGGCGCCGCCCGCGCGCTGCTGTCGGTGAACGCACTGGCCGTGCTGGTCCTCGGCGTCCTGCCTGGTGGCCTGATGGCCCTGTGCGCCCGCGCCATCACCCAGTCGCTCGCTGGTTGAGTGACGACGATGTCGTGCATTGACATGGAGTACGCCGCATGACGGGCCTGGTGCCCGTCTGGGCGGTGTCTGTGGTGCTGCTGGCCGCCCTTGTGGCGGCCAATTTGCCTTTCGTGAACGAGCGCCTGTTTCTGTTTGGCCCCCGCCGCGAGGCAAAGGCCGTGGCCTGGCGCTTGCTTGAACTGCTCGTGTATGCGGCGCTGGTGGCGCTGCTGGGCCGTGCGCTTGAATCGCACCTGGGTCAGGCCAGCCCGGTGCGCTGGGAGTTCGTGGCTGTGTGGTTGTGCGTCTTCCTGACGCTGGCCTTCCCGGGTTTCGTCTGGCGTTATCTGCGCCGTCATTGAGCCGCGGGCAGGCGGGCACGCGTGCTGCCCGCACGACAGGTGGCTGCCTTACTCTCGACAGGAACTGCGATGACCTTGCCCCTGGATGCCTCTGTGGTCGATGCCGATGACGCGCACCTGCGCGAGCACACCGTGTCGTCGGAAACGGTCTACGAGGGGCGCTTTCTGTCCATGCGGCGCGACCGCATCGAACTGCCTGACGGCCGTCCGGCCACCCGTGAGTACGTCGTCCATCCGGGTGCGGTGATGGTGGTGCCGATCCTGCCCGATGGCCGTCTGGTGGTCGAGAGGCAATACCGTTATCCCGTTTCGCGCACGATGATCGAGTTTCCCGCGGGCAAGCTCGATCCGGGCGAGGGCGGCCTGGTGTGCGCGCAACGCGAGCTGTTCGAGGAGACCGGCTATGTGGCGCGTCGCTGGGCCAGGGCGGGGCAGATGCATCCGGTGATCGGCTACGCCAACGAGTTCATCGAGATCTGGTTCGCCGATGAGCTCACCGAGGGCGAGCGGCAACTCGACGAGGGCGAGTTCCTGGACGTGTTCGCGGCCACGCAGGCCGAGCTTGAAGGCTGGATGCGCGACGGCCGGCTCACGGACGCGAAGACCATTGTGGGCATGATGTGGCTGGCGCAGTGGCGTGCTGGAAACTGGTCGCTGGATTGGCAGACCGTCTGAAACGAGCCTCGGATCATGTTGGTGGTGGATCTGCACTGTGCCCTCGGGCACGACTTCGAGGGCTGGTTCGGCTCGGCGGATGACCTGGCCGACCAGCAGGCGCGCGGGCTGGTGACTTGCCCCATCTGTGGTGGACACGAGGTGGTGCGGCGCCCCTCAGCGCCCCGGCTCAATGTGTCGGGGATGAAGGAAGCGGCGCAGGCCGCCCCGGCGTCGGTGCCCGATGCTTCTGTGAGCGGAGGGGGCGGCCTGTCACCGGAAGGTGCGCGCCACGCCGAAACGGCACAAGACGTCGCTCGCGCCTTGCGATCGATGTACGCTGAACTGGTCCGCGAGGTGGCGTCCCGCACGGAGGACGTGGGCGAACGGTTCGCGGAGGAGGCGCGCCGTATCCACCACGGCGAGGCGCCGGAGCGGGGCATCCGGGGCCAGGCTTCAGCGGAAGAGCGTGAGGCGCTCGCGGACGAGGGCATCGAAGTGATGGCCTTGCCGTGGCCGGTGGTGCCGAAGTCCAGCCTGCAGTGAGCGGGTGCGGACGTCGGGAGACGTCACCCCCTGCATGAGGGGGCGCGGGTCGGGCACGCGCGGAGTGCCATGCGCCTGTCATCGAGGCCTTCGAGGATGTGGGGATCCCGCCGCGCGGCGGGGTTGTCCTGCCCCACACCCTCCCAAGAAGGTCCCTCATGAAACCCCATGACATGAAGCGCCGCCAGATGCTGCAAGGCTCTGGTGCTCTGATGGCCGCCGGCCTGTTCACCACCCTGCAGGGGCTGCAGATGCGCCAGGCGCATGCCGCGACCCGGTTCAGTAACCTGGTCACAGGCCCCTATGGCGCGCTCGCGCCAGTGAATGACCTGAGCACCGGTCTGCCGCTGCTCATGCTGCCATCCGGCTTCTCGTACAAGTCCTTCGGCTGGACCGGCGATCTGATGGCCAACGGCCAGCGTTGCCCCAGCAACCACGACGGCATGGCCGTGGTCCGTACGCGCCAGGTCGGTCGCTCGACCGAGATGGTGCTGGTGCGCAACCACGAGCGCGGCACCGGTAGCTACGCCAACCGCATTCAGGCGCCCGGCGTCTATGACGACGGCTTGATCGCTGGCGACACCGCGCTGGGCGGCACCACGAACCTCGTCTTCCGCGATGGCAACTGGGTCAGCATGGCGCCCAGCCTGGGCGGCACGCTGGTCAACTGCGCTGGTGGCGTGACGCCGTGGGGCACGTGGCTGAGCTGCGAGGAGATCAACACCAACAATGTGTCGAGCACCGGCAAGAAGCACGGCTATGTCTTCGAGGTGACCGCCGATCCGCTGCAGACCACGGGCCAGCCCATTGTGGGCATGGGCCGCTTTGCCCACGAGGCCGTGGCCGTCGACCCGAAGACCGGCATCGTCTACGAGACCGAGGACGCTCGCAACGTGTCCGCGCTGTACCGCTACGTGCCCCATGTGACGCCCGGTGGCGTGGGCTCGCTGGTGCAGGGCGGTGAACTGCAGGCCGCCCGCGTGAAGGGCCGCCCGAACGCGAGCCTGATCGTGGCGTCGATGGGCGACGAGGTGGAGCTCGAGTGGGTGACGATCGCCAACCCGGACGCCGACATCACGACGACGGCTGCCCTGACCGCCGTGCCGCCAGGCATCACGTCGACGACGAACTGCAGTGGCACGTTCGCGCAGGCCTGGAATGCGGGCTGCCTGCAGATGAGTCGCGGTGAGGGCATCTGGTATCACGCCGGCAAGATGTACATCGCCGACACGAGCGTGGGTGTGGACAGCAGCAGCCGCCCTGGCCGCGGCGACGGCGCCGTCTGGGAACTGGATCTGGCCACGATGAAGATGAAGGCCATCTACGTCAGCAGGGGCCAGCTGGTGGGCAACAACCCCGACAACATCACCGTGAGCCCGCGTGGCGGCATCCTGCTGTGTGAAGACGGTGGCAACAGCCCGGACAGCTATGGCTCGGGTTCGCGCGTGTTCGGCCTGACGGCCCAGGGCGACGCCTACTACTTTGCGAAGAACACGGTGAACCTCACGGCCGCGCAGATTGCCGCAGCCGGCAAGACCATCAATGCGGGCGACTACCAGGGCAGCGAGTTCTGTGGGGCCTGCTGGGATCCGAGCGGCCGCGTGCTGTTCGTCAACATCCAGACGCCGGGCATCACCTTCGCCATCACGGGCCCGTGGGCGCGTGGCAACCAGTGAATCACACAGATCAACGGAGTTTTCACATGATCAAGCACGCTTTCCTGTCGGCGGCCCTGCTGTCGGCGACCCTGTCCGCACACGCGGTGACGATGACCGGCATGTCGCTCCAGGGCAATGCCCTGGCCGGCTTCTACTCGCCCGACGGCGAGCTGAGCCTGGACCTCAACCTGGTCAACCAGCGTCCTGCCACGCTGGTATTCACGGTGGAAGCGACGGACCCGGCGGAGCTGAAGTTCGACGCCGTGCTGGCGAACCTGAGCGGCTTCAACTGGTCGCTCGTGACGCTGACGCTCGACAAGGGCGTGAGCTTCGGTTCGGACGGCACCGTGCAGACCACGTTTGCACCGGGCTCGGTGCTGTCGCGCGCGGGCGGCACGGCGCAGATCACACTGGCCCAGCCCGGCGAAGGCTATGGTCTCGAGATCGGTGACGTGTTCGGCAACGCCGGCACCACCGACTGGACGCTTCAGCTCAACGGCCTGAAAGTGGGTCAGCAGTTCTCGCTGACGGTATCGGCGGTGCCAGAGCCCGAATCGGTTGCCTTGATGCTGGCGGGTCTTGGCGTGATCGGCGCGGTGCGCGCCCGTCGTCGCGTCTGAGCTTCCGGGCCTTCAGAGCACCCGGCCGGGATTCAGAAGACCGGTCGGGTCGAGGGCCTGCTTGAGGGCCTTCATGGTGGCGAGGGCCACCGGGTCGGCGCGGCGTGCCAGTTCATCGCGGCGTAGCGCGCCGATGCCGTGTTCGGCAGACAGCGTGCCGCCCCGCGCCATCACGAGGCCGAACACCAGGGCGTTGACCTCGCCCTCAAAGATCGCCAGGGCAGGGCCGCTGCGCGCCGAGGCGGGCGGCTGCACGTTGTAGTGCAGATTGCCGTCGCCCAGGTGGCCGAAGCAGACCACCCGCGCATCCGGCCAGCGTTGGGTGATGGCCCGACCGGCTTCTGCGACGAAGGCCGGGACGGCCGAGGTGGGCATGCCGATGTCGTGCTTGACCATCAGGCCCTCTGTCTTTTCAGCGAGTGGGATGCTCTCGCGGAGGGCCCACATGGCCCTCCGCTGGTGCTCGTTGTGCGCCAGCGCGGCGTTCTGCGCGAGGCCGGTGGTGAGCACCTCGTCGAGCCAGCCCTGCAGGGTTTCTGCGGCGTGGGGAGCCGACACGCTGCTCGCGTATTCCATCAGCACGAGCCACGGTGGCTGCACGCCTGGGTGGTTCGCGTTGAACGGCGCCATCGGGCGAGCGGCGTCGGGCAGATGCCGAGCCACCAGCGACAGCGGCAGGGCTTCCATGACCTCGAACGCAGTGAGCCCGGCATCCAGATGTCGGCGTGCAGCCTGCAGCAGCGCCACCGCCGCACTCATGTCGGCGCAAGCCACCAGGGCCGTGCACAAGCCCTGTGGGCGCGTATACAGCCGCAGGCTGGCCGCCGTGATGATGCCGAGCGTGCCTTCGCTGCCGATGAAGAGGTCGCGCAGGGCGTAGCCCGTGTTGTTCTTGCGCAGGCTGCTGAGGACATCAAGGACCTCGCCGTGTGCTGTGACGACCTCAATGCCCAGGCACAGTTCGCGTGCCGTGCCATAGCGCAGCACCTGGGTGCCACCGGCATTGGTTGCGAGGTTGCCCCCAATCGTGCACGTTCCTTCAGAGGCGAGGCTGAGCGGAAACAGAAGTCCGGCGGCCGCTGCAGCGTCCTGGACTTGTGCAAGGGTGCAGCCGGCCTGAACCGTCATCGACAGGTTGGCGGCGTCGACCGCCAGGACGCGGTTCAAGCGGCTCAGCGAGAGCACCACCTGTTTACCTGATGCGTCGGGCACGCTGCCGCCCACCAGCCCGGTGTTGCCGCCCTGAGGCACGATGGTGGCACCGTGCTGCGCGCACAGGCGGACGACCGTGGCGACCTCTTCGGTGCTGGCTGGGCGGGCGATGGCCCGGGCGCGGCCGTGGTAGCGCTGCCGCCAGTCGCTCAGATAACGTGCGTGTTCGTCGGCCTGTGCCTCGGAAGAGAGCACGGCAGCTGCGCCGAGCGCTTGGCGCAGGGCGGCAACCAGGGCGTCGGCCGTGTCGGGCATGGTCACTCGGCGGCGCTGCGGAGGGCGCCCTTTTCCTTCGGGGGCAGCACGCGCAGTCGCAGGCGCACATAGGCCGCGCAGCCCACAAACAGCACCACACTGAGCGCCACTTCAACAAAGGCCAGTTGCTGCGACAAGCCCGTGTCGCCCGCGGCACGCACCACGCCTTCGGTGAAGTACAGCCACACCAGCAACGACAGCCAGCGGCAGGTGTAGAGACGGTGCTTGAGCAGGCCGGCGATGCCGAACGTGAGCGGCACCACCTTCAAGGCCAGCGCGCCGCCACTGCCGCCCTGCAGCGGGGCAAGCCACAGTTCCCACGCCACGCCGAGCGCAATCAGCCCCAGCAGCGCGCCGATGTTGACGCGACGCAGCGCCTCGATCTGCCGCCGGCGTTCGGGCGGGTGCTGGCCGAGAACTGGCTCGGTGAGGGGATCGGGAACGGACACAGCGGGACTCTTTCAGCGTGGGGAAGGGCGTGAGGCTGGCATCATAGCCAGATGAATGTGTTGCGGACCGCCCGGCGGGCCAGCCTGTCGCGCTGGCGCCGGTTTGTACAGATGCTGATCCAGTGGCCCTGGGGGCAGACCTACGAGACGCTGCGCCACCGTTTTCGTGAGGATCGCCTGGGGCTCACCGCCGGCAGCTTGACCTTTACCACCACGATCGCGCTGGTGCCCTTGTTCACGGTGATGCTGGCCCTGTTCAGCGCGTTTCCGGTGTTTGCGCGGTTTCGCAAGGTGCTGGAGCAGCAGGTGCTGGCCGGGCTGGTGCCCGACATGATTGCCAAGCCGGTGTTGCTGACGCTGACCAAGTTCGCCGCCAAGGCGAGCCAGCTCGGGGGCCTGGGCCTGGTGGCGCTGGGTTTCACGGCGATGGCGCTGATGCTGACCATCGACCACACGCTCAACGGCATCTGGCGTGTGCGGCGCCCGCGGCCGATCGCGCAGCGGGTGCTGGTGTACTGGGCTGCGCTGACGCTCGGGCCGCTGGTGGCCGCCGTCAGCCTGTCCGTGACCTCGTATGTGCTGTCGGCGTCTCGCGGGCTGGTGGCCGACCTGCCGGGCGGTCTGAGCCTGGTGCTGACCAGCATCGTCTTCCTGCTGCAGACTGCGGGCTTCGCCGCCCTGTACCGCTTCGTGCCGAACACCTTCGTGCGCTGGCCCCACGCCTGGAGCGGCGCGCTCTTTGCCTCCGTGGGCCTTGAGTTGGCGCAGAAGGCGCTGGCCTTCTACCTCGCGCAGGTGCCGGTGTATTCGACGGTCTATGGCGCATTCGCGGCGATGCCCATCTTCCTCATCTGGATCTACCTCAGCTGGCTCATCGTGCTGATGGGGGCGGTGGTGGCGGCCTACGCGCCCAGTCTGCTCTCACAGGCGAAGCGGTGGCCCGACACGCCGGGGCAGCGGTTCGCCCTGGCATTGGCCGTGCTGGCGGCACTGCGGGCCGCGCGACGCACCGAGGCCCGTGGCCTGACGGCCGAGGCCCTGGCAGAGCAGCTGAGGACCGACCCGCTCCAGACCGAGCCCGTGCTCGACCTGCTGGTGACGCTGGACTGGGTGGGCCGGCTGGCCGACGAGGACGACACCGGGGGACGCTACACCCTGCTGTGCGACCCGGCCACGACGCCGCTGAACCCCTTGCTGGGCGCCTTGCTGTTGCGGCCGGACGGGATCACGATCGGGTTCTGGCACGCGGCTCGGCTCGACGCCATCACGGTGGCTGACGCGCTGCCGACCTGATTCAACCCCATTCGATGACAGTGGCGCTACCGTGAAACCCCCTTGGCCACCCCGGGCCAAGCGGCTATATTCAACGACACAGGGGTCTGGCCCCGCTTTGTTCAACCTGCTCCAAGGAGAGGCCCCCATGAAAGTCAGCGACATCCTGCGCGTCAAGGGCAGCACCCTGTTCACCGTGCAGCCGGATCAACCTCTGAGTGAAGCCGCCTCCACGATGGCCGAGCGCGACATCGGTTCGCTGGTGGTGATGGAGCACGGGGATCTGGTCGGCATGCTGACCTTCCGTGAGGTGATCCAGGGTACGGTACGCAATGGCGGCAGCTTCGGCACGCTGCTGGTGCGTTCGGTGATGGACGACCATCCGCTGACCTGCACCCCCGACACCGAGATCGACGAGGTGCGTCGCATGATGCTGAACCGCCATGCGCGTTACATGCCCGTGATGACGCAGAAGACCCTCATGGGCGTGATCTCGTTCTACGACGTGGCCAAGGCCGTGGTGGACGGACAGGACTTCGAAAACCGCATGCTCAAGGCCTACATCCGCGACTGGCCGGTGGAAGAAGAGGGCGCGGCAGAGCGCCCGGCGCTGCTCTGACCCGCCTGCGCTGAAGCGGCGGGCACGCCGTTTTCCGCCTCACGCCCGGCCCGCGCCGGGCGTTCGCATTTGCGCGTGTCGCCATGCGATCGGCGACAATGCAGGTTTTCCGGTTTCCTCACTCTGGTTGGCGCAATGGCTGGCAGCACCTTCGGTCTCTTGTTCACGGTCACGAACTTCGGCGAATCGCATGGCCCGGCCATCGGCTGCGTCATTGACGGCTGCCCGCCGGGCATGGCCTTGTCGGAAGCCGATATCCAGCCCGACCTCGACCGCCGTCGCCCCGGCACCTCGCGCCACGTCACGCAGCGCAACGAGCCAGACGCCGTCGAGATCCTCAGTGGCGTCTACGAAGGGCGCACCACGGGCGCCCCGATTGCGCTGCTGATCCGCAACACCGACCAGCGCAGCAAGGACTACGGCAACATCCTGCAGACCTTTCGCCCCGGGCATGCCGACTACACGTACTGGCACAAGTACGGCATTCGCGACCCGCGTGGCGGTGGCCGCTCCTCGGCCCGCCTGACAGCGCCCATGGTGGCGGCGGGCGCCGTGGCCAAGAAGTGGCTGCGCGAGCAGTTCGGCACCGAGATCCGCGGCTGCATGATGCAGCTGGGAGAGCTGCCGATTGCGTTTGAGGACTGGGCCCACGTGCCGAACAACCCGTTCTTTGCGGCCAACGCGAGCCAGATCGAGCAGCTCGAAACCTACATGGACGAGCTGCGCAAGGCCGGTGATTCCTGCGGTGCGAAGCTCATCGTCGAGGCGTCCGGCATGCCGGTGGGCCTCGGCGAGCCGCTGTTCGACAAGCTGGATGCCGACATTGCCTACGCGATGATGGGCATCAATGCGGTCAAGGGCGTTGAGATTGGCGCCGGGTTCGAGAGCGTCAGCCAGCGCGGTTCAGTGCATGGCGACGAGCTGTACGCCGAGGGCTTCGGCTCGAACCACGCCGGGGGGGTGTTGGGGGGCATCTCGACGGGGCAGGATCTGCGTGTGGCGATCGCGATCAAGCCGACCAGCTCGATCCGTACACCGCGTCAGTCCATTGACCTGGCCGGGCAGGCCGCCACGGTAGAGACCTTCGGCCGCCATGACCCGTGCGTGGGCATCCGCGCCACGCCGATCGCCGAGGCGATGCTGGCGCTGGTTCTGATCGACCACGCGCTGCGCCACCGTGCACAGTGTGGCGACGTGCGGGTGGACACGCCCCGCATCCCGGCCGCACGCGATTGATGTACCTTGCCGGCGTGCACGTTCAAGGTGCACGTTAGTCCGGCAAAAAGCACGGCTTTTTCAGGATTTGGAAAAAACCGGGGCGGTGATGGAATGTCGGCATTTCGTCACAGCAACCGCGGGTCGAGGCTGGCTCCGCCTCGTCCGGCAGGCAGGTTTTCCAAGGAGCCCTGATGAGCACGATGTTCCCCCCAACCTCGATGCCCTGGTCGCGCGGCCGCGCCCAGGATGCCACCGGGGTCTGCACCACACGCTCGCACCCCGTGCGCGGGTTCTTCCAGTACCACGGTATCTGGGCGCCCGGCGTCAGGTTGTTTCGCAGCCTCGGGTTCCGGGCGAAGGCGCTGATTATTTCGGGGGCCTTCCTCGTGCCGCTGGTGGTGTTGGGCGCGTCCTACCAGTGGTCACACCATCTGAATCTGCGCTTTGTGGAAGCCGAGCGAGCCGGCGTGGCGTACGCCGGTCCTTTACTGGCACTGGTGGAGTCGACCACCACGATGCAACAGCAGGCACGCGCCGCTGCGCGCGGTGAACCGGCCGCCGGGTTCGAACCCGCCCGGATGGCGGTACGTCAGGCGCTGGAGGCCTTGACGACCCAGCATGCAGCGCGCGGGGGCTTGCTGGGCGTGACATCGCGCTGGAAGCCGCTGACCGATGCGCTGAACCGGGCCGAAGCGATGCCGCTGTCGGATGCAGAGGCCATCTTCGAAACATTCAACCTGGCTCTGCAGCAGCAGTTCGCGATGCTGGATGCAGTGGTGGACCAGTCGAATCTGGCGCTCGATCCCGAGATCGCCAGCTATTACATGATGGACGCGGTGATGATTGCCGCACCGGACCTGGCCGCCACGGCGGGCCGATTGCGCGGGCGCCTGGTGTCGGCCATCAAGCGGGGCGGGGCACCGGCCGACGCCGTGGCCGAGATGGACCGCGACGCGCAGACCCTGCTGCGTCGCCTGGTGCAGATCGAGACCTCGTTGCGCAAGTCGAGCGCAGCACAGGCGAGCGCGGCCTTGCCCGTGGAGGCCCTCCGAGAGCCGGTTGCCTCGCTGGTCGCACTTGCTGCCGATCGGGTGGCAGGCAAGCCGCTGCCGCCGGACGTGAGCGGGGTGAATCGGGCGGGCAACGCCGCGGTCCAGGCGGGCTTTCGCTTGTTCCATGCGGGGCTGCCCGCGCTCGATGGCCTGCTGGCCGAGCGCGAGCGCCATCTTCAGCGCGAGGTGTGGGCGGTCAGTGTGCTGACCACCGTGTGCGTTGTGCTGGCGGCCTACCTGCTGTATTGCTTCTACCGCGTCACGCGGGGCGGCATGGATGAGGTCCGTCACCACCTGGTTGCCATGACGCGTGGTGATCTGACCACCTCGCCGCGCCCGTGGGGCCGGGATGAGGCGGCGGCCTTGATGAACACCATGGCCGACATGCAGCGTGCGATGCGGGGCCTTGTCAGCGAGGTGCGCGCAGCGGCACGGGTCATCGTGGAGTCGAGCTCCGAGATCGCGGCCGGCTCGTTGGACCTGTCCACCCGCACAGAGCGCACGGCGGCCAACCTGGAGGAGTCGGCGTCGTCGATGGAAGAGATGGCCGCCACGGTGCAGCAGACCGCGGCCCACGCGATGACGGCTGCCGAGATGGCCTCGGGCAATGCCGATGTGGCGACCCGCGGCGGCACCGAGATCGAGCGCGTGGTGCACACGATGAGCGAGATCCACCAGTCCTCGTCTCGCATTGGGGACATCATCGGCGTGATCGATGGGATCGCCTTTCAGACCAACATCCTGGCGCTGAATGCCGCGGTGGAAGCGGCGAGGGCTGGCGAGCAGGGGCGCGGTTTCGCAGTCGTGGCCGGCGAGGTGCGGGCATTGGCTCGGCGCAGCGCAACGGCAGCCCAGGAGATCAAGCAGCTGATTCAGGACAGCGTCACCCGCGTCACCAGTGGCGCGACCGTGGTGCAGGGCGCGGGCACGACCATGGCCGACATCGTGGCCAACGCCCAGCGCATGAATGGCTTGCTGTCGGACATCGCGACGGCGTCACGCGAGCAGAGCGCGGGCGTGGCCCAGGTCGGGCGCGCGGTTCAGGATCTGGACCGCGTCACGCAGGAGAACGCAGCCCTGGTGGAGCAGACGGCGGCGGCGGCCCGTGCGCTCAAGCATCAGGCCGAGGCACTGGCCCAGGCGGTCGGCAACTTCCGTCTGCCCTGAGGCTGTGGCTCAGGCGTTGAGTTCGTTGGCCGCCTCCGGGCGCTCGATCAGTTCCACCTTGTAGCCATCCGGGTCGGTGATGAACGCGATCACGGTGGAGCCGCCCTTGATGGGGCCGGCTTCGCGTGTGACCGCGCCACCCAGCGTGGTTGTCTTGGCGCGCACGGCGTCGCAGACCGCGGCGGCGTTGTCCACGCCGATGGCGATGTGGCCATAGGCCGTGCCCAGCTCGTACTGGCTCACGCCGTAGTTGTAGGTCAACTCGATCTCGGCGTGCTCGGGGTTGCGGCCATAGCCCAGAAAGGCCAGCGTGTACTGCTGTTCAGGCCGATCGGTGGTCCGCAACAGCGTCATGCCCAGGGCCTGGGTGTAGAAGTCGATCGATCGCTGGAGATCGCCGACGCGCAGCATGGTGTGGAGCAGTCGCATGGAGTGGGTCCTTCAATTCGAGGACCCGAAGTCTGCCAGGGAAGCGTGAACCCGGTGTGATGCGGGTCATGTCTGGTGGCGTCAGGCTGGCGTGGCCCAGCCGGCCAGGCGGGCTTGCTGCTGCAGGTCCGCCAGGTCGACGGGAACCCACTCGCGCACGCTGTTGAGCAGTGCCGCGGCGTCCGCTTTTAACAGGTCGCTGCGATGGAGCGGGCGCTCGTGCAACTCGCCGCTGGCCAGCGCCGCAGCGCGCATCACGCCGGGCAGCAGGCCCGCCTCCAGCTGGGGCGTGTACCAAGTACCGTCCAGTTGCAGGGCGAGGTTGCCGATCGTGAACTCGGTCAGCAGGCCCGCCTCGTTGTGCAGCAGGGTGTCGAAGCACCCGGGCGGTGGTGCAAAGCCGGCGTAGGCCTGGCGTCGTGTGGTCTTGTGGCGGATGAAGTCGTCCGCTGGTGGCATGGTTGTGCGGGCCAGTGCCACACGCACGGATCCCGGATCGGCACCGGGTGTGCCCGGGCCGGAAAGGGCAGCCGCTTCCACGCTGAAGCGGCCGTCGGGGCCCAGCAGCAACCTGACCTTGTGCACGCCCGTGGGGTGCGCGAGCGCGATCTGGCTCAGCGCCTGATCCAGACCATGGCGTTGCGCCGGGGTCAACACGGGCCAGCCGAAATGCGCGGCGCTGGCCGCCAGGCGCGCAAGGTGACGATCCACCCGACACATGCGTCCAACCTCCAGGCGCAGGGATTCGATCAGCTGGAAGGGCTGCGCCGCGCGGGACAGAAAGCCCTGCTTGGCCTGCCATTCAAGCACCTCACCGGGGCCTGTGGCGTCCAGCGTGATGCCGCTGCCGATGCCGCACTCGGCACGCCAGGGCGCGGGCGGCGGGGGCGTGTGCAGGCAGACCGTGCGGATGGGCACATTGAACGTGACCCGCCCGCCGGGCTGCATGAGACCGACGGCGCCGCAGTACACGCCGCGGGCACTGCGCTCAAGCCGGGCAATGTGGTGCATCGCCTGTCGCTTCGGGGCACCGGTGACCGAGCCACACGGGAACAGGGCCGCAAACGCTTCGCTCAGACGAAGCCCTGCCCGGCTGCGCGCGGTGATGGTCGATGTCATCTGCCAGACTGTGGGCAGGGCGTGCAGGTCGAACAGCGATGGCACGCGCACCGAGCCGACCTCGGCCACGCGCGACAGGTCGTTGCGCAGCAGGTCGACGATCATCAGGTTCTCGGCGCGTTCCTTGTCGCTGCTGCGCAGGCAGTCGGCGGCGCGGGCGTCGGCCTGCGCCTCGGGCCGACGTGCGGCGGTGCCCTTCATCGGCCGGGTCACCAGCGTCTCGCCGTCCCAGTCGAAGAACAGCTCCGGCGAGACGCTCAGCACGGCGCCCGGGGCACGGCAGGCCGCCCGGGCGTCCAGCATCAGCGTATACCCCTCCGGCTGGCTGCGCTGCAGCGCGCGAAAGTACGGCCACATGCCTTCGGAGCCGCCTTCAAAGGGGCTGCGCAGGCGGGCGGTGAGGTTGATCTGATAGACCTCGCCCGCGCGGATCAGCTCGCGAATGGTTTCTACGCGGCCCAGTACGGCGGCTTCGTCCAGTTCGGCGGTCCATGCGCTGGCAGACCAGGCGGGCTCGGGCGCGGCGAGCGGGCTGCCGTCCCATGCTTCTGCGTCGTTGAACACCGCCCAGACGGCGTAAGGTTGCCCGGGGGGCAGGGCCTTCACCGGCAGGTGCGGGTCCAGGCCGGGGGCGGCCTCGTAGGCCACCCACCCCACGCACCAGTGCCCGGCCTTGGCGAGCGCGTGTGCTGCGTCCAGCAGGCCGGCGACCTGGCTGGGGTCATGGGCCACCAGCCATTGTGTTGGGCGTTCGAAGCGCCAGCGTGCACGGCCCGGGCCGTCGGGCAGGGGGAAGTCGACGAGCGCGGTGGGGAAGGCGGGATCCTGATCAAGCACGGCGTGCAGGCGAGACGGCCACCGTCAGCAGCACCAGGCCCACGACGGCAAACAGCGCCAGGCTCCAGAACGCGAAGGGCACGCCGAGAAGGTTCACGGCGGCATCGGCACAGGATGCGCGCACCTCGAAGACCTCGGGCCAGCGCGTGTCGAGGCCCAGCCCGCTGATGACCTTGTCGGCCAGTGTCAGGGCGCACGAGTTGGTGCGGGCGGCGACGAAGTGCTGCCACAGCGCGGCCGCGATGCCCGATGCGGACAGCAGCACGCCCACCAGCGCGGGTGCACGGCGCGGCCACCCGGCCGGGAGCGCTGCGCCGATCAGGCACAGCACCGCCACAGCGACGAACAGGATGCGCTGCAGGATGCACCACGGGCAAGGCTCCATGCCCCACTGGTGCTGCGCGTAGAGGGCGAAGCCGACGGACAACGCGCACACGGCGCCCAGGCCGGTCAGCAGAGTACGGGAGGGCAGAGCGGTCAGTGCCATGGCCTCAGGCCACCTCGGCAATCAGCTCGATCTCGACGCAGGCACCCAGCGGAACCTGTGCCACGCCGAAGGCGCTGCGGGCGTGCTTGCCGGCTTCGCCAAAGACCTCGCCGATCAGCTCGGAAAAGCCGTTGGTGACCAGGTGGTGCTCGGTGAATTCGGGCGTGCTGTTGACCAGGCTGGTGGCCTTCACGATGCGCACCACCTTGTCCAGCCCACCGGCCGCCGCGTTCAGCGTGCCGAGCAGGTCGATGGCGACCGCGCGGGCGGCGGCCTTGCCTTCCTCGGTGGTCAGGTTCTTGCCAAGCTGCCCCACCCACACCTGGCCGTCCTTGCGGGCGATGTGGCCCGACAGGTAGACCATGTTGCCGCTGCGCACGAAAGGCACGTAGGCAGCAGCGGGGATGGACACGGGCGGCAGGGTGATGCCGAGGGCTTCAAGGCGTTGGGCGATGCTCATGATGGCGGGGGCGACGAGAAGGGGGAGGCCGGCGCGCGGGTGCAACGCGGCGTTTGGCGGGGATGGTACATGAGGGCGTTCCGTCCTGCCGCTGGGGGCATGGTGCGACGGTCAAGTCACCCTCAGAGGTGGCCCGTGCGGGGGTGGGCAAGCCGTTGCGGCGGCGCCATGCTGACGGGTTCAGCCCTCACCCAGCCCATGTCTGTCGCCCCTCCTGATGTGCTGCCTCGTTGCCCCGCGTCGGTGCCTACACCGCGGGGGCGCGGCCTGAGCTGGGCTGAATCGACGGTGGTGGTGTCGACGGGGTGGTGGTTGGCGTGGCTGTGTCCGCTCGCGTGGGTGGCCGGCACCGCGGTCCAGCTGGGGCAGCGCACCGTGTCGTCGCTTGCTTTGCACGCGCTGGCGCTGGCCGTGGCGGCAGGGCTTTTGGTGTTCGCCGTCTGGACAATGCGCCGTGCACCGTACTGGCTGGGGCGCGGTGCCGCGTGTGTGGCGGCCGCCCTGCTGCTGGGGTGGGGGCTCACGGGGATGCGGGCCTCCGCCAGGCTGGCGGAGGCAGTGCCGTCGGGCTGGCAGGGGCGTGAGGTGCCGCTGTGCGTGCAGATCGACGGTTTGCCGGCCCGCACGGCGTGGGGTGTGCGCGTGGATGCCATCCTGCTGGGCGCCGAGGGGCAGGGGTGCCAGGGGGCACGGCCCGCGCCGAAGCGGCCTTTTCATCGGCTTCAATTGCAGGCGCCCGAGGGCCTGGCGATGACTGCATTGCGTTCCGGCGAGGTCTGGCGACTGCGAGCCAAGGTGCGTGCGCCTGACGGGCTGGCCAACCCTGGCGGCCACGATGCGGAGCTCGGCCCGTTCGCGCGCGGTGTGAGGGCCGTGGCGTCGGTGCGGGCCAAGCCGGAAGCACCCGTGCGCGTTGCGGCGGCCGAAGGGTGGTCGGATGGGTGGGTGGAGCGCGCCCGCCATGCGGTGCGCGAAGCCATTGCGCAGGCCGTGAGCAACCCGGCCAGCGCGGGCGTGCTCGCCGGGCTGGCGGTCGGGGATCAATCTGCCATCGAGCGGGATGACTGGGCCATCTTCCGCCAGACGGGTGTGGCGCACGTGGTGGCCATCAGTGGCACGCACGTCGTGATGTGCGGCTGGTTGGTGGCCTGGCTGGTTCGCCGGCTGTGGGGCCGCGTGCCTGCCCTGGCGTTGCGGTGGCCCGCCCCTGAGGTGGCCCGCTGGGTGGGGGTGGCGGGCGCTGCCGGCTATGCCGTGCTGGCCGGCTGGGGGCTGCCCGCGCAGCGCACGGTGTGGATGCTGCTGATCGTCTCGCTGCTGCGCAGCGGAGCGCGCCGCTGGCCGTGGCCCCTGGTGTGTCTGTGGGCCGCGGCGGGCGTGCTGGCGTTCGAGCCCTGGGCGTGGCGCCAGGCCGGGTTCTGGCTGTCGTTCGTGGCGGTGGCCGTGTTGATGAACGATGGCAGCATCCGGCAGCCGGGGCGGGGACCGGAGCCTCACCAGGGTGGCCCGCTGCCGAACGGGCCCGATACCCTGCCGACCAGGTCATCATGGCGTGGTCGCGCGCAGACACTGTGGGCCCAGGGCCGCGAACTGCTTCGCGTGCAGGTGCTCGTGACCTTGTCGCTGGCACCCGTCACCCTGGCGTGCTTTCAGCAGTTTTCGCTGATCGGTCTGGTGGCGAACCTGGTCGCCATCCCGGTGTTCACCTTGCTGATCACGCCGATGGCCCTGCTCGGCGTCGTGTGGTCGCCGATCTGGGGGCTGGCGGCGCACGGGGTGGAGGTGATGCGCGCGGTGCTGGGTTGGCTTGCCGAGGTGCCTTACGCCACCTGGTCGTCGCCCGAGACGCCGCTGTGGCTCACGGTCGGCATGGTGGCCGCGGGGATGCTGTGCCTGCGGCCGTGGCCCTGGCGGCTGAAGCTGCTGCTCATGCCCTCGCTGTTGCCGCTGGCGTGGTTGCCCCCGACGTGGCGGGTCTTGCCACCGCCCGCGCACGGCTTCCACGTGGTGGCCGCCGACGTGGGGCAGGGCAGTGCGGTGCTGGTGCGCACCGCGCGCCATGCCTTGTTGTTCGACGCCGGCCCCGCCATGGGCCGCGAGCACGATGCGGGTGAACGTGTGGTGCTGCCCTTGCTGCAGGCCCTCGGTGTGACGCAACTCGACACGCTGATGCTCAGCCACGAAGACGCGGACCATGCCGGTGGTGCGCGTGCCGTGCTCGGCGGGGTGCCGGTGATGGCCTTGCACCACAGCTTGCCGGCAGGTCACCCGCTGCTGGCGCCCTCCGGGGAGGCACCCGGCCCTCGCCCCGAGGCGAAGCCGTGTGAGGCAGGACAAGCGTGGACCTGGGACGGCGTCCGATTCGAGGTGCTGCACCCGTTCACACGGCGGGCCGATCGATCTGATGGCCGGCGCAGCGACGGCAACGCGCATTCCTGTGTCCTGAGGGTCAGCGTGCCGGCACGGGCGGGCCAGGACGCCGCGTCGCTGCTTCTTACTGGCGACATCGGCCACGCCGAGGAACGCGCCCTGGTGGCGCGACATGGCGCCGACGTGCTGAGCAGCACCGTGCTGGTGGTGCCGCATCATGGCAGCGCCGGCTCGTCGAGCGAGGCCCTCCTGAAGGCGGTGCAGCCCCGCGATGCCGTGGTACAAGTCGGGCGCCGCAATGCGTACGGGCACCCGTCTCCTGTGGTGATGCGGCGCTACAGCGAGCACGGCATCGCCGTTCGCGGCACGCCAGCCTGTGGTGCATGGACGTGGGACAGCACCGCCCCGCGCGGGAGTTGCTGGCGCGACACCACCGCCCGATACTGGTTCGTGCGCGACGGACGCGATTGAAACTCTCGTATGCTTGAGGGATGCGTGTCCTGCTTGCTGAAGACGACGACATCCTGGCCGATGCCCTGGCCGAACAGCTCGGCAATGCCGGGTTTCAGACCCAGGTGGCGGCCGACGGGCGTACCGCGCTCGAAGCCCTGACTTCCCAGCCTTTCGACGTGGCCGTGCTGGACCTCGGTTTGCCGAAGCTCGACGGCCTGAGCGTGCTGAAGGCCGTGCGCGAGGTCAAGCCGGCGTTGCCCATCCTCATCCTCACCGCCCTTGACGGGCTGGAGCACCGGGTGGCCGGCCTCAATGCCGGGGCCGACGACTACCTGACCAAACCCTTCGACTTCCCGGAGCTCGAGGCGCGGATCCGTGCGCTGCTGCGCCGCTTCAAGCCCCAGGCGGGCAGCACCGTGTCGCTCGGGGCGCTGAGCTTTGACCGCGAGGCGCGTCGTGCCGTCGTCGACGGTGAGCCGGTGGAGTTGTCACCGCGGGAGTGGGAGCTGCTCGACCTTTTGCTCACCCAGCGCGACAAGGTGGTGACCAAGGACGAGATCGCACAAGCCTGGGATCTGGATCGCAACCAGGGTGGCCCCAGTTCCATCGAGGTCTACATCCATCGGCTGCGTCGCAAGCTCGAGCCCTCGGGCGTGTCGATCCGCACGGTGCGCGGGCTGGGCTACCTGCTCGAACTGCAGGCCTGACGCCGGGGCGCCGTGCGGGACTCCCCCTTGCCCGGTCCGACGGACGATGACCGTGCCGAGGCGCTCGACCTGCGGGTCGGCAGCCCGCTCAGCCGTCAGCTTCTGTGGTGGATCGTGCTGCCACAGCTGGTGCTGTGGCTGGTGGGGGCGTTCGTCACGTACAGCGTGGCATCGAACTACGCCAACCAGATGGTCGACCGCAGTCTGTTCCAGACCTCGCGCGCGCTCGCTCGCCAGGTGAAGCCGATCGACAACGGCCTGCTGATCGACTTCCCGCGTGCGGCCCGCGACATCATTGAGACCGACCCCGACGACACGGTCTACTACATGGTCAGCACGCCGCCCGGGCGGTTCATCCTGGGCAACCAGCAACTGCCGCCGCCATCCGAGCGCGTCCAGCTGGAGAACGACCAGCCCTATTTCTATGACGCCACCGTGCGCGAGACGCGCGTGCGTGTGGCCGCGCTGCTGCTGCCCTATGGCGAGGGGGGCAAGGAGCGTCTGCTGGTACAGGTTGCCAAGAGCCGCGCCAGCCGAGAGGCCCTGGCTCGGCGCATCCTCATTGACACTGCCTTGCCACTGTCAGGGCTGATCGTGCTGATGACCCTGATCGTCTGGGCGGGCATTCGGGCGGGGTTGGCGCCGCTGTCCCGGCTGCGCCGGCTGGTGGAAGACCGCCATCCCAACGACCTCAATCCGATCCGCATGACGGCCGCGCCTGCCGAGGTGCATGCGCTGGTGATGGCGCTCAACAGCCTGCTGGCCTCGGTGCGACGCAACGTCGAGACGCAGAAGCGCTTCATCAGCGACGCGGCCCACCAGCTTCGCACCCCGCTGGCCGGTGTGAAATCTCAGGCCGAGCTGGCGCTGGAAGCGGCCCAGGAGCCACAGCTGCGGGCCCGGCTTGAGCGCGTGCGGGCGAGCGCCATGCGCAGCGCGCATCTGGTGAACCAGTTGCTGACGCTGGCGCGGGCCGAGCCTGAATCGGCCATGAAGCAGGGCCAGGTGCCGGTGCCCATCGGCCCGTTGGCGCGCGAGTTGACGGCCGAGTTGGTGCCCCGCGCGCTGCAGATGGGCGTGGACCTGGGGTGTGATGAGCCGGAGTCGCACGAGGGCGAAGGCCGGGCCGACAACGAATTGGTGGTGATCGGCAACCCCTTGCTTCTGCGCGAGGCCCTGGTGAACCTCATCGACAACGCGATGCGGTATGCCGGGCGCGGCAGCCTCGTCACCGTGCGTACCCGCCGCGAAGGCGAGCAGGTGGTGGTCGAGGTGGAGGACAACGGCCCCGGCATTCCGACGGCTGACCACGCGCGGGTGTTCGAGCGCTTCGTGCGCGGCAGCAACGACGGTACGGGCTGCGGCCTCGGTTTGCCCATCGTCCGGGAAATCATCCTTCAGCATGGGGGCAGCGTCTCGCTGTACAACGTGGTGCCACACGGTCTACGTGTGCGGGTCAGCCTGCCGGTTCGCGCGCGAACCTAGGGAAGACCCCTGGATTCAAGAACCGTTAATTTATTAATAATTCATTAACGGTTTGTGAGGCGCCACGCTGCACGCCCGTTGATCCTCAAACACACACAGATCCCTCGTTGACGAGAAGGAGACGCCCCATGTCGAAGAAGATGATGTTCGCGCTGCGCGCGGGTGCCGTGGTCGCCGCCTCGATGGTGACCGTCCTGGCCGCGCAGGCCGGCGAAGTCGAAGTGCTGCACTGGTGGACTTCGGGCGGCGAAGCCAAGGCGGCCAAGTCGCTGCAGGCCACGTTGCAGGCCAAGGGCCACAGCTGGAAGGACTTCGCCGTGGCGGGCGGCGGCGGGGACTCGGCCATGACGGTGCTGAAGTCGCGCGTCGTGTCGGGCAACGCACCGGCGGCGGCCCAGATCAAGGGACCGTCCCTTCAGGAGTGGGCACAGGAAGGTGTGCTGGCCGACATGTCGGACGTGGCCGCCACCAACCAGTGGGACAAGCTGCTGCCCACGGTCGTGGGCAACATCATGAAGTACAAGGGCAAGTACGTGGCCGTGCCGGTCAACGTGCACCGCGTCAACTGGCTGTGGGCCAACCCGGAAGCCTTCAAGAAGGCCGGTGCCAAGGTGCCGACCAACTGGGACGAGTTCTTTGCAGCCGCTGAAAAACTGAAGGCCGCCGGCATCATTCCCGTAGCCCACGGTGGCCAGAACTGGCAGGACTTCACCACCTTCGAGGCGGTGGCGCTGGGTGTGGGGGGCACCGAGTTCTACAAGAAGGCGCTGGTGCAGCTGGACCAGGCCACGCTCAAGAGCGAGACCATGACCAAGGTGCTCACGACGTTCAAGCGCGTGAAGAGCTACACCGACAAGAATGCGCCGGGCCGCGACTGGAACCTGGCCACGGCCATGGTGATCCGTGGCGAGGCCGGCATGCAGCTGATGGGCGACTGGGCCAAGGGCGAGTTCATCTCGGCCGGCAAGAAGCCGGGCGTCGATTTCGTCTGCACGGCCGCACCGGGCACCGCCAAGGCCTTCACCTTCAACATCGACTCGTTCGCGCTGTTCAAGCTCAAGAACGAGGCCAATGTGAAGGCCCAGAAGGACCTGGCTGCGGCCGTCATGTCGCCCGAGTTCCAGGAGGTCTTCAACCTGAACAAGGGTTCGATCCCGGTGCGCCTGGGCCAGAACATGGACAAGTTCGACGATTGCGCCAAGCAGTCTTCCAAGGACTTTGTCGAGACGGCCAAGACCAACACGCTGGTGCCGTCGATTGCCCATGGCATGGCCGTGTCGTCGGCCGCTGAAGGTGCGATCAAGGACGCGGTGTCCAACTTCTGGAACAGCGACCGCATGACCGTGGCCCAGGCCATGGACAAGATCGCCGCCGCCGCACGCACCAAGTAAACCGAGCAAGCCGCATCACGCGATGCGAAGGGCAGGGCCGTCACGAGCGGCCCTGGCCCCTTGCCCCCATGCCGATGTTGTTCGCGCATGGGCGGCCCTTTCTTTTGCCTGTTCTTTCTGAAGGGATGTCGCTGACATGACCCGACCCGCCACCCCCACGATCCACAAGCCGCGCACACACTGGCTCCCCAAGCTGGTGCTGGCGCCGTCCTTTCTTGTCGCGATGCTGTTCATCTACGGTCTGATGATCTGGAACGGCTACCTCTCGGTGTCGGCCTCGCGCCTGCTGCCCAACTACGAGTTCGTGGGGCTGGCGCAGTACGAACTGCTGTTCGAGAGCGAGCGCTGGATGGTGGCGCTCAAGAACCTGTGGGTGTTCAGCGCGCTGTTCATCGGATTCGGCATGGCCATCGGGCTGTTCCTGGCCATCCTGCTCGATCAGAAGATCCGCGCCGAAGGCTTTCTGCGCACCGTCTACCTCTACCCGATGGCGATCTCGTTCATCGTCACCGGCACGGCCTGGAAGTGGATCCTGAACCCGGGTCTGGGCATCGAGAACCTCATGCAGCAATGGGGCTTCGAGAACTTCACCTTTGGTTGGCTGGTCGACCCCGACTACGCCATCTACTGCGTGGTCATCGCCGGGGTGTGGCAGAGCGCCGGCTTCGTGATGGCGCTGTTCCTGGCCGGTCTGCGGGGCATCGACGACAGCATCATCAAGGCGGCCCAGGTCGATGGTGCTTCGCTGCCGCGCATCTACTGGCGCATCATCGTGCCCAGCCTGCGCCCCGTCTTCTTCTCGACGCTGATGGTGCTGGCCCACCTCGCGATCAAGAGCTTCGACCTGGTGATGGCGCTGACCGCCGGCGGCCCGGGCTATGCGTCCGACGTGCCCGCCACCTTCATGTACGCGATGTCCTTCACCCGCGGCCAGATCGGCCTGGGGGCGGCTTCAGCCACCGTGATGCTGGCCACCGTGGCCGCGATCGTCGTGCCTTATCTGTATTCCGAACTGCGGGCCCGCCGCTGATTGCCCGCAGGAGTGCTCACCATGAACCGATTCCATCGATTCGCCATCTACACGCTGCTGGGCCTGTTCGCGCTGGTCTTCCTGGCACCGATGTACGTCATGCTCGTCACGTCGCTCAAGGACATGGACGAGATCCGCAACGGCAACCTGCTGTCGCTGCCCGGCTCCATCAACCTCGACGCGTGGCTCAAGGCCTGGTCCACCGCCTGCACCGGTGCCGATTGCGGCGGCCTCAAGCCTTACTTCTGGAACTCGGTCGTGATGGTGGTGCCGGCGGTGCTGATCTCGACCGTGCTGGGGGCCATCAACGGCTACATCTTCAGCAAGTGGCGCTTCCGCGGCAGCGAAGTCATGTTCGCGCTGATGCTGTTCGGCGTGTTCATGCCGATGCAGGTGGTGTTGCTGCCCATGTCGCAGGTGCTGGGCTGGTTCGGCCTGTCCAGCTCGGTGTGGGGCCTCGTCATCGTGCACGTGATCGCCGGCCTGGCGTCGACCACGCTGTTCTTCCGCAACTACTACGTCGGGCTGCCCGATGAACTGATCAAGGCCGCGATGCTGGATGGTGCTGGTTTCTGGCGCATCTTCTTTCGCATCGTGTTGCCGCTGTCGACGCCCATCGTGGTCGTCGTGCTGATCTGGCAGTTCACCGCGATCTGGAACGACTTCCTCTACGGCGTGGTGTTCTCCGGTGCCGAGTCCAAACCGATCACCGTAGGCCTGAACAACCTGGCCAACACCTCCAGCACGGTCAAGGAATACAACGTCGACATGGCGGCCGCCCTGATTGCCGCGCTGCCCACGCTGTTCGTCTACGCCGTCGCCGGCAAGTACTTCGTGCGCGGCCTGACCGCTGGCGCCGTCAAGGGCTGATCCGGCCCGATCCCCTCATCCGCTCGAATTCACACAAGAAGGACAAGCCCATGGGCGCTCTTTCCATCCGCAACGTTCGCAAGGCCTACGGTGGCCACGAGATCCTCAAGGGCATCGACATCGAGATCGAAGCCGGCGAGTTCCTGATCCTGGTCGGCCCGTCGGGCTGCGGAAAATCCACACTGCTGAGCATGATCGCCGGGCTGGACACGCCGACGTCCGGCAACATCCTGATCGGCGACCAGGACGTGACCTTCGCCCCCCCGAAGGACCGCGACATCGCCATGGTGTTCCAGAGCTATGCGTTGTACCCCAGCATGAACGTGGCCGAAAACATCGCCTTCGGCCTGGAGATGCGCAAGGTGCCCAAGGCCGAGCGCGAAGCGGCGGTGGCCCGCGTGGCCAAGATGCTGCAGATCGAGCACCTGCTCAAGCGCAAGCCGGGCCAGCTGTCGGGCGGCCAGCGTCAGCGCGTGGCGATGGGCCGGGCGCTGGCCCGCAACCCCAAGCTCTTCCTGTTCGACGAGCCGCTGTCCAACCTCGACGCCAAGCTGCGTGTCGAGATGCGCGCCGAGATCAAGCTGCTGCACCAGCGCACCCGCACCACCACTGTCTACGTCACGCACGACCAGGTCGAGGCCATGACGCTGGGCGACCGCATTGCGGTGATGAAGGACGGTGTGCTGCAGCAGTTCGGCACGCCGGACGACATCTACTCGCGCCCCGCGACGAAGTTCGTGGCCGAGTTCATCGGCTCGCCGGCCATGAACATGGTGAAGTCGCACCGTGCTGTCGGTGCGGCCGGGCTGGTCGCTCATGGGGTGAGCCTGCCGCTCGCGGAGGGCCATCTGACTGCCCTGCAGCAGCAGCAGCAGCAGCCGGGGCAGGGTGACGTGACGTACGGGTTGCGACCCGAGAGCCTGTCCATCGGGCCCGTCGAAGGCGCCAACCTGGCGGGCGCCGTGACCATGCTGGAGCCTACAGGCCCTGAAACCTATGTGTTCCTCGACACGCCGATCGGGCCGCTGGTGTCGCGCGTGGCTGGGCCGCGTGCCAACCTCACGGTGGGCGAACGGGTGGGCCTGCGCTGGGATGCGGCTGAAGCCCACCTGTTTGACGACGCGACCGATCAGCGCATCGGCTGACGCGCTGGCTGCTCAGTCTTCCTGCTCAACGATGCGGGAAGCGAGCACCTTGTCGATGCGCTTGCCGTCCATGTCGACGACCTCGAAGCGCCAGTCCTGCCATTCCACGATGTCGGCCGTGCGCGGCAGGCGCCCCAGCAGCAGCATCACCATGCCGGCGAGCGTGTTGTAGCGGCCACGGTCCTCATCGGGCAGGGTCTTCAGACCCAGGCGGTCCTTCAACTCCGGGACGGGGATCAGGCCATCGATCAGCCACGAGCCGTCCTCGCGCTGCACCGCCCAGGCGTCTTCGGCCTCTGGCGGAGTGAATTCGCCTGTGATGGCTTCCAGCACGTCGCGCAGGGTGATCACGCCCTGCACCTCGCCGTACTCGTCCACCACGAACACCATCTGCGTGTCGGAGGCGCGGAAGTGCTCGAGCAACTCCATGCCGGACAGGGTTTCGGGCACGAAGACCGCCGGCTGCAGGCCTTCACCCAGCGTGGCCTGCTGTTGTTGGGTCAGCTGGTGCAGCAGTTGCTGCGCGGTCACCACGCCCACCACATCATCAAGCCCGCCCCGGCACACCGGGTAGCGCGAGTAGCCATGCTCCGCAATGGTGGCCAGGTTGTCGGCCATCGGCGCCTCGATGTTGAGGAAGGCGATGTCGCCGCGCGGAATCATCATCGAACCGATCTGGCGCTCGTCCAGCCGGAACACGTTGCGCACCATCTGGTGTTCGTGGGCCTCGATCACGCCGGCATCCAGGCCCTCTTCGAGCTGGGCCGCAATCTCTTCTTCCGTCACGCTGCGGTTGCCGTTGTCACGGATGCCCATGAGCTTGAGCACCCCTTCGGTGGCTGCAGCGAGCAGCCGCACGAACGGGCGCGTGAGCGTCGACAACCACGTCATCGGCTTGGCGACCACCCGCGCTACTGGCTCGGGGTACATCTGCGCCACCCGCTTGGGCACCAGTTCGCCGAAGATGATCGATGCGAAGGTGATGATCACGACCACGAGGCCGGTGGCGATGATGGCGGCCGCGTCTTCCGAGAGCGGGAAGTGGCCTAGCAGCCACTGCGCGAGCGGGGGAGAGAACACCGCTTCGCCGACGATCCCGTTGAGGACGCCGATGGACGTGATGCCGATCTGAACCGTCGAGAGAAACTGGGTGGGGTTGTCGTGCAGGGACATCGCTGCCTGGGCGCCGGCATCGCCGGTTTCAGCCATCACCTGCAGCCGCGCCTTTCGGCTGGCCGCCAGGGCCATTTCCGACATCGCGAACACACCGTTGAGAAGGATCAGAAAGATCAGCAGGGCAAGGTCCATACAGGGCGCCGGGCAGAGCCGGGCCATCGGTTCAAACGCGGCAAGCGTAGCAGAATCCCCTCCATGATCTACCTTGTTGGCGACATCCAGGGCTGCTGCAGGCCCTTTGAACAGCTGCTGGCCACGCTGGATTTTTCTCCCTCCCGCGACCACCTCTACGTGCTGGGCGATCTGGTGAACCGAGGGCCTGATTCGCTGGGCACCCTGCGCAAACTGCGCGCGCTGGGCGGCTCGGCCACCTGCCTGCTCGGCAACCACGACCTGCACATGCTGGCCGTGGCCCACGGCGTGCGCAAGGCCCATCGCAGTGACACCCTCGACACCGTGCTGGGTGCGCCCGACCGCGAGGATTGGCTCGCCTGGGTGCGGCACCAGCGCCTGGCGGTGCATGCCGAAGGCTGGCTGATGGTGCATGCGGGCGTGCTGCCACAGTGGGATCTGGCGCAGACCCTGGCGCTGGCAGGCGAGGTGGAAGCCCTGCTGCGCGGCGCAGACCTGGGCGACTTTCTGCACCAGATGTATGGCAACGAGCCAGCCCGCTGGGAAGATGGCCTGACCGGCGCCGACCGCTTGCGCTGCGTGGTCAACGCCTTGACCCGCCTGCGCTTCTGCGCCGCCGACGGCACGATGGAGTTTGGCACGAAGGAGGGCGCAGGCGGCGCCCCGGAGGGGCACATGCCGTGGTTCGACGTGCCGGGCCGCCGCACGGCCGGCACGCCGGTGGCGTTCGGCCACTGGTCGACGCTGGGCCTGGTGAACCGCGATGACCTGCTGGCACTGGACACCGGTTGCGTGTGGGGCGGGCAACTCACCGCTGCGCGTGTCGACGGCGCCACGCGCGAGATCATTCAGGTGTCCTGCCCGCAGGCGCAGAAGCCGGGCGGCGCCTGAGCGCCTACAATGGCGTTTCCGAGGGTGTGTGGCCGAGCGGTTTAAGGCACCGGTCTTGAAAACCGGCGAACGTTTGCGCGTTCCGTGAGTTCGAATCTCACCGCACCCGCCATCTTTCTGGCTTGTGGACCGCTCACGTCCCGGCTGCCCTGGTGTGTCACACCGACACATCCCGACTGCGGGCCCAGCCACCTTTCCTGTTTTCTCCTCACGCGCTATGTTGACGCGACGGTCGCACCCCCGCGGCCGGCACACCCGAGGAGACAGGATGATCAAGATCAGCGTGATGTATCCCCATCAGCAAGGGGCTCGTTTCGACCACGACTACTACCGCGATCGGCACATGCCGCTCGTGAAAGCCCGCATGGGTGACGCGTGCCTGTTCTACACCGTGGACAAGGGCCTTGCGGGTGGCGCGCCCGGTGAGCCGCCGGCCTACGTGGCGATGTGCCACATCTACACCGAGTCCGTTGAGGCCTTCCAGGCCGCCTTCGGTCCGCACGCCGGGGAGATCCTGGCCGACATCCCGAACTACACCGACCTGAAGCCCGTGCTGCAGTTCAGCGAAGTGGTGGTCGGCCGGTCCTGACCGACTGCTTTCGCCCGAGTCATGGCAAGCTTGCGGCATGCCACACACTGCGCCCTGCCTGCCTCAAGATCACCAACTGCTGACGTGCGCCCAGATGGCGCGGGCGGACGCGTGGGCCATCTCGCACGGCGTGCCCGGCGTCGCCCTGATGGCGACGGCTGGCAAGGTGGTGTGCGATGCGATCCGCGCCCGCTGGGCGCCGAGGCCGGTGCTGGTCTTGTGCGGCCCGGGTAACAACGGTGGGGACGGCCATGTGGTGGCGAGGTTGCTGCACGAGGCGGGATGGCCCGTCCGGCTGGCGTCCAGCGTGCCGATTGCCGCGCTTCATGGGGATGCGGCCCATCACGCCAGCCGTGCAAGCGAGGTCCTGGCAATCGAGCCCCTCTCCGATGCCATGCTGGATGGCGCACGCTTGGTGGTGGACGCCGTGTTCGGTGCCGGATTGACCAGGCCTTTTGACGGCCCCGCGGCCACGCTGCTGCGCCGGGCACGGTCCGCAGGGCTGCCGATCGTGGCGATCGACGTGCCTTCGGGCCTGCACGGTGACACGGGCGCCGACTGGGGTGTCACGCCGGCGAATTTGACCGTCACCTTCTTCCGCAAGAAGCCGGGCCACGTGCTGATGCCGGGCCGGGCGCTGTGTGGCGAAATCTGCGTGCGCGATATCGGCATTGCTCCTGAGGCCCTGTCCACGGCAGCGCATCAGACTTGGGAGAACGCGCCCGTGTTGTGGCTCGATCAGTGGGCACATCCGTCCGCGCCCGCAGCGCGCACGGGCCCCGTCGCCATCCACAAATACGTTCGGGGCCACACGGTGGTGATGGGTGGCGCCGTGATGACGGGTGCCGCACGGCTGTCTGCGCGGGCCGCGGCGCGCGTCGGCGCCGGGCTCACAACCTTGCTTGTGCCGCGGCAGGTGTGGCCGGTGTACGCCGGCGGCTTGTTGTGCGGCATGGTGCAGCCGCTGGACGACGGGGATGCCGACGCGATGGCCGCGGCGTGGTCCCGCCAGTTGGGCGCAATGAAGTGGCACAGCCTGGTGATGGGGCCGGGGGCGGCACTCGGCCTGCCGGGAGTCGATGCCGCGGCCACCCTGCGCACGCTCGTGGTCGACGCGCTGTTGCTGGCCGACGGGCGTGGTGTGGTGCTGGACGCCGATGCCCTGACCGCGTTCGAGCACGAGCCGGAAGCGCTGTTCCGCGCACTGGCCGGGCCCGTGGTGCTCACGCCGCACGAGGGAGAGTTCCGGCGGCTGTTCGGCGCGGGCTCGGGGGAAGACAAACTCTGGGTCACCCGCGAAGCGGCGCGGCGCAGCGGCGCGGTGGTGCTGCACAAGGGGCCGGATACCGTGATCGCCGATCCGGAAGGGAGGGTGGTGGTCAACACCAATGGCCCCGCCAGCTTGGCCACCGCCGGTTCTGGCGACGTGCTCAGTGGCTTGATCGCTGGCTTGCTGGCACAAGGCCTGCCCGCCTTCGAGGCCGCGTGTGCGGGGGCCTGGCTGCATGGTGAGGCGGCGCGGGCCTTTGGCCCCGGTCTGCTGGCCGACGACCTGCCCGAGCAACTGCCGGCGGTGTTGCGCCGGCTGTGGGGCTGACGCCGTTTTCAGCCGACGCAGGTTCGGTTTTTGCCGGATTGCTTGGCCTCGTACAGAGCCAGGTCGGCGCGCTCCAGCGCCGCTTCCATCGACTCGCCGGCGCGGTACAGCGTGGCGCCAGCCGAGAAGGTGATGAAGACCTTCTTGTCGTCGTGCGTGAAGAACTCGGCGCTGAGCGTGCGTTGCAGGCGGGTGAGGGCGGCCTGACCTTCTTCCAGCGAGGTGTCGGGCAGCATCACCACGAATTCTTCGCCACCGTAGCGCGCCACCACGTCCACGGGGCGCAGGCATTCGCTCACGCGGCGCGCCAGGAAGCGCAGGGCTTCGTCGCCCGTGTTGTGGCCGAGCTGGTCGTTGAGCTTCTTGAAGTTGTCGACGTCCAGCAGGGCCACCACCAGGGCCGTGTTCGAGCGGTCCACGCGTGAACGTTCGGCCTCGAAGGCTTTCTCGAGACCGCGGCGATTGGCGACCTGGGTGAGCGGGTCGGTGGCAGCCTCGGCCGACAGCTGTCGGATCTCGTCTTCAAGCTCGCGCACGCGGGCCGTGAGCTCGGTGGCGCGGCTGTGCTCGGTGTGGAGGCGTTGCTGCGTGTCGGCCACCACGGAGGCCACCGCCCGGCTTTCGGCCACCATTTCGCGCACCACCCCGGCCAGGCTCTGCAAGGTGTCGGCCGCGCCGATCGTGTCGGCGTAGCGGCCAAGGTTGTCCTGGAAGCGGTCGGTGGTCTGGCCGAGCGCGGCCAGCTCCTGCAGCATCTGGTGGATCAGGGATTTCAGCGCCTGGCGTGCCTGCTCGCGTTCGAACTTGAGCACACGCTGACGCTGCCGGGTGTCTGCCAGCAAGGCCTGGATGTGGTCCATGCCACGGCGGTTGAGGCCTTCCGAGATCTGATGACGCATGGCCAGGCACTGGCCCTGGGCCCAGCTCTCGTCCTCCGCCAGGTCAACGAGGCTGTCGGTGAGTGCGCTCACCAGTTGCGTGAGCTGCGAGGTCAGCAGATGGCGGTGGTCGATGATGCGGCGTGCCTGGTTGCAGGCCTGCGTCAGTTCGACCTGCAGGGCATTCACCTCGTGCGGCGGCAGCCCGGCGGATTGCTGTGCGCGCGTGAGGGCCTGGCGCAAGGCCAGGGTGGCTTCGGCCTGCGGGGCGCCGGGCCCCTGCAGTGCCTGCACGGCGGTGTCACCCAATTGCGCCACCGCATGGCTGGCCACGACAGGCCAGGTTTCGGTGGTTGGTGTGCGCGCCACAGCCGACGCCGTGGTGCTTGCTGCGGGTAGCGCCACCGGCGCGGTCGCTGCCGCGGGCATGCCGTCTGCGGTGTCTTCCAGCGGGGCAGCGTCCAGCGTGTCGCTGTCCCAGCTGGCGATCAGCTGGCCCAGGCGCTGGTGCAGGCGCGTGCCCGAGCCCCGGCTGCCTTCCAGCACGCGCTGGAGGCTTTCCTTCTTGCGCGCCATCGTCCACTGGCGTCCACCTCGCTCGGCACCCCGCACCACGCGCGAGATCAGCGTCGACCAGCGCTCCCCTTCATCGTGGTCCCGTTCCGCAAGGTCGGTGGCTGCCGCCGCAGGCTGCGACGTCAGGCCGCCTTCGGCCTCGTACGCCTGGCGAAAGTTGTCGGGCGTGGGTTCCAGGCGTTGCTCCGCCAGGCGGCGCAGCGCGGCCTTGGCCAGCAGGGCAGGCGTCTGCCCCTCGGTCGTCTTGCCGGGAATGGACATGGGGTTCAATGCGAAGAAGGGGGCGACAGGCCGTCGTGCGGGGGCTCGTCGTCGGTGATGCGGGGCAGCGGGTTGACGGTCTGCGAGTCGCGCACCCACTGGCTCAACTCATGAGCCGGCATCGGGCGGGCAAACAGAAAACCCTGGCAGATGTGGCAACCCAGGTCGTACAGCACCTTCATTTGCGACTCCTGCTCCACGCCTTCCGCGATGACGCGCAAGCCGAGTGCGCGGGCCAGCGCGATGATGGCCGACACCACGGCCGAACTCTGGGGCGTGTCTCCCAGGTCGTGCACGAAGGAGCGGTCGATCTTGAGCTCGCTGATGGGCAGGGTGGTGAGGTAGGCGAGCGAAGAGTAGCCGGTGCCGAAGTCGTCGATCGAGATCTGCGTGCCGAGCTGGTTGAGCCGGTGCAGCGAGGGCACGACGCCCTGCAGGTCCTTCATCAGGCCGGTTTCAGTGATCTCGAGCTCGATGGCGCGCGGGGTCACTCCCTCGCGGGCGAGGATGCTTTCCACGCGCTCGACCAGATCGGGTTGCTCGAACAGCCGGCTGGGCAGGTTCACCGCGATGGACGAGTCGAACCCGAACTCGTTCTGCCACGCGCGCGCCTGGCGGGCCGCCTCGCCGATGGCCCACAGGCTCATGTTGTTGATCAGACCGGTCGCTTCGGCCAGCGGGATGAAATCTCCGGGCGGCACCAGCTGCCCGTTGCGCCGCCAGCGCATCAGCGCCTCCGCGCCCACCATGCGGCTGGTGCGCACGTCGATCTTCGGCTGGTAATAAAGCACCAGCTCCTGGCGCTCCAGCGCCTTGTGCAACGCGGTGTCGAGGTCGAGCCGGACTCGGCCCTTGCTCGCCAACTGGGGGTCGTACATCTGCACGGCGTTACGGCCCTGGGTCTTGGCCAGGTCCATCGCCACGTCGGCATGGCGCAGCAGGTCGGGCACGTTCAGACCGTGTCCCGGAAACACCGCCACGCCCACGCTGGCCGTGATGAAGCATTCTTGGCCAGCGGCCATCATCGGCTCGCGCAATGCGTCCAGCAGGCGTTGCCCCGTGGCCATGGCCTCCGCATCGGTGCCCACCTCGGGCAGCAGCACCACGAACTCGTCGGCGCCCAGGCGGCCCACCGCTTCGAGTGTGCGGTGGGTGCGCTGGCCGAGCATCTCCATGCCGCCTTCGATGATCTGGTCGGAATGGCGAACGCAGTTGCGCAGGCGGCGTGAGACTTCGATCAGCAGTTCGTCGCCGGCATGGTGGCCGAGGTTCTCGTTGATGATCTTGAAGCGGTCCAGCCCGATCTGGAGCAGGGCCACACAGTGGTTCTGCCGTTTGGCGTGTTCGATGGCGCGCTCGGCTCGCCAGAAGATCTGACGGCGGTTCGGCAGCCCGGTCAGGGTGTCGAAGTTGGCCAGGTGCTTGATCTTGTCTTCGGCAATGCGGCGGTCCGTCACGTCCTGCACGATGCCGGTGTAGCCGATGATGTTGGCCAGCTCGTTGAACTCGGGCTCGGCCTCAATGTGCAGGATGCGCTGGCGACCGTCCATCAGGTTGACCTGGATGTCGTTGCACAGCACGGTGCCGTGATTGAGCACCTCGCGCAGGATGCGGCGGAAGCCCTTCTGATCCTCGGGCGGCATCATGCGGATGATCCGACGCAGGCCCAGGCGGTCGTACGGACCAAGGCCGAACACGCGCAGGCCTTCCAGCGAGAAGACCAGGTCGCCGACACCGCGGCGCCAGTCGAAGCTGCCCATGCGGGCCAGTTCCTGGGCGCGTGCCAGCTTGAACTTGCTGCGCTCCAATTCGGCGCGGGTTCGGGCGGCGCGCAGCAGGTAGCGCAGGCGGCCAGCCAGCAGGCTCCACTGCGTGCTCTTCACGAAGAAATCGGTCGCGCCCACCTCGTAGGCACGCGTGATGGACGCCTCGTCATCCAGCCCCGTGAGCATCAGCACCGGGATGGTCTCGAACCCGGGCAGCTGCCGCAGTTCCTGGCAGGTCGCGAAACCGTCCAGCCCGGGCATGACTGCGTCCAGCACCACCACGTCGGGCAGGTAGTCGGCAATCATCTGCAGGGCCTGCTCGCCGCTGCCCGCTTCGGTCACGGCAAAACCACGTTCACGCAGGGCGATCGACGTCAGCAGCAGGTTCACCTCGTCGTCGTCGACAAGGAGCACCCGCGGCTGTTCGTCGGGGTTGTCCGGCGCGAAGTGCGAGCCGAACGTCATCTCGCCGACTCCATCAGGGCACGAAGCCCGCGCAGCGCCCGTTCCGTCTCTGCGGGGATTTGGCGGATGCGAGGGTTCAAGTCATCTCCTGTCTGGCGCCGGATCATGTGCTCGATTTCGGCGCACAGCTGCGACAACTTGAGCGCGCCGATGCTGGCCGACGAAGACTTCAGTGTATGCGCGACATGCAGGATCGCGGTCTGGTCCTGCGCCCGCATGGCCTCTTCGAGCTGGGGCAGCATCCGGCTGACCGAGGTTTCGAACGCGCTCACGACACGTTCGAGCAGCCGGTTGTCGCCGCGCGGGTCGAGCTCGCGCAGGCGCTTGAGCGCCTCGGCATCCAGCACGGAGGCGTCGGCATCTGCTGCTGCGGCAGCAGCGGTGGAGGGCGGTTCCGAGGGGTGGTCGGGCGAGCCGGTGGGCAAAGCAGGGTTCACGGTCGCTTGGTTGTATACCAGTGTCGGCGAGGGGGCGGGTGACACCGGTTCGGTTGTCGCCTCCGAATCCCTTTCCGCTCGGGATTCTGGCGTTGCGGGTGTGGGCTCGTCGGCGCGCTGTGTGTGTTCCATGAGGATCTTCTGCAGCTGACTCTGACGGAAGGGCTTGGAGAGGTAGTCGTCAAAGCCCACGCTCAGAAAGCGCTGTTCGTCGCCTTCCAGCGCGTTAGCTGTGACTGCGATCACCGGTGTCTGGCTGGGGGTGACGAAATGGAAGCGCGTGGTGGAGCCGCGGCGGAACCAGGTCAGCGCCTCGATGCCGTCCATGCCGGGCATCTGAATGTCCATCAGCACCAGGTCGAACCTGTGCTCGCCGAGCTTGCGCAGCCCCTCGAGGGCGGAGCTGGCCACCCGCACGTCGCATCCCAGGCGCTTCAGCATCTGGCTGCACACTTCCTGGTTGACGGTGTTGTCCTCGATCACCAGCACGTGCTTGCCGAGGTGGGGCAGGTCGGCACCGCTGTCGATGCCCAGTTCGGCGGTGATACCCAGGATGGCCTGCCGCAACTCGGCCTTGCGTAGCGGCTTGGGCACGAACCGCTGGAATCCGACTTCGTGGGCCCGCTTGACGTCGTCGGGCGACGACACCGACGACAGCAGCACCATCTTCAGGTAGGGGTGCCGTCCGCTGTCCTTCAGCGCCTCGGCCAGGCCAAGACCATCCAGTTCCGGCATGTTCATGTCGACCAGCGCCAGGTCGAAGGTGCCGTCCGGGCAGCCCGCGGCCGTCAGGATGTCCAGCGCTTCGCGGCCATTGGTCGCCTGGGTCACCTTCATGCCCCACGCGGTCAGCATGTTCTCGATGACGGTGCGGTTGGTCTCGTTGTCGTCGACCACCAGCACGTGGAAGGCGGGCATGTCGGGCTCTTCCAGCATGGCCATGTCGGCCTGGGTGTCGCCCACACGCACGGGGATGCGGAAGACGAACTCGGAGCCTACGCCCGGCGCGCTGTGTGCCTCGATGGTGCCGCCCATCAGCTCGACCAGCTGCTTGGAGATGGCGAGGCCCAGGCCGGTGCCGCCGTAGCGCCGCGACATGCCGGTGTTGGCCTGCACGAAGGCGCTGAACAGGCGCGGCAGCATCTCCTGCGGGATGCCGATGCCGGTGTCGCGTACCATGAACTCCAGCTCGATCTGTGTGGCGGCCGCGTTGGAGCTGCTCTGCCCGATGGCGCGGCGGATGTCGACGACCACTTCGCCGTGCTCGGTGAACTTGATGGCGTTGGCCACCAGGTTGGTCAGGATCTGGCGCAGGCGCAGCGGATCGCCGTGGATGACGGACGGCAGGCTAGGCTGCTCGCGGAAGCTCAGTTCCAGGCCCTTTTCATGGGCGCGCGGGGCCATCAGCTCGAGCGTGTCCTCCACCAGCGTGCGCAGCACGAAGTCGCTCGTGGCCAGTTCGAGCTTGCCCGCTTCGATCTTGGCGAAGTCCAGGATGTCGTTGATGATCTCCAGCAGGCTCTCGCCCGAGCGGTAGACCGCCTGGGCGAAGCGGCGCTGCTTGTCGTTGAGCGGCGTGCCCAGCAGCAATTCCGTCATCCCCAGGATGCCGTTCATGGGGGTGCGGATCTCGTGGCTCATGTTGGCCATGAACTGGCTCTTGGCCAGGCTGGCGGCTTCGGCCAGATCGCGGGCACGCTGCAATTCCAGCGCCTGGTTGTGGTCTTCGGTGACGTCGGAGACCAGGCCGTAGAGCCGGAGTTGCCCGTCGGGCAGGCGTCGGGCGCGGGTGCGGTGGCGCATCCAGCGCATCCCCTTGCCGGGCACGATCATGCGCAGCAGGGCATCGGTGGAGGCCTCGCCGGCTTCCCCTGTTTCCCGCGCTTCCTGCTCGGCCAGCAAGGGCTGGTCTTCGGCGACGACCATGGTGCGCAGGCGGTGCGGCGCGGCGTGGATTTCGTCGGCGCTCAGGCCGTAGAGGGCCTGGGTGCGCGGGCTGAGGTACAGGTAGCTCGCACGGCGCTCGGTGGCGACGTACACCCCGTCGTCCATTGACTCGACTAGCTCGCGGAAGCGGCGCTCCGACTCTTCCAGGTCGGCCTGGGCCTGACGCGCCGACGTGATGTCGCGCACCAGCGAGATCAGCAGCCGCGGCATGCCGTTGCCGTGGCGCAGCGCAAAGTGCCGTGCGTTGACGACCTTCTCGCCGGCGGGGCTATGCCAGGTGAAGTCGTGCTCGACGGTCTCGCCCGACGCGATGGCCTCTTCCATGAAGGGGCGGGCCACGTCCAGGCCGCCTTCGCCGAGCGCCACGGCGATCGAGCCGCCGACCACCTTGTCGCGCTCGAGCCGGAACTCGACCTCGGTGTAGCGGTTGATGGCCACCACGTTCAGGTTGACCGGATCCAGCACGAACAGGCTGACGGGCAGGTTGCCGAGCAGGGCTTCGAGGAATTCGCGCTCCTGCTCGCGGACGTGCTCCTGGGCCTTGCGCCGCGTGATGTCGTTGAACAGGCAGACGTACTGGCTGCGGCCCCCCGCCTCGTCGAGCATCTGGATGGCGTCGATCTCGCCCCAGTAGCGGCTGGCGTCCGGGCCGCCGTCCCGCCGGGATTCGTACGACATGCGGAAGGGCACGCCGCGGGCGAGGTGCGACTGCAATTCGGTGATGCAGGCGGTGTCCGTCACCTCGTCGGCGAGCAGATCGGTCAGTTTGCGGCCAAGGGCCTGCTCTTCGGGCCAGCCGGTGAGGGCGACGAAGGCGGAGTTGATCCACTCGATCACCCCGTCCCGGTCGGTGATGGCCACCCCGCTGCTGATGCGGGACGCAACCAGACCAAGCCGACCCAGGTGCTCGGCGTGGCTGGCCATGCGCGCCAGGTTGGCATCGCGCTGGGCCACAAAGCCGAGCTGGATGGCCGCGATGTCGAGCACACGGGTCATGGCCGCGGCCTGCGGGCCGGGGTCGTCGAACTCGAGCAGGGCCAGCGGCCAGCCCTCGATGGCCACGGGCAGGGCCAGCACCCGACGCGTGCCGGCGGGGCGCCAGGCATAGGGTGGCTGCGCCTGGGCAGGCAGGTCGCTGACGATGGGGCGCAGTTGACCGAGGGCCAGCCCAAGAGGGCGGTCATCGCGGTGCGCGGTGGCGATGGCGGTGACGTCGATGACATCGTCGCCATCGTTCCCGGTGTCCATCCACGGCCGCAGCAGGGCCGATTCACCGTTCCAGCCCTCCACCCGCAGGCAGATCCAGGAGGGCGAGCCGAGCGCCTCGCTCAGCGCCTGACCGACGCGGTACAGCGCCTGAGGCAGGCTGGGCGCCGCATGGGCTCCTTCAACGACCCGCTGGCTGAGCGCGAGCAGGTCGCCGCATTCGGCCGGCACGGTGGGCGGGTGCGAGTCGGCGGCCATCGTCGTGAGCCCGCTGCCCTCGCCGATCGAATCCGGGTCGGCAGAGGTGTCGGCGCGGTGGCGCGCGGCATAGCCCAATCCGGCCGCCGCCACAGCCGTCAACATGAGGCCCACGCCCGACAGCCCGCCCAGCCAGCCCGCGGCCACAAGCAGAGCGAGGCCCATGATCAACAGGATCATGGTCCGGGTCGGGCGCATCGTGGGCGTGTCCTGGGGCATTGCCTTGTCATGGTGAAAGCACGGTATCGGGGAAGCGGTAAGCGTTCCCATACTGCCGCAGTCTGTGGCAGTCTTCACGTCGACTTTAACCCGTTCGTGAAATCTGCAACCAGCGGAAGAAACCCCCTGCGGGGGGTCCTTACAATGATTTCGATGGCGCGCCCCGAAGATTCGACCCCGAGCAAGACAGCCGGTTTATCGCACCGGCTGCCCTGGTATGCAGGGTGGTTCGGCGTGGCCGTCTGCGGTGTGCTCGTTCTCGCTTATCTCGACAGTGCAGCCTGGGCATTTTCCGTGTGGGTGTTTGCCTGGGTCTGCACCGGCTGGCTGGGCCTGCAACAGGGGCCGTGGCAGGTGGGTCCGAAATACCCCCGGGGCGTTTACGGGGTCCCCGCCGCGCCTCAGGAAGTCCTCGGTGACCGTTGGCGTGAATGGCTGACCGGCTGGTATTGGCAAACCAACGAAGCCCATCAGTTGCTCGCGCTCAAATCTCCGGCCCGTGGCGCCGACGGCACAGATTGGAATGCGCTGTCCGAATTACTCGGCCGGCGCGACGATTGGTGGAAATGCTGGGGCGATGAGCGGGTGTGGCAGCACCCCGAGTTGGCGCGGATGCGACATTGCATGACCCACGGTGATGCGTGGCCAGGTGCGTTGACGGTGCCCGTGCCGCCGGGCTTGTGCATGTTGGGGCAGGCCCACCGGGCGGAGTTCTGCCGGATTCAGGGGGCGCCGCGCTACGGCGCCGATGGTCAATTGCTGGGTTTCCACGGCGTGATCGAGCTCGTGCTGCCGCAGCAGACGGGCAGCGCCCCCGCCGCCACACCGCAGGCGATGTCGGAGGGCGAGCAGGAAGCTTTGCGCTATGCGCTGTCCCACGATCTGCGGGCGCCGTTGCGCGTGGTGGAAGGGTTCACGCGCATCGTCAAGGAAGACTACGGGCGCTTTCTGGATCGCGTCGGGCATGACCATCTGGAACGCGTGCTGGCCGCCTCGGCGCGCATGAACGGGATGATCGACGCGATTCTGGGGCAGGCCCAACTGGCGGGCACCGAGGTCACGCGTGAGGAGATCGACCTCAGCACGATGGCCCGGGAGGTCGGCAGCGAACTGGCCCTGCTGGTGCCGTCCAGGTCTCCGGTGAGCCTCAGCGTGACCGATGGGCTGCGCGTCATGGCGGATCCGGCCCTGATGCGCCGCGTGATGGAGAACCTGATCGGTAACGCGCTGAAGTACAGCGCCAAGGTCGAGGCGCCGCGCGTGGAAGTGGGCATGATGCCGGCGACCGACCCCCCGGTGTATTACGTGCGCGACAACGGTGCAGGCTTCGACATGCAGCACGCGGACAAGCTCTTCGGGCTGTTTCAGCGCCTGCACAGCGCCAAGGACTTTCCTGGCACGGGGGTGGGCCTGGCGGGCGTTCAGAACATCGTGCGCCGCCATGGCGGCCGCGTGTGGGCCGAGGCGCGGCCAGGGGCGGGCGCCTGCTTCTACTTCACGTTGAGCGAAGCGGCGCTGGCGCGTCAGGGCGTGCGCGAACTGGCCTGACCGGGCGAGACAGCGGCGTGTGCAGCAGCCTAGAGCGAGCCCAGCCCCGCCAGCACTTCCTGGGCATTGAGCAAGCGCTCGCACACCGACGCCAGTGGCCGGTCTTCCGTGCGCGCTTGCTGCGCCAGGCGTTCAAGCGCCTGCCTGCGCGAGAGCGAGTGACGGTGCATCACGATGCCGATGGCCAGTGGCACCGGGTCATGCAGCGGATCGGAGGATGACGCAGGCGTGCTGACGGGCGAAGTCTGCTCGCCCGGCGTGCCGCGCGTCTGGCCTCGGTTGGCAAAGGCGGCTTCGACGGCCGGCACGATCTGCTGGATGTCGAGCGGCTTGACGAGGTAGGTGAGGGCGCCCAGTTCCTTGACCTGCTTGATGGTGCCTTCGTCGGCAAAAGCAGACAGGAACATGAACGGGATCTGGCAGTACTCGCGCAGGTAGGCCGCGACGTCGAAGCCAGTCTTGCCTTCCATGCGAATGTCGAGCAGCGCCAGTTCGGGTTTGTGTTCGCGCGCGAGCAGGATGGCGTCGTCGCCATTGTCGGCGTCGATGACGTCGTAGCCCGCCTGCGACAGGCCGTGCGTCAGGGTGGCCAGCACCAGCCGGTCGTCATCCACCACCAGGATTTTTCCTTTGTGATTCACTCAAGTCCTCTGCGGGCTGCCCGTCGATCGCGCAAAGTCATGATTGTGGCCAAAGCGTGATCTGCTGACCAGTGCCTTCGGCGCACACCGGTGGGGGGGGCGCGATGAGGTGAATGCCCGGCGGATTCAGTTCGATGCGGGTGCGCACCATCTCGCCGTGCTGCGCGAGTGTGAGCCGGGCGCTGCGGCGCGGCAGCAGCGCACGCACCAGCCCGAGGCCGGACACCCCGCCACGGACCCGGTCGAGGCTGAACTCGGGCGGCAATTGCCCCGGGTTCAGGATGTCGATGCACACCGCCTGCTCGGTGGACACCAGCATGCACTGAAGCGGCGTGGGGCCTGGCCCATGCTTGTGCGCGTTGGTGAGCAACTCGTTGAGGCTGAGCGCGATCGGGATCGACTCGGCCTCGGGCAGCAGCCAGTCACATGCGCGTGGCCCCTCCATCTGAAGGCTGATGGGGCGTCCGAACGTGCGCTGAACCGACTGGGCGATGGCCTCGATGACGCTGTGCAGGCGCAGCGGGCCGCCGGTGCCGACCTGCAGCCCATAGACCTGTGCAATGGCCTGCACCTGCCCGACCACCTCGGAGATCGCGGGGGCGACCTCGGGCTTGCGGGCGGCGATCTGCTGCAGCAGGCCGGCCACACCTTGCAGGTTGTTCTTGATACGGTGGTGCACTTCACGCACCAGCATCTCGCGCTGCGCGATGGCGGCATCCAGGCGGGCCTTCTCGGCTGCGCGCTGCTCGGTGATGTCCGAGGCGACCACAAGCAACTGGTCGGTGGCTTCGCCCTCGTGACGCAGCGGCAGGTAGTTGACATCCCACACCTGCGGGCCACTGCGGGCCTGCAGCAGGTATTCGCGGTGAATTGCTTCGCCGGTATCGAGTGCGGCCTGCATGTCGGCCCGCAACGCGCGCGCCCGGTCGGGGTCGTACACCTCCTCGGGCGTGCGGCCAAGTGCGCAGCCGGTCTCCAAAGCCATGTAGGCCGCAGCGGCCTGGTTGGCCTGCACCAGCGTCAGCTGTTCGGCGTCGACCACCTGGATGGCCATGGGCGCCATCTCGATGATGCGCTGCAGAGTGGCCTGGGCCTCGGCGGACTGCGCTTCCGCCTCGCGGCGGCGGTCGATGTCGAGCAGGGCGTATGTGGTCTGCCGGCGGTTTTGCTGGCCGTAGGTCACGACGGCGTTGCCCACCACCCAGAACACACGTCCGTCGCGGCCGACCACCTGGCATTCGAAGGTGTGAGACTGGCCGTCCTGCAGCTCGTCGAGGTAGTCGGTCAGCCGGAACGGGTGGTCGAGGTCGGGCGTGGCCACCGTGCTCAGTGGCTGGCCGATGAAGTCGGCCAGGTCGCCGCCGAACATGCGGCGCGCAGAGCGGTTCATCCACGCGATGCCGTTGCGCTCGATGGTGACGATGCCGACGAACACCGAGTCGAGGATGGCACGGGTGCGGTCGGCCTGCAGCGTCAGATCCTGCTCTGCACGGTGTCGGGCATCGACGTTGACGAAGGAGGCGATGAAGCCCTCCTCGGCACGCTGGGCATGCACCAGGCGCAAGGCCATCTCCGTCCACAGCGTGGTGCCGTTGGCGCGGCGCAGCGCGCGTTCGCCATGCCAGTGCCCCTGTCGGCGCAACTGGCTCATCACCTCCGGGTCACGGGCCTGGTCGGTGTCGTTCGCATACAGGCTGATCAACGGTCGGCCGGCCAGTGTGGCCGCGTCTGCCTCGATCAGGTGCGAGAGGGCAGGGTTGGCGCTCTGGATGAGCCCGTCGCGGACGAACGCGATGCCGACCCCCGACAGTGAGAACATCAGGTCCCGATCGCGGCCCAGTGCCTCGAGTTGCGCCTGCTGGGTGCGCAGCCGGGTCACGTCCGACAGGACTGCGATCACCTCCAGCGGCTGAACAGACTGCCCCAGCCTCCGGATCGACAGCGTGTAGCAGCGCGGCGTGAGGCCGGGGACGCTGATCTCCAGCTCGTTTTCGAACTGGCCGTCATTCATCAACTCAGCAGTGGCGCGGGCCACCACGTGGTTGATGCGGGGATCGCTTTCGAGCAGGGTGTCGAGGCTCTGGCCCGTCATGGTGCCCGGCTGGATGCCGAGCATGCGCTCGAACCGGCGGTTGCAGCGCACCAGGGTGTTGTCGCGCAGATAGGCGATGCCGGCGGGAGAGCTTTCGAGGATGGTTGCCAGCTCGTACAGCAACTGGCCTTGCTGCGCAGTGAGCCCGCTGGCCTGGGCGGGAAGGGGGCGCGTGAGCGCGGCCTCCCGGATGGCGCAGAGGAAGCGCCGGCCCTGCGGGCTATCGGTCGCCCACACCTGGCTGTGAAGCGCGATGGTCGGTTGGCCGGCGCGAGGCACCGTGACCTGGGCCTGCATCGGGGTGTCGCCTGCCGCCAGCGCCATCAGGGTCAAGGGGGCGTCCCAGCCGCACAGTCGCTGCACGGCAGCGTGAGCCTGCTGCAGGTCGCTGCCCGCCGTCGGGGGCGCGTCCAGCAGCGCCGCGAGCGCCGCGTTGGCCCGTTGCACCCGGCCTTGTTCGTCGAACTCGATCAGGGCCAGCGGCACCAGATCGAACCAGGCGTCATCGACCGCGGGTGGGCTGTTGGGCAGCATGGGCGGCAAAGGTCAGGCTTTGGGCTGCACGGTGACACCGGGCAGCTTGCTGGAGTAGTCCTTGGGCAGCTTGGACATCAGGGCCGCAGCCTGGCGTGCCATGGCCTTGTACAGCCCAGCCAGTTCCCCATCGCGTTCGGCCACCAGCGTCGGCTGGCCGCTGTCGGCCTGCTGTCGGATCTTGAGGTTCAGCGGCATCGAGCCGAGCAAGGGCACATTGAACTCGGCCGCCATGCGCTTGCCGCCGTCCTCGCCAAAGATGTGCTCCTGGTGGCCGCAGTTCGGGCAGCAGAACACGGCCATGTTCTCGACCACGCCGAGCACGGGCACGCTGACCTTCTCGAACATCTGCAGGCCCTTCTTCGCGTCCAGCAAGGCAATGTCCTGCGGCGTGGTCACGATGACGGCGGCCGTCAGCGGCGAGCGCTGGCAGATGCTCAGGTGGATGTCGCCGGTGCCGGGTGGCAGGTCGACCACAAGGTAGTCGAGCGGCTCGTCCGCGTGACCCCAGTTGGTGAGGCGCAGCAGCTGGTCGAAGGCCTGGCTGGCCATCGGGCCGCGCCAAATGGTGGCGGACTGGTTCTCGACCAGCAGCCCCATCGACATCATCTGCAGCCCATGGTTGGTCGGTGGGTTGATGGTCTTGCCATCCGGGCTCTCGGGCTTGCCGCTCAGGCCCAGCATCATGGGCTGGCTGGGGCCGTAGATGTCGGCGTCCAGCATGCCGACGCGGGCACCTTCTGCAGCCAGCGACAGCGCCAGATTGACGGCGGTGGTGCTCTTGCCGACGCCGCCCTTGCCGGAGGCCACGGCCAGGATGTTCTTCACGCCGGGCAGCAAGGTCTGGCCGCGCGTGGCGGCGTGGGTGCGGATGTCGGTGCGCCAGCTCACGTCCACGCCGGTGATGCCGGGGACGCCCTTCAGGGCGGCGTCCACCAGGGCCGTGTAGGCCGGCCACTGCGAACGCGCCGGGTAGCCCAGCGAGATCGCCACGCGGGCCACACCCCGGTCGACGGTGAGCGACTGGAGGTGGCGGGTGCTCACCCAGTCCTGGCCGGTCAGCGGGTCGGTGACGGTGCGCAGGGCGTCAAGGGCGGCGGTCTCGAGGGGCGTGGGGGCGTTCATGGTGGACTGCATGCAATTCTTTCCGGCTGGTCAGTCTAGCGCGGCCTAAAATCGCGAACTCCCTCCAGATTGAACGCAGGGTCTTGTGTCCGTCGCATCGACGCGTCGGCCGGGGCCCGGATGCCGCCTGCCACGCACCATGCCACGCCAGCTCTTCGTCACCACCGCGCTGCCCTACGCCAACGGCCACTTCCACATCGGCCACATCATGGAGTACATCCAGGCCGACATCTGGGTGCGGTTCCAGCGCATGCAGGGCCACCAGGTACACTTCGTGGGGGCCGACGACGCCCACGGCGCGCCCATCATGATCGCGGCACAGAAGGTCGGCAAGACCCCGCAGCAGTTCGTGGCCGACATTGCCGCCGGCCGCAAGCCGTATCTGGACGGCTTCCACATCAGCTTCGACCACTGGTCGTCGACGGACAGCCCGGAGAACCACGAGCTGGCGCAGAGCATCTACCTGGCCCTGAAGGACCAGGGCCTGATCGACGTGCGCCCTGTTCAGCAGTTCTTCGACCCCGAAAAGGGCATGTTCCTGGCCGACCGATTCATCAAGGGCGAGTGCCCGAAGTGCGCGGCCAAGGACCAGTACGGTGATTCGTGCGAGGTGTGCGGCGCCGTGTACGCGCCCACCGAGCTGAAGAACCCGTACTCGGCCCTGTCGGGCGCCACGCCGGTGCTCAAGACCTCGGACCACTACTTCTTCAAGCTGTCCGACCCGCGCTGCCTGAACTTCCTGCAGGAGTGGACGCAGGACGGCAAGCTGCAGCCGGCCGTCAGCAAGAAGATCAAGGAGTGGTTCACCAAGGACGAGAACGGCGAGGGTGGCCTGGGCGACTGGGACATCAGCCGCGACGCGCCTTACTTCGGCATCGAAATCCCCGGCGCACCCGGCAAGTACTTCTATGTGTGGCTGGACGCGCCGATCGGCTACCTGGCTTCGCTCAAGAGCTATTTCGCAGCCGGCGGCCCGAAGGCCAAGTACGGTGAGGCCCGCTCGTTCGACGAGTTCATGGCCGACCCGGCCGTGGAGCAGGTGCACTTCATCGGCAAGGACATCACCTACTTCCACACCCTGTTCTGGCCCGCGATGCTGCAGTTCAGTGGCCGCAAGCTGCCGAACCAGGTGAACGTGCACGGGTTCATGACCGTGAACAACGGCGAGAAGATGTCCAAGAGCCGTGGCACCGGCCTCGACCCGCTCAAGTACCTGAGCATCGGCATGAATCCCGAATGGCTGCGCTACTACATCGCCGCCAAGCTCAATGCGAACGTCGAAGACATCGACTTCAACAAGGACGACTTCATGGCCCGGGTCAACTCCGACCTGATCGGCAAGTTCGTCAACATCGCCAGCCGGGCTGCAGGCTTCATCGCCAAGCGCTTTGAAGGCGAGCTGACCGCGTCGCTGGGCGACGATGGCAAGCAGCTGCTGGCCACGCTGCAGGCCGGTCGCGCCAGCATCGTCGAGCAGTACGAAGCCCGCGAGCTGGGCAAGGTGCTGCGCGAGATCATGCTGCTGGCCGACCGCGTGAACGAGTACGTCGACGCCAACAAGCCCTGGGAGCTGGCCAAGCAGGAAGGCATGGACGCCCGCCTGCAGGAAGTCTGCACCGTGTGCATCGAGGCCTTCCGCCTGCTGAGCATCTACCTGAAGCCCGTGCTGCCGGCCGTGGCGGCCAACGTCGAAGCCTTCCTGAAGGTGGCGCCGCTGACGTTTGCCAGCGCCGAACAGCTGCTGGGTACGCACACCATCGGCGCCTACCAGCACCTGATGCAGCGCGTGGACGTGAAGATGCTCGACGCCCTGTTCGAGCCGCCGCCGGCGCCGGTGGTCGAGTTGCCCAAGCCCGGTGGCGAAGACATTGCCCCCACCATCACCATCGACGACTTCGTGAAGGTGGACCTGCGCATTGCGAAGATCGTGAACGCCGAGCACGTGGAAGGCAGCACCAAGCTGCTGCGCCTGACGCTGGACGTGGGCGAGGGCCGCCACCGCAACGTGTTCAGCGGCATCAAGGAGGCCTACCAGCCCGAGCAGCTGATCGGCAAGCTGACCGTGCTGGTGGCCAACCTGGCGCCGCGCAAGATGAAGTTCGGTGTGAGCGAAGGCATGGTGCTGGCCGCGTCGCACGCCGATGAAAAGGCCAACCCGGGCGTGTATGTGCTCGAACCCTTCCCGGGCGCGGAGCCCGGCATGCGAATTCGCTGAGCCCGCGCGCTGACGGAGGAAGAACGGCCCGGTGTTCCCTGGCCGTTTTTCATGGTCGTGGTGCGTCAGGCGATCATGCGACCGGCTGCAGCAGGCGGGCCAGCAGGTCGAGCTGCAGCAGGGTGGTGTCGGTGGACCTCGCCAGCGTCACCGCCTCATTGCCGGACGCCAGTTGCCGCGGTGCCGGCCGCAGCGCGCGGTAGAGCGCCGTCACTTCGCCGGTCAGGTCGTCGGGCAACGCGAGCCATTGCAGGCGGCGCAAGCCCACCGCCGCGGCGCGCACCCAGGCGCGCACGTCCGATGTTTCGCCCACAGCCACTTCGCTGAGGTTCAGGCCGACCTGTTCCAGTGCGGCGTTCAGCGCGGCCACCCGACGTGCGTCCGGCGTGGCGGGTGTGCCCGGGCGGGGGGAGGGTGTCCGTCGGCGCACGGGCGGCACCGGGCTCGGCGTGCCGCACGCGGCCTCACGGGCCAGCTGGTCGCCGCGGTGGGCCTTGGTCTGGGCATCGAGCCACAGGCCGTGCGCGGTCACCCAGTCCCGGGCGGCCGCGAGCACGGCGGCGGGCGCGCCGTCCACCAGTTCGATCTCCAGTTCGCACACCGGCCGCCGCAGCGTGCCGGCCTCGATCCAGCCCTCGTCCAGGGCCAGCTCGACCGTGCCCAGCGTCTGCCCAGCGGCCGTGACCGGCACGCGGGCGCGACGCCGGCGGATGTCGGTGCGGTACAGCGCCTGCAGCCCGGTCTGCGCGCCCTGCGGGTCGGTGTCCGGGTTCCAGGCCAGATCGCGCATCAGTGCGGCGCGGGCTTCGCCCTCGTGCAGCGCGAGGTCAGGCCAGGGCGCCTGCCCGTCGGCCGCGGGGGGCACCGTCCGGTTGTCTTCCAGCCGGGTCAGGGCGTTGACGCCAGCCGCCTTGAGGGTCTGCACCCGCTCGTCGTCTTCGCGTCGCACGCGCAACGCCGCCCGGGCGCGCGCCAGTTTGCGGTCCGGCGTGTCGAAGTAGGCGGCCTGCAGCACCTGCGGCGGCGCCTCGCCGCCGGGAAGGGCGGCCACGGCGGCCCGCACGGCGTCCAGCGCGTCGGCCGGGATCTGGAATTTCAGCTCGATTTCCTGCATGGACGAATTGTGTCGTTCCGGGGCACACCAGAGCCATGCGGGCCGATAAAATGTCAGGTTGCTCCACGTTCATTTCACTGGAACCGTCCATGCCGCTTTTCTGGAAACCCTACAAGTCCGACGCGACGCAGTTCATCGACAGCCTCAAGCAGCGTGACCCCCAGCTGGAAGCCCGTCAGCGCGAAGGCCGTGGCCTGCTGTGGGACAAGGCCATCGACCGCGAGGCCCAGCAGGACTGGCGCGAGGCCCGTGTGCCCCAGAAGCCCTACGTCTACCAGACCAAGGCCTGAGCCCGGCTGGCTCACCTGACCGTTTTCGCCGCACGGTGAACCCGGACACCATGGCTGCCGACGCGGACGGCGGCCTGCCCGCGCCCCCGCTGGACGAACAGGGGCTGCCCGAGGTCGTGGACCACGTGGCGGTGGCGCGCCTGTATGGCGAGCCGCTGTTCTCGCTGCCGACCGACCTCTACATCCCGCCGGATGCGCTCGAGGTCTTTCTGGAGGCCTTTCAGGGCCCGCTGGATCTGTTGCTGTACCTGATCCGCAAGCAGAACTTCAACATCCTCGACATCCCGCTGGCCGACCTGACGCGCCAGTACCTGGCCTACGTCGACCAGATCCGCAAGCGCAACCTCGAACTCGCCTCCGAGTACCTGCTCATGGCGGCCATGCTCATCGAGATCAAGTCGCGCATGCTGCTGCCGCCCAAGCCCTCCGAGGATGGGCAGGAACCGGAAGACCCGCGCGCCGAGCTGGTGCGCCGCCTCATCGAGTACGAGCAGATGAAGCTGGCCGCGGCCGGCCTCTATCAGTTGCCGCTGCTGGGCCGCGATTTCATGCGGGTGCAGGTGCACTCCGACCCCTCGCTGGTGGTGCGCCACCCCGAGGTGACGCTGGCCGACCTGCGCGAGGCCTGGATGGACATCCTCAAGCGCGCGCGGCTGCACACGCACCACACCATCACCCGCGAAGAGCTGTCGGTGCGCGAGCACATGGGCATCGTGCTGCGCACGCTGCAGGGCCAGCGCTTCGTCGAGTTCGCCGACCTGTTCGACGTGACGCGTGGCCCGCAGGTGCTGGTGGTGACCTTCATCGCCCTGCTCGAGCTGGGCAAGGAAGGCCTGCTCGACATCACCCAGGCCGAGGCGTTCGCGCCCATCTACGTGCGCCTGGCCTACCGCCCCGCCTGAACGGCGCACGACCGCGCCCGAGCGTGAGCCGGGGCCGCGCGCAGGGTCTGACGCCTTGCCGCCCCGTCGCCTCCGGCCCTGGCCTAGAATCGCGCCACTTCCGGCGGAGCCCGGGCCCCGGACACCCTGGACGGCGGCCACAGGCCCCCTCAGCTGAGGACAGACCATGAGCAGCACAGCCGCGCCCACGCGCAAACCCGTGACCCTGCACCGCCTGCGCGAGATGCACGCACAGGGCGAGAAGATCACCATGCTGACCGCCTACGACGCGACCTTTGCGCGCCTCGTGGACGCCGCCGGCGTGGACAGCATCCTGGTGGGCGACTCGCTCGGCATGACCGTGCAGGGCCACACCAGCACCGTGCCGGTGTCGCTCGACGACATGGTCTACCACACCCGCTGCGTGGCCCGCGGCAACCGTGCTGCCTGGGTCTTGGGCGACCTGCCGTTCGGCAGCTACCAGGAAGGACGTGAGCAGGCCTTGCGCAGCAGCGTGGCGCTGATGCAGGCCGGCGCGCACATGGTCAAACTGGAGGGCGGCGGCTGGACTGCCGAAACCGTGCACTTCCTGACCGAGCGCGGCGTGCCCGTGTGCGCCCACCTGGGGCTGACGCCGCAGAGCGTGCACGCGCTGGGCGGCTACCGCATCCAGGGGCGCGACGAAGCCGGCGCCACCACGCTGCGCCGCCATGCGCGCGAGCTGGCCGATGCCGGTGCGGCCATGATGGTGCTGGAGCTGATGCCCTCGCAGGTGGCGCGCGACGTCCAGGCAGACAACCCGGGCGTCATGACGATCGGCATTGGCGCGGGGCAGGGCACGGCCGGCCAGGTGCTGGTGCTGCACGACATGCTCAACCTCACGCGTGGCAAGCTGCCCCGTTTCGTGCGCGATTTCACCGCCGAGGGCGGCTCGGCCGAAGAGGCCGTCCGCCGCTACGTCGCCGCCGTCAAGAGCGGCAGCTTCCCCGACGAATCCCTGCACGGCTACTGAGCACACCATGAAGGTCATTCACACCATCGCCGAGCTGCGTGCCACGCTGTCGGCTGCCCCTGCTGCCCCCATCTTCGTGCCCACCATGGGCAACCTGCATGATGGTCACCTCGACCTGATCCGCCGCGCCCGCGAGCTGGCCGGCACCAGTGGCAGCCCAGTGGTGGCCAGCATCTTTGTCAACCGGTTGCAGTTCGGCCCCAACGAAGATTTCGACACCTACCCGCGCACGCTGCAGCGCGATGCCGAGCTGCTGACGGCGGCCGGTTGCGACATCCTGTTTGCACCGTCGGAGGCCGAGCTCTACCCCGAGCCGCAGGGCTACAAGGTGGTGCCGCCCAGCGAGTTGGCCGACATCCTCGAGGGGGCCTTCCGCCCGGGGTTCTTCACCGGCGTCTGCACCGTGGTGCACAAGCTGTTCAACCTCGTGCAGCCGCGTGCCGCGGTGTTTGGCAAGAAGGATTACCAGCAGCTCATGGTGATCCGCAACATGGTGCGGCAGATGGGCCTGCGCATCGAGGTTGTCGGCGGCGAGACCTTGCGGGCCGGTGACGGCCTGGCCCTGTCGTCGCGGAACGGCTACCTCAGCGAAGCCGAGCGGGCCGAGGCGGTCCAGCTCAGCGCCGCCTTGCTCGCCGTGCGCGTGCAGATCACGCAGGCGCGCGAAGCCGGTCAGCTGGATGGTGGCGCAGTGCTGGCGCTGGAAGAAGCGACCATGGCAGGCCTGCGCGGGCGTGGCTGGGCGCCCGACTACGTGCTGGTGCGCCGCCAGCGTGACCTCTTGCCGGCCGCCGATGCCGAGCTGGCTGCGGGCGAACCTCTGGTGTGCCTGGCCGCCGCGAAGCTGGGCAAGACGCGCCTGATCGACAACCTGGAACTCTGAGCGCCGCTCAGGGGGCCGCGGCCGAGTCTTTCAGGCGGAGCAGGAAGTCGACGGCTTCCTGCTGAACGCGGCTGCGCCGCATCGGTGGCAGGCTCTGCCAGATGCGGCGGCCGTAGGGTTTGTCGATCAGCCGCGTGTCGCAGATCATCAGCACGCCGTGGTCGCGCTCGCTGCGGATCAGCCGGCCCGCGCCCTGCTTGAGCGAGATGATGGCCTGCGGCACCTGATGCGACATGAAAGGGTTGCCGCCCTGTTGCTGCAGCAGTTCCAGCCGCTTGGCGAGCACCGGGTCATCGGGAGGCGCGAACGGCAGCTTGTCGATGATCACCAGCGTCAGGGCATCGCCCTTGACGTCGATGCCTTCCCAGAAGCTGTGGCTGCCGACGAGCACGGCGTTGCCCGCCTTGCGGAAGTCGTCCAGCAGGGTGGGGCGGGGCGCGTCGCCCTGCTGCAGCACCGGATACGGGTCGCCTGCGTCGGCCAGCAACTGGCGCAGCCGCTCGGTGGCGCGTGCCACCGCCCGCAGGCTCGTGCACAGCAGGAAGGCGCGGCCTTCATTGGCCCGGATCAGCGGGAGCGCCGCGTCGACCACGGCGTCGGTGTGGCCCGGGTCGCTGGGCTGCGGCAGGCCATGCGGCACGTACAGCATCGCCTGGTTGGGGTAGTCGTATGGGCTGGACCAGGCCTGGCAGTGCGCGTCTTCCAGTCCAAGTGCTTCGGTGAAGTGATGGAAGTCGTTGCGCACGGCCAGCGTGGCTGATGTGAACACCCAGGCCTTGCGCGGCACGGTGGCCGCAGCGCGTTCGGTGCTCGTGGGTGGCGCCGCCTCAACGGCCTCGCTGCCGGCCATCAGGGCTTGCAAGTCACCCAGTTCATCGAGGTCATCCAGTTTGTCGTCCGCCTTGTCGAAAAGCGCCTCCAGTGCCGCCGCGTGGTCCGGGTCGTCGGGCAGCGCGTCGGCGTGGTCTGCGGTCTCGTCATCGTCGTGGTCGTCGGCGTCCAGGCCCAGGCGCTGCCGGCGGAACACATCCGCCACCGAGATGGGCGTGCGGTGCAGCTGCACGCCATGCGTGCCCACGTCCACCCAGCACAGCACTGGCTCGGCGGGGTTGTCGGGCCCGCCCCAGGCACACAGGCGTTGCAGCAGCTCGTCGGCGCGGCGGTGCAGCTGGGCCAGATCGGGGCTGCGGTCAGCGGCACTGTCCAGCACCTCGCGCACCTCGCGCAGGGCGCCCCGCACTTCTTCGACCGCGGGAAACAGCAGGTGCGACTCACCCAGCTGGGCCTGCGACATGCGCTGCGTCTGGGGACCGAAGCACAGCCGGAGATCGCGCGTGCTGCGGTCCAGCGGGGCCAGCACGTCGTTCCAGTTGGCCGCGTCGCGGGCCTGAGCCTGCCCGGTGGCCAGCGTGTCGCGCAGCAGATCCAGCAGCTGCGCGGTGGACACCGACTGCCCGAAGAACAGCGTGGCGGTGTCGGGCAGCTGGTGCGCTTCGTCGAACACGATGGTCTGCGCGTTGGGCAGCAGCTCGGGCACCCCTTCCTCGCGCAGCATCAGGTCGGCAAAGAAGAGGTGGTGGTTGACGACGACGACATCGGCGTCCTGCGCCTCCCGGCGCGCCTTGACCACGAAGCATTCGGCGTGGTGCTTGCAGTCGCTGCCCAGACAGGTTTCGCGCGTGGACGTGACCCGCGCCCAGATGGTGGCGTGCTCGGGCACCTGGGTGCACTCGGCCTTGTCGCCCGTGGGCGTCAGGTGGATGAAGCGGTTGACGATGCCGAGGTCGCGCACTTCCTGGCGGCTCGACAGCAGCGTGGCGTCCTGGTTGGCGCGGTCGAGGTGATGCCAGCACAGGTAGTTGCTGCGCCCCTTGAGCAGCGCGACCTTGATGGGCACGGCGAGGGCGTCGCGCACGGCGGGCAGATCGCGATAGTAGAGCTGGTCCTGCAGCGCCTTGGTGCCGGTCGAGACGATCACCTTGCCGCCTTCCAGCAGCGAGGGCACGAGGTAGGCCGCTGTCTTGCCGACCCCGGTGCCCGCTTCGAGCACCACGGTGCGGGCCTCGCGGATCGCCTGCTGGATGGCTTGCGCCATCTCGATCTGCTCCTGGCGCTTGCAGTAGCCGTCAAAGGCGCGGGCCAGGGGGCCGGATTCGGAGAACAGCGTGGGCAGGTCCATGGGGCAGGCGGTCAGGTCAAGCGCTATTGTCCCCCTGGAATGAAGTCCCTGCCGCTCACACTGATGGGGTGGCCTGATGCCTGGGGGGCTGCCCCTCAAGGGGTGGTGCGCACCACGCTGGCCTGCAGCGCGCTTCGCAGCGTGTCGAGGCAGTCCCGGCGGTGGGCAGCTTCGATGGCATCCCCGCCGCGCGTGGCTGCCAATCGGGATGCCAGCCGCTGCGCCTCATCGCGCACCACAGCCCGTACGTCGGCGCGCCGGTTGCCCCGCACCACTGCCTGGGCCAGGCGGTTCACGTGCTCGCGCTGCAGGTTGCGGCGCTGTGCCGCATCCACAGGATGGCGGGGCGGCGCCCACACTGCGTCGCGCAGCCGTTGGTGCAGTTCGGCGACGGTGAGCGGGCGGCGCTCCTGATCGCGCATCTTGTCGGCGTTGTCGAGCAGCCGCTCGGCGAGGGATTCGGCCATGAGCCCGTCGAGCAACTGGCGCTGGCGTGTCAGCTCTTGCTCGGCCACTGAAAAGTCGGTCAGCTGTGGCGTGAGTTCGCGCTGGTCCTGGCGGTCGAGGTAGTCGGGTGCCAGGCGCCGCAACAGCGCGGGAGGCAAATTCACGGCACCCGGTGCCAGCAGTTCATCGAGCAGCAGGGTCAGTGCGCTGCGTTGCTCGGCAGCGGGCAGCGGCACGAGCAGGTCACGCCCGCTGGCCGGGTCATCGCGTCGGGTGACCAGGCCGCCCACCTGGCGCAGCAGGATCTGGCTGGTGCGGCCCAACTCGCGCAGGCCATAGGCCACGGCACGGCGGGGCAGGGCGGCGTCGTCGCCGGGTTGCGGTGACCGACGCGCCTGCCGATCGAACAGGTCACGCACGATGGTCAGGCGCTGACGGGCGAACGCGATGGGGTCGCGGCCCAGGTCGAACGTGAGCGCCTGGGGGTCAAGGCCCAGCAGGTTGTCCTCGTCCGTGCCAAAGGCAAGGGCCTCGCGCCAGGCGGGCTCGGCGCTGCGCGCGGCGATGGCGCGCAATTCGGCCGCAGCCTGGGTCTGATCGGCGGGCAGCGGCTTGTAGCCGTATTCGATGGCCCAGAAGTCGTACGGCCCCAACGTGGTCTGGAACGGGGCGGGCCGCGGCTGCCCGGGCAGCGGCAGGTTGATGGGGGCATAGTCCATCACCGAGGCGCTGTTGCCTGCACGTGCGCCCAGCGTCGGATGGGCCAGTTCATCGGCGGTGCGCCACCGTGAGGCGCGGAAGTTGTGGCGCAGGCCGAGCGCGTGCCCCACCTCGTGCATGGTGGTGTCCTTCAGGTAGGCCAGCACGAAGGCTTCGACTTCAGGGCTGTCCGGGTCGAGCTCGCCGCGGGTGGCCAGAACGTCGAGCGCCAGGCCGAGTTGCTCGGCAGCGTGTTCGGCATGCTGGCATTGTTCGCCGTCGGGATGGCGGTGCTCGGTGTGGCTGCCGCTGTGCTGCAGCGCGGGCAGCCCGTTCAGGTACTGGCTGCGCGCGGTGCGGATCGCGCGAGACGACAGGCTCTCCAGCGCGATGTCTGCGTCAAGGATTTCACCAGAGCGAGGATCCACGTGGCTAGGGCCGATGGCGCCGAAGCTGGGCTCGTTGTTGGCCATCCAGCGGATCGAGGCGCGTCCGGTTTCCAGTGTGTCGAACGGCGTGTTGGCGGGTGGGGTGCGGACCTCGATGGCGTTGCGCAGCCCGATGGCCTCGAAGGCCTTGTTCCATTCCAGCACGCCTTCTGTCACGGCGGCTCGGTAGGCCTGCGGGATGCTGGGATCCAGCCAGAACACAACGGGTTGCACCGGCTCGGACAACGGGGCGGCAGGATCCTTCTTCTCGAGCCGCCAGCGGTTGATGTAGCGCTCGCGCGGTGTGCGGCGCAGGTCTTGCGTGAAGTCGACCACGCTGGAGCTGAAATAGCCCACGCGGGCATCGGCAGGTCGACGCGGCATCGGTTGCGCTGGCAGCGGGCTGAGCGTGTAGTGCACGTTCACGAACAGGCTGCGCGGGTCGGGCACCGTCACGGGCACGGTCGAGCCGGGCGTGCCCGGCGTGGTGCTGCCCGCGCTGATGCCTGCGGTGGCAAAGTGCTGGCTTACCTCGAAAACCGCGGCGTCGGCATCGCTGCGCGCCTGAAGCAGCACGGTGTGGCGCGGGTCAAGGGCATAGCCTTGCCGATACTGGCGCTGCAGGTGCTGGGCCAGGCCCAGCACGTCCCCCAGCATCAGCGCATTCAGGTCGACCAGCACGGCGCCGTTTTCGGCGTGCGGGGCGCTGGCCAGCGGTGCGCTGGCGAGCAGACTGGGTGAGTAGGCGGCGGCAACGGCCAGTGCCTGCGGCGTGCCTTGCTGCGCGGTGTAGGCGGCGTTCACGGCCAGCAACTGCACCTGTTGCTGCACCTTGCGGAACTCGACCCACTGAGGGCGGCCGACCTGGGCCGAGCGGCTGTGCATGAGCCCGCCGAACACGCCCGCTTCGCCGATGCCCCGCGAGACCTTGGGCGACAGAAAGAGCGGCTTGCCCAGCATCTCGGGTTTGAGCTCCAGCCAGACCTTGTCCTGCTTGCGCCAGACTGGCAGCAGCCCGTCCTGACGCTCCGCGCCTCTGCTCACCTGCTCGAAGGCCGGTGGTGAACCCGCGGGCTGCGCGGGCGAGCCCGTGCCGGTGGGTGGCGCGTTCACCGCTGGCATGGCACTCGGGGTGCCACGCCCCCCCACCGTGGTGCAGCCGGTGCTCAGGACGGCAGCCAGCGCAAGAGGCCAGAACAGGCCGCGCAGCGGCGGCTCACGGAAAACGGCAGACACTTCGACACGCATTCGGTGACCTTACCACCGCGGCACACCCGACGGACTTCGTTCCGCCGACGCAAAAAAACCGGCCGATGCAGATGCAGTCGGCCGGTGGTGGGGCTCAGGGCACCGCCAGGGCGGTGCACGCACTCACTGGGGTGCCGAGGGGAACCAGTCCCGGATGAAAGCCAGCTCGGGGATGTCGTGGACCAGCAGCGGGCCATAGGACACGATCACGAGGCCGACCGCCATCACCGCCAGCGGCAGGATCCAGCGCTCGTAGCGGCGGTAGAAGCCCAGATGGCGGACCTCCGAGTCGGCCTGGCCCACTTCTTCCTCGCCGATCACCTGGCGTGTCAGCAGCTGGTTGATGGCCACCGGGGGCAGCAGGTAGCCCAGCTCGAAGGCCACCAGCACCATCATCCAGAAGTGCATCGGATCGATGTTGTTGGCGTATGCGATGGGGGCCAGCGTGCCCGAGACGAGCACCACGGCGCCGAACGGGTCCATGATCATGCCGAGCACCACCTTGGTCACCACCAGGAAGGTCATCGCAGTCCAGTGGTTTTCGAACACCTTCGGGAAGTTGTCCATCACCTCGGAGCGTTCGATCACGCCGCCCATGGCCAGCGACAGGGTCATCAGGCTCAGCAGGGCGCCGATGTGGCCCACGGTCTCATTGGTCGCATAGCGGATCGAGCGTTCCACGCCTTCCTGGCGATGGCTGGCGTAGTCCGGCGTCAGAGCCGTCTTGCCCTTGTTCACCAGCTTGTCGAACACCAGAACGATCAGCAGGATGACCGGCATGATGGTCGGCGCCGTGATCTCGTTGAGCTTGGTGTCCAGTGCGTACTCGTAGATCGCAATGACGGCGACGGTCAGGGCGATGTAGGGCAGGGTGGGCACCATGTGGCGCAGCATCGCAGGGATCGCCACAGCGGGCGATTCGATGCTGGCCCGCTGGGTGCGCAGCATCTGCGAGGCGAGGAAGAACAGCGTCGACGTCAGCAGGAACACATAGAAGCCCCAGTGGTACAGCGCACTGGTGGTGACCTGCTTGTTGAGTGCGGCAATGAACACGACCAGCAGGCAGGGGCGCAGCACGACGCCCAGCGAGCCCGACATCGCGGTGGCCGCCAGCGCGAACTGACGCGAGCCACCCGAGGCACGCACTTCGTGGTAGATGATGCCGCCGGCGGCAATCACGAACACGCCCGATGCGCCCGTGTAGGCCGTGGCCACCGAGGCACCCAGCAGGATGATGTAGGTCAGCAGCTGCGGCGACAGGCTCCAGGGACGCAGGATGTCCATCAGCAGGTCGATGATGCGGCTCTGCTTGAGCAGCATGCCGGCCCAGATGAACAGCCCCAGGTTCATGAAGATGCTGGGCAACTCCATCAGCTGGTTGATGTAGATGGCGAGCCCGGCGTGGTGGTTCTTGATGAGGAAGTAGACGCCAGCGACGGTCGCCATCTGCGCATACAGCGGGATGGACAGGATCGCGGTGCCCCAGGTGCCCTCACCATGCGGCGACTTCACCGGCATGATCACGCGCTTGAGGTTGATCGCGAGCAGGATCACGAACAGCGCCATCCAGATGTAGTGCAGCAGCGGGTGCTCAACCGGCACACCGGAGTCCAGCAGGATCTGGTAGTAGCGGATGGCCGAGAACAGAAGCAGGCCGCTGGAGATGGTCTGCGCGACCGACTGCAGCAGGTAGTCCTTCGAATAGTGGCCCGGGCGGATGCCGATGTGGTGGAAGCCGAGCGTCGTACTGACCGCAGCAATCGCCACCATCAGCAGCAGGATCAGCGAACGGTTCTCGGTGCCGAAGTGGAACAGCATGAAGAAGCTGGTCTCGACCGTTCGGTACAGCTTCACCTGCGGTGTCTGGTGCGCGACCACGCGGTTGTAGAGGTCGTGCTTGGCCGCGCAGATGGCCTGCGACTGCTCCAGCGAGCGCCGCAGCACGGCCGGGTCGGTGGCGGGCTCGTCACCGAACAGATCATCGATGTCATCCCCGCTGCCCGCGGCCGGCTTGCTGCCCTGCCGCTGGATCTCGGCGTCGATGTCGAGCTTCGGATTGCATTCCGGGCGCGATGGCTCGGCGCGCAGCATGAAGTACTGAACCTGGGCTTTCGGGTCGCCGAACATCGACTCGCCGAACTTCAGCAACTGGCCGTGAACCATCTCGCCGGTGCCGATGATCAGGGTCAGCAACAGCAGGATGAAGACGGGGAGGCTCGACAGCCACTCGAGCGGTGAGCGGCCCAGAACTTTGCGGGAATCAGCGGGGGTCATGGTCATCGTGGGCCGCTCGGTGACCGAGCGTTCCTGCAGGCGGGGTGAGGGAGGGCGGGGCCCTGCGGTCAGCGCAGGGCCTTGGCGAGGCGGGCGAGGGGCCGTGCTTACTTCCAGTCTTCTTCAGACTTGGTCGTGCACTCCGGGTCGGCCGCGTTCACCTTGCAGCGGATCTTCTTGATGACCTTCAGGCCGCGCTTGTCGTACAGGCCCTTCTGCGCGATGTCGATGCGCGACTCGCGCAGCATCAGCGTGTACTTGTAGGCGTTCTCCGGCGAGAGCTCCATCCACGTGGCGGGCGGCACGCTGGCGTCAGCCTGGCGGATCAGCTGCAGCGCGCGGTCGAACTGGGTCATCCAGTAGTTGCGCGATGCCTGGCCAAAGCCTTCGGGGAACTTGGCGTGGTTGAGCACGACCTGGTAGGTCAGGATCATGATCGGGAAGCGCGCCATCGCGCCGTTCTTGCCGATGCCTTTGTAGAGCTCGAGCGGCTTGTATGCCATCGAGGGCGCAGCAATCATGTCGACCGTGCCGTTGTTGAACTTGGTCGAGAAGTTCGTGATGTCGGCCGACACCGGCTGCGCGCCGATGCGCTGGATCATCACAGATCGGAAGAGCACACGTCTGAACTCAAGTCACC
>NZ_CANBCC010000015.1 GCF_947366995.1 uncultured Aquabacterium sp. | reverse complement strand
GTTGATCATCTGCGCCGTCACGCCGGTGAACGACGACAGCGTGTCGCGCGGGCCCAGCGGCGTGCCGATGTTGACGACGATGAGGCGCTGCGCCCCCATGGCGCGCGCCACGTCGACCGGGGTGTTGTTGACCAGGCCGCCGTCGCCCAGGATGCGGCCATCGACCTCGACGGGGGCGAAGATGCCCGGCACCGACATGCTGGAGCGCAAGGCCGTCGCCAGGTCGCCCTGGCGCAGGATCACAGGCTGACCGGTTTCCATGTCGGTGGCCACCGCGCGGAACGGCGTGGGCAGCTGGTCGAAGTCCTGCGTGAGCCGCGCTGGCAGCGTCAGGCGACGCAGGCGCGACTCCAGCCCCCGGCTCGACACCGAGCCGATCGGCGCCTTGATGCCATCCATGCCGATGCCCACCTCTACCACCGGCGAGACCTCGAAGTCCTGTTCCTTGCGGCGCTGATTGAGGTTCTGCCGGTCGACGCGCGAGGCGAACACCGTGGTCCAGTCGAGCTTGCGCACCTCGGCCTCGACGGTGTGGGCGTCCATGCCACTGGCGTAGAGCCCACCGACGATGGCGCCCATCGACGTGCCGGCAATGACATCGACCGGAATGCGCTCGCGCTCGAGCACTTTGAGCACGCCCACGTGGGCCAGCCCGCGCGCACCACCACCGGACAGCACGAGACCGATGCGGGGCCGTGGGGCCGCCGTGTCGGCAGAAGCCGGCAGCACGATGGGTGCCGGCGATGCCGCAAGGGCCGATGCAGTCAGCGCCGAGGCCACGCCCATCGTCAGTCCACCGCGCAGCACGGCAGCCCTACTGCCTACCCGGCCGGGTATCACATGCAAGAAACGGGCACGAAGACGGGCGACAACCAGCTCAATCATGCAAGAGATTGTGCCGCGTCAAACCCGCCGCCAGGGCGCGACACAGGGCGGTCGGCCGCTTGACCTACATCAGAGCCGCGCGACCCGATCAGCGGTCTGATAGCACCTGAGGACACCAACAGCACTGCTGATAAGGAGAAAGCGATGCAAGCCTGGGTTGATTTTTTCACCACCGACTACGGCCTGATGAGCGCCGCAGTGATCGCTTTCATGTTCGTCATGCTGGGCTACATCGCCTGGTATGTCGCCAAGCATGTGCGTGAAGACACCGAGCGGCACGACCGTCTGGTGAGAGAAGCTCGGGGCGGCTGAGGGGCCGACCCGTGTGAGCCGGCTGAGGGGCCGGCTTGTGGGTCAGGGCAGCTGAGGGGCTGGCCTGACCTCACGGAAGAGCTGAGGGGCTCGACCGTGGAAGCTGGACCGGTCTTGAGAACCGGCTTGGGGGGATGTGCACGAGAGGGGTGCACAGCCATCTGCGAGGGCCGCACCATGTGCGGCCCTTTTTTTGTCCGCGCGTTGCGCATGAAAAAGGCCACCTCCGAAGAGGTGGCCTTTTGCTGAGGCTGTGAAGCGCCAGGCTGGATTACATGTCCATGCCCATGCCGCCCATGCCGCCGGGCATGCCGCCCGGAGCCGGAGCGTCATCCTTCGGGGCTTCGGCGACCATGCACTCGGTGGTCAGCATCAGCGAAGCGACCGAAGCGGCGTTCTGCAGGGCGGTGCGGGTGACCTTCGTCGGATCCAGGATGCCCATTTCGATCATGTCGCCATAGGTGTCGTTGGCAGCGTTGAAGCCGTAGTTGCCCGAACCGTTCAGCACGGCGTTGACGACCACCGAGGGCTCGCCACCGGCGTTCGACACGATTTCGCGCAGCGGGGCTTCGATGGCCTTCAACACCAGCTTGATGCCGGCATCCTGATCGGGGTTGTCACCCTTGATCTCGCCAGCAGCCTGCTTGGCGCGCAGCAGGGCCACGCCACCACCGGCCACGATGCCTTCTTCCACGGCAGCGCGGGTGGCGTGCAGGGCGTCTTCCACGCGGGCCTTCTTTTCCTTCATCTCGACTTCGGTGGCAGCACCGACCTTGATGACGGCGACGCCGCCAGCCAGCTTGGCCACGCGCTCCTGCAGCTTTTCGCGGTCGTAGTCGCTGGTGGCTTCTTCGATCTGGATGCGGATCTGCTTGACGCGGGCTTCGATCAGGTCAGCGGTACCGGCGCCATCAATGATGGTGGTGTTTTCCTTGCCCACTTCGACGCGCTTGGCCTGGCCCAGGTCAGCCAGGGTCACCTTCTCGAGCGACAGGCCGACTTCTTCAGCGATGACCTTGCCGCCCGTCAGGATGGCGATGTCTTCCAGCATGGCCTTGCGGCGGTCGCCGAAGCCAGGGGCCTTCACAGCCACGACCTTCAGGATGCCGCGGATGGTGTTGACCACCAGGGTGGCCAGGGCTTCGCCATCGACTTCTTCAGCGATGATCAGCAGCGGACGGCCGGCCTTGGCGACTTGCTCCAGCGTGGGCAGCAGGTCACGGATGTTCGAGATCTTCTTGTCGAACAGCAGGACAAACGGGTTGTCCAGGATGGCAGACTGCTTCTCGGGGTTGTTGATGAAGTAGGGCGACAGGTAGCCGCGGTCGAACTGCATGCCTTCGACGACGTCCAGCTCGTTGTTCAGCGACTTGCCGTCTTCGACGGTGATGACGCCTTCCTTGCCGACCTTGTCCATGGCTTCAGCGATGATGCCGCCGACGTCGGCGTCGCTGTTGGCCGAGATCGTGCCGACCTGGGCGATTTCCTTGGACGTGGTGGTGGCCTTCGAAGCCTTCTTCAGCTCGGCGACCAGGGCTTGCACAGCCTTGTCGATGCCGCGCTTCAGGTCCATCGGGTTCATGCCGGCGGCCACGTACTTCATGCCTTCGCGCACGATGGCCTGGGCCAGCACGGTGGCGGTGGTGGTGCCGTCACCGGCGTTGTCCGAGGTCTTGGAAGCGACTTCCTTGACCATCTGGGCGCCCATGTTCTGGAGCTTGTCCTTGAGTTCGATTTCCTTGGCGACCGACACACCGTCCTTGGTGACGGTGGGGGCGCCGAACGAGCGCTCGAGCACCACGTTGCGGCCCTTGGGGCCCAGGGTGACCTTGACCGCGTTGGCCAGGATGTTCACGCCTTCAACCATGCGGGCGCGGGCTTCGCCGCCAAAGATGACGTCTTTTGCTGCCATGTGAAATCTCCGTAATCAGTGTGTTGGGGGTGGGATGCCTGTGGCGGTGGTCGCTTACTGAGCGACGACGGCGAACAGGTCTTCTTCGCGCATGACCAGCAGCTCTTCGCCGTCGACCTTGACGGTCTGGCCCGAGTACTTGCCGAACAGGACGCGGTCACCCACTTGCACGTTCAGGGCAACGAATTCGCCCTTGTCATTGCGCTTGCCCGGGCCGACAGCCAGCACTTCGCCCTGGTCGGGCTTCTCGGCGGCGTTGTCGGGAATGATGATGCCCAGGGCGGTCTTGGTTTCTTGTTCCAGACGCTTGACGATCACGCGATCGTGCAGGGGACGCAGCTTCATGGTTTCTCCAGTCTCTTGAGACATCGGTTGGGACAATGCGGCTCCGAGCGGGGCGCCGCTGCAGAGCCTGTTTTTGCATCATGCGGAGACCCGCATGCCGCCACCGGGGCGCACAGTGTCGCCCAGACGACGCTGTTAGCACTCAGGGATGGCGAGTGCTAATGATTATAGGGACGGCTCATGACATTTCAAGAGGGCGGGGCGGCCGGCTTGCATCGCGCGTTTTACATCAGCGAGCGCGCATCGCCGACCCGTGCGGCGCCGGTCCACAGGCATCCTGCAGGTCGCGAGCGCGCGCAACGCGGCCCTGGACGTGACAGGCCTGCTCCTGTACGCCGGCGCCCATTTCGCGCAGGTGCTCGTGCGGGCGCTGCTGCGGTTCACGCCGATCCTGACGCTCACCACCGAAAGCCAGCAGGCCAAACGGGATGAAGCCAAGCGACTCGGCGCCACCGGCTGGCTGGTCAAGCCAGTGGGCAACGCCGATCTGGTGAAAGTCATCCGGCAGGTTTTGCCGGGCGCGTGATTCAGAAGCGGTAGCTCACACCCAGGGTGACCTGCGGCAGGAAGCGGACCTTGGCCACGCCGTCACGCAGCTCGCTGATTTCCTTGTCGATGTCCTGCTGGCTGACCACTCCGCCGGATTTCTCGATCAGGTTGGTGTCGTAGCTGACCTTGGCCTTGCCCACCGACACACCGAGGTCGGCCACAAAGCCCCACCCCGCTTCACGGGCCTGGTGGCCCCACCCGATGCCGACATAAGGCATCACGGTCGGCATCTTCACCTGCACGTTCAGGTACTCGCTGCCGTTCGTCGTGATGGTCTGGTCGCCGATCTCGACCTGCTGCCCCGGCATCAGGTTGGAGTTCAGCTTGAGCTCGGTGTTGTTGAAGGTCAGGCCGCCGGTCAGGCGGAAGCCGCCGCTGAACGGGAAGTAGTCGGCAAACACCGCCGCACGGTGCAGGTTGACCTTGCCCTTGTAGTCAATGCCCTCTTCCTGCCCGTTCTTGTTGAACGAGCCACTGGTGCCGATGTCGGCACGCAAACCAAGCTGCTGGTTCACGCTGTGCGCATAACCGATCTGCACGAGCGGAAAGCCGACGCCAACATAGACCTCGCCTGCGTGGGCCAGGGGCAGGGTCAGCGCAAGGGCCGCAGGCACGGCCAGGAACAGAGGACGTTTCATGTGGGTACATCTGGGGTTGGAACCCCCGAAATGTAACAAACACCCCCTCCTCAATTAAACGCGTGACGCAACACCAACGTCACACCGAAGCGAGTTCCGCCGCCTGACGCACGGCCTGCTCCACCACCTCGCGCGTCAGCGGCGGCGCGAAGGTCTCGATGAAGGCATAGGCGTAGCCGCGCAGGAAGGCGCCCTTGCGGAAGGCGAGCCGGGTCATGTTGACCTCGAACAGGTGGCCTGCATCGAGGGCGCGGAGGTTGCGATCGCGGTCCGCGTCGTAAGCGATCGACGCCACGATGCCGACGCCCATGCCGAGCTCGACATAGGTCTTGATCACGTCCGCGTCCATGGCGGACAGCACGATGCTGGGCTTGATGCCGGCGCGGGCAAAGGCCTCGTCGATGTGCGAACGGCCCGTGTAGCCCTCGTCGTAGGTCACCATCGGGTAGCGTGACAGGCGCTCAAGCGTCAGCGGCTGGCCGTCGAACAGCGGGTGGTCGGGCGGGGCCACCACGGTGTGCGTCCAGCGGTAGCACGGCAGCGTGATGAGCTGCTCGTACTGCGTGAGCGCCTCGGTTGCGATGCCGATGTCGGCCTCGCCGCTCAGCAGCATCTGCGCGATCTGGCGCGGCGAGCCCTGGTGCAGGCTGAGCGTGACTTGCGGGAACAGCTGCCGGAAATCCTTGACCGCCGACGGCAGCGCATAGCGCGCCTGCGAGTGGGTCGCGGCCAGCGACAAGGGGCCCGCGTCATGCGAAGCAAAGTCACGCGAAACCTGGCGCAGGTTCTCGGAATCGAGCAGCAGCCGCTCGATGATGGGCAGCAGGCTGGTGCCTGGCTCGGTCAGGCCGGTCAGGCGCTTGCCCGCGCGCATGAACAGCGTCACGCCCAACTCGTCTTCCAGTTCGCGAATCTGCCGGCTCACGCCGGGCTGCGAGGTGTGCAGCGCCGCCGCCACCTCGGTGAGGTTGAAGCCGCGGCGCACCGCCTCGCGCACCGAGCGCAGTTGCTGAAAATTCATTGTTCTTCTCCCTTGCCGTGCCGTCTGACGTCAGATCACGACATGCTCGTCCGACACGGTCGGCTCACCATCCTCGCCAAAGCGGCGCACGCGTCGGGGCTTCAGGTAGGCACGTTCGCCCGCACGCAGCACACCGCTGTCGCGCAGCGCGGCGTACTCGTCCCGGCTGAGCTCGACCTCGATCTCGCCTGCCGCACCGCTGCCCTCGTCGGGCCGGAAGGCCAGGCGGGTGTTGGGCCCCACCGTCAGCACGTCGATCAGCGTGGCAGCCACCGCGCCCTCTTCTGCGCGAGCCAGCACCTGGATCTCATGCGGGCGCACATAGCTCACCGCCGGCGGCGTCGTGGTCTGGCCCGGCTTGTGGCCGCGCCCGTGGAAGAGGTTCACGTCGCCCAGGAACTGCAGCACGAAGGGCGTGGCCGGGTGGTCGTACACCTCGTCCGGCGGGCCCACCTGTTCGATGCGGCCCTGGTTCATCACCACGATGCGGTCGGCCACTTCCATGGCCTCTTCCTGGTCGTGCGTGACGAAGACGCTGGTGATATGCATCTCGTCGTGCAGGCGGCGCAGCCAGCGGCGCAGTTCCTTGCGCACCTTGGCATCGAGTGCGCCGAAAGGCTCGTCGAGCAGCAGCACCTTGGGCTCGACCGCCAGCGCACGCGCGAGCGCAATGCGCTGCCGCTGACCACCCGAGAGCTGGTGCGGGTAGCGGTCGGCGATCCAGTCGAGTTGCACCAGCTTGAGCAACTCCATCACCTTGCTGCGGATGGCTTCTTCCGACGGCCGCGTGGCACGCGGACGCACACGCAGGCCGAAGGCCACGTTCTCGAAGATCGTCATGTGGCCGAACAGCGCGTAGTGCTGGAACACGAAGCCGACCTGGCGTTCGCGCACGGCGACGTGGGTGGCGTCTTCGCCGTTGAACAGCACCGAGCCGCTGTCGGGCGTTTCCAGCCCGGCGATGATGCGCAGCAGCGAGGTCTTGCCCGAGCCCGAGGGGCCCAGCAGCGCGACCAGTTCGCCGGAGGGAATGTCCAGGCTCAGGTTGTCACACACGGTGACGTTGCCAAAGCGTTTGACGAGGTTTCTGACTTCAATGCTCATGCTGCGGCTCCGGTGTCCTGCGCCTGGGCGGCCTGCTGGCGCACCCGACGTTCGACCAGGTATTTGAGGACCAGGGTGACCAGCGCCAGGCCCGCGAGCAGCGAGGCCACGGCGAACGAGGCGGCGAACTGGTATTCGTTGTAGAGGATCTCGATGTGCAGGGGCAGCGTGTTGGTCTGCCCGCGGATGTGCCCCGACACGACCGACACGGCGCCGAACTCGCCCATGGCGCGCGCGTTGCAGAGGATGACGCCGTACAGCAGGGCCCACTTCACGTTGGGCAGCGTGACCTTCCAGAAGGTCTGGAAGCCCGATGCGCCCAGCACGCGGGCGGCCTCTTCCTGTTCCTGGCCCTGCGCCTGCATCAGTGGGATCAGTTCGCGCGCCACGAAGGGGAAGGTCACGAAGATGGTGGCCAGCACGATGCCGGGCACCGCGAAGATCACCTTCAGGTCGTTGGCCTGCAGCCATTCACCGAACCAGCCCTGCAGGCCGAACACCAGCACGTAGATCAGGCCGGCGATCACCGGGCTGACCGAGAACGGCAGGTCGATCAGCGTCAGCAGCACGCTCTTGCCACGGAAGTCGAACTTCGCGATAGCCCAGGCGGCGGCCACGCCGAACACGAGGTTCAGCGGCACGGAGATGACGGCGGCGATCAGCGTGAGCTTCATCGCCGAGACGGCGTCGGCCTCGGTGATGGACGCCACGTACACATCCCAGCCCTTCTTGAAGGCCTCGAAGAACACCGAGACCAGCGGCAGGAACAGGAACAGCGACAGGAAGATCAGTGCCACGGTGATCAGCGACCAGCGCACCCAGGCGGGCTCGCGGGTGGCCTGGGCCAGGCGGGGAGGAGCAATCGAACTCATGATGCGAGGCCTTTCACTTGCCCTGACGCGCACGCGCCCAGGCCTGCAGCCCGTTGATGGCGAGCAGCATCAGGAAGGACATCACCAGCATGACGACCGCGATCGCGGTGGCCCCGGCGTAGTCGTACTGCTCGAGCTTGGTGATGATGAGCAGCGGCGTGATCTCGGACACCATGGGCATGTTGCCGGCAATGAAGATGATGGAGCCGTACTCGCCCAGCGCGCGGGCAAAGGCCAGCGCAAAGCCGGTCAGCAGCGCGGGCATCAGCGTCGGGAAGATGACCTGCGCAAAGGTCTGCCAGCGGCTGGCGCCCAGCGTGGCCGCGGCTTCTTCCAGCTCGCTGGCCAGGTCTTCCAGAATGGGCTGCACCGTGCGCACCACGAAGGGCAGGCCGATGAAGGTCATGGCCACGAAGACCCCGATCGGCGTGAACGCCACCTTCACGCCCAGTGGCTCGAGGTGCTTGCCGATCCAGCCGTTGGCGGCATACAGGCCCGTCAGCGTGATCCCGGCCACGGCGGTAGGCAGCGCAAACGGCAGGTCGACCAGCGCATCGACGATGCGGCGCCCGAAAAAGTCATAGCGCACCAGCACCCAGGCCACCAGCAGCCCGAACACGCCGTTGACGATGGCCGCGAGCAGCGACGCACCGAACGTGAGCTTGTAGGACGCCACCACGCGGGGCGAGGCCACCGCATCGACGAACTGCGGCCAGGTGAGGTCCATCGTGCGCAGGAACGCGGCCGACAGCGGGATCAGGACGATCAGACACAGGTAGAACAGCGTCAGGCCCAGCGACAGGTCGAAGCCGGGCAAGACACTGCGCCTGCGCAGCAGGGTCTTGGAGAAGATCATGGAATGAGCCAGGTACTGCGAGGGGCCGGATCAGCGACCGGCGCGGCCGGCGGCGATGATCTGGTCGTAGGTGGCGCCGTCGTTGAAGTGCTCGGCCTGCGCCTTCTTCCAGCCGCCGAACACCTCGTCGACGGTGAAGGTCGGGATCTGCAGGAAGGCCGCCTTGTACTGGGCCAGCACCTTGTCCGAGCGCGGACGCATGTTGTGCTTGGCGGCAATCGCCTGGCCTTCATCCGACCACAGGTACTTCAGGTAGGCCTCGGCCTGCTTGCGCGAGCCCTTCTTGTCGACCACCTTGTCGACCACGCTGACCGGGTTCTCGGCCAGGATGGTGTGCTTGGGGTAGACGACCTGGTAGTCGCCACCGAACTCGCTGCGGATCAGCGGCACTTCGCTTTCGAAGGTCACCAGGGCATCGCCGATCTGGCGCTGCGCAAAGGTGGTGGTGGCGGCACGGCCACCGCCGTCGAACACCGGCACGTTGGCGAACAGACGCTGCACCAGCTCACGCGCCTGCTTCGGGTTGCCGCCCGACTTGATCACCGAGCCCCATGCGGCCAGGTAGGTGTAACGGCCGTTGCCCGAGGTCTTGGGGTTGGGGATGACGACGGAGACGCCCGGCTTGACCAGGTCGGCCCAGTCCTTGATGCCCTTCGGGTTGCCCTTGCGCACCAGGATCACGGTGACCGAGGTGGTCGGCGCGCTGTTGTTGGGCAGGCGCTTGGCCCAGTCGGCCGGCACCAGACCACCGCGCTCGGCCAGGATGTCGATGTCGTTGGCCTGGTTCATGGTGATCACATCGGCGGCCAGACCGGCCACGACCGAACCCGCCTGCTTGCTGGAGCCACCATGGGATTGGTTGATCGTCACGGTTTCGCCGGTGGTCTGCTTCCAGTGGCGGGCAAAGGCGGCGTTGTAGTCCTTGTAGAACTCGCGGGTCACGTCGTAGCTCACGTTGAGCAGTGTGACGTCGGCGTGGGCCGTGCCCAGGGCAGAGACGCCCACGGCCAGGCTGAAAAGCACACGAGCGAGAAAAGGCTTCTGAGAAAAACGCATGACGGAGTCCCTTCTGGATGCAAGTGGCGAATGTTAGGGACCGCATGATCGGCAGAGAAGGACGGTTTTGGCAACTTTATATGCAGAAACCGCATAACAGACAGGGGGGTGAATACCGTGCCAGTTGTGTCTGTTTACCATCTCATATACTGGTGGGGGTATTAACCGAATGCAGGATGTCCTCATGCGCTCCTTCCTTTTTTCTTTGCTCGGTGGCCTGCTGATCGGCGGCGCCTCGGTGTTGCTGCTGGTGGGACTGGGCCGCATCGCCGGCATCAGCGGGATCACCTTCGGCCTGCTGGAACGCGCCAACTGGCAGGCGGGCCCCGGATGGCGTCTGGCGTTTGTGGCCGGGCTGGTCGGCGCGGGGTGGCTGTGGCAGCAAGGCACGGGAGCGCCGCTCGCACCCACGCGCGAGATGCACCTTCCCCTTCTGGTGATCAGCGGGCTGCTGGTGGGCTGGGGCACGTCACTGGGCGGCGGCTGCACCAGCGGGCACGGCGTGTGCGGCCTGGGGCGGCTGTCGCTGCGCTCGCTGGTGGCCGTGCTGACCTTCATGGGCACGGGGGCCGTGACGGTGTTCGTGATGCGCCACGTGGCTGGCGCCGGCTATTGAAAGGAGATCACCTCATGTCTGCACACACCGCATCCGAGCGCAACACCGTCTGCATGATGGACCGTTGCCGCACCCGCGCAGGCATCGGCATCGCCCTCCTGGCCGGCCTCCTGTTCGGGGCTGGCCTGATCCTGTCGGGCATGACTGACCCGACCGTGGTGCTCGGCTTTCTTGATGTGGCGGGCGCGTGGGACCCCAGCCTGGTCTTCGTGATGGGCGGGGCTGTGGGTGTGACGCTGGTGGGCTTCCGCCTCGTGGCACGGCGGCCCGCACCGTTGTGTGACGTGCAGTTCCACCTGCCGCAGAAGCGGACGCTGGACGCCCGCCTGCTGATCGGCGCCGCGATGTTCGGCGTCGGCTGGGGCCTCTCTGGCTATTGCCCGGGCCCGGCGCTGACCGGTTTGCTGGCAGGCAACGCCGAGGCCGGCATCGTGTTGGCCGCGATGCTGGCCGGGGCCTGGCTACAGCGCCAAACGAACCGGGGCTGAGCCAGGCTGCGGACCGATCAGGCTTGCGCGAGCGCCTGATCCAGGTCGGCAATCAGGTCGGCAATGTGCTCGATGCCGACGCACAGCCGCACGGTGTCTTCCGTCACACCCGCCTTCGCGAGCTCTTCGGGCGACAGCTGACGGTGGGTCGTCGACGCCGGGTGCGTGGCCAGCGAGCGCACGTCCCCGATGTTCACCAGACGGGTGAAGAGCTTGAGGCCGTCCAGGAACCGGGCGCCCCCCTCACGGCCACCCGGCACACCGAAAGTCAGCAGGCCGGAGGCACTGCCGCTCAGGTACTTCTTGGCCAGCGCATGCTCGGGATGGTCTTCCAGGCCAGCGTAGTTGACCCATGCCACGCGGGGATGGTCCTTCAGGAACTGGGCCACCTTCTTGGTGTTCTCGTTGATGCGGTCCATGCGGAGGCTCAGCGTCTCGATGCCCTGCAGGATCAGGAAGGCGTTGAAGGGCGAGATCGCTGCGCCGGTGTTGCGCAAGGGCACCACGCGGGCTCGGCCGATGTAGGCCGCCGGGCCCAGGGCTTCGGTGTAGACCACGCCGTGGTAGCTGGGGTCCGGCTCGTTGAGGCGCTTGAAGCGTGCCTTGTGCTGGGCCCACGGGAACTTGCCGGAGTCGACGATGGCACCGCCCAGGCTGGTGCCGTGGCCACCCAGGTACTTGGTCAGCGAGTGCACGACGATGTCGGCGCCGTGCTCGATCGGGCGGCACAGGTAGGGCGACGGCACGGTGTTGTCGACGATCAGCGGCACGCCGTTGCGGTGGGCGATCTCGGCCATCTTTTCCAGGTCGGTCACGTTGCCGGCCGGGTTGCCCAGCGATTCGACAAAGATGGCCTTGGTGCGCTCATCGATCAGCGCTTCGAAGCTGGCCGGGTCGCGGTGGTCGGCAAAGCGGGTGGTGATGCCGTACTGCGGCAGGGTGTGGGCCAGCAGGTTGAAGGTGCCGCCATACAGGGCGGTCGACGACACGATGTTGTCACCGGCTTCGGTGATGGTCTGGATCGCGTAGGTGATGGCCGCCTGCCCGGAAGCCAGGGCCAGGGCGCCGATACCGCCTTCCAGCGCCGCGACGCGCTGCTCCAGCACATCGGTCGTCGGGTTCATGATGCGGGTGTAGATGTTGCCCGGCACCTTCAGGTCGAAGAGGTCGGCACCGTGCTGGGCGCTGTCGAAGGCGTAGGCCACCGTCTGGTAGATGGGCACGGCCACGGCCTTGGTGGTCGGGTCGGGCGAGTAGCCAGCGTGCACTGACAGGGTTTCGAATTTCCAGTTCGGGTTCGACATCGTGTTCCTCTTGTTGGTCTGGGGTCTGCTGAACGCAGACGCACACACTAAGCCGTCAGCACGACAAAGCCAAGTGGGGGAACTGATGCGCGTCATGCGGGTTGCGCATAAGCCGCAGCGGCACCCCCCGCATTGCCGGCTCTCAGCGCAGATGCCGGTTGAAGAAGGCCAGCGTCCTCTGCCAGGCCAGCTTCGCGGCCGCCGGGTCGAACCGGGGCGTGGTGTCGTTGTGAAACCCGTGCTGGGTGCCGGGGTAGAAGTGGGCCTCGTGGCGGATGCCGGCCTGCTTGAGCGCCACCTCGTACTTCGGCCAGCCTGCATTGATGCGTTCGTCATGCTCGGCGTAGTGAATGAGCAGCGGCGTCTGGATGCGCGCCACCTCTTCTGCGGGAGGCTGACCACCATAGAACGGCACCGACGCGTCCAGGTCAGGCAGCTGCACGGCGAGGTGGTTGGCGATGGCGCCGCCGTAGCAGAAGCCGACCACGCCGGTCTTGCCGTTGCCATCCGGATGCGCCTTCAGCCAGCGCGCAGCAGCGACAAAATCCGCTCGGGCACGCGCCGGATCGAGCTTCTGGAAAAGCTCTCGCGCCTTGTCTTCGTCACCAGGGTAGCCGCCCAGCGAAAACAACGCATCCGGTGCGAAGGCAATGAAGTTCTCCAGCGCGAGCCGGCGCGCCACGTCCGCGATGTGCGGGTTAAGGCCGCGGTTCTCGTGCACGACGAGCACGCTGGGCAGCTTGCCTTGCGCTCGCGCGGGCTTCACCAGGTAGCCCCGCACGGTGCCATGCCCTTGCGGCGACGGGATTTCCACGAACGAGATGACGAGCCGCGCATCGTCCGGGGCCACCTGCTGCGCGTGCGCAAAGTTGGGTGCCAGTTGCGCCAGCAGCATCTCGGCCGAGACCGCCGCGGTGGCGTACTTTCCCGCCCCCTGCAGAAAGCCGCGGCGGTCGAGCTGACCGTGGACATACTGGTCGAACAGGCGCAGCACTTCGGGGGCGAAGTCTCGGGCGGTCAGTCGGGCCATGGTCTCTCCTAGCGTTGATTGGGGGGTGACAGTCTGGCAGGGAGCGGGGCGCCCCTGACTGGCCCAGGGATTCAGGTTTACGTCACCGTGCGGGCCGGCGCGCGGTATCGCGTGCAGCCAGTTCACGCGCCCGGTCGATCTGCGCGCGGATGCGGTCCTGCACTTCGGCGTCGGCCGGCGCCCGCGCCAGCAGGGCTTCCCATCGGGCGATCGCCCGGGCGTGGTCTCCCCGCTCGAACGCGGCACTGCCCAGCAGGGCCTGCGCCTGCACATGGTCGGGATCGAGCTTCAGCGCCTGCACCAGCACCTGCTCCGGTTCACCGCTGAGGCGCTGGCCGCGGGCCATGCCCAGCGTCACGGCGTACTCCGTGAGCTGGTCGGCATCGGGCGGCACCAGCTGGAACAGCCGCTGCCAGGCCGCCACGGCGTCGTCGAAGCGCTGCAGCGTTTCGTACGAACGAATCAGCTTGCGCCAACCCTCCACATCGTTCGGCTGCTGCCGCAGGCGGGCCGCCAGGCGCTGCACCATGGCTTCGATCTGGGCCGGGCCAACCTGCCCCGCTTGGGACGGTGCGGCGACAGCCTGCTGATGCGGCACGCGCACGGACCACATGCCCGGCTGCCCCAGCGCAAGGTATCCCGCCACGGCACTCACCAACAGGGCGCTCGCCACGGCAGCGCCCGGGCCCCGGGCCACATGCCACCAGGGGCGCAGCACGGCGATCACCGGCACCGAGGCCAGGGCCAGTGCGCCGGACACGAAGACGGCATCGGAGGCGTTCATGCCGGCCTCTCGTGGCGAGGGCGCACCGAGGTCGCCTCGTCCTCGAAGGAGGATGGCATCGCGGCAGCCCCCTCGGCGAGCTCGTCATCGCGCAGCCGCCGGGCACGCACGGCGACCGCCAGCCCCGTCATCGCCAGCAGCAGCATCGCCACGGGCCCGCCCCACAAGGCCAGGGTGGTCGCTTGCACAGGCGGGCGGTACAGCACAAAGGCACCATATCGCTGGACCATGAAGTCGCGCACCTGCTGGTCGGTCGCGCCGGCCACCACCTGGCTGCGCACGACCTCGCGCAACTGCACCGCCAGTGGCGCGTGCGAGTCCGCCACGCTCTGGTTCTGACAGACCAGGCAACGCAGCTCGGCAGCTAGCGCGTGCACACGGTCTTCCAGCACTGTGTCGGGCAAGGCCGCATGCTGTGGAGGCGGCGCCGGTGCCTCGGCCGCGCGGGCACCGGGCATCCCGTTCAGGACCTGGGCCAACAGGTAAGTACAGACAAGGCGATCACGCACGCTGCAACTCCCGGATCAACGGCAACAGGGTCTGCTGCCAGTCGGCCTCACTCAGGGGCCCGGTGAACTTGTGGCGGATGCGCCCGTGCTTGTCGATGACGAAGGTTTCCGGCACAGCGACCACCCCAAACTCGATCCCGATGCGCCCCTCGGGGTCGGACACCGTGACCCGATAGGGGTTGCCATGCTCGGTCAGCCAGGCGCGGGCCCGGCCTGCTTCATCCTGATAGTTCAGGCCGACCAGTGGCACGCCGCTGGCCCGAGCGCGGGCGACCAGCACAGGGTGTTCGCGCAGGCAGCTGGTGCACCAGGAGGCCCACACATTGAGCAACCACACCTGACCCTTGAGGTCCGCAGGCTGGAACGATGCGTCTTCGGCGCGTGCCGACGTCAGCGCGGGGGCGGTAAAGGCCGGCACATCGTGCCCAAGCAGCGCAGACGGCAACACCGCCGGGTCGGCGCTCTCCGCCTGATGGCGCAGACCGAGGGCCAGGGTGGCGACGATTGCAGCGAACAAGGCCAATGGCAGAACAAAGCGGCTCATGCGTGCCTTTCCTTCCAATTTCCCACAAGGGTCGGTGGTGCCCCGAAACCGGCATGTGGCAACGGTTGCGTCGCTCCTTCAGGCTCACTGAATGAGCGAGATCGATGACGTCGGTACCGGGCGTCGCACGCCGACACCACACCCCCGACGGCGATGGTCAGAACGCCGGCCCAGACCCAGCTCATGAAGGGCTTGACCTGCACGCGCACCCCCCAGGCGCCGTCGGGGCCCGTGTCGGCCAGCGACACGTACAGGTCACGGGTCCAGCCCCGCTCGATGGCCGCCTCTGTCATGGGCATGCGCTGCACCACGTACAGGCGCTTTTCGGGGTACAGGGTCGTCAGCCGTTGCCCGCCCCGCGACACCTCGAAGGTTGCCCGTGCAGCGACATAGTTCGGCCCTTGCGCACGCTGAAGGTTCTGGAAGGCAAAGCGGTAGTCGCCCACTTGCACGGCCTGCCCGACCTGCAGGCTCGCGTCCTGGACGTGATCCAGCCCGCGTGCCAGCGTCACGCCGGCCACGAACACACCGACACCCAGATGCGCCACCACCATGCCCCACCAGGCGGCCGGGATGCGCGCCAAGGCACGGGGCCAGCTTCGCGCTGCCACGCCCTGCACACGGCGCGCCACCAGATGCACCGTGCCCACACCAATCCACACGGCCAGCAAGAGTCCGCCGGCCACCCCGGCCGACAGGCGTGCCCAGATACCGGCGGCCAGCAGGGTCACTGCCGCGGCCGCCAGCCACACCGGCCAGGCCCCGCGCAGGCGGGTCCACAGCGCGTCCCACGTGTCGCGTTTCCAGTTCACGAACGGCCCCAACGCCAACAGCCCGAGCAGAGGCAGCATCAAGGGCACAAAAACGGCCTCGAAATACGGTGGCCCCACGGAGATGCGCGCCCCGGTGATCGCATCGAGGGCCAGCGGATACAGCGTGCCCAAAAGGATGGTGGCAGCGCTGACAAGCAGAAAGACATTGTTGAGTAGCAACCCCGTCTCGCGCGAGAGCAGGTCGAATCGCCCGCCCAACCCGATGCGGGGTGCGCGCCACGCATACAGCGCCAGGGAGCCGCCAATGACAACGACCAGGAAGGCGAGGATGTAGAGGCCACGTCGGGGGTCGCTCGCAAAGGCATGCACCGAGGTCAGCACGCCCGAGCGGACCAGAAAGGTGCCCAGCAGCGACAGCGAGAACGCGAGGATGGCCAGCAGCACCGTCCAGCTCTTGAAGCTGCCGCGCTGCTCGCTCACCGCGAGCGAGTGCAGCAGGGCGGTGGCCACCAGCCAGGGCATGAAGGAGGCGTTCTCGACCGCATCCCAGAACCACCAGCCGCCCCATCCCAGCTCGTAATAAGCCCAGAAGCTGCCCAGCAGGATGCCCAGCGTCAGAAAGCTCCAGGCAGCGAGCGTCCACGGTCGCGACCAGCGGGCCCATTCGGCGTCCAGTCGGCCGCTGAGGAGTGCCGCGATCGAGAACGCAAATGCCACCGAGAGCCCGACATAGCCCATGTAGAGCAGTGGCGGGTGAAAAATCATGCCTGGGTCCTGCAGCAGCGGGTTCAGATCCTGCCCATCCCGCGGCGCGGGCAGCGCACGGTCGAACGGGTTGGACGTGAACAGCGTGAAGCTGAGGAAGCCGATGCTGACGAGCCCGAGCACGGCGAGCACGCGGGCGAGCATGTCAGGGGAGAGACGCCGGCTGAAGGCGGCCACCGCGAGCGTCCAGCCGGACAGCATGAGTTGCCACAACAACAACGAGCCCTCGTGGCCTCCCCAGGTGGCGGCCACCCGCAAGGGCCAGGGCAGCAGGCCGTTGGCGTGCTGGCTGACATAGGCCACGGACCAGTCCATCTGCACGAACGCCGCCACCAGCAGCCCGAACGCCGCACCAACCAGCACGAACTGCGCCACGGCCAGAGGCCGGGCGAGCGCCATCCAGTGTGCACGCCCGGTGTGGGCCCCCCATAGGGGCACGCTGCCCAGCAGCAAAGCCACGCCCAGCGCCAGCATGAGCGCCCACTGTCCCAACTCGGCCGTCATCGGCTCACCTTTCCTGTGCCCTCAGCGGCGCCCGGGCCTGCTCAAGCGCCCTGGCCGCTTCGGGCGGCATGTAGTTCTCGTCGTGCTTGGCCAGCACCTCGTCCGCCGCAAACCGGCCATCGGGCTGCAAGCGGCCCTGCGCGACCACGCCCTTGCCCTCCTTGAAGAGATCGGGCAACAGCCCGGCGTATTGCACTTCCACCCGCTGCACCGTGTCGGTCACCACAAAGCGATGGCCCAGGCCATCGGCCGCCCGGCGATGGCTGCCAGCCTCCACCATGCCGCCGATGCGGAAGCTGCGGCCCTGGGGCGCCTCACCCCGGCTGATCTGCGAAGGTGTGAAGAAGAACACCAGGTTCTGCTGAAACGCCCGCAGCACAAAGAAGACAGCCAGCCCGAGCACGGCCACGCCGACGAGCGCCAGGGCAAGGCGTTGGTGCCTCGGCTTCATGGCACGACCTCCTCGTGCGCCGGAACCTCGGCGGCCTCGTCCACCCAGCTCGCCCGTAGGGCATTGCGCAAGCCGCGATCGGCGTGGCGCAACAGCGCGGCCTCGATGCCCAGGGCCAGCGCCACCACGCCGAACGATCCCCACACATACAGCCCGTAGCCGCCCATGTCGACGAAGGCGTGCCAGCTCGTCCAGTTCATCGCACCACTCCGGTCCGGTGGGACGCCAGCAGCGACCGAACCCAGGCAGCATCGGCCTCGCGCTGCAGGATGAGCATGCGAAGACGATGCAACACCACCGCCGCGGCCCAGGCCCACAGCGCCACGGTGCACAGCAGCATGCCCGCGAGCATGGGGGCGGCCATCGTGGGCGCCGATCCGAGGCTCACCGAAGCGCCCTGGTGCAAGGTGTTCCACCACTGCACGGAGAAATAGATCACCGGGACATTGACCACGCCGACCAGGGTCAGCAGGGCCCCCGCCCGGTCGCCCCGGCGCGGATCGTCGATGGCCGACTGCAGCGCCATCACGCCGAGGTAAAGGAACAGCAGAATGAGTTCGGAGGTCAGGCGGGCATCCCAGACCCACCACGTACCCCAGGTGGGCTTGCCCCACAAGGCCCCGGTCCACAAGGCCAGAAAGGTGAACAGTGCGCCGGTCGGGGCAATCGCCCGCGCCATCAGCGACGACACCCGGGTCTGGAACACCCATCCAAGCCCGGCCCAGAATGCCATGGCCGCGTACAGCACCATCGACAGCCAGGCCGCCGGCACGTGCACGAAGATGATGCGATACGCCTCGCCCTGCTGGTGGTCGGTGGGCGCCACCAGCAGCCCGACATACAGGCCGATGACCGCGGTGACAGCAGCCAGCGCGAGCGCCCACGGACGAAGCTGTCCGGCCAGGCGAAAGGCAGCCGGGGGCGATGCAAAGCGCCAGAAGCCTCGGGCTGCCGCGCCCCCGTCGGGTTGCCGATGCCGCAACCAGGTGGTGGTCGTACTCATTGCAGTTCCTTGTCGATCACGGTGTCCGCCTCATCCCACCGACACCTTCAGGCTGTGCGCCGCCGCCCAGGGGGCGACAACCAGCGTGAAGGCCAGCAAGGCGGCCAGAAGATAGAAATGGGCAGCCAGGCCCTGGCCACTGCCATGGGCCACCACGGAACCGGCCCCGAAGATCAGCACCGGCACGAGCAGCGGCAACACCAGCAGGTTGACCAGCACACCGCCGCCCTGCAGACCCAGCGTGAGCGCCGCCCCGATGGCGCCCACCAGGCTCAGGACGGGGGTGCCGAGTGCGAGGCTGCCGGTCAGCACCGCGATGGCCGGCGGCGGCAGGTCGTACTGCAATGCGAGCAGAGGCGACAACAACACCAGCGGCAGGCCGCTGACGAGCCAGTGCGCCGCGACCTTGGCCAGCACGATCAGGCTCAGCGGCTCAGGGGACAGCAGCAACTGCTCGAGCGTGCCGTCAGCATGGTCGAGCGCAAACAGGCGCCCCAGCGACAGCGTGGACGAGAGGAGCGCGGCCACCCACAGGATGCCCGGGGCCATGCCGCGCAGCGTGTCGCGCTCGGGACTGACCGCAAGCGGAAAAAGACAGGCCACCACCAGAAAGAAGCTCAACGTGGTCCACACATCGGATTGGCGTCGGAAGGCGAGCAGCAGATCCCGGTGGAGCACGGTCAGAAAGACCCGCCCCATCAGACCGTCCCCCGCATCGCCGGCACCCCGAGCCGGATCGTGTGGTGGCGACGGGCCGCCAGCCTGCGCGGCTGGTGTGTGGTGTAAGCCAGCACCGCGCCCTGAGCCAGACGTTCGGCCAGCACCTCGGCCAGCACCTCGCCCGAAGCCTCGTCCAGCGCATTGAAGGGCTCGTCGAGCAACAGCACGCCCGGGGCCGACGTGAGGGCCAGCCGCGCCAGCACCGCACGCCGGCGTTGGCCTTGCGAGAGGGTCCGCGCAGGCAGATGGGTGCGCGTTGCCAGCCCGAAGCGCGTCAGCGCACGGCGCACGCTGTCGTCCGACGCGCTCAGGCCCGCCACGTGGGCCGCCACTTTCAAATTCTCCGCCGCACTCAGATCGTCCTTCAGCGCAGGCCCGTGGCCGATGAAGCTCACGGCATGAGCGGGTCGAGCCACCCGGCCCTGCGCCGGCTCGGCCAACCCGGCCAGGATGCGCAGCAGCGTCGTTTTGCCGGCGCCATTGGGCCCCGCGATGAACAGCGCCTCGCCGGCTGCCAGATGCAGGTTCAAACCAGCAAAGAGCAGCCGGCCGGCGGGGCCGGCCCCCAGGCCGGTGGCGCTGAGCCAGGCCGCATCGTGGGCAGTGGAATCCGGGGGCGACAACATGGGAAGCACTCTATAGACGCCATCGCCGTCGACCAAGGAAGGAAAAAGCACTTGCTTATGACGGAAAGGGCCTCAGCCCTTGCGAGCGTACTTCGGCCCGTCCTTCGGCGTTTCCCTGGGTGCCTCACTGGCGTGCACGCGCTCGCCCACCTGGACGGTATCGGGTGGGTTCAGTACCACCGCCTCGACTGCCGACAACCCCTCGATGACCTCGACAGAGCGCCCCAGATCGCGACCCAACTTCACGGGCCTCAGGCTCAATGACTGATCCTCGTTCAGCACCACAACACGGGGTCCATCCTGACGGAACTGCACCGCAGTGGGCGGCACAAACAGCGTCGGGCCGGCCCCGGCCAGCTCGAGACCGACCTCGACGTACCCGCCCGGCTTGAGCTTGCCGTCGACATTCGGGACTTCGATCTCCACCTGGGCCGAGCGCGTGGCCGCGTCGATCCCCCCTGCCACCCGGCGCACCACGCCTGCCAGCTTCAGCTGGGGCCGCTCGAGCAGGCGGAGCGACACGGCCTGCCCCACCTTCACGCCATCGAGGTGGCTCTGTGGCACCGCCACGGTGAGCCGCAGCACGTCGTCCTGTGCCAGGTAGTAGAGCTCGCGGTTCGCGGTCGCACTGCCTGCCGCCACCAACGCCCCGACCTCGACATGGCGGCGCACCACCACGCCATCGAACGGCGCGACGATGCGAGCGAATTGCTGCAGGGCCTCCAACCGCTGGACACTGGCACGGGCCGCGGCCAGATCGGCCTGAGCAGCCTGAAAGGCGGACCGGCGTTCGTCGAGTTCCTGCTGCGACACGGCATTGCTGCCCCGAAGGCTCTCCCATCGCGCCAGCGACGTCTTGGTCAGCTCGAGGCGCGCCTGAATCTGCTGCAGGGTTGCCCGGGTCTGGGCCAGGTCCTGGTCGACCTCCGGCGTGTCGATCAGGGCCAGCACCTCGCCCTGCTTCACGCGGTCGCCGATGTCCTTCTTCCACGCCTTCACATACCCATTGGTGCGCGCGTGGATCGCTGCCTCCTGCCGCCCTCTCAGCGTTGCAGGCAGGGTCAGCGTGCGTTGGCCGCGCGTCACCTCGGGCCGGACGAACAGTACGGAACGCACGGCTGCGGCCTCGGTGCCCGCCCGGACCGCACTCGCCTGCTCGGCATTCACCCAGGTGCGTGCGCCACCGGCCAGGATCAACACAGCCAGCATCGCCCAGCCCCACGACGCCACGCGGGTTCGGGGCACCTGGCTTTCCTCATCGGCTGGGACGGGCTCGGGCCCATCGACAGGAAGGCCCTCAGGATTCAGTTGTGCGTTCATGACAGCGGGGAGGGTTGCGCAACAGCCAGGCGGTTGCGACGGTAAGCACGGGCCCGTCGCCGTGAATGGACGCCGGCGAACACCAGCGGAACAAAGGCGAGGGTGGACAAGGTGGCGGCCGCAAGCCCACCGATCACGGAACGCCCCAGTGGTGCGTTCTGCTCGCCGCCCTCACCCAGGCCCAGGGCCATCGGCACCATGCCGATCACCATGGCAAGCGCGGTCATCAGCACCGGACGCAGGCGCGTGGCGCCGGCCTCGCGGGCCGCGGTGATGGCATCGGCGCCTTCGGCCAGGCGCTCACGCGCAAAGGACACCACCAGGATGCTGTTCGCCGTGGCGACGCCCACGGTCATGATCGCACCGGTCAGCGCGGGCACCGAGAGGGGGGTGCCCGTCAGGTAGAGCATCCAGGCGATGCCCGCCAGCGCCGCCGGCAGGCCACTGAGGATGACCGCTGGATCGAGCCACGACTGGAAGTGCACCACCAGCAGCAGGTACACCAGCAGCACGGCCACGATCAGGCCCGCAGCCAGCGCGTTGTAAGCGGTCTTCAGGGTCTCGACCTGGCCCCGCACCGTGATCTCCGCCCCCCGCGGCAACTGGTCACGCACCTCATCGATCAGCGCGGCAATCTCGGCATAGGTGCTGCCCAGATCACGGCCATCGACGCTGACATGGATGTCGAGCACGTTGGCAATGTTGTAGTGCGAGACGTTGCCTTGCAGGCTGGTCGGCCTCACCTGCACCACGCTGCCCAACAATTGCGGCTCGCGCGCGTCCCCTCCACCCGACCCGTTGATCGGCAGACTGAGCATGGCCCCCAGACTGTCCACCTGCTGTTGCGGCACCTGCACAGCCACGTTGTACACGGTGCCATTGACTGGGTTGAGCCAGTAAGTGGGCGCGGTTTGAAAGCTCGAACTCATGGACACCATGACGTTCTGCGCCACATCTCTCGCCACCAGGCCCGTCTGGGCCAGGGCAGCACGGTCCATTTCGAGTGCCAGCGCACGCCGGTTGAAGCGCTGATGCAAGGTGACATCGACAGCGCCCGGCACCTTGCGGATCCGGTTGATCAGCGCGGTGGCCACGGCGAGGTTCTCTTCGGTCTTGTTGCCCTGGATCTGGATATCGATGGGCGCGCTCAGCCCGAAGTTGAGCGTCTGGCTCACCATGTCGGCCGGCTGGAAGTAGAACTCGTTGCCGGGGAACCGCTGGGGCAGCGTGCGCCGCAACTCCCGGATGTAGCCGGCGGTCTTGCGCAGCCCGGGCTTCAGGCTCACGAGGATCTCGGTGTCGCTGCTGTCGAACGTGCCGTTGTTGCTGTAGAGCGTGTTGAAAGGTGAATAGGGCCCGCCGACGATGTCGACCAAGTCCTGCAGCTCCTCGCGGGGGATCACCTGCCGGATGTGGGCCTCGACCTGGTCGATGAAAGCCGGCATTTCTTCGATGCGCGTGCCGAGCGGCGCCCGCACGTGCAACCGGATCTGAGACGCATCGACGACCGGAAAGAAGTCGCGGCCGAGCACGGCAAACAGGCCGCAAGAGGCCACGGCCAGGGTGAGGAAGGCCGCACCGTACCGAAGGCGGTGGTGCAGCAGTCCCGCCAGTTGAGCCGCATAGGCGCGCCGCGCCCGCTCGAACGCGGCTTCAAAGCCATGGTGAACCGACAGCAAGACCGTGCCAAGACGGCCAGGCGGCCGGGCACGCTCCCGGTGGCGCATCAGGTACATCACCAGGGTGGGCACCAGCGTGCGCGACAGCACATAGGAAGCCAGCATGGCGAACACCACCGCCAGCGCCAACGGTTTGAACAGTTGCCCCGCCACGCCAGGCAGGAAGAGCATCGGCACGAAAACGATGCAGATGCACAGTGTCGCCACCAGCGCCGGCCCGGCAATCTCGGCCGCGCCATCGAGGATGGCCGCCTGCGGGGCCTTGCCCATGTGCAGGTGCCGCTCGACGTTCTCGATCTCCACGGTGGCGTCATCCACCAGGATGCCGACCGCCAGCGCGAGGCCGCCGAGCGTCATGATGTTGATGGTTTCGCCAATCAGGTGCAGCACGATCAGCGACACGAGGATGGACAGCGGGATGGACACCGCAATGATGGCGGTGCTGCGCCAGTTGCCGAGAAAGAGCAACAGCAGGGCGGCCGTGAGGCAGCCGGCGATGAGCGCCTCGTGCAGCACCGACTGGATGGCCGCGTCCACGAACACCGACTGGTCAGCGAGCGGTGTCACCGTGATGTCCTCGGGCAGGCTCTGCAGGTAGCGTGGCAACTCCTCCCGAATCTGGCGAATGATGTCCAGCGTCGAGGCCGATCCGTTCTTCAGCACCGTCATGAGCAGGCCGCGCTCGCCATCGCGGCGCACCACGTTCGTCTGCGGCTGGAAGCCATCCTTGACCTGGGCCACGTCGCGCACGAACACCGTGTTGCCATTGACGGTGGTGATCGGGATATCGCCCAGCGCCTGCATGCTCGATGGCGATCCATTGAGCTGGACGGCTACCTCCTGGCTGCCGATCCGCGCCGAGCCGGAAGGCAGGGTCAGGTTCTGCACGCTCAGTGCGTTGACCACGTCCACCGCCGTCAGCCCGCGCGCCAACAGGGCCGGCCCATTGAGGTCGATCGAAACCTGGCGGAAGCGCCCGCCATACGGTGCGGTCACGGCCACGCCGGGCACGGTGATGAGCTTGGTTCGCAGGACGTTGAAGGCCTGCTCGTTGAGCTCCTGTTCGCTGCGAACGGGGCTGCTGATGCCGAGCTGCAGGATCGGCAGGTCGGTCGCGCTGTACTTGATGATGGTCGGCGGCGTGGCCCCCGCCGGGAGGGAGCGCAAGGCAGCCTGCGTGCTGGACACCACCTGCGCGATGGCTGTGGCCTGGTCGACCTGCGGCTGGAAGAACACCTTGATGACACCGAGACCGGCCATGGTCTGCGACTCGGTGTGCTCCATGTCGCTGACCGAGTTGGCCAGATTGCGCTCGATCGGCGTGATGATGCGGTCGGTCATCTCCTTCGCGTTGAGTCCGTTGTAGCTCATCAGAATGGCCACGACGGGCACGTCGATCTTGGGAAAGACATCGACGGGCGCCTTGCGCAACAGCAGCGGTGCGCCCAGCAGGATGAGCAATGCCCCCACGAGGAAGGTGTAGGGGCGACGCAGCGCGAGTCGGACGATCCACATTGGGCGGGTGAAGGTAAGCGTCGATAACGCAGTGAAAGAGAGCTTGTGGTCAGGCGGCGGGTGTCCGCAGACACCCGCCCGCTGTGCTTACTTGGCGGCGAAGCAGTAGAAGTAGCCGGCACCGCCGGTGCTCACCAGCTTCGCCTGACTGCAACCGCGGCTCGCATGGGCTGAGTTCCAGGACAGCGCCGTGTGCACGCCCCCGGTGCGGTCGAAGTGCCCGACCTGGACAGCCCCGTCCTCCGCACTGCTCGTGTAGTTCTTGCAGGTGCGGTCCGAGGTGTCGTTGACAAAGGCTCGCCCGTCCGGCTGCGAGCCGGTCAGGATGTCGTGCTCGTTCGGCGTGTCGCCAGCCCGCTTCACCGGCAGCCCCTGCTCCGTCAGTGCCGTCGACCAGTTGATGGCGTTGCCGATGCGCGCGTCCTCCAGGTTGTCACCGTGCAGGTGAGCCACGTCGCGGGCGATCAGTGCGCCCTTCACATTGAACCAGGGGCCGGTGCCGATGCGGTCACGCGCATGGACGGCCGGCTTGCCGTCCCACGACTGGGTGCTCAGGTAAGCCCGCCAGGTGCGGTTACCGGCACCGACCGCGGCCGCAAGCTTCTGGCAGTGGGCGTCCGCGCCAGCGAGGCCGCCCAGATCCGCGCCCTTGCCGGAGCCGACGCTGGTGACAAAGAAGCTGAAGGGCCCGACCTCCCGGTTGGCCGGCTGCGGGGCAGCGGCCGGCGCTGCGGCAGTCTGGGATTGCACGGCGGCGCTCGTCAGCATGAGCAGGCCCAAGAGCGACGCGGCGGCGATCGATTGAATGGTGTGCTTCATGGTGTTCAGTCCTTCTTGCGGTAGTCGTCGTGGCAGGCCTTGCAGGTGCCTTGCAGCTTCGCCAGTTGGGCCTTCACCTGACTCACGTCGCCTGCGGCCGCCACACGGGCCAGCTCATTGGCTTCCTTGTTGAACGATGCGGCCACCTCGCCGGCCTTCTTGTCCGTGAACAGCTCGGGCTTGGCGGCCGTCTCCTTCCACCCCTTGCCGGTTTCCGTGCCCGGTGCATAGAGCGCGCCCAGTCCGGAGTTGGCCAGGGCGGCTATCGCGTTGGCCGCCTTGATCACGTCGTCCTTGTTGTACGTGCCGTCCACGTTGGCCTTCACGCGGCCGGTGTTCCAGGCAATCACCTGATAGGCAGACTGACGCCACTTGATGAGCTGCTCGGGTTTGGGGGTCTGCTGTGCTTGTGCGGCCGGGGTGGCGAGCAGGGCAGCCAGCACGGTGGACGCCGTGGCGCCCAGAACGGCGACAAAGCGCTTGCGGTTCTTCATGGTCTTCCTTGTGGTGGGTTGGAGATGGAATCAAAGGGAGGCTCAGGACCTGCGCCCCTTGGTGGCAGCCAGTTGCTGGACGATCTCCAGCGCCTTGCGCACGTTCTGGTCCGGGGACACGCCACCGACCGTGGCGGCCACGCGGCCATCCGGCGTGACGACGAAGGTCGTGCGTTCGGTGCGCGCATGGTCGATCTCGATGCCGCGGGTGTCCTTGCGCCCGGCGGGCACTTCGGTGACCGGCAGATCGAACGCACGGGCGACCTTGCCGTCCGCATCCGACGCCACCGGGATCTTTCCAGCACAGAACTGGGGATCGGCCGAGAAATCGTTCAGGCGCGCGATGCTGTCGAGCGACACGCCGACGATCGACGCACCTGCCGCGGCGAACTTCTCGACGTTCTGGGCAAACAGGTGAGCCTGCACGTTGCAGCCATTGGTGAAGGCCGAAGGATAGAAATAGACGACGACCGGTCCTTTGCGCAACGCGTCCTTGAGCGCGTAGTGAAAGGGCTTTCCCGCTTGTGACGCCTGAAGGCGGAAGTCAGGGGCGATGTCACCCTCCTTGAGCGCGGCGTGGGCGGGCCACGCGAGCCAGGCGGCAGAAAGGGCCAGCACGGCGCCGGCGACAGATTTGTTCATGGTGTGGTGTTTCCTTGTTGATCGGAATGGGCTGACAGCCCCGACAGGTGAGAGGCCAGGGCCTCGATCTCGGTGTCGGTCAGGGGGCGGATTGCATCGCTCATCACGCCGCCCGGACTGTTACGGCGATCGCCGCTACGCCAGTTGCGTAACTGCTGATCGAGATAGCGCCACTCCTGCCCGCCAAGGACGGGCGACAGCGGCTGAGCTCGCTGCCCCTCGCCTCGTGGGCCGTGGCACGCTGCGCAGGCAGGTACGCCCCGAACTGAATCGCCCTGTTCGTACAGCCGGCGTCCGAGCTCGCTGACGTCGCGGGCGTCCCCCCGCATGGACGGCAGCGACGCGAAGTACGCAGCAATGTCGGCCGCGTCCTCGTCGGTGATGCTGCGAGCCATGATGGCCATCTGGTCGTGCTTGCGCGCACCCGAACGGAAGTCCTGAATCTGCTTGACGATGTAGGCGGCCTGCTGCCCGGCCAGCCGCGCGAACTTGCCTTCGGGCCCGTTGCTGTGGCCCTGGCCCTGCCCGTCTGCGCCATGGCATTCGATGCAGCGCTCGGCGTCCGCCTTGCCTTGCCCTAGCGCTGCGTCACCGGGTCGCGGCATGGTGGGCGAAGCCTGGCTGGGTCCACCCTTGCGGCCCTGTGTACCGGCTGCCAGCGAGCCCAGCGGGATGGCAGCCAGCAGACACAGCAACACGCCGATGCAGGCGTTCTTTGAGGACTTCCGCTGGCCCATCAGGACTGCTTGTAGAACGTGTGGCAGGCGCGGCAGGTGCGCGACAGCTCTGTGGCAGAGCCCGAGGCGCCCCCAAAGTCCTGCGCGCCCACCTGCTGCTGGATCTTCTCGGTCAGCTGCAGGCTTTTGCGCGAGAGCGCCAGGCCGTCCGGTGCTTCCGGCTTGGCCAGGTAGTGCTTCTCCACCGTCTGGAACAGGGTGTGCAGTTCCTCGGCATCCTTCGCAGAGGCACCGGCATCGCGCAGCGCGATGTTCGATGCCAGGCTCTTGTTGGCGTCCTCCACGTTCTGCATCAGGTCCATGTCCAGCGCGGCATCGGCCGCGCGGGCCAGCCCGATTGCGAAGCACAGCACTCCCAGCGGGATCAGGGCAGACAGCTTGCGCATCAGGCCAGGATGTCCTTGATGACCTTGCCGTACACCACCGTGGGGCGCTCGGATCGGCCGTTGTGGATGAAGGTCGTCTTCAGGTGGTCGAGCCCCATCAGGTGCAGCACGGTGGCATGCAGGTCATAGGTGTCGACCGACTTCTCCTTGTCGGCCACCTGCAGCCCGACGTCATCGGTCTCGCCGTAGGTGAAGCCCGCCTTGAGGCCCCCTCCGGCCAGCCACTGTGTATAGCCCCAGGGGTTGTGATCGCGGCCGCTCCCGCTTTCGCCCCAAGAGGTCCGGCCGAACTCCGAGGTCCACACCACCAGCGTGGTGTCCAGCAGACCGCGCTCCTTCAGGTCGTGCAGCAGGCCGGCAATCGGCTTGTCGACCATGCGCGCCATCACGGCGTGGTTCTGATCCAGCTCGCTGTGTGCGTCCCAGCTCTGGCGGTCGATGTCCGCGCCTTCAGGGAAGCCGGAGACCACCTGCACGAAGCGCACGCCGTTCTCCACCAGGCGGCGGGCCCGCAACAGCACCTCGCCATAACTCTGGCTGGTCTTGTCATTCAAGCCATACAGCTCCTTGGTGGCGGCCGTTTCCTTGCTGATGTCCACGGCCTTCGGGGCGGCCGTCTGCATGCGGTCGGCCAGCTCGTATGACTGCAGGCGGGCCCGCAGCTCGGTGTCGCTCGGGTACCGATCGGCGCCGATGTTGTTCAGACGCTTGAGCAGGTCCAGCGAAGCGCGCTGCTGCGCGGGGCTGCGCAGGTCGGGTCGGTTCAGGTAGAGGATGGGGTTCTCGCCCGGTCGGAAGGCCGTGCCCTGGTACACCGCCGGCAGGAAGCCCGAGGCCCAGTTCACCGAGCCGGCCGACGGCTCGCGGTCGCCGTTGTAGAGCACTACGTACGGCGGCAGATCCGGGTTGGCCGAGCCCAGTGCATACGTGATCCAGGCACCCAGCGACGGCCGCCCCGGGTTGAGGTCACCCGTGTTGAGCTTCAGGATCGAGATATCGTGCGTGGCGCCCACGGTCGTGCTCGACTTGATGAAGGTGAGCTTGTCGGCGTGCTGAGCCAGGTTGGGCAGCAGGTTCGAGAACCAGGCGCCGCTCTCCCCATACTGCTTCCAGGTGCGCTCCTTCGACACGAAGAGCTTGCCCACCCCGCCTTGCGTGCTGGTCTTGATGCCCTTGAGGAAGGAAGCCGGCACCGGCTCGCCAGCCAGGCGCTGCAACTCCGGCTTGTAGTCGTACAGATCGAGCGTCGAGGGCGCGCCGTTCTGATGCAGCCAGATCACCGACTTGATCTTGCCCGGAAAGTGCGGCGACTTCAGTGCCAGCGGGTCGGCCAGCTCGGCCGCGGTGGCGGCGTCGATGTAGCCGATGCCCGGCAGAAAGCCGCCGAGGGCTGCACCACCGAGGCCCAGGCCGGCCTGGCGCAGGAAGGCGCGACGTTGTTCGTTGTTCATGCTCTGATTCCTTGTCTGGATGAGGGTTCGTCAGCCGGATGGGTCCGGTCAGAAGCGATAGGCAAAGTCGTTGGAGTTCGCGACGGTGTGCACGAGGTCCACGAAGGCCGCTGACTTGATGGGGTCGTAGCCCTTGGTGTTCTTCAGGCCCCCCGGCACTGCCACCTCGAACTTGCCCTCGGCGACCTTCTGACGGATGGCAATCTGCTGATCGGCGAGGAACTGCTTGAGCGCAGCGCGCTCGGTCTTGTTGGGCTCCCGGGCAAACAGGATCTGGTAGACCCGATTGAGCTGTGCATCCTCGTTCGCCCCGGCCTCGTTGATCACGCGGCCCGCCAACGCCTGGCTCCAGTCAAAGACAATCTCGCTGTTGAACAGGGTCAGGGCCTGCAGCGGCGTGGTCGTCACATCCCGCTTGTGATGCGGGTTGTTGGGGTTGGCCGGATCGAAGTTCTGCGTGATCGGGTATGGGAAGCTGCGACGCGTGAACACATAGAGGCTGCGGCGGTGCCAGTCCTCCTGGTCATCGGACACGGTCCATGCACGGTTGCCCGCGAAATCCTGCGACTTGCCGACGTCGTTGCCACGCTTGAGCACCGGCGGGAACACGGACGGTCCTCCCACCTTGTCGACCAGCAGGCCCGACGCGTACAGCAACGAGTCGCGGATCTCTTCGGCTTCCAGGCGCTTGCGCGGATAGACAGCCAAGAGCTTGTTCTCGGGGTCGAGCTTCGCGACATCCTTGCGCTCGTCAGACGACTGGCGATAGGTGGACGACAACAGGATCTCGCGGTGCAGCTTCTTGATGCTCCAGCCGTCGCCGACGAACTTCGAGGCCAGGTGGTCCAGCAGCTCAGGGTGGGTCGGCTTCTGGCCCGCACGACCGAAGTCGGCCACCGTGGGCACGATGCCCTTGTCGAAGTACTGGGCCCAGGCCCGGTTCACGTAGACGCGTGCCGTGAGCGGGTTGTTGTCGGCGCTCAACCATTGAGCCAGCACCGCGCGGCGACCGGAAGAATGGGCCAGCGGCGTTATGGGCACTTCACCCTTGCCGCCCCACAGCGCCGGGATGCCAGGGTTCACGGCCTCCAGTGGCTTCTCGTGGATGCCTGTGAAGCGCACGTGGGTGGGCGGCACCTCCTTGCTGGTCAGCTCCAGCGCGGTCGTCAGGGTGCCACTGCCCTTGGACGGCTTGAGCTTGTCGAACTGCTTGAGCTGCTCCTGCAGGCCCTTGTACTCCTTCCACAGGGCAACGTGGTCCTCCTTGTAGTCCGCACGCGTCTTCTCTTCTGCGGTGTCACGCAGGTAGCTGACGATCTCGTTGTCGGACGCCACAGCCTGCTTGCGCCAGTTCACCCACTTGTCGAGTGGCGTCCACTCGGCTTCGGGCTTGAAGATGGCGGCACGGCTGTCATCGAGGTAGCGCTCGTTGTAGTACTTGCGACCAGCCTCGCGCACCTGATCGAGGATGGCCTTCTGACGCGCCCGGATGTCCTTCGTGGCCTCGTTGTAGACGGCCAGCTGCTTCTGATAGGCCCGGTCGAACTCGGTTTCCGTGCCCTTGGCCAGCGGTGCCTTCTCGTTGAAGGCCGTGTTGGCGAAGAAGGCCTGCAGCTGGAAGTACTCCTTCTGGCTGACGCGGTCCGACTTGTGGTTGTGGCAGCGGGCGCAACCAATGGTCTGCGCCAGGAAAACCTCGCCGACCAGATCCGTCATGTCGGTCTCGATCTGGTACTTCCGCTGAATGAGGTCACGCGAGTTGTAGTTGTCGGGGTAGCCCGCCAGAAAGCCCGTTGCAATGCGGGCCTGCTGGTCATCCGGCCACAGCTCGTCACCGGCCAGCTGCTCCTGGATGAAGCGGTTGTAGGGCTTGTCGCTGTTAAAGGCGTTGATAACGTAGTCGCGATAGCGCCAGTTATTGGGCCGCGTGTTGTCGTTCTGAAAGCCGGTGCTGTCCGCGTAGCGGGCCAGGTCCAGCCAACGGCGGGCCTGGCGTTCCCCGAAGTGATGGGAGGCCAGCAGACGGTCCACCAGCCTCTCGTAAGCCTGAGGCGACTTGTCGTTGACGAAGGCCTTGACCTCCTCCGGCGTGGGCAGCAAGCCCCAGGCATCCAGCGTGGCGCGGCGGATGAAGGTGGCCCGATCGGCTTCAGGCGAAGGCTTGAGCCCGGCGGTTTCCTGCTGGGCCAGCACGAAGGCATCGATGGGCGAACGCACCCACCGCGCGTTCTGCACGGTGGGCACGGCGGGCGCCTTCAGCGGCTGATACGGGCTCCAGCGCCCACTGGTTGCGGCCGGCTGCGCGGCTTTGGCCGCCACCGGATTCGTGCCTGTCGAGGACGTCGGCTCGGCCGCTTGCAAGGAAACAGCCGCCAGCCCCACTGCGGCGGAGACAAGCCATCTGTTATTCATTTCTATGGCCTCCATTTGCGATACGCGGAAAATTCATTTGCTTACTTTCCTTGGATATGACAATCCACGACAAAACACCTGAGAGAGCCTTGTTGCCGGCGTTCGATAAAAGGCGCCCGGGCAGCGAGGGATGGCGGCATAGCGCAACTTGCATGCCAGCCGAAAAGCCAAGCGACCCCACCACAAACAACCTTCCAAGTTGTTGATAAGCAAGGATATTCTCGGATCCCATATGCTTATCTGGATTACATCGAAAGGCGATCGGCCTCGCGGAGTGGATTCCCCGCGGTGATTCCTCAACACCCCGCTGCACGAAAATCAACAACGCGCTTCACAGAAATCAACACAAAGCACGCCAGATACTCGTTCAACCCAACAAAAAGCCTGGCACAAACCCTGCGTAAAGCTCGGCTCTCGATATTCAGAATTCCTTGAAGCAGGAGCCATTTAGTGTCCTTTCAGAAAAAATCTCAGGTGGCCCTCGCAGCCTTGCTCGCGCTATCCGGGGCCGCTGTCCACGCGCAGTCCAACGCCAGCGAGGTCCAGTCCCTGAAGAACACGGTTGAAGAACTGCGGCGCCAAGTGGAAGAGTTGCGCGGGCTGGTCCGGCCACAGGCAGCGGCCCCCGCCACGGCGAGCCCGGTCGAAGGCGAATCACAGGAGAGCATCGACGCGCGGACCGCGGCTTCCAAGGCCGACATCCAGGGCCTCCGCACCGATCTCGAGAACTACAAGTACGACCAGTCGCGCCTGCAGGAACGCAACATCCCCAGCGTCACGCGCAACACGCGCCTGGGGGGCACCGTCACGCTGGGCTATGAAACCCGCAACCCGGCTTATGCGGCCGGGGACTCGCAGACCACCGCAGCCAGCACGGCGAACCCGGCCGAGCCGCGTGACAACGGGTTCCGGGCGCCAACCGCCACGCTGAACCTGACCGGCAACCTCTACCGCGACTACGCCGAGGGCCGCAACCTCACCTACCGGTTGGCGCTCAACATCGGCACCACCGGCACCAACGCGACGAGCAATTCGCAGGTCAACCTGACGGACGCCTACATCCGCTACAGCTACGAGCCTGCGACAGGCAACCTCGAGGACCGCCTCGGCACGGTCACGCTGGGCCAGCAGCCCGTGCCCTTCGGGCTCGATGCGCCCGCGCTCGACCCCGAGGTGCGTGCCGTGATCAACAGCGCGCTGTTCGTCAATGGACTGGATCTCGGCACCCGCCAGATCGGCCTGCTCGTGCAGGGTGACTTCGACCCCTATGTCGACTTCACCAACAACTACCGAGCTCCTCTGCTGGGCTACGCGCTGGGCTACTTCAACGGCAACGGCCCCAACAAGAACGACAACAACGCCTCGCGCGACTGGCTGGCACGCCTGGTCTTCACCCTGCCGGTGGATTACACGAGCTGGTTCCGTCAGCTGCAGATCGGCGCGAGCTACTACAAGCGTTCGCCCACCGTGGCGCGCACCAGCACGGCCACCACCGGCTTCACCGGCGAGAACGACATCACCGGCATCGACGTGAACTGGACCCACCTGCCCTTCTCGATCTCGTACGAATGGGCCCGTGGCAAGGGCCAGATCACCCCCACGGCCGTCGATCCTGATGGCTACAAGCGGGGCGTGGGCCAGTACATCAACCTGGGCTACACGTGGGGTGAGCAGTTCCTCAACAGCTCGAAGCAGCAAGGCAAGTTCGATGACTACTGGCCGCAGTCCTATCAGGCCTTCGTGCGCTACGACACCTTCGATCCGAACGACAACGCTCGCGTGGTCAATGACAAGCAGACCCGCACCACGCTGGGCCTGAACGTCTTCTTCGCCGAGACGACCCGCTTCCAGATCAACTACTTCAAGGATAGCAACGAAGCGGGCACCAGCGCCCAGCCCAAGCGCGCCACCGGCCTGCAGGCGCAATTCGTCGCCGGCTTCTGATCCCCACAGACATCCACAGGAGTGTTCCCCTCATGAAACGTCGCACCTTCAGCGCCGCCCTGGCCACGAGCCTGGCCGCGCCAGCCCTCATCGGCCTGTCCACCGGCACGGCCCGGGCGCAATCCGGCGGCAAGCCCGCCACCATCCGCATCGGCTTCCCCGGCGCCGGCACGGCAGGCCGGCCCCTGCCCTCTTCCGGCTTCACGGCCAACGTCGTGTTCCGCGGCGAGCTGGAGCAGGAATTCGCAGCCGACGGCATCAAGATCGAATGGAAGTACTACGTCGGCGCCGGGCCTGCGCTCAACGAGGCCTATGCCAACGGCTTGCTCGATTTCTGCTTCGGCCACGGCGACCTGCCGTTGATCGTGGGTCGCTCCACCGGGCTCAAGCACAAGATCCTGCTGTCCTCCGGTCGCGGCGGCGACACCTACTTCGTGGTGCCCGCGTCCTCCAGCGCGAAGAGCATCAAGGATCTGGAGGGCAAGATCCTGTCGTGCCAGAAGGGCACCGCGGGGCAACTGCGGCTCTACCGCTTCCTGGCCCACCACGGCTACAAGGAACCGGAGAAGCAGTTCCGCATCATCAGCCAGATCACCGACGACCGCCGAGCCTCGCTGGCCACCGGCAACATCGCCGGCGCACTGGACACGCCCTTTGGCCTGGAGGCCCGCGGCATCGCCCGCACGCTGGACCAGATCTTCGACGATCCCTTCCAGAACGTCCCGGGCTCGGTGTGGGTGGGCGAGGCCTTCGAGCAGCGCCATCCCGACCTGGTGCAACGCATCGTCAACCGACTGGTCAAGACCGCGCACTGGAGCTCGCAGGAAGCCAACCGGGAAACGCAGTACCAGCTGTGGACCCGCGCGGGCGACAACACCTACATCGACAACAAGCGGGTGTGGGACCGCACCAAGGACCTGCGTAACCGGATCAACCCCCTGCTGGACGAGTACTACACCGCCTCCATCCAGCGTTCAATCAACGAGATCAAGGGTCACCGCCTGTCACGCCGCGACGTGAGTCTGGACGGCTGGATCGAGCCCAAGTACCTGAACAACGCGTTGCGCGAACAGAAGCTCGAGACGTACTGGCCCACCCAGGACGCCAACGGCAAGTTCACCCGCACCTGACCCCCGCGACCCGAGGAGGAACCCACCATGGCCGTGTCCACCGACGACCTTGCAATCTTTCCGCCAGAGGGAGCGCTGCCCGCCACAACGGCATCGACACGCCGGTCACCGTCGCGCGTCATCGGGGGCCTGTCCTGGCTGGTCGGCATCCTCGGTACCGTGGCGCTCGGCCTCATCCTGCCGACCGCGCTGTTCGCGCTGTGGTGGACGGCCGCCGACCGCCACTGGATCGCCGAGCAGATCCTGCCCTCGCCCGCGTTCGTGTGGGAGTCGCTCGGCATCGTGTGGGACAGCGGCGAGCTGCTGGGCCACGTCGGCCACAGCGCCCGACGTGCCGCGCTGAGCCTGTTGATCGGTGGCGGTGCCGGGCTGGTGATGGGCTTTGCCATGGGACTGTCCGAGCGGATCAGGGCCTATGTGTGGCCCAGCTTCAATGCACTCGCGCAGCTGCCGGTGCTCGGCTGGATCCCACTGCTCATCATCTTCATCGGCATCGAAGAAGGTCTGAAGTTGACGGCCATCTCGATCGCGGTGGTCGTGCCCGTCGCGCTCAGCACGCTCAACGGCATCGCCAACATTCCGGCGGCGCTGCTCGAGGTCGGGCGCGTCTACCGCTTCAGCGCATGGCAGACCCTGGTCCGCATCGTGCTGCCGGCCACCACGCCGGCCTTGTTCACGGGCTTGCGTCAGGGCGTGACGCAGGCATGGCTCACCACAATCTTCGTCGAGCTGCTGTCCTCGAGCGAGGGCCTGGGCTTCTTCATGTCCTACAGCCGCTCGCTCAGCCAGATCGACATGGTGATCGTCTCCATGCTGGCCATCGGCGTGCTGGGGATCGCCATCGAACTCACCTTGCGGCTGGTCGAATCCCGGCTGCAAGGCTGGCGCCGCAACGCCTTCTGAACCCGACCCGACCTGAACGCTTCACCATGTCTCTGCCTTCCAAACGACCCGACTGGCGCGGCTGGGTTCTGCCTGCTGCTTTCATCGCAATGTGGATCACCGCCACGCAGCTGCACTGGGTGAACACCCGGCTCATCGTGCCCCCCGCGGGGGTGGTGACCACCGCCATCACCGAGCTACAGAAGCCTGATTTCCATGTCGGCGTCGCACTCAGTCTGTGGCGAGATCTCGCCGGTTTTGCAATCGGCGCACTGGCCGGTGTGGCCGTCGGCACCCTGATCGGCGTATCCCGCCTGGCCGACAAGCTCATCGGTCCAACCTTCCACACGGCCCGCCAGATCTCGCTGTTCGCGTGGCTGCCCTTGCTCTCGGCCATCCTCGGCACCGGGGATGCAGCCAAGATCCTGTTCATCGGATTCTCGACCTTCTACCCCGTGGTACTGGGGACGACCGAGGGCGTGCGGGGCGTGACCCAGGCCCATGCCGAGGTGGCCCGTGTATACGGGTTCACGCCCTGGCAGACGCTGCGCCGCCTGGTGTGGCCGGCTGCCGCGCCGCAGATGCTGGGTGGCCTGCGCCTCGGGCTCATCTATGCCTGGCTGGCCACCATCGGTGCCGAGTTCCTGCTCGTCAACGACGGGCACGGCATCGGCAACATCGTCTTCAAGGGGCGCAATGCCTTCAATGTCGAGCTGATCCTCTTCGGCCTGCTGGCCATCGGCCTGGTCGGCGTGGTGTTCAACCGCCTGGCCACGCTGGCCGAGCAGCGCCTGCTGCACTGGCGTGCGCCCGCCCGCCGCTGATCCGAGGCTTGTCACCCATTCCAACCCGGCCGTCTATCAGGAGCCGCCATGCCCCACGCCGCCACCATCGACATCCAGCAACTCCACAAGCAGTACGACGTCAAGGGACAACCCTTGAAGGTCCTGCAGGACATCAACCTCTCGATCCGACCGGGCGAGTTCATCAGCATCGTTGGGGCCAGCGGCTGCGGCAAATCGACGTTGCTGCGCCTGTTGATCGGCCTCGAATCCGGCTACAGCGGCAAGCTGCTGCTGGACGGAAAGCCCATTCAGGGCACGAGCCTGGATCGCGGCATCGTGTTCCAGGAGCACCGCCTCTTTCCCTGGCTGAGCGTCGAACAGAACGTCGCGCTGGGCCTGCTGAACGCACCGGGCACCCAGGCAGAGAAAGACCGTAGCGTGCGCGAGCACATCGAACTCGTCGGGCTCAAGGGGTTCGAGAAAGCCTACCCTTATCAGCTCTCGGGCGGCATGTCGCAGCGCGTGGCCATCGCTCGCGCGCTGGTCAACCGCCCGGAGGTGTTGCTGCTCGACGAACCCTTCGGCGCCCTCGACGCACTGACGCGCACCCGGCTGCAGCAGGAACTGCAGCGCATCTGGCAAGCCGAGGGCATCACCGCCATCCTCGTCACGCACGATGTGGAAGAGGCCGTCTATCTCGGTGACCGCATCGTCGTGATGGAGCCGCGCCCCGGCCGCATCAAGCGCATCGTCGACGTGCCGCTGGCACGTCCGCGCGACCGGGTCCGCGCGGCCTTCGCGTCCATCAAGGACGACGTGCTCGGCGAGTTCAATCACGAGATCAACCACGCCACAGTGGCCGAGCGGCTCGAACGCGTGACCGACCCGCTCACGGCATGAGCCAGTCCCTTCCCATTCCTTCACCTCATCGCTGCATGCAGTTCAAGAACATGTCCAACCGTTCCGCTCTCTCGCTTCTCTCCCTCGCCGCCGCTGTGGCGCTGTCCGCCCCTGTCGCCCACGCCCAGGAAGCGGCCTCCGCTGGCGAGCCGGCCGCCTCGGCCCCCAAGCCTTACGTGGCACCACCCTGGACCTACAAGACGCGCCAGCTCAGCCGCAACGACGTCGATCGGCTGCTGAGTAACCCGAAGAAGCTGCTCGTGCTGGACGTGCGCCGCCCCGACGAACTGGTGAAGTACGGCAGCCTGGCCGTCTACCTGAACGTGCAACTCAAGGATCTTCCTTACGCGCTGGACTACATCCCGCGCGATCGCCAGATCATCACGGTGTCCAACCGGGCACACCGGGCGGGCGCGGCCGGCGACCTGCTGGCCAGCAAAGGCTACAAGGTGGCCGGTGCGCTGGGCTCGGAAGACTATCGCGAGGCCGGCGGCAGCATCCAGAAGGTGTTGCCGCCCCCGCCCAAGCCGGCGCAGTGAGGAGGACAGCATGACCGCGCACGTGAACACCGACACCCTGCATGCGGGGCTGGCGCCAGCGACAGAGACAGCAGAGACGGCCCCTTCCGCGCTCCTCACCGTACCCATCTGGGACCTTGCCCTGCGGGTCTTTCACTGGTCGTTGGTGGCCGCGGTGAGCGCGGCCATCGCGACCGGTCTGGCCGGCGGCGACTGGATGGTGTGGCACGGACGCGCTGGCGTCGCCATCGCGGGCCTGCTGGGCTTCCGCTTCAGCTGGGGCCTTCTCGGCTCCGAGACGGCCCGATTCCGATCCTTCCTGCCGACGCCCGCCCGCTTGCGGGCCTGTCTGGCGGGGCGGTGGCACGGCGTCGGGCACAACCCACTGGGGGCGCTGTCGGTGATCGCCCTGCTGACCCTGCTCGCCGTGCAACTGGGCACCGGCCTGTTCAGCGATGACGACATCGCCTTCAGTGGCCCCCTCGTTTCGCTCGTGCCCGATGAGCAGATCAGCGCCCTGACGGCATGGCACCACCGCGTGGTCAACCTGCTGTACGGCCTGCTCGGCCTGCACATCGCGGCCATCGCCTTCTACGCGGTCGTACGCCGCAAGAACCTGGTGCGCCCGATGGTGACCGGACAGGCCGCAATGCCCCCTGGCACGCGACCGCCACGCGCGGGCAAGCCTGCGGCGCTGGTGCTCTCGGTGGCCATCGGCGCGGGGGTGGCCTGGGGCGCGAGTGGCCTGTGGATCACACACAAGCCCGTCGCACCGGCCACGTCGCAGCCCGCCCCTGCGTGGTGACCTGCACACCACGCATAAGCAAGCTCAGTTTCATTCGTTCTGCTTCCATCGACCCACTTCTAGCATCCGATCACCTGTTCACCACATCACACCAACATGCTGTTCTCGAAATCTTCCCGTCGCGCCTTCCACGGCCTCGCCCTCGCCTCGGCCCTGGCTGTCACCGGTCTCACCCCGCTGGCCGCCCACGCCAAGGACATCACGCTGCTGAACGTGTCGTATGACCCGACGCGCGAGCTCTATCAGGAGTACAACGCGGCATTTGCCAAGCACTGGAAAGCCAAGACTGGCGACAACGTGGTCGTCAAGGCCTCGCACGGCGGCTCGGGCAAGCAGGCCCGCTCGGTAATCGACGGCCTGGAAGCCGACGTGGTGACCCTCGCACTCGCCTACGACATCGATGCCGTCGCCGACAAGGGCCTCCTCAAGGCCGACTGGCAGAAGGCCTTCAAGGGGAACAGCTCGCCTTACACGTCCACGATCGTCTTCCTGGTGCGCAAGGGCAATCCCAAGCAGATCAGGGACTGGGACGATCTGGTCAAGCCCGGTGTGGCCGTCATCACGCCCAACCCCAAGACATCGGGCGGCGCCCGCTGGAACTACCTGGCGGCATGGGGCCACGCTTTGAAGAAGACTGGCTCGGAAGCCCAGGCCAAGGCCTTCGTGACCCGCCTGTTCGAGAACGTGCCCGTGCTGGACTCCGGTGCCCGCGGCTCGACCGTGACCTTTGCGGAGCGTGGCCAGGGTGACGTGCTGCTGGCCTGGGAAAACGAAGCCCACCTGTCGCTCAAGGAGTTCGGCGCAGACAAGTTCGACATCGTGTACCCGAAGATCAGCATCTACGCCGAGCCGCCCGTGGCCATCGTGGACAAGGTGGTCGACAAGCGCGGCACCCGCGATGTGGCCAAGGCCTATCTCGAGTACCTCTACAGCGCCGAGGGCCAGGACATCGCCGGCAAGAACTTCTACCGCCCGACCGACGCCAAGGCTGCTGCCAAGTACGCCAAACAGTTCCCGAAGATCGAACTGCTCAAGATCGACGACGTGTTCGGCGGCTGGACCAAGGCACAGAAGACGCACTTTGCCGATGGCGGTGTCTTCGATCAGATCTACACGAAGAAGTAAGACGGGGAAAGGCAAAGGCAAGTGGGGGTGCCCGGAGGTCCGTGTCAGGCCTCCAAGGCACATTGACAACGGCCCCGGCGTCATGCCGCCGGGGCCGCTTTTTTTGGGGGGGTCTACCGCGACCCGAGAACAGCGGATCCGGGCACGGGCCACGGCCCGCACCGCTCAGAGCGACAGCAGCGCTTCGCCGCCATGCGGGCCCGCGGTCTCGGCCTCCTCCGCCGCCTCGTCCACCGGGGCGTCTGCCTCGTCGGGCCCGGCGAGCAGGCCGTGCCGCTTGAGCTGCGTGCGCAGCATGTTGCGGGTGATGCCCAGCGCGCGGGCCGCGCGCACCTGGTTCTGCCCGGCATGGGCATACGCCGCATGCACCAGGGCCGACTCGACCTTCTGGAACAAGGCCGCCTCCCCCTGCTGCAGCAGGTCGTCCAGGGCTCGCTGCAAACGAGCGAGGGCCGAGGGGGGCTGCCCCCCGGCCGCATTCGTGGGCGCAATGGCAGCGGTCGCGGCGGCGGCCGGCGGCATCGCCCCCACACCACCCACGACCAGCCGTTCGGACGGGGGAGCGCCCGCGCCGCCGGCCAGCGGAACCAGGCGGATGTCCTCTGCCCGCACCACGCCATCGCGGCACACGATCAGGGCGTAATGCATCGCGTTCTCAAGCTCGCGGATGTTGCCCGGCCAACTGTAGGTGCACAGCAGGTGTTGAGCCTCGTCACTGAGCTCGACACGGTCGATCTGCAGTCGCCCACGGTAGACATCCACGAAATGCCGGGCGAGCGGCACGATGTCGCCCGGGCGTTCGCGCAATGGCGGCAGGCGCACGCTGGCCACGCTCAACCGGTAGAACAGGTCTGCCCGGAAGTGCTGGGCCTCGACCGCACGGGCCAGGTCGATGTTTGTGGCAGCCACGAGCCGCACATCCAGCGGAATGCCTTTGCGCGAGCCGAGTCGAACCACCTGGCGCTCCTGAAGCACACGCAGCAGCTTTACCTGAAGGGCCAGCGGAAGGTCCCCGATCTCGTCGAGAAACAGGGTGCCACCATTGGCCGCCTCGAACCAGCCCGCGCGCGCCTGTGATGCCCCCGTGAACGCGCCCGTTTCGTGGCCGAACAGCTCCGCGTCGATCAGGGACTCGCTGAAGGCCCCGCAGTTGACCGGCACAAAGGGCCCGCGCCGCCCGCTCACGGTGTGCAGATGACGGGCCACAAGTTCCTTGCCGGTGCCCGTTTCCCCGGTGACCAGCACGGTGGCGTCGCTACAGGCGATGCGCTCGATGTGCTCGAGCAACTGCAGCGAGGTGGGGTCATGAAACACCAGGGCCTTGGCCCGGATGGAGAGGGCGGATGCCGGAGAGTCCGGCAGGGTGAGCAATCGTTCCATGGCGTGGGTATGCTGCAAAGCACACACGGTAGTTCGAAAGCACACACACCGGAAGGTGTTTTTTCACCGCTCGATATGCAGGCACGGCACATGAAGACACATGCGCGAAGCGCAGATCGAAGCACGATGTTCTTCGTTCGCGCAGCCCGCTGGCGCTCATAGGATGAGCCGACCGACTTGAAAGGATGTGCCATGACCGTCTCTGCCATCAACGTGCGCAACCAGTTCCGCGGCAAGGTCCGCGAGATCATCGAAGGACAGGTGGTGTCCGAGGTCGAGGTGGAAACGCCGTCCGGCCTCATCGTCACCTCGGTCATCACCACACGCTCAGTGCATGAGCTTGGCCTTGTGCCAGGGAAAGAAGTCATCGCACTCGTGAAGTCGACCGAGGTGTCCATCGCTGCCCTGTGATGCGACCGACGACCGGACCAGGCGACCACCTCGGCCGCCGACATGGTCTCCCCTGTGTTCCGGCCCCTTCAATCATCGTTGCCAAGCCCTGCGGACCTGACACCATGACCCTGCTCTTCACCGCCCCGTTGCCCGCCACGCAAGCCGTGCGCGTGCTGGTGATTCCTGGTCTGCACGACAGCGGACCGGGTCACTGGCAGACCTGGTTGCAGCGCCAGTACACAGGCGCCGTCCGCGTTGTTCAGCGCGACTGGGCGGACCCGCAACTCGACGACTGGGCCGACCGCATCGACCAGACACTCGCCCGCCATGCGCCCCAGACCGAATGGATTGCCGTGGCCCACAGCTTCGGCTGTCTGGCACTAGCTCACCACTTGAGCCGAAGTGCGCGGGCGGGTTCCACGCAGGTCGGTGGCATTCGCGCTGCACTGCTGGCTGCCCCGGCCGACCCGCTCAAGTTCGGCGTGGCCGATCGGCTCCCTACCGCCGGGCTGGGCCTGCCCACCACGCTGATCGGCAGCGAGAACGACCCCTGGATGCCGCTGGAGCGCGCCCGCGACTGGGCGCACCACTGGGGCGCCCGCTTCGTCAACCTCGGCCGGGCAGGGCACATCAACGCCGAGTCAGGCCACGGCCCCTGGCCACTCGCCCGCTACCACGTCGACCACATGGTGCGAGACCGTCAGCGTCGTCAGCGTCTCGCCCGTGCCCACCCCATGGAGTTCGGCTACGCCGTCTGACCTCCGCCTCCCCCATCGACTCGTCACACGAAAGGACCCACATGGCCAGCCTGCGCCTGGGCGACACCGCCCCCGACTTCGAACAAGCCTCTTCCCAAGGCCCGATCCGCTTCCATGAATGGCTCGGCGACAGCTGGGGCATCCTGTTCTCGCATCCCGCGGATTTCACCCCCGTGTGCACCACCGAACTGGGGCTGACGGCCAAGCTCAAGAACGCGTTTGCCGAACGCAACGTGAAGGTGATCGCGCTGTCGGTGGACACGGTGGCATCCCACGACAAGTGGATCCCCGACATCAACGAGACGCAAGGCACGACGGTGAACTTCCCGATCATTGCGGACGCAGACCGCAAGGTGTCGGAGCTCTACGACCTGATCCACCCGAACGCCAACAGCACGCTGACGGTGCGCTCGCTGTTCGTGATCGACCCGGCCAAGAAGATCCGGCTGATCATCACCTACCCCGCCAGCACGGGCCGCAACTTCGACGAGATCCTGCGGGTGGTCGATTCGCTGCAGCTGACGGACCACCACAGCGTGGCCACGCCGGGCAACTGGCAGGACGGCGATGATGTGGTGATCGTGCCCTCGCTGCAGGATCCGGAGGTGATCCAGCAGAAGTTCCCGAAGGGCTACAAGGCCGTGACGCCCTATCTGCGTCTCACCCCGCAGCCCAACCGCTGAACCGCGTGCTCAGCCTGCGGCGCCGCTGCTGAGCACCAGCGCCATCTCCCGCGCTGACTGCTGCATGCCGCCGATCGGCTCGATGGCCGCCGCACGGTCGCTGATCTGCGGCCAGGCGGCGGCCACGCGCTCGGCCGCGTCTGGCGCACTGCCCACGAGGTGCGGCTCACCCAGCACCACATGCGTGGTGGCGAACACACCGGCCCCCGCATTCAGGATGGCGCGTGTGGGGGCCTGTTCGCTCACCAGGAACAGCAACCCGGGTGACACGCTTTCCGGCGTGAGCAGGGCCAGGGCCTGCGGCGGCAGGATGCCCTCGGTCATGCTGGTGGCCGCCGTGGGCGCCAGGCAGTTCACGCGCACGTTGTACTTTTCGCCTTCCAGCGACAGCGTCTGCATGAGGCCCACCAGCGCCATCTTGGCGGCGCCGTAGTTCGACTGCCCGAAGTTGCCGAACAGGCCCGACGACGAGGTCGTGAACACGATGCGGCCATGCTGCTGGCCCTTCATCACTTCCCAGACGGCCTTGGTGCAGAGCACGGCGCCCATCAGGTGCACATCGACCACGGTGCGGAAATCCTCGACTGTCATCTTCGAGAAGGACTTGTCCCGCAGGATGCCGGCGTTGTTGACCAGGATGTCGATGCGGCCCCAGGTCGCCATGGCCAGCTCGGCCATCGCCTGAACCGCCGCCTCGTCGGTGACCGAGCCGATGTGGCCAATGGCCTCGCCGCCCGCCGCCCGGATCGCCTCGACCACGGGCTGCGGATCACGCAGGTCATTGACCACGACGCGCGCGCCTCGGGCGGCCAGCAGCAGCGCATGGGCGCGGCCCAGGCCCGCTCCGGCGCCGGTGACGATGGCCACGCGGCCGTCCAGGCGCACGGTGTCGGTGGGTTCAGAGGCGGACGATGCAGTCTGGTTCATGGGACTCATGGGGTTCAGGTTGCACAGGCGCGGCAACTCGGTACCGCGAATCACCCGACATCATGACGCCGTTCCTGACGCATCCGACCCGCTTCGAGGGATAACCCCCAAGTTGTAGACGACGGTCAACACGCGGAGCCAAAAAGATGTCGCGCCTGATGCCTTGCTGTCGTGGCACGGACCACGCACCCCAAGCGGCCTTCCTAGACTGAAGCAAACACCCTGCTTCACAAGGAGCCCCCTCATGTCCACCTCTCACGACAGCCAGCCGGAGCACATCGTGCCCCGCGAAAAACTCGACTTCCAGCTGGACGAACAGACCCCCCGCTGGTGGTACGGCGGCGATGCCTTCAAGACCCGTGTCTTCGATGGCATGCAGGCGGCCTTCCCCGATGGCGAGCGCTACTTCATCACCAGCGTGCGCGCCTTCCGCCACCTCATCACCGATCCGAAGATGGCCGAAGACGTGAAGAACTTCATCCGCCAGGAAGGCCAGCACGGCATTGCGCACACCCACTACAACGACCTGCTGCGCAAGCAGGGCGTCGATGTCGACGGCATCCTCATCGAAGCCAAGGCGCTGTTCGACGACTACACGCGGCGCTTCTCCGCGAAGTACAACCTGGCGCTGACGGCCGCCTTCGAACACTTCACCGCGCTGATGGCCGAGACGCTGTTTGCCGAGCACGACATGATGGCGCCCGCCGACGAGCATGTGCGTGCCATGTGGGCCTGGCACGCGATCGAAGAGATGGAGCACAAGGCCGTGGCCTTCGACGTGATGCAGAAGGTGGCCAAGGTGGGCTATGCGATGCGTTGCCTGGCCATGACCCACGCGCTCTACAAGGTCGTGGTCGACAGCATGCGGCTCACCAACCGGTTGCTGAAGGGCGATGGCTTTTCGCTGGGCCGCCGCCTGCTGATGAGTGTGAAGGGCGCCTGGTGGCTCTACGGCCCGCGCGGCCTGTTCTCGCGCAGCACCGGCAAGCTGCTGGCCTACTACCGCCCCGGCTTCCATCCGTGGCAGCACGCCGTCATCCACAGCTACCCCATCTGGGTGAGGACCTTCGAGCAAACAGGGGATCCGATGCGGGCCGGTGCCGCGCTGTTTGCGGCCGCGCGCTGAGCGCACACCGTCGGCTCCCTCGGGGACGACCCGCAGGGGTGGCGGGTCTGCCCGGCGTCTAAAATCGGACACCGCGATCCCGCTCTCGCCACCCACCCCTCAGCCATGAGTGACGCAGCTCCCTTCCTGGCCCGGGTGCCAGGCATCCAGTACGGCGTGCTGGACACCCTCACCGGTTACGCCGTGCGACGCACCCAGCTGCGCATGTACGAAGACTTCGTGCAGGCGCTTGCCCCCTGGCACATCACGCCGCCCCGGTACTCGGCGCTGGTCATCATCTCGCTGAACCCGGGATTGAAGCTGACCCAGCTCGCCCAGATCCTCGGCATCGCGCGCTCGGGGGCCGTGATCCTGGTCGACGCCCTGGCCGACCTGGGCTATGTCTCACGCGACCCGATGCCGGAAGACCGGCGCGCTTTCAGTCTGCAGCTGACGGATCGCGGCCGCGCCGACCTCGAAACGATCACCGCCACCGTGCAGGCCCACGACGAGCGCGTCACGGCCTCGCTCGACCCACAGGAGCGGGCCACCTTGCACGGGCTGCTCCACAAGCTGAGCGGCATCACAGACGGCCCGAGCGGCCCACTGCCCGAAGCCGTCGAACCCGCGGATCAATAAGCGATCAGGACGCGGTGGCCGCGGAAGCGGAAGACCGCCGACTTCAGCCGGATTTCCTCCAGCACGAGCTCGGGCTGCGGCTGGTCGCCCTCACGGAAGACCTGGCTGTTGATGATCAGCATGCGCTGGGCCGGCGTCTCCGAGTACATCGCGCCACTGACGGCAATGGCCGGCAGGTCCCGCCGCACCGCCTCCGGCAGGGTCTGCGGGGTGTACAAGGTCGGGGCCTCCGACGGGCGGGAGGCGGGGGCAGCGGGCTTGGCCGCAGGCCGGACCTCGGTGATCGAAGCGCCCGAGGCAGCCGGTGCGGTCGGCGGGGCGTTCCGCGATGCGGTGATGCTCGGCATCGACTCGGCGGTGCGGGCCGCGGGCGCCTCGGTGGGGCGCGCGGCGTCAGCCCGGGGCTGGGGTGCCGGCGCGACGGGCTCAATCACGGGGGCGGCAGGGGCCACCGGTTTCACGGGTGCAGGTTGCAGATCGGCCCGCGGCGCCGGCGCAGCTGGCATGACGGCGCTGGCCTGCACGGGCTGGGGCGCCTCGGCGGGGGCCCAGAGCCGCCAGCCCAGCACCACGACCAGGGCACCCAGCAGGCCGGCGATCACCCAGACCGCCACACCGAGCGAACGTGTCGCTGGCTCGGCCGGGTCGTCGACCATGGGCGCGGGGCGCGCGTGCAGCCCCGGCGCACGGCCCTGCCCGCGTTCTCGCTCGGCATCGGCCTTCTTCAGGGCATCCAGGATGTAGGACATGGTCAGCTTCCTCGCAGGTCGAGCGGCGGCTCGTTGACGCCGCTGGCCCGGTTCAGCAGCATCAGGGTGGTCGGGCCCGCCACGCCATCGGCCTTCAGCCCCTGGGTCTGCTGGAAGGCCTGAACGCGTGCTTGCAGGGCGGCATCCAGGCGCTGCCCCGGCTGCGCCGCAGCGCCGCCATCAAAGGCCGCCAGGCGGTCGGCCAGCCAGACCACCGCCTCGCCGCCGTGCCCCGGCGGCAGTTTGCCCGGATAGGCCGGCGGCGTGCGCCAGAGGGTCGCGAAGTCCCCCGGCCACAGCGGGGCCAGCACGCCCATGGGCACGCGGCGCGCCCCCGCCGTGGTGTCGATCACCGCCTCCAGCCCGTGGGCATCCAGGCCCGACAGCAGGACGAACGCCGCGCCGCCACCCGGCGCGCGCAGGCGCATCAGACCCGGGCGCCCCAATCGGCGGGCTAGCGCCACGCCCCCCGTGCCGCGAAAGCACTGCAGCCCGGCACGGGCCGCCTGGGCGCACGGCGAGGCGGCCTCCGGCACCGTCCAGTTCCAGCGCGCGGCCAGCATGCGCCACGCCTCGTCTTCGGCGGCCCAGGCCACGGCCAGCACGTCGGCCCCCGTGGCGAGCTGAACCGGGGCCGCTTGCGCGGGGGCCGCGGCCACCCGGGCGGCAGGTGAGGCAGGCGGCAGCACCAGGGTGCGGCTCATGGTCGAGGCCGCCGGCTGGCGGTGCGTGGCCCACCAGCCGATCACAGCCAGCCCGGCCAGCGACACCATGCCGGCCACCGCCAATCCTGCCCGGCCGGATCGCCAAAGCCGACGCCACCACACCGCACCCCGGTGCCCGGCGCGGTCGGCGGCGGCGGTGCCGAACACCTCATCGGCGGCGCGCAGCACGGTCGCCCGGTCCACCCGCAGCCGACCGCCGGCATAGGCGCCGAGCAAGGCGCGGTCGCACAGCAGGTTGATGCGGCGCGGCACCCCGCGGGTCAGCCGGTGGATGGCCTTGAGCGCCGCGCGATCGAACAGGCCGCCCTGCGGCCGACCAGCCACCGTGAGCCGGTGGTGGATGTAATGCGCGGTCTCGTCCTCGCTCAGCGCATCGAGGTGAAAGCGCGCGATCACGCGCTGAGCCAGCTGCTCCAGCTCGGGCCGCGCGAGCATGTCGCGCAACTCGGGCTGGCCGATCAGGATGATCTGAAGCAGCTTGCGTTCATTGGTCTCGAGGTTGGTCAGCAGGCGCAGCTGTTCCAGCACGTCGCTCGACAGGTTCTGTGCCTCGTCGATGATGAGCAGGTTGTTCTGGCCCACCGCGTGCGTGCGCAGCAGGTATTCGTTGAGCGGGTCGATCAGGTCCTTGATGGTCGGCTCGCCACCGCCCGGGTGGGCCCAAGGCACACCGAACTCCTCGCACACCGAGCGCAGCAGCTCGGACACCGTCAGCTTCGGATTGAAGATGTACGCCACGTTGCAGCGTCGCGGCACCTGCTCGAGGAAGGCACGGCACACCGTGGTCTTGCCCGCACCGATCTCACCCGTGAGCAGCACGAAGCCGCCCCCGCCATTGACGCCGTAAAGCAGGTGCGCCAGCGCCTCCCGGTGGCGCTCGCTCATGAAGAGGTAGCGCGGATCAGGGGCGATGGAGAAGGGCTCGCGCTTCAGGCCGAAGTGGGAGGCGTACATGCCATCAAGGATAACGGCAGGGCGGGGCCTCGCCGTGACATCCCGACTTCCCTGAAATGCGGCCCACGGCGCGCTCGCCCTCGTAAACCCGGATTCAGCCCTCTGCCTGTCCGGGAACCATGGGGCATCAGAAAAAACACGGGAGCCGCCATGAACCCTCGTCCCCCTCGCCGCGGCGCAGCAGCCTGCACGTCCGCCTCGAAGCTCGTCCTGGCCGCCCTGCTGCTCGCGCTCGGCACTGGCTCAGCTCACAGCGCCATCGTCACCCTGGACGCCGGCAATCCGGGCACCGGAAGCGCCCTGTGGCTGGACAGCGAGAGCGACATCTCCTGGAACATGGGGCGGTCCACCAGCATTCTGTTTCGCGTCACCCAGGCCACCGTGTCCAGCGATGACACGCCAATGGAGCTTGTGTACGCCGCCCCGCCCTCGCGACCAGGCGTGGTCACGAGAAGGAGACTTGGGCCGCTCGACGTGGATCAGGTCACGTTTGACTCTGACACCTTCGCGGTGCGGTCCATCCGCTTCAATGTGTCCTTGCACATCGACGTGCCGGCTTTCATCGATGGTGAGGAAAACCTCACCTCAACCGGCGGGGCTGTCTCCCTCCATGCCTTGCAGATCGACCTGCTCAGCGGGCGGGTCTATGCAGACGGCTGGGGCGCCAATGGCGCCGGCTCGGTCACCGCCCTGCATTTGTTCGATGTCAACCGGTATGCCGCGTCGGCGTTGCCGCGGCTTGCCTATCAGCCGCCCAACCTGGCGTCCCCGCCGTCGCCCAACGTGCGTCTGTCTGGCTCCTTCGCCACCAGCGAGATGGACGTGACCCAACCGGGCTTCGAGTGGCTCAGTCGCGCGTTGGGGCTGGCGCCGAGTGGCAATGTGGCGTTGGACCATGCAACCTTCGGCACATTGAGCACGCCGGCCGTCCCTGAGCCCAGCACCTGGAGTTTGATGGCGGTCGGCCTGTTCGGCGTGTGCGCCGCCGCGCACGGGTATGCCGCCCCTCGCGCCAGGGCGAAGACGCGACGCACGCTCAGCGCCTGACGATGGCCGCGATCGTGCGGAAGATCAGGCGCACATCCAGCCACACCGAGGCCTGGTCCACATAGGCGGCGCCCAGCGCCAGCTTGTGCGGGAGCACCTCGTGGATGTAGGCATGCTCGGGGTCCGCCGCGCGGGCCAGCACGGTGCTTTCGTCGCGGTATTCGATCGAGGCGATGTCGGTGATGCCCGGCCGCACCGACAGGATCTTGTCGCGCAGCCCGGCCGGGTAATGGGCCACATAGCGCGGCACCTCGGGCCGTGGCCCCACCAGGCTCATCGTACCCTGCCACACGTCGATCAACTGGGCCAATTCGTCGAGCTTGCTGGCGCGCAGGAAGTGCCCCACCCGCGTGATGCGGCGATCGGCCCCCACCGTGATCTGCAGCCCCTGCCCTGTCGGGGCGTGCTGCATGGTGCGGAACTTGTGGATGCGGAACGGCCGCCCGTGCCGGCCCACGCGCTCCTGCCGGAAGAACACCGGGCCGGGCGAGTCGAGCTTCACCGCCAGCGCGATGAGCAGCAGCAGCGGGCCCAGTGCCAGCAGGCCCAGTCCCGAGAAGAACAGATCGAACAGCCGCTTGCCCATCACCCGCTCAGTGTGTGATCCCTCGCCGGCCTGCCGTCAGCGCCCGAAGGCACGCCGCACCGAGGCCACCACGCGGTCCACGTCGGCGTCGGTCATGCGTGTGTACAGCGGCAGGCTCACCATGCGCTCGTAGGCCTTCTGGCTGTGCGGGAAAGACTCGGGCTGCAGCGCATAGCGCTCCTTCCAGTACGGGTGCAGGTGCAGCGGAATGTAGTGCACGCTCACGCCGATCCCGTCGGCAAACAGCGTCTCGATCAGCTGGTCGCGGGTGATGCCGGCGTCATCCTTCAGCCGCACCACGTACAGGTGCCAGGCGTGCAGGTCGCCCGCGTGCACGGGCCGCGGCGGCAGGATCAGCGGCAGGTCGCCCAGGGCCGCATCGAAGCGCTGCGCCAGCTGCTCACGCTTGACTTGGAAGCCCTGCACGCGCTTGAGCTGGTGCAGGCCCATGGCCGCCGCAATGTCCGTCAGGTTGTACTTGAAGCCCGGCGCCACGATCTCGTAATACCAACTGGGCACCTTGGCCGTGAAGCGGTCGAAGGCATCGCGGTTGATGCCGTGCAGGCGCATCACCTTGGCGCGCGCGGCGAGCTGCGCATCGCGGGTGACCAGCATGCCGCCCTCGCCCGTTGTCATCGTCTTGTTGGCGTAGAAGCTGAACACCACCGCGTCGCTGCGCAGCGTGCCCACCAGCTGGCCCTTCCACGTGGTCGGCAGCGCATGCGCCGCGTCTTCCACCACCTTCAGGCCGTGGCGTGCGGCAATGTCGAGCACCGCGTCCATGTCGACCGCCAGCCCCGCGTAGTGCACCGGCATGATGGCCTTGGTGCGCGGGGTGATGGCCGCCTCGATGGCGGCGGGGTCGATGTTCAGCGTGGCAGGGTCGATGTCGACCAGCTTCACGTCGGCGCCCAGATAGCGCACCACCTCGGCGGTGGCGGTGAAGGTGTGGGTGGTGGTGATCACCTCGTCGCCCGGGCCGATGCCCAGGGCCTCGAGCGCCAGGTGCAGGCCGGCCGTGGCCGAGTTCACGGCGATGGCATGCAGCCCCGCGTCCCCCAGGAAGGCCGCGAAGTCCTGCTCGAACTGCCGCGTCTTGGGCCCGGTCGTCACCCAGCCCGAGCGCAGGGCTTCCACGACTTCGGCGATTTCCTCCTCGCCGATTTCAGGCAGGGCAAAAGGCAGGAAGGGCAGCTTGGGTTCGGCTTGGCTCATGGGGTGATCCTGTGTGATCGGGGCAGACTGCAGGGCAGAGACAAAGAGAGCAGGAAGACGGGCATCGCAGGGTGGCTCACCGTGTGAGCCGACCAAACGAGGGGTCGGGGCGGCCGCGCACCAGCGCATCCCACCAGCCGCGCAGCGAGCCCAGGCCGTAGCCCAGCTGGTAGGCGCCGATCACATCGGGCAGGTGGCGCCACAGCGCCCAGCCCTGCTGCCGCGCGATGGCCACGCTCACGGCCAGCACCGCCCCGCCGTACAGCAGGCTCAGGCCCATCAGCACGACCGAACTCAGCAAGGTGATCCAACCCAGCACGTCGGACGCCAGCGTGCCGGCCTCGGGCGCCCAGGCCGCCAGCGCCAGCGCACCGATCAACATCACCAGCAGACTCAGCAGCAACAGGCCCACGAACAGACCGGGCACGAGATGACGCAAGGCGGCCGGTTGGCCGTGCTTCTTCATCACGAACGGCTTCCAGTAGCCGTACTGCCGGTACTGCCGAAAAACATCGGCCTTGCTGGCGCGCGGCACATAGGTGGAGCGGATGGTGGCCGACTGCCAGATGCGCCCGCCGCCCTTGTGGATGCGCAGGTTGTGCTCGTCGTCCTGGTTGCGTACCAGGGTCTCGTCGAAGCCGCCGAAGCGGTCGAACGTGGCACGCGGCCAGGCGCCAAGGTAGACGGTGTCGACTTCGCCCTCGTGGTTCAGGTCGCGCGACAAGGCGCCGCCGGCCACCCAGCGCGACTGGAAGGCGGCCGCCACCGCGCGCTGTACCACGCCCGACGCCCCGGGTGCGCCCTCGGCCTTCCACGGACCGCCCACGTTGTCGGCGCCGGTGCGCTGCCAGGTGGCCAGGCACTGCGCGATGTAGTCGTCGGCGTACACCGTGTGCACGTCCAGGCGCACGATGAACGCGCCGCGCGCCTGCGCGATGCAGCGGTTCAGCCCGCACGAGACGATGCGGCCCGGGTTGTCGATCATCACGAAGCGTGGGTCCGTGGCACACCAGGCCGCCAGGCGCTCGCGCGTGCCATCGTCGCTCAGCCCATCGGCCACCAGCACCTCCAGCGTCCAGCCGTCGGGCAGGGCTTGCGCCGCCACGCTGCGGCAGAAAGCCTCGATGTGGTCGCGCTCGTTGCGGCAGGGCACGATGACGGAAACGATGGACATGCGAAAACGACTCGGGTGGCGAAAAACGGGCTCAGCCGCGGGCCGGGGCCGAGGCATGCGGCCCCGTACGGGGCGCCTGCAGCAGCTTCAGGTACAGCCGCCACATCGCGTCCATCTGGCCGCGGCGCGAGGCCTCGCGCTCGATGCGCGCGCGGTTGTGCTCGCCCATGGCGGCAGCCAGCGCAGGGTGGTCGTGCAGGTGCACCAGCGCCGCGGTGATGGCGCCGGCGTCGCCCACCGGCACGATGCAGCCACCACGCTCGTCCAGCCACTGCCGGTTGGCCGGCAGGTCGGTGGCCACCACCGGCAGCCCGCAGGCCATCGATTCGAGCACCGACACCGAGGTGGCGTCGCTGGTCGGCACCGACAGGCTCACGCGGCTGCGCTGGATCGCGTCGACCATCGCCTGGTCGCCCACCCGGCCGTGAAATTGCACGTGCTCGTTCAGGCCCAACGTGGCCACCTGCGCCCGCAGCACATCGGCCTGGGGCCCGCCGCCCAGCAGATGCAACCGGGCGTCGGCGTCCGGCCGCGCCTGCGCAAACCGGCCAAAGGCGTCGATCAGCACATCGATGTTGTAGTTGGGCTCCCAGCTGCGCAGGCTCACAACCTCGAAGCCGGCGGCCGGCGCACCGGGCACGAAGCGGTCGGTGTCGGCGCCCCACAGAATCTGGTGGCAGGCCCCTTGCGGGTGATAACGCCCGATGGCCGTCAGCATGTCGAGCGAATCGGCCGTGATCAGGTCGGCCCGGCGCAGCGACCACGCCACGATCAGGCGCATCAGTCGGCTCTCACGCGGCGTCACCAGGATGTCGCTGCCCCAGGCGGTGAGGGCCAGCGGCAAGGGCAGGCCGCACGCCGCCGCCCACATGCCATAGGAAGTCACGTAGTGGCCGTGCACCAGCGTGGGCTGGAAGCGGCCCGCCAGCGCGCGTGCAACCCGGCGCACTTCGGGCAGAGCCTGAAACCAGCCCAGCTTGTCGGTGCCCGGACGGATGGCGATGACTTCGCGCGCGCCCGGCACCTCGGCCGGTGAACGCGTCACCACCACGGCCTCGGCGCCGCGCTCGACGGCCGCCGCCACCCAGCGGCGCGTGTGCACGCTGGCCGCATCGGCAAAGAACAGGATGCGCACGGGCGAGGTCATCGCACCTCCCGCGCCACCGCGCCATCGGGCGTCTCGCCATTCAGGGCACGGCGCAGGTTGTCCAGCCCGGCCCAGCGCGCGTACACGTCGTGCAGCTCGGGGTGCCGCCGCAGCAGTTCGCCATCCAGCCGGCGCGTGTCGCCCAGCACGACGGCCGGCTTGCCATGCGCCTGGGGGCCCACCACGGCAAAATCGGGCACCACGCCGGACACAAAGCTGTAGCCCTGCACGATCACCCCCTTGCCGATCTGCGCCCCGGGCGCGATCACGCTGTGCGGCCCGATGAAACTGTAGGCGCCGATGCGGGTGGCGCGGCGCACATAGCCCACCGGGTTCGGGTCGCGGATGTAGCGACGTCCCATCACGCGCACGGCCTTGTGGCTGGAGTGGCTCAGGATGGCCACGTGGCTCGTGATCTGCACACCTTCTTCGATCTCCAGGCCGTTGGAGCCGTCCAGCCGGTTGAAGTGGCCGATGAAGACGTGGTCGCCCAGCGTCAGCCCTTCCACCCCTTCAATGCAGCTGTGCGTGCTGAAGCGGGTGTGTGGGCACAGCCGCCCGTCCGGATGGCGCCAGCCATAGACGATGCGCGGGCCGGTGAAGACCGACAGCAAACGGACAAGGACGTGCTTGAGACGCAGGCTCAGGGCGGACATGGGCCGGTATTCTCCCCGATCAGGCCGGGGTGCCGGCAAGCGCGGCCCTCATGCCTCGCCCCCACGGGTGAGCGACGGGGTCCACAAGGCGCGCACGGGCAGGCCCGCATGTCGCAGGAACACGCCGTAGGCCACCATGATGGCTACGATGTAGCCCAGGCTGGAGGCCAGCCCGGCGCCCAGCGCGCCCAGCCGCGGCACCAGCACCAGCCCCAGCCCGAAGCTCACCGCCAGCGACAGGCCGGCAATGCCGCCCGACAGCTGCGGCCGGCCCAGGTGGTTGGTATAGAAGGCCGACAGGCTCGATGCCGCGGCGTAGGCCGCCACACCGGGCAACAGCGCCGCCAGCGGCATCAGCGAAGCGGCGTACGCCTCGCCCATCACGCGGGGCAGCGCCCACCAGGCGCCCGCCAGCAGCACGGGGGCGGCCAGCAGGGTGGCCAGCACATTGATGCGCACGGCCTGCACCGTCATGGCCGAGGCCACCCGCACGTCGGGGTGTCCGATGCGCGCATAGGCCGACACCGTTACCGACGACGACAGCAGCCACAGCAACTCGGCCACCGTGACCGACACGGAATAGGTGCCCGCCGTGGCCAGCCCATGAAAGCGCTCGACCAGGAACAAAGACGCGCGGTAGTTCAGCAGGCTGATGACGTTGGTCAGGCCAATCGTCGCGACAAAACCCGCATCGGACCACCACCGGGGCTGGGGCTGCCAGTAGTCCACCAGGCGGGAAGCCGAGAGCGCCTCGGCCACCCGGGCGTCTCGGCGGTCGGCATCCCGCAGGGCATGGAACGCCGTGACCACGGCCACCAGCGACTTGCCCGTCACCCAGGCGGTCAGCACCAGCACCACCATGGGCGCGCTGCGCTGCGAATCCCCCTGGATCCACCATGCCCCGGCCAGCCCGAGCAGCACGGCGGCCGGCGCAGCCACCTGCGCCACGTTGATGGGCCACATGCGCCCTTCGCCCAGCCACAGCCCCGTGGACGTGGGCACCAGCAACAGGAACGGTGCAGCCAGCGCCAGCAGCCACAACTGGGAGTACGGCGTCGTGGTGGCCCACCACGACAGGCCCACCAGCACCAGCGACGCCACCCCGCCCAGCCCCACCGCCGCGCGCAGCACACCGCGCAGCATCGGCAAGGCCCGGGCCGGGGCACCCGCTGGCGCGCCCACCGGGTGCGCAGCTTGGCGTGACATCTGCCGGGCCAACCACAGGCCCAGCCCGGAAAACAGCGTCAGCAAGGCCGATTCGACAGCCACGAACAGCGCGAAGGCGCCCTGCACGCGCGGCCCTTGCCGGGCCACCAGCACCGTGATGGCCAGCCCGAGCGAAACAATCAGCAGCTTGGCGATCAGGTTGCCGAGCGCCGCCCGCGGCACAGCCCGCCACGCCTGCTTCAGGGCCGCCAGCCGACCTGACGGCGGTGAATCTTGAACCGACATGGCCCCATTGTCGCGCAGGGTTTCATACAATTAAGGGTTTGGCCTGAACCCTCGGGCCGCCCTTTCACCGCAGCGCACGCCCGAACCATGAGCACGCCCCACTCTCACGACACGCACGCCTCACCCGCCGACACCCTGGTGGACACCAACAAACTGGTGGCCGAGCGTCGCGAGAAACTGGCCGCCATCCGCGCCCAGGGCGTCGCCTTCCCGAACGACTTCAAGCCCGCTGACCGTGCCGGCGCCCTGCACGCTGCCCACGACGGCACCGAGGCCGAGGCCCTCGAAGCCCAGACCGTGAAGGCCAGCGTCGGCGGCCGCCTGATGCTCAAGCGCGTCATGGGCAAGGCCTGCTTCGGCACGCTGCAGGACGCCACCGGCCGCATCCAGGTCTACGTCACGCTGGACAACGTCGGTGCCGACGCCCTGAACGCCTTCAAGCACTGGGACCTGGGCGACATCCTGGGTGCCGAGGGCACGCTGTTCAAGACCAAGACCGGCGAACTGTCGATCAAGGTCACGTCCATCCGCCTGCTGACCAAGGCCCTGCGCCCGCTGCCGGACAAGTTCCACGGCATGACCGACCAGGAGCAGAAGTACCGCCAGCGCTACGTCGACCTCATCGTCGACGAAGACTCGCGCGCCCGCTTCATCGCCCGCTCGAAGGGCATTGCCTCCATCCGCGCCTTCATGGTCGACAACGGCTTCCTGGAAGTCGAAACGCCGATGATGCACCCCATCCCCGGGGGCGCCAACGCCAAGCCCTTCATCACCCACCACAACGCGCTCGATCAGGAGATGTTCCTGCGGATCGCGCCCGAGTTGTACCTGAAGCGCCTGGTGGTGGGCGGCTTCGAGCGCGTGTTCGAGATCAACCGCAACTTCCGCAACGAAGGCGTGTCGGTCCGTCACAACCCCGAGTTCACGATGATGGAGTTCTACGCGGCCTGGTGGAACCACCGCGACCTGATGGACTTCACCGAATCCATCCTGCGCCACGCAGCCATCGCTGCCGTGGGCACCGCCAAGCTGACGTATGGCGGCAAGGAAGTCGACCTCGAGTCCCCCTTCCAGCGCCTGACGGTGCGCGACTCGCTGGTGAAGTACGCCGGCCTGACCGAAGCCGAGGCCGACAACGCCCAGGTGCTGCACGATAAGCTGAAGGCCCTGGGTGAAGAGCCGCCCGCCCGCTGGACGCTGGCCGAGCTGCAGTTCGGCCTGTTCGAGGCGGCCGTGGAAGAGCAACTCTGGCAGCCCACCTTCATCATCGACTACCCGGTGGAAGTGAGCCCGCTGGCCCGCGCCTCCGACGCTGACCCGAGCATCACCGAGCGCTTCGAGCTGTTCATCACCGGCCGCGAGTACGGCAACGGCTTCTCCGAGCTGAACGACCCCGAAGAGCAGGCAGCGCGCTTTGCCGCCCAGGCCAACGCCAAGGACGCCGGCGACGAGGAAGCCATGTACTTCGACGCCGATTACATTCGCGCGCTGGAATACGGCCTGCCCCCGACGGGCGGCTGCGGCATCGGCATCGACCGCCTGATGATGCTGCTGACCGACGCGCCCAACATCCGCGACGTGATCCTCTTCCCGGCCCTGCGCCGCGAAGCGTGATCGCTGCGGCGGGCTTCCCTCCCCCGCCGTGATTCCGTGCCGCGCCTGACCCACCCCTTCCTCGCCCTGTCAGCCCCGCTGCTCAACGGGCTGGGGATCGGCGCCGGCTTGCTGCTGTGCACCGGCGTGATCGCCCCCCTGTGGGGGCTGCCGGCCGCCATCGCCGCATCATCCGGTTATGGCGCCGTGGGGGTGGCCGACACCGTGACCACGCCCGCCAGCAAGCCGGCCGCGATGCTGCCCGCAGTGGTCGGCGCCGTGCTGGTGGCCGGGCTCGTGGCCCTGACCCACGGGCACGCTGTGGCCGAGGCGACCACCGTGCTGCTGGTCACCTTCTCGGCCTTGCTATGGACGGCCTGGGGCAAGCGCGGCATGCCGCAGAGCTTCGTGATGATCCTGTCGCTCATCTTCCAGATGGCGGCGTTCCGCGAAGTGCCCATGGACCGCAGCGCGGCGCTCGCCCACCTCGCCTGGGTGGGTGTGGGGGCGGTGGGCATGGGCCTGTGGGCCCAGCTGACTGCCGTGGTGCTGGCCGCCCGCTACCGCACCCTGGCACTGGCCGACAGCCTGCAGAACCTGTCCGAGCTCATCCGCACGCAAGCCCGCTGGACGCGGGATCGCGCCGAGCCCGACGCCAGCGCCACCTCGCAACAGGATCTGCTCAGCCTGATCCGCCAGCAGGCCGCGCTGGCCGACGTGTTTCAGAGCGCGCGCGACCTGTTGTACGACCGGGCCACCGAGGCCCGCGACCCGCACCGCCGCCGCAAGATCGACGGCCTCATCCACGTCGTCAACCTGCGCGACGTGGTGCTCGCCTGCCAGCTCGACATCGACCAGCTGCCGACGTCGCCCTCCACGCGCACGGCCCTGCTGCGGCTCGCGCACTTCCTGACCTGGCATGCCGACCGCGTGGCGGCGATGGCGCATTCTGTGCGCTTCAATGCACCCATGCCAGCGATGGCGCCTGCGCCCCGCGTGCTCGCCCCCGAAGACAGCCGGGCGCTGCAGTCGCTGGCGCGCCGTGCCGCGCACCTGCACGACCACTGCAACGCCCTGTCGGCCGCGCTGCAGGGCCAGACACCCGGCCCGCACCCCGAGGCCGCGCTGCTCGCCTCGCTGGTGTCCCCCGCCACCTGGTCGGTGGCCGTCCTGCGCCGTCAGCTTCACCTTCGGGCCCCGACGCTGCGCTACGCCCTGCGGGCGACGCTCGCCATGGCCTGCGCCGTGTGGCTCAGCCACCACCTGCCGTGGCACAGCCATCCGCACTGGCTGCTGCTGACGGTGGCCGTCGTGATGCGAGGCAGCCTTGAGCAGACCCTGGCCCGGCGCGACGCGCGGGTGGTCGGCACGCTGGCAGGCTGCGCGCTCGCCTCGGCCCTGCTGTGGCTGCCCCTGGGGATGCCGGCGCGGTTCGTGCTGCTGGCGCTCAGCATGGCGCTGGCCCACGCCTACGTGGTGCGTGACTACCGCATCACGACCACGGCCGCCGCCGTGATGGCACTGCTGCAGGCCAAGATGTTTGCCACCGGCGTGCACCCGGTATGGCTGGACGCGGCCGAGCGGCTGGCGGACACCCTGATCGGGGCGGCACTCGCCTGGGGCTTCAGCTATGTGCTGCCCTCGTGGGAGCGGGGGCAGCTGCCTGCCCTGATCCAACGCCTGCAGCAGGCACTGAACCGCTACGCGCACCACGTGTTGCACTGGCAGGAAGGCGCAGCCCTCGCACCCGAACGCACCCACGCCCGCCGCGAGGTGTACGACGCCATCTGGCTGCTCGCGCAGGCGCTGCAGCGCACGGTGCGCGAGCCGGCCTATGCTGGCTCCCGCACGCCGCACCTGGAGGCGCTGCTGATCCGCAGCCACCGGCTGATCAGTCAGCTGGCGGTGGTGCGCATCGTGCTGATGCACCGACAACCCGACCTGCACGGCCCCACCGCCACGCAGGCCATTGCGCACACCGACCGCGCCCTGCACGCGTGGCTGGCTGTCGCGCCGGATGTCGCGCCACCGGCACCACCCCGCCCGGCTCCTGGCGCGCTCGACCCGCAGGACGACGCCGTGCTCGTGTCGCATGCGCTGCCCGAGCCCCAGGGCGACCCGACCCCCTGGCTGCTGCGCCGCCTGGCCCAGATCGAGGCCGAGGCTGCCGCCTGGGCCGACGCCGCACGCGGGGTTGCCCGCGCCGGCTGAGCACCTCGCTCCTGAGGGTTCCCCGGAGCGTCGGCTGCGCGCCGTGCTGGCATCATGGGCCGGTTCCCCCGACCGCCCCATCCTCATGCCCCTGCCCTCTGCCGCCCCGCGCGTCCACACCGGTGTCTGCAACCTCTGCGAAGCCATCTGCGGCCTGCGCTTCGAAGTCACCGGCGAGGGGCCCGCCGCGCGCATCACGGCTGTTCGCGGCAACCCCGATGACCCGCTCTCGCGCGGTCACATCTGCCCGAAGGCCGTGGCCCTGAAAGACCTGCACGAGGATCCGGACCGCCTGCGCCAACCCGTGCGCCGCGTCGTCGGCCCCGACGGCACCCCGCGCTTTGAACCGATCTCGTGGGATCAGGCCTTCGACCTCGTCGTCGAGGGGCTGGTACGCGTGCGAGAACAGCACGGGGCCAACGCCGTGGCCGTCTACCAGGGCAATCCCAATGTGCACAACTGGGGCAACATCACCCACGGCCATCTGTTCTTCAGCCAGTTGCGCACGCGCGCGCGGTTTTCTGCCACCTCGGCCGACCAACTGCCCCACCACGTCGTGGCGCACTGGCTGTACGGGCACCAGCTCGCCATCCCCATCCCCGACATCGACCGCACCCAGTACATGCTGGTGCTCGGCGCCAACCCGCTGGCCAGCAACGGCAGCCTGATGACGGTGCCCGACGTGCGGGCGCGCTTCAAGGCCCTGCGTGATCGCGGCGGCAAGCTCGTGGTGCTCGACCCCCGTCGCACCGAAACGGCCGCCATCGCCGACGAGCACCACGCGATCGACCCCGGCACCGACGCCGCCTGGCTGCTGGCGGTCCTGCACACGCTGTTCGACGAAGACCTGATCCGCCCTGGCCACCTCCAGGGCCTGCTGGACCAGGTCGATGCCGTGCGGGAAGCCGTGCACCCCTTCAGCCCCGAAGCCACGGCGGCGCACACCGGCATCGATGCCGCCACCACCCGGCGCCTGGCGCGCGAACTGGCCGCCGCAGACGGCGCCGTCGCCTACGGCCGCATGGGCGTGTCGACCCAAGCGCACGGTGTGGTGTGCCAGTGGGCCATCCAGGCGATCAACCTGCTGACCGGCAACGTCGACCGCGAAGGCGGGGCGCTGCTCACCAGCCCGGCCCTCAACCTGATCGACATGAAACTCATGGGCCCCGGCCACCTGGGCGCGTGGCGCAGCCGGGTGCGGGGCGCGCCGGAATTCAGCGGCGAGCTGCCCGTGTCGGTGCTGGCCGAAGAGATCCGCACGCCGGGCCGCGGACAGGTCCGCGCACTCGTCACTGCGGCCGGCAACCCGGTGCTGTCCACCCCCAACGGCGGCCAGCTGGACGCTGCGCTGGCCGGGCTCGACTTCATGGCCGCCATCGACTTCTACGTGAACGAGACCACGCGCCACGCCCACGTCATCCTGCCGCCCACCTGTTTTGTCGAGCACGACCACTACGACCTGGTCTTTTTGCACCTGGCCGTGCGCAACGTGGCCCGCTACAGCGCCGCGGTGGTCGAACCGGCGCCCGGTGCGCTGCACGACTGGCAGATCTACGCCGAACTGGCGCGACGCTATGCGCAGCGCGCCTGGGCACTGGAACGCGGCGGACTGCGCCAGCGGCTGACCGGGCTGGCCACGCGCGGCATCGTCGGCCGCCTGTCGCCGCGCCGGCTGCTGGCGATCGGCCTGCGGCGCGCCGGCGGCCAGGTCAAGCTGGCCCAGCTGGAAGCGCAACCGGATGGCATCGACCTTGGGCCGCTGAAGCCTTCGCTGGTGAGCCGCCTGCAGCGCCGGCAGCGGCGCATTCGCCTGCTGCCGGAGGCCATCCGCCGCGAACTGCCCGCACTGGCCACGGAGCTGACCGCCCCCACAGCAGGCACCCTGCAGGGCCCGGATGGCCTGCCGGCGCTCAAGCTCATCGGCCGGCGCGACGTGCGCTCCAACAACTCGTGGATGCACAACAGCGCGCGGCTCGTGTCCGGCAAGCCCCGCTGCACCCTGTGGGTGCACCCCGACGACGCGGCACGCCGCGGTCTGGAAGATGGCCAGACCGTCACCGTCGGCTCCCGCACCGGCCGCGTGCAGGTGCCCGTGCACATCACCCCCGACATCCGCGCGGGCGTGGTCAGCCTGCCGCACGGCTGGGGACACGACCGCCCCGGGGTGGCGCTGCAGGTGGCCCGGGCGCATGCCGGCGCCAGCATCAACGACCTCACCGACGACCGCCTGACCGACCGCATCAGCGCCAACGCGGCTTTCAGCGCGGTGCCGGTGTGGATCGAGGCCGCCTGACACAATCGGCGCCATGAACGACGTCAGCACCGAGATTGCCCACACCGCCGCCCGCATCGTCGTCGAGGAAGGCCTCGAGTACGGGCAGGCCAAACGCCGCGCCGTCAAACAGCTGGGCCTGGGCACACGCGCACCGCTGCCCGACAACGCCCAGCTCGAAGAGGCCGTGTTCGAGTACCTGTCCGTCTTCTGCGCCGACACCCAGCCCGCCGAGCTGCGCGCCCTGCGCGAGCTGGCCGCCGTGTGGATGACGCGGCTGGCCGAGTTCCGGCCCCACCTCACGGGCGCCGTCTGGCGCGGCACGGCCACCCGCCTCAATGACATCCACCTGCAGCTCTACTGCGACGACAGCAAATCCGCCGAGATCCTGCTGCTCGACAAGGGCATGGACTACGACGTCGGCAGTGTGCCGGGCCCGCGCGGTGGCGAGGTCGACCGCCTCAGCCTGACGGTGCCGTGCGAGGCGCTGGGCGAGCCGATCGGCCTGCACCTCACCATCCTTGACACCGACGACCTGCGCGGAGCCCTCAAGCCCGATGCGCGCGGCCGCACCGAGCGCGGCGATCTGACCGCCCTGCGCCGTCTGCTGGACGCACCCGGCACGCTAGACTGACCGACCGATTCCTCCGCCATCCCCCATGACCCAGCCTGCCGTCGCCTCCCGCCCTGCCACCGGCCGCCGTGCCCTTCTGGCCCTGGTCGGGCTCACGGCTGCAGCGGGCGGTGCGTGGTGGGCCTGGCGACGACAGCCGGCCGAGGCCACCCCGCCCGCACAACCGGACAGCCCGGGCCCCGCCACCCCTGAAGGGGAGACGCTGCCCGACGCCTTCTGGCAGCGCGAGTTCGAACAACCCTCTGGCGGTCCGCTGGACTGGGCCGCGCTGAAGGGCCGACCGCTGCTCATCAACTTCTGGGCAACTTGGTGCCCGCCCTGCGTGAAGGAAATGCCCGAGCTCGACCGCTTCCACCGGGAGTTCGGTGCGCGCGGCTGGCAGGTGGTGGGGCTGGCGGTGGACGGCCCCACGCCCGTGAGAGAATTTCTGGCTCGCACCCCGGTCGGCTTCCGCATCGGGCTGGCGGGCATGGATGGCACCGAGCTGGCCACGGCGCTCGGCAACACCGCGGGCGGCCTGCCGTTTTCGGTGCTGATCGACGCACAAGGCCGCATTCGGCAGCGCAAGATGGGCGCCACGCACTTCGACGAACTGGCCGCGTGGGCCGGGCAGATCGCCTGAAGACAACCCCTTCCGGGGCAGAAACACGCGCGTTGAACGCGCCGCGCTTACCACAAGTCACGAACTTTGCAATGACTTGATTTGCGCTCATTTGCCCCTAAAATCCGCCTACTTTCATTTTCTTGGCCAGCCCTTCAAACGGTGGTTTGACCACCCCGTTCGGGACTGTCCAGTCAAGCATGCAGATTCTTGTTCTCCAT
>NZ_CANBCC010000014.1 GCF_947366995.1 uncultured Aquabacterium sp. | reverse complement strand
CCGCCCGCCGTGCCCGTGCCGGGCCGCACCGGCCCCATTCCGGGCGCGCTGCAGCGCACCAAGTCGCAATGGGCGCCCGCGCGGTGGGAAGAGCTGCCGGGCTGGGAGGCCGACCGCATCCGCGAATGGTGGCCGGCCTTGCATCGCAGCTGCCTGAGGCCGGTGAATGGCTGGGCCGGGCTGTGCACCGAGGTGCGCCGGCTGGGCCCGGCCTGGGGCGGGCAGGTGGACGATGGCTTTGTGCGGCAATGGGTGCAGGGGCACCTGCAGCCGTGGCGCGTGGTGGGCCTGGACGGCGTGAGCGACCGCGGCCTGCTGACCGGCTACTTCGAGCCCATGCTGGAAGGCCGCCGCCGGCCTGAAGGGCGGTTTCAGCACCCGGTGCACCGGCCGCCGGCCGATCTGGCCCAGCGCCGCCCGCACCTGAGCCGCACCGCACTGGAGACCACCGCCGAGGGCCGCGCCGCGTTGGCCGGCCGCGAGCTGGTGTGGCTGGCCGACCCGCTGGACGTGCTGCTGGTGCAGGTGCAGGGCTCCGGCCGCGTGCGCCTGCTGGACGAACCGGACGCGCAGGGCCGGCCGCGCGTGGTGCGCCTGGCCTTCGGGGGCCACAACGACCAGCCTTACCAGTCGGTGGCGCGCTGGCTGGTGGACCAGGGGGCCTTCCCGCTGGAGCAGGCCTCGTGGCCCGCCATCCGGCAGTGGGCCGCGCAGAACCCGACCCGCGTCGGCGAGATGCTGCGTGCCAACCCGCGCGTGGTGTTCTTCAAGGAGGAGCCGCTGCCCGATCCCGAGGTGGGGCCAGTGGGCGCCCAGGGCGTGCCGCTGACGCCGGGCCGCTCGATCGCCGTCGACCGCGACAGCATCCCGCTGGGCACGCCGGTGTGGGTGGACAGCACCGTGCCACAGCCGTGGTCGGCCACGGCGCCCGCGGCGCCCCAGCCGCTGCGCCGTCTGGTGATGGCGCAGGACACGGGTGGCGCCATCCTGGGCGCCGTGCGGGCCGACTTCTTCTGGGGCTGGGGCGACGAGGCCCTGGCGCTGGCCGGTCGCACCAAGCAGTCGGTGGCCCTGTGGGTGCTGTGGCCGCGCACACCCTGAGGCGCTGGCTCAGGCTCAGTCAGTGAGCCACTGGGTGGCGAACACGTCGCCCGGCACGGCGCGGCCGCGGTACCAGCCCTGAACCTGGTCGCAGCCGAGTGCCTGCAGCACATCGGCCTGCGCGCCGTGCTCGACGCCCTCCGCCAGCGTGCGCAGGCGCAGCGCGCGCGCCATGCTGATGATGGTGTGCACGATGGTGTGGTCCTCGGGCTTGTCCAGCATGTCGCGCACAAAGCTCATGTCGATCTTGAGCTTGCTGACGGGCAGCCGCTTGAGCGCCGCGAGCGACGAGTAGCCGGTGCCGAAGTCGTCGATGGACAGCACGAAGCCGGCCGACACCAGGGCGTGGGCCTGTTCCTCGGCCTTCTTCGGATCCTGCATCATCGAGCTTTCCGTCACCTCCAGCTCGATGCGCTGCGGCGTGATGCCATGCGCCTGCACCAACTGCACGGCCCGCGCCACAAATCCCTCGTCCGTCATCTGGCGGGCCGACACGTTGACGGCCACCCGCCCGGGGAAGGCCAGACCCGCATCATCCCAGGCACGCACCTGGCGCGCCGCTTCGGACAGCGCCCAGTCGCCGAGCTCGTCGATGAGGCCGCGGGTTTCGGCCACGGGAATGAACTCGGATGGGGCGATCCAGCCGGCTTCCGGGTCGTGCCAGCGTGCCAGCGCCTCGGCGCCGCACAGTGCACCGGAGCACAGGTCGAACTGCGGCTGGAAGTGCAGCGAGAGCTGGCGCGCATGGAGCGCGCCCTTGAGCTTGGTGGCCAGCAGCATGCGCCGCTGCAGGCCCTCGCTCATGCCCGCGTGGTAGAAGCGCATGGTGCCGCCGCCGGCCGCCTTGGCGCGGTACATGGCTGTGTCGGCGTGCTTAAGCAGGTCTTCGGCGGTGCGGCCGTCTTCCGGGTACAGCGCGATGCCGATGCTCATGCCGACCGTGAAGCGCACGCCATTGACCAGCACCGGCTGTTCGACGGCCTCGAGCAGGCGCTCGGCCACCTGTGAGGCCGAGGCGGCATCCGACGGGCCGAGCAGCACGAACTCGTCGCCCCCCAGCCGGGCCAGCGTGTCGCGCTGGCGCACAACGGCGTTCAGCCGCGCCGCCACGTCGGCCAGCACCTGGTCACCGATCAGATGGCCCTGGGTGTCGTTGATTTCCTTGAAGTGGTCAAGGTCGACGTAGAGCAGGGCCACGCCGTGGTGGTCGCGCTCGGCCTGGGCCAGGGCCTGCTGCAGGCGGTCGAGCGCCAGCGTGCGGTTGGGCAGGCCGGTGAGTGTGTCCTGGAAGGCCAGGCGCTGGATGCGCTCGCTGGCCTGTCGGCGCTCGGTGATGTCGTACACCGTGCCGAAGGCCTTGAGGACGCGGCCATCGTGCCCGCGCTGCAGCTTGCCGCGCGATTCGACCCAGCGCACGGTGCGATCGGGGCGCACCACGCGGTGTTCGATGCGGAAGGGGCGACCGGCCAGCGCCGCGCGCCAGGCGCTGTCGACCTCTTCGCGGTCTTCGGGGTGCACGGCCTGCAGAAAGGCCTCGTAGTTGACGGGCCCGCCGGGCTCGCGGCCGTACAGCCGGTAGGCCTCGTCGGACCACTGCGTCTGACCCGTGCGCAGATCGACGTGCCAGCTGCCGATGGCGGCCACGGCCTGGGCGTTGAGCAGGTCGGTCTCGAGCCGGGCCTGCAGGCGCAGGTCTTCCACCACCAGCAGCAGACGCTGGCCAGGCAGGCCACTGCTGTCGGGCAGCATCGACAGGGTGAGGCCCACGGGCAGGGCCAGCTCGCCCGGGCGGTCGAGCACGCGCAGCGTGGTGGACTCGCGCACCGGCCGGCCCTCGCCCATGCGGGTCAGCAGAGGCTGCAGCGGGCGCAGGTCGAGCACCTCGCCCAAGGCCATGCCCTGCAGCGCGGTGGCAGTCGTGCCGATCAGCTCGCCCAGGGCCCGGTTGGCATACAGCACTTTCAGGTCACCCGAGAGCACCAGCGTCCCGAAGGGCATGCCGGTGAACACGTTCATGTAGTCCTGCAGGCGGGCGATCTGCTGGTCACGGTGCGTGATGTAGCTGTCGATCGCCAGCCCGATGTCGAGCAGCACGACCTTCATCAGCGCCTGCAGCGCCGGCACGAAACGCGCGGGGTCGGTGCCCAGACGCTCCACCAAGGGGGGCAGCAGGTCGACCAGGTAGTGGCTGTAGGCGCCGAGGTACCAGGCGGGTGCCAGGCCCACGCGGGCGTGCGCCATGCCGATGGCCAGGCGGCGCTGCAGGTAGGCGGCGTCGTACGGGCCGGCCGTGAGGCTGTCGAAGTAGGCGCGCTGGGTGTGCTTGAGCCGATCGAGCACGCCGGGCGGTTCGATCAGCGGGGCGATCTCCTCGAAGCGCGCGAGGTGGTCGTAAAAGGCGTCGACAAACCCGGGGGCGACATCCCCCAGCAGGTCGTGCAAGGCCTGCAGCTCGGCCACATCGGCGGGGCAGAACTCGAGAAAGGCCTGCCGGCGAACGAAATCCGCCAGCGCAGAGGACGGCAGTACGGCGACGCCATCCCGATCGGTCGGGGCCATGAGGGGTGAGGGGGGAAGGGGGGAGGAAAACCCGCATTATGGGGGGTGGTACGCCTCCCGTCACTCACTGTCCGATCTTCAGGGAGATGCCGGTGAAGATGGAGAGGTCGCTCTTCTTCTGGCCTTCGGCGACGCGGCTGTTGTAGGTGTTGGTCACGCCCACGGTGAGCGCCAGCGAGCGCGACATGGCCACGCTGAGCGAGCCGTTGAACCGCGTGAGGTTGGGCCGCTCACCGGTCAGGCCCGGGTAGTACTCGAGCCGCTGCTTGAAGAAGGTGTTCTCGGTGAGCTGGTGCGTGGTCTCTTCGCCGAACAGCAGGCCGCTGCTGCGGAACCGCGAGCCGGTTTCGCCCGAGATGGTCTTGTCGAACTCGTAGCGGTCGTCGGTGTGGCTCACGCCCGCAAAGACGTCGACGGTGTGCACCTCGGTGCGCAGCAGGTGGCGGCCGAAGCCCGCCGCCAGCTGGGTGCGCAGGGCCAGCTGGGTCATGCGGTCGCGCTCGAAACCGAGCTTGCCGAACGCGAACGCGTTGGCCGAGATGTCGGTGTTGTGCTGCGCCGAGGCATCCCACCGGCCGGCGGTGGTGCGCGAGGTGCCATCGACCTTGTTCTTGCCCTCGTTCACGTGGGCCACCAGCGTGGTGCGCGTGGTATCGGTGGTGTGCGCCACATCGAAATTGAGCAGCAGCGCGCGCGTGCTGGTGTTGCCCGAGGTGGCCGCCAGCGACAGGCCCAGCACGCCCTTCCATTCGCCGGTCGCCTCACCCGGGGGCACGGCCACCCGCACGGGCGCGATCACCGCAGGCGGCGCGGGACGCTGAGCGAAAGCGGAGCCGCACAGGCACAGGGCGAGCAGGGGAACGGCGCGGCGGCGGCGGGCGGTCATGGCAAGGATTTCCTTCGTATCCAGGAGGGAGCGGGTGCGAAGGATTGTCACGGCAGCCGCCAGCCGCCTTGTTTCACAACGTGATGCCCATGAAGGCATCAGGCGTCTTCCCCCTTCAATAGGTCTTGTAGGGCAGGAACTTGCCGGACATGACGATCTGCACGCGGTCGCCGGCGGGGTTGGCCTCGCGCTGCAGGTCCATCTTGAAGTCGATGGCGCTCATGATGCCGTCGCCGAATTCTTCGTGGATCAGCGCCTTGAAGGTGGTGCCATAGACGCTGATCAGCTCGTAGAAGCGGTAGATCAGCGGGTCGGTGGGCACGCTGGTGGGCAACGAGCCCTTGTAAGGCACTTCCTGCAGCCACAGGCGGGCTTCGTCGGGCAGGTCGAAGACGTCGCCGATGACGGCGGCCTGCTCGGCGGTCAGCGTCATCTGGCCCAGGCAGGCGGCGGTCACCCACTCCTTGCTCAGGCCCACGCGGGCCGCCACGTCGGCCCATTTCAGGCCCTTCTTCACCTTGGCCTGGATGATCAGGTCGGTCACATCTTCGCGGTTCATCGTTGCTCCTTCAGGGGGATGCCCCACTGTAGGAAGCCGGCGATGCGGGCGCCATCACGGCGCGTGTGATTTCGCTGTAGGGCTGGCCCTACAAGGCCTTGCGGGCGCCGCGTTCCAACTCGATGGTGTGGGCCACGGCGGCATCCGGCACGCCAAGCGCCTGCAGCGCCGACGCCGTGAGTTGCAGGCCGGCCTCCACGGCCTCGGGCACGACGACCGTGGCACCGGCTTCCAGCAGTTCGCGCGCATGGTCTTCGTCGCGGCTGCGGGCCACCACGGGCACATGCGGGCAGGCGCTGCGCAGGGCCTGCACCGCGTGCAGGGCGGCGGCGGGCTGGTCCATCGTCACCATGACCACGGCGGCGCGGTCGACGTGCAGCTTCTGCAGCATCTCCGGGCGGGATGCATTGCCGTAGAACACCGGCCGGCCTTCGCTGCGCCACTGCGCCACGCGGGCGGCGTCGTGTTCCACCGCAATCCAGGGCACGCCCTGCCGGCTGAGCACGTCTGCAGCGAGGCGGCCGACGCGGCCGAAGCCGGTGATGACCACATGCCCGCCGGACACGTCGGTTTCGTCGACCACGGTGGTGTCGCGGGGGCCGCGCAGCCGGGCATCGAGCGCCTCGCCGGCCATGGCGCCCCAGCGGGCCAGCATGGGCGTGACGAAGAGGCTCAGGCCGACGACCAGCAGGATGAACTGCACGGTCTGGCGGTCCATCAGGCCCGAAGCGGCGGCCACCCCGACCACGATGAAGGCGAATTCGCCCCCCTGCCCGAGCAGGAAGCCGCCTTCGATCGAGCGCCCCCACGACAGGCCGCCGGCGCGGAACAGCACGGCCACGATGGCGGCCTTCAGCGCGATCAGGCCCACGACCGAGAGCGGCAGCCAGACGGGATCGTGCAGGATGGCCCGCACGTCGATGCCCATGCCGACCGACATGAAGAACAGGCCCATCAGCAGGCCCTTGAAGGGCTCGATGGTGATTTCAACCTCGTGGCGGAATTCGGTTTCGGCCAGCAGCAACCCGGCCAGGAAGGCGCCCAGCGCCATCGAGAGGCCCGCCGCGGCGGTGAGGCCGGCCATGCTCATGCTGATGAGCAGCGTGAGCGCCATGAACACCTCGGGCTGGCGCTGCTGCGCAAAAGCCCGGAACACCGGCTGGATGAGGCGGCGCCCGAAGACCACGATCAGGCCCACCACCAGCACCGACTTGAGCACCGTCAGGCCCACGGCCGTGCCCACGTCGTCACCGGCGCCGCGCGGGCCCAGCAGGTCGATCAGGATGAGCACGGGCACGACGGCCAGATCCTGCAGCATCAGCACCGAGAAGGTGGCCTGGCCCAGCGGGGTGCCCAGCGCCTGGCGTTGCGTGAGCAGTTGCACCACCACCGCGGTGGACGACAGCGCCAGCACCAGCCCCAGCACCAGCGCATTGGGCCAGCGGTTGCCGAAGGCCCAGGCCAGCACGCCGATGCACGCGGCACTCAGCATCACCTGCGCCGTGCCGGCCCCGAACACCCATTTGCGCAGGGCCCACAGCCGCTCGGCCGAAAGCTCCAGCCCGATCATGAACATCAGGAAGATGACGCCGAGCTCGGCCAGCTGGGCCACGCCCTCCGTTTCGTGGAAGGTGATGTGGGCCAGCCACGGGAAGGTGTCGATCCACAGCGCCAGGCCATTGGCCCCCAGCAGCACGCCAACGGCCAGAAAGCCGACGATCTGGTTGACGCGGAAGCGTTGCAGCAACGGGATCAGGATCCCGGACAGGGTCAGGAACACCAGCGCTTCGCGCAGAAACGGCAGGGTGTGGGATTCGGACAAGGGCAGGCTCCTCCTCAGCGGACAGACGGGCGCGGAGGACAGACCTCCATCGTCCGAGCATAGCCGGGCCGCCTGCGCGGGGGTCCGAGAAAAAGCCGGGCAGGGCGTCAGAAGCCGCGGGGTGTCGGGCTGGCGCGGCGCGCAAACACGCCGATCGCCTCGCTGAGCCGACTCGCGCGCGCATGCAGGTCGACGGCGCTGGAGGCGGCCTGCTCGACCAGCAGGGCGTTCTGCTGGGTCATCTCGTCCAGCTCGGACACCGCGTCGCCAACCTGCGCCACGCCCGACGACTGCTCGGAGGTTGCTTCGCTGATGTCGTTGATCAGGGCCGTGACGCTTTGCACCTGCGCCACGATGGCGGCCATGGACTGCCCGGCCGAATCGACGAGCGCGGCGCCGTCCTGCACCTTCTGCACGCTGTCGTGGATGAGCGACTTGATCTCGCGTGCGGCCTCGGCACTGCGCTTTGCCAGGCTGCGCACCTCGCTGGCCACCACGGCAAAGCCACGTCCCTGATCCCCCGCCCGGGCCGCCTCGACCGCGGCATTGAGCGCCAGGATGTTGGTCTGGAAGGCGATGCCGTCGATGACGCCGATGATGTCGGCGATCTGCCTGCTGGACGACGAGATGGTGCTCATGGTGCTGACCACCTGCCCCACCACCTCACCGCCCTGACCTGCCGCCGCACTGGCGCGCCCCGCCAGGTCGGCCGCCTGGCGGGCGGTGTCGGCGTTGGCGCGCACGTTGGCGGTGATCTGCTCCATCGAGGCCGCTGTCTCTTCCAGGTTGGCCGAGGTCTGCTCGGTGCGGGCGCTCAGGGCATCGTTGCCCGCCGCGATCTGCTCGCTGGCCTGCCCGACGCCGCGCACCTGCTCGGCCACATCGTCCACCAACGAGCGCAGGTTCAGCCCCGCCTGGTTCACCGAGCGCAGGATGGTGCCGATCTCGTCGACGCGGTCGAGCTGGATGTTCTCGCCGGGCTGACCGGCCGCCACACTGAGCGCCTGCCGCTCCAGTTGCGCCAGCGGCCGGGCGATCTGGCACGTCAGCCACCACGCGCTGAGGCCACCCAGCACCGCGACGGTCGCGCCCAGGCCGGCGAGGGCCGCGCCCTGGAGGCCGAACCCGGCCCCGGCCAGCACCGTCAGGGCGCCCGCCAGCAGCAAGGGCGCGTACAGGCGCGCCCGCACACCCAGGGTCTGCAGACAGGAAAGCCAGCGCCACGCGCCGGTGCGGATCACCAGGCCCTGATGAAACCCGAGCGAGCCGGCCGCGCCCTCACGGAACCGCTTGTAGAGGGCCTCGGCGGCGGCCACTTCCTCGCGGCGCGGCTTCGTGCGCACGGACATGTAGCCTGTCACCTGGCCGTTGCGCCGCATGGGGCTGACGTTGGCGCGCACCCAGTAGTGGTCTCCGTCCTTGCGCCGGTTCTTGACCAGCGCCGTCCACGAGCGCCCCTTCTTGAGCGTGTCCCACATGTCGGCAAACGCCTCCACCGGCATGTCCGGGTGGCGCACCACGTTGTGCGGCTGCTCCAGCAGTTCGTCGCGCTCGAACCCGCTGACCGAGAGGAAGGCGGCGTTGGCGGAGGTCACACGGCTGTCCGGGTCGGTCGTGGACAACAACGTGGCATCGCCGGGGTAGTCGTGCTCGCGCTGGGTAACGGGCTGGTTGCTTCGCATGGGGGCCTTCCTCAGATGTGCCGCCCATAAAAGGTTTCTGGTCAGACAGCGGAGTGCATGGTCCCATGATCCGCATGATCTGTATCAATACGTAACGTCGCGAGAGCGAGAAGACGTGAACATTTAATGATGCATAACGTCAAACGGTAACGATCCTCTGGCGGACGGCGTACAGCGCCAGCTCGACGTCGTTGCGGGTGCCGGTTTTCTCCAGGATGCGTGCGCGGTAGGTCGAGACCGTGTTGGACGACAGGCTCAGGGCCTGCGCGATCTGGCCAACGGACTGCCCCTGGGCCAGCAGTCGGAACACCTGGTGTTCGCGCTGCGAGAGCCCTTCGTGGCCGGGGCGGTCGCGCAGTTCGTGCAGCGAGACGGCCAGCGCCTCGGCCGCCGACGCCGTGAGGTACACCCCGCCCGCCGCTGCCTTGCGCAGCGCCGCGGTCAACTCGTCGGGGTCGACCGTCTTGTTGAGATAGCCGGCCGCGCCCGCCCGCAGGCAGCGCACGGCAAACTGCCGGTCCGGATACGTGCTCAGCATCAGCACGGCCAGCCGGGGGTGTTCGGCTTTCAGCTGGCGCAGCACGTCCAGGCCATCGCGGCCAGGCAAGGCGATGTCGAGCAGCACCACGTCCAGCCCGCCGCCGCCCGGGGTCAGCCGCGCACGCACCTGCTGCACGGCCGTGGCGGCGTCGGCCGCATCGCCCACCACGTCGATGTCGCCGGCATCGGCCAGCAGTTGGCGCAGCCCCCGGCGCACCACGAGGTGGTCGTCGACCAGCAGCACGCGAATCATGCGGTGCGCTCCTGCGGCAGGCGGCTGTGCACGCCCGCCTGGTACAGCGGCATGCTGAGGATGACCTGCGTGCCGCCACCGGGCTGGCTGTCGATGTGCAGCCAGCCGCCGAAATGCCCGGCGCGCTCGCGCATGCCCATCACGCCCCATGCATCGGGCCGCTCGAAGGCGCTGGGCGGGGCGCCTCGGCCGTTGTCCTTCACCCGCAGCGTCAGGTCGCTGGCCGTGGCGCTGATGCGCACCTGCACCTGCGTGGCGTGCGCGTGGCGGGCCACGTTGCTCAGCAGCTCCTGAAAGATCCGGAAGACGGCCGTGGCCAGCGGCCCCTCGGGCGCCTTCAGCCCCGGCGCGATGTCGATGGCCCAGTCGCAGGCCAGCTCGCTGGCTTCGATGAAGTCCTGCAGTTGCCACTCGAGCGTGGCCCACAGGCCCTGGTGGTCGAGGATGGACGGGCGCAGGTCGGTGATGAGGCGGCCCACGTTGCCCACAGCCCGGTCGATGAGGCCGCGCATGTCCTGGCATTTGCACAGCAGGGCCGGCTGCTCGCGCACGCGCTTTTCCAGCCAGCTCACGTCCATCTTCAGGCCCACCAGCAGGCTGCCGAGCTCATCATGGATCTCGCGGGCGATGCGGGTGCGTTCCTGCTCGCGCACGTGCTCGATGTGGGCCTGCAGGTCACGCAGTTGCCCGAGGGCAAGGCTCAGGGCCTGGGTGCGCTCGGCCACCCGGGCCTCCAGCGCATCGTGCGCCTGCTGCAGCGCCGTCTGCTGGTCGCGTCGCTCGGTGATGTCGACAAAGGTGACCACCGCCCCGAGCACGCGGGTGCCATCGAGGATCGGGTAGGAGGAGTACTCGGCGGCAAAGGGCTGCCCGTCACGGCGCCACAGCACCTCGCTGTCGATGCGGCACGGCACCCCGGCGCGGAAGGCGTTGTAGATGGGGCACTCGTCGACCGGGTAGGCGCGGCCGTCGGTGTGCGTGTGGTGCGCCAGGTCGTGCATGTTGCGGCCCAGCACCTCGTGCGGCTCGTAGCCCAGCAGGCGGGCGCCGGCGCGGTTGATGAAGGTGCACAGGCCCTCGGTGTCGATGCCGTAGACCCCCTCACCGGTCGATTCGAGCAGCAGCCCCAAGCGGTCGCGCCATGCCGCAGCCGCGCGCGAAGCGTGGGCCTCCGCACCGGGAGGCACCGACCGGGGAGGCGATGGCGTGTCCATGGGCAAGGGCGTCGCAAGGCCCATGCCACCGACGGATCACGTCAGACGGCGAAGGCCTGTCGCAATGCAGCGGCCAGTTCGGCGTGCGCCTGCCCGGCTTCCGGGATGAAGCGCCCCATGTTGATGAAGTCGTGCAGCACGCCGGGCCATTCGCGCACCTGAACGGGGACACCCGAGGCGCGCAGGCGCTCGCCATACAGGCGGCCCTCGTCGGCCAGCGGGTCGCATTCGGCCAGGCCGATCCAGGCGGGCGCCACCCCCACATGGCTGGGCGCATGCAGCGGCTCGCGGTGCCAGGCCTGATCCGGCGGCAGCGGCGCCACCGACTGGGCCTGGAACCAGGCCATCAGCTCGGCCGACAGCGGCGTGTCGCGCGACCAGGTCTTGAAGGAGTCGGTGGCCTGCCGCATCTGCACCGAAGGGTAGAACAGGGCCTGCAGGCGCAGCGGGATGCCGGCATCCCGGGCAAGCAGCGCGCACGACGCGGCCAGGCATCCGCCCGCGCTGTCACCGCCCACGGCCAGACGGCGCGTGTCCAGCCCCAGGGTGTAGCCCTGGTCGGCCAGCCAGCGCAGCGCCGCCCAGCTGTCGTCCAGGGCAGCCGGAAAGCGGTACTCCGGCGACAGGCGGTAATCGATGGCGACGACGGCCACATCGGCCTGCTCGGCCAGGCGACGGCACATGGCCTCACAGGTGTCGATGCCGCCGATGACAAAGCCCCCACCGTGCAGGTACAGCAGCACCGGCAGGCCGGGCTCGGTGCGCGGTGCCCACAACGCGGCCGGGATGGCCCCCGCCGGCCCCGGGATGCTGAAGCGCTCGGTACGGGCCAGCGCCGGGCCGGGCTCGGCCATGGCGCCCACGCCGGCGGCATAGGCCTGCCGGGCGGCGGCAACAGGCAGCGTGTGCAGCGGCGGAAAGCCCGCACGCAGGATGTTGTCCAGCAGGGCGCGGGTCAGGGGGCTGAAGCGGTCGGTGGCAGACATGGGTGGCACGTGAGGGGGAGGGGCCGGTCAGGGGGCGGTGATGCGGATCTCGAGCACGCCGCTGTCCTGCCGTTCGAGGGTGCGGGTCGACAGCGTACCAGCCTGATCGGTCTCGGTGCGCTGGCCGCTGCGCGCCACCACCAGCCACTGCCCCAGCGGCACCAGCAGGGTCGACGCCACCTCGGCGCGCCGGCTGGTGCCGTCTGGCTCGTAGGCCGTGCCGCGCTGCGCCGACGTCGCCTGGAACTCCACCCGCACCGGAGCCTGACCACCGGGCCAGCTGGGCCGCACCACCAGGCCCTGGCCCAGATCGAGAAAGACGGTCTGCCCCCAGGCCTGAGCCTGCGGCTGTGCGGTGGGCGAGGTCGGCTGGCCCACCGGCGTGCCCCAGCCCCACTGCCAGACGGTGAAGGGGCGACTTTCGCCGACGAACAGGCGCGCCTGCCCGCCATTGAGCACCAGCATCTGCTGCTGCCCCTGGCCGCTGGACTGGGTCTGCACGCTGCCTGCGCCAAAGGTGACGGTGGTTTCGGTGCGACGGGTGGTGCTGACGGTGTAGCCGCCGCCTGGGGTGGGGACGTTGCGCGTGGTGGTGGTGACGCCCGCCCCGGCGCCCGCGCGGGCGTCCTCTGACTGGCCGCTCGTGCGCCATTCCACCAGCAGGTTGCGCTGCGGCAGGCTTTCGGCACGTGCGGGCGCCCCGGTGAGGGCAACCAGCAGGGTCAGGGCAACAGGCAGGATGGCAAGCGGCAGCGGCATGGCACAGGCGGACAAAGGGCGCGCGGGGCGCGGAACTGGGGCGGGCAAGCCCTGTTTCTTGCGCCTTCTGAAAAAAGAAGCGGCGCAATGCTCAAGACCCGGCCCCAGACGGTCGATAACGGTCAATCTGCCACAGACGGTGCGCCCACGCACCGGCGTGATCGATGCTCACTGTGACTTTCGAGATGGAGGCTTGCAAACATGCAGCTCGAAGCCCTTTTCAAACAGCCCCAGGCCCTGCCGGCCATCCCCAAGATCGTCCATGAGCTGATCGACAGCTTCAACAGCGACGATGTCTCGATCGACGAGATCGCCCGCAAGCTGACCGCCGACCCGGTGCTGTCCGCCCGCCTGCTGCGGCTGGCGAACTCGGCGTACTACCACGTGTCACGCAGCATCGGCACGGTCAACGAGGCGCTGGCCATGCTGGGCTTCGTCACGGTGCGCACGCTGGTCATCAGCTCGGGCCTGACGGGGGGCTACAAGTCCATGCCCGGCATGGACCTCAAGCGCTTCTGGCGCTACAGCCTGCACACCGCGGCCATCGGTGGCTGGCTGGCCCGCCGCACCGGCGTCAACAGCGACCAGGCCTTCACGGTCTGCCTGATGCACAGCATCGGTGAACTGGTGATGCACGCCGGCATGCCGGAACAGATGCTGCAGATCGACAAGCTGGCCTCGCCGATGGACCCGCGCCGCATGGACATGGAGCACACCTCGTTCGGCTACACCTATGCCGACGTGGGCGCCGAGCTGGCCCGTCAGTGGCGCTTCCCGCTGACGTTTGCCGACGCGATCAAGCACTTCCCCGATCCGCTGGCCCATGATCCGTTCGACCCCGTGGCCGCGCTGCTGCACGTGGCCGCCTGGCGTGCCCGTGCCGAGCACAACGAGCTGAGCGCCGAAGAACTGGCTGCCACCGTGCCGGCCGCGGTGCTGAGCCGACTGGGGCTGACCGCAGACAACCTGCTCAGCGAGATGCCGCCCGTGGCCGAGCTGGCCGAAGGCCTCGACTGCCTGATCAGCTGACGCTCAGATCGCCAGCGGATCAACGTCCACCGCCCAGCGCATCAAACCGCTGCGGCGGTGTTGCTGCGCCTGGGCCAGCCACACCGGGTGGGCCGCGGCCAGAAAGCGCTGCAAGGCCAGCCGCTGCGGCGACTCGATCATCATCTGTGCCCGCTCCACGTTCGCCACCCGCTGCACCGGCGTGGGCACGGGCGGATACAGGCGGACGGCCTCGCCCGCATGGGGCTGCGCCAGCCGGGCAGCCTCCAGCAGAAAGGCCTGCGCGGCTTCCTGCGTGCGCCCCTCGGCGCGCAGCATGGCCAGGCTCGCGTACGGCGGCAGGCCGGCCATCTCGCGCTCCTTGAGCTGCTGGCGCGCGAAGTCGGCGTAGTCATAGCGCCGCAGCGCCTGGTAGAGCGGGTGCATCGGGTGCCAGGTCTGCACCCACATCTCGCTGTGGCCGGCCACGCCGGCATCGCGCCCGGCCCGACCGGCGGCCTGCAGCAGCAGCGCGAACTGGCGCTCGGCCGCTCGGAAATCGCTGGCAAACAGCGCCGCGTCGGGGTTGACGGCCGCCACCAGCGTGATGCGCCGGAAGTCGTGCCCCTTGGCCACCATCTGGGTGCCCACCAGCACGTCCACCTCGCCCGCGTGCACGCTGGCCAGCTGCGCCTCCAGCGCGCCCTTGTGCTTGGTCACATCGGCGTCGATGCGGCCCAGGCGGGCGCCGGGCAGCGCCTCGGCCAGCTGCTCCTCCAGGCGCTCGGTGCCGCGGCCCACGGGCGCGATGTCCTGGTTGCCGCAGTCAGGGCAGGCGCGGGGCACGCGTTCGGTGAAGCCACAGTGATGGCAGCGCAGCGTGCGGTCGACCTTGTGGAACACCCGCCAGGCGCTGCAGTGCGGGCAGCCGCTCTTCCAGCCGCAGTCGCCGCACTGCAGCACCGGTGCATAGCCGCGGCGGTTGAGCAGCACCAGACTCTGCTCTCCGCGCTCGACGCGCTCGGTGATGGCCGCCAGCAGCTCACGCGCCAGCGGCGGCGCAGTGTCACCCCTCGCCGGCTTGGGCGCGCGCGACAGGTCGAGCACGCGCACGGTGGGCATGTTGCCGTCGCCCACGCGGGCCGGCATGGCCAGCCGGCGGTAGCGGCCGGTGCCCCCCTCGCTCGGCGGCAGCGCGTTGAACCAGCTCTCCAGGCTGGGCGTGGCCGAACCCAGGATCACCGGCACCTTGTGCAGGTGCCCGCGGTAGACCGCCAGGTCGCGCGCCGAGTAGCGGGCCCCGTCCTGCTGCTTGTAGCTCGGGTCGTGCTCTTCGTCGACCACGATGAGGCCCAGCCGCGGCAGGGGCGTGAACACGGCCAGCCGTGTGCCCAGCACCAGGTCGGCATGGCCATAGTGGGCCATCAGCCAGTTGCGCAGCCGCTGGGCTGGGGTCAGGCCACTGTGCAGCGACACGATGCGCCGGTCGGCAAAGCGCGCCGCCACGCGCGCCTCCAGCTGCGGCGTGAGGTTGATCTCGGGCACCATCATCAGCACCTGCTGCCCGGCCTCCAGCGCGCGCTCGGCCTGGCGGAGGTAGACCTCGGTCTTGCCGCTGCCCGTGCTGCCCCACAGCAGGAAGGGCTTGGGGGACCCCGGCTCGGCCAGCGCGGCCAGCGCGTCGGCCTGCTGCGGCGTGAGCGGCGGGCGCTCGGCCGTGGCCACGCGGTCATCGTGGCTAGCCACCGCCTTGTGCAGGCGCTTTTCACGGCGGCCCCACTGCGTGGCGTCCAACTGCCGCAGTTCGGGTGGCAGCACCATCAGCGCCATCTCACCCAGGGCGCGTTGGTAATACCCGGCCGCAAAGCCGACCAGCTGGCGCCAGTCGGCCGGCAGCGGCGGCAGGCCATCCAGCACCTCGGCCACGGGCTTGAGTTGCTCGTCGGGCAGGGCGTCGGGGCCGGCTGCGGGGGTATCCCACACGACACCGAGCACCGTGCGCCGGCCCAGGGGCACCCGCACCAGGGTGCCCGCGGGCAAGGCGGTGGGGGCCAGGTAGTCGAGGGGGCTGGTCAGGCCGCTGTGTTGAGGGGTCTCGACCACGACCGGCACCCGACAGCCGCGCTGGGAGGCATCAGCTGCTTCATCGGGCAGCGTGGTGGGTCTCGCGTTCTCTGACAAGGGCATGAACAAGAACAGGCAAGTGCTTGATCCATAAGGACCAGGCCCTTATCCCCGCAGGCTGTGGATAACTTTGTGGGAAAGGCTTGTAAATGCGCGCTAAATGCTTGTCGCACCGAGGCAAGTCGCAGATTGCCACATCCCGCAGCACACGCAGCTGCCTGAATAAAATCAAGCACTTAGCGAAGCCACCCCGGCATGATACCCGGGCGGGCTCTCAAAGGCGGCGCCCGGCGCTCGCTCCGCTCGCGATGGGGATAACTGAGTCACTCGTTTACGCAAACAAGGGTTTTCCCGAGTTGCCCAACAGACCACCGGGGTTGCGGTGGGAACGTGATTTTCGCCACATAACTTCGGGTATCCGGACATCGCCGACGCCAGTTGCTCGCATCAATGAATGTGGTACCCGCACAGGGGCTTGCAAGTGCTTGATTCTTCGACTGTCAGCTTCCCGACCAAGCTGTGGATAACTTTGTGGGGAAAAGTCGGACAGGCGTTCGGGATGACGGTCAACCCAGGGTTTCCACCAATCCACACACAGAGGCCCGATCTCCGGAAAACTGCTTTTTAATCAACGACTTACGACGTCGAGCCAGGGGATTTCAGACAATGTATCGCCCCGAAGGTGGGGCATACCCCGCTCGACCGAATGTGGGGATAACTGGCTGACACGGCTCAAGAAAACGCGGGCTCCACAGCCGCGGTCGACTTGTTTTGTGCTAGCGTGAACCGGCCAGAGCCCGTCTTCCCTCGGCTTTGTGGCCACAGGAAGCCAAACAATCGTTTGAAAGCGGTATGCTACTGGTTGCACACCGGCACGTGGCTTCGACACGCTGCGCCGTGCGCACCTGTCAACCCATCTCTTGAGAGACACAAGCATGAGCTTCTCGATCGAAACCAAACTCGGCGACCTGCTGGACAACGAGGCCGCCAAGGCCGTCCTGGAAAAGCACCTGCCCGGCATCTCGAACCACCCGCAGATCGGCATGGGCAAGGGCTTCGCCCTGTCGATGGTCGCGAAGTTCTCCGGTGGCCTGATCGCCGAAGAAGCCCTGGCCAAGATCGACGAAGAGCTGAAGGCCCTGGGCTGATCCGCCCTCGGGCGGCGGCGGCACCGACGGGTGTCTGCCCCGCGCCCTGACAGGCCCCCGCACGCCATCCGGCGCCGGGGGCTTTTTTCATGGCTGCCGGTTCACAGTCGCCCGATGCAGCGCGGGGAGCCACACCGGCACACCAGCCGGCCGCCGTGGTGCGTGGCACCGTAGCGCGCCGTCAGTTCCTCGCCGGCGGCGATGTCGCGCAGTGCGTAGAACGCGACCCGGCCCTGCTGCACCTTCAGCACCATGTTGGGCTCACAGGCGTGGTTGGCATAGCGCAGCGGGTCGGTCGAAGCGGTGGCATCCACCGCCCGGCGGTCTGAGACCGCGACCATGAAGATGCGCCCAGTCTCCCGCTCGGCGCGGCGCGCCCGGGCCCGCGCTTCGGCCATGTCGACGAATTCACCGCGGATCTCGCCGATCTTGGCGCGCGCCGGGATGGCGGCGCCCGCGAAGGCGCCCTGTCCGTCGATGGCGCTCGGGCCGATCGTCACCGGGTGCTTCTGCGGGTCGGCCGGTACGCCGCGTGGTGCCGGCGAAGAGGCTGGGGCAGTCACCTCGGGCGGGGCGGGCGGAATCAGGGGACGCAGGGAGGGCATGCCGCCATTGTCGGCGATCGGCCCGGGCGGCGGTTCAGCCCAGGCTGCCCGCCGGGTCGTCCCATTCCAGCACCTGCCAGGCTTCCGGCTCGGCGGTGCCCCCCGGCTCGGCCGGCAGCGTGACGCTGGCCAGGCGGTCGTCCAGCCGATGCACGGCACAGGGCAGCGCCTGGTTCTCGAACACCGGCAGCGTCGAACACTGGACCTGCCACGCGGCCCCGTCGAAGGTCCCGAAGCTGATCTCGAAATCCAGCCAGTCGCGCGCTCGCTCGGGCTGGTGCAGCAAGGCCTCCACCAGCGTCATGCCGGGCGGCATGCCCCGCGGCCAAGCGGCCTGGCGAGGGCGCACCCGGGCCAGGTAGCGGCCCGCCAGCAGCAGCCGACGGCCGTCGTCCTGCCCGGACGCGTCCAGCCCCGCCAGTGCGACAAAGCGCCCCCCCGAATCGGGCAGGCGCTCCCACACTTCGTTGTAATCGGCGTGGATGCCCACCTCCACCAGGCGGTCAGGGCGCTCGAACAGCAACCAGCCGGAATCGGGATGCAGGCTGGGCGGCTGGAAGTCATGCGCACGCAGCCAGGTGCAGACCTCGCCCGTGGGCTGGGTCTCGACCTGCGTCACGCCGACAAAGCCCTGCTGCTCGGCCAGCAGCGCCAGCTGGGACGGAGCCTGCTCGGCCAGGGGCAGCGCCACGCGACCGTGGAAGGCGCGCTGCGGCACGCGCAGGTCGGCGTGCCAGCGGCTCGTCTGCAGCCAGCGCACCCAGGTGGTGGTGTCGCTGGGCGGCGCACCGACGTGTTCGGCCAGCGTCTCGGTCTGCAGCAGCGTGCGCACCCACACGCCCCGCAGGTCCGCGGGCACGGGTCGGGCCTCGGCGCCTGGCATCCGGGCCGCGCGGCTCATCGCGCGGGCTCCGCGCGCGTGCGCATGGAAGCGGTCCGTGACCAGCCTGCCTGTCTCATCCGTGCTCATCCCTGGCTGCGGTTGGGGGTGTCGTCGGGCCGGTCAGCGGGGCATGCGTTGTGCCCGGTCTGTCCGTTTCGCCCTGGGGCGACTGTACACACACTTGCCCCCGCGGCCCACCCCGTGTCGGGCGGCCGCCCGCCGCCGGGGGGCTCTGCGATCAGGCCGGCAGCAAGCCGTCGGCCTGCAGGAGGCTTTCCAGCGCCTGTTCGCGGATGCCGTAGAACGCCTTGATCTCGCGGATCTGGGCGCACACCTCGTCGTTGGGCCGGGGCTGCGCGCGCTTGACCGCCAGAATCATCTTGTTCTTGTTGGTGTGTTCCAGCGAGATGAACTCGAACACCTGCGTGTCGTAGCCCGCCGCATCCAGCAGCAGCGCGCGCAGGCCGTCGGTCAGCATCTCGGCCTCCTGCCCCAGGTGGATGCCGTGCTGCAGGATGGGCCGCAGCGGGTGCGGGCTCAACAGCTGCGGGCGGATCTGCTTGTGGCAGCACGGCGAGCACAGGATGACCTCGGCGCCCGCGCGGATGCCCAGGTGGATGGCGTAGTCGGTGGCAATGTCGCAGGCGTGCAGCGCGATGACGACGTCGAGGTCGCTCGGGTGGTAGTCGCGCACGTCGCCCTGTTCGTAGGCCATGCCCTGCAGGCCCAGGCGCTGGATCACGCCCTGGCACAGCTTGACCAGATCGGGCCGCAGTTCGACCCCGGTGACGCGTGCCTGGCGCCCCAGCGTGTTCGTCAGCCAGTCGTGCACGGCAAACGTGAGGTAGCCCTTGCCCGAGCCGAAATCGGCCACGTGCACCGCCGGCTTGTCGGCCAGGCGCGAGCGGCCCAGCGCCGCGCTGAACACCTCGATGAACTTGTTGATCTGCTTCCACTTGCGCGACATGGCCGGGATCAGGTGGCCCTGTGCGTCGGTGACGCCCAGCTCGCGCAGGAAGGGGCGCGAGACTTCGAGGTGGCGGTGCTTGTCGCGGTTGTGGGCGGCCTGCCCGGCTTGCGCTGCCTGCGCCTCGCCCTCACCCGCCGCTGCGGCATCGCCGGGCGCCGCCTTGCCGACGCGTACGCTGGCCTTGCCCTTCTTGCTGAAGGCCAGCTGCACCTCTTCCGTCGGCGTGTGCATGTGCGCATTGCGGAAGGCGCCGGCCTGCAACCAGCTCAGGATCGCGTCCACGCCCGCCGAGGCCGGCAGGTTTCTGGTGATGTCCTTGGTGGGATACCGCCAGACAAAGCTGAGATGGGGTTCGTCACGCAGCGCCACGGCGCGCACGATGACGCGCTGCAGAGGCTGCCCGGCCACATCGGCCTCGCTGACGCCGCCCTGGTAACCCACCAGCACCAGCCGCAGCAGCCGGCCGGACGCCATCGCCTCACGCAGCAGGATCGTGAAGCGAGTCAGGTGCGGGGCGTTGAAGGCGGCGAGGTCGGTGTCGGTCATGGCAGGCGGCAAGGTCAGCGCGCGATTGTGCCTGCTTGCACCCCTGCGCGCGAGTCCGGTGGCACCGGTGCCGTGCCCCTGGCCCAGGCCGCAATCAGCCCTGCCGGCAGCACGCCAGCCACGCCCGCGCCGCGTGGCTCATGTAGCGCCCGCGCGCCCACAGATGGGCCACAGCCCACACCATCTCGCGCGCGGGCAGGCGCCGCACGACCAACTCGGGCGCCAGCTGCAGCCGCTCCAGCACCGGCTGCGGCAGGATGGCAGTGCCCATGCCGGCCTGCGCCATGGACAGCAGGAAATCCCACTGGCCGCTTTCGGCCACCACCTGCGGCTGCACGGCGGCCAGGCGCCAGGCATCGTGCAGGTGGCGGTGCAGTGTGAAGCCCTCGCCCGGCATCACCACCGGCTGGCCGTCGAGGCTGGCCAGGCCCGGGCGCTTCAGGCGCGTCCAGGCCATGTCGGCCGTTCCCACCAGGCACACGGGGTAGCGGCCCAGCAGCGCCGTCTGCAGATGGGCCAGTTCGGGCGCCAGCGGCAAGGTGCCCACGCCGACTTCCAGCTCGCCGGCCGCGATCATCTGGCCGATGACGTCGCCGCCCGCCTCCTTCATCTGCAGCGCGATGCCGGGGTGCGCGGCCCGAAAGCGCTGAATCAGCGGCGAGAAGAACACGTTGACCATGGGCGGGATGCCGACCACCAGCGTGCCGCGGCTGAGCGCCGCAAGGTCGTCCAGCTCACGGTGCAGGCCCTGCACCACGGCCAGTGCCTCCTGGCCCCGCGCGAACACCACCTCGCCCACATCGGTCAGCCGCACCCCACCGGGCACCCGCTGCAGCAGCGGCTGGCCCACCTCGTCTTCCAGCTGGCGCACCATCTTGCTGACCGTCGACTGCGTGACGTGCAGCGCCTCGGCCGCCTGGGTGAAGCTGTTGCGGCGCACGGTCTCGACGAAGTAGCGCAGCGCGCGCAGATCCATGGATGTCATTCCTTTTTCGACTGGGTCGCATGAATATTAGTCGCTTTACGCATGGCATGCGCTTTCCGATACTGAGGCGACCTCGGCATGCCTGGTTCGCGGCCCGGCCCCCGGGGCACCGACGAACAGGAGACCCCCCATGCACCCCGATCGCATCCGCCTGCCCCGGCTGAGGGACAAAGTGATGTCCGCCGAGGAAGCCGCCACCCTCATCCACGACGGCATGACCGTCGGCATGAGCGGCTTCACCCGTGCGGGCGACTGCAAGGCCGTGCCCTTTGCACTGGCCGAGCGCGCGAAGACGCACCCCTTGCAGATCACGCTGATGACCGGCGCCTCTCTGGGCCATGACGCCGACAAGGTGCTGAGCGACGCGGGCGTGACAGCCCGCCGCATGCCTTTCCAGGTGGACGCCAGCCTGCGCAAGCGCATCAATGCCGGCGAGGTGATGTTCATGGATCAGCACCTCTCGGAAACGGTGGAAATGCTGCGCAACCGCCAGCTCAAGCCGGTGGACGTGGCAGTGATCGAGGCCACCTGCATCACGGCCGACGGCGGCATCGTGCCGACCACCTCGGTGGGCAACTCGGCGAGCTTTGCCATCCTGGCGCAGAAGGTGATCGTCGAGATCAACCTGAGCATGCCGCTCGAACTGGAAGGGCTGCACGACATCTACATCCCAACCTACCGTCCCACCCGCCAGCCGATCCCGCTGGTGTCGGTCGACCAGCGCATCGGCACGCCGGCCATTCCGATCGATCCGGAAAAGATCGCCGCCATCGTCTTCACCAACCGGCCGGACAGCCCCTCGACCGTGCTGCCGCCGGACCTGGAAACGGCCGCCATTGCCGACCACCTCAACGACTTCCTGATGCGCGAGGTCAAGGCCAACCGCCTGAGCCCGTCGTTGCAGCCGCTGCAGGCCGGCATCGGCACCATCGCCAACGCGGTGCTGCACGGGCTGCTCGACTCGCCCTTCCAGGACCTGCGCATGTACTCGGAGGTGCTGCAGGACAGCAGCATCGACCTGCTCGACAGCGGCCGCATGACGTTTGCCTCGGCCTCGTCCATGACGCTGTCGGCCGGCTGCTACGACCGCGTGATGGCCAACCTGGCGCGCTACAAGTCGCGCCTGGTGCTGCGGCCTCAGGAGATCAGCAACCACCCCGAGGTGGTGCGCCGGCTGGGCCTGATCACCATCAACACGGCGCTGGAGTGCGACCTCTACGGCAACGTCAACTCCACGCACGTGAACGGCACGCACATGATGAACGGCATCGGCGGCTCGGGCGACTTCGCGCGCAACGCCCACATGTCGATCTTCGTGACCAAGTCGCTGGCCAAGGGCGGTGACATCTCGAGCATCGTGCCCATGGTCACGCACGTAGACCACACCGAGCACGATGTGGACGTGCTGGTGACCGAGCACGGCCTGGCCGACCTGCGCGGCCTGGCACCGCGCGAGCGCGCGCGTGTGGTCATCGACCAGTGCGTGAGCCCCCTGTACCGCGACGCGCTGAAGGACTATTTCAAGGAAGCCTGCCGCCGCGGGGGCCACACGCCGCATGTGCTGGAAGAGGCCTTTGCCTGGCACACGCGCTTCCGCGAAACGGGCTCGATGCTCAGCCGCGACATGATGCTGGCGGACTGAACGACAGCCGCCGCCCGGCCTGCCTCAGGTCGGGCGCGACAGGGCCTGCAGGCCCGCCGGGTCGAGGATGTCGACCCGGCCGTAGCCCTTGGCGATGAAGCCCTGATCGGCCAGCAGGCCGAGCACCTCGTTGACCGTCTGCCGCGTGAGGCCCAGCGTGGCGGCGAACTCCTCCTGGTTGAGCGCCACGGTGCGCAGCGAGGCCTGGGCGGTCAGCATGCCGTGCCCGGTCGACAGCTGCAGCAGCCGCTTGGCCACCCGGGCCTGGGTGCCCAGCAGGGCGGCGTCTTCCAGTTCCTCGAACGCAGCGCGCAGCTTGTGCACGGCCAGCGCGGCAAAGTTCTGCCAGTGCTGCGGCTCCCGGGTCAGCAGATTGACCAGATCCGGCAGCGGCACCCAGAGCAGCTCGGTGGCCTCGCGCGCCTCGGTGTCGTGGGTGCGCGGGCCGCCGTCGATCAGCGCCAGCTCGCCGAACCAGTGCGGCGCCGGCACGACGGCCACCAGGTTCTGCCGACCCGAGCGCGTGACCGAGCCGACATGCACCGAACCCCGCAGCACGGCATACAGACCGCAGTTCGGCTGACCCCGGCGAAACAGCACCTCGCCAGCCCGCAGACGGCGCAGCCGACCCGCATCGAGCAGGGTCTGCTTCAGCGCTTCGGGCAAGCCTGCGAACCATGCGTGGCGCTCGAGCAGCGGGCGATGGGCGCGGGCATCAAAGGCGTTGTCTTGGGACATGCTACTGCTTGGTACTGGTGCGTTCCACTATGCCATGAACGGGGGTTCGATACGACAGCCGCCTGCCAAGGCCCGGACAAACCCGAGGAATTGGACGCAGAAAACGTCGGCTCACTGACAGACGATGATGGGTGCGGGCGCGGAGCATGGCGGCATGAAAACCCTCACCGACCAGCTCGCCCAGTACGCCGACTACCACCGGGACCGCCGCAACATCGCGACGCACCTGGTCGGCATCCCGATGATTGTGCTTGCCGTCGCCATCCTGGCGTCGCGGCCAGTGTGGACCCACCTCGATCAGGTGGGGGCCGTGTCGCCCGCCACGTTGCTGGTGGGCGCCACCGTGGCCTACTACCTGCGCCTGCACCTGGGCTACGGCCTGGTGATGGGGGCGCTGCTGGCCGGCGCCCACGTGGTCGGGCAGGCTGTGGCCGCGCAGGCAACCGGCATCTGGCTGGGCTTGGGGCTGGCCCTGTTCGGCGTGGGCTGGGTAATCCAGTTCATCGGGCACGCCTTCGAAGGGCGCAAGCCGGCCTTTGTGGACGACCTGGTCGGCCTGGTGATCGGCCCACTGTTCGTGGTGGCCGAAGTGGGCTTTGCGCTGCACCTGGGCCGCGGGGTGAAGGCCGCGGTGGAAGCCCGCGTCGGGCCCACGCGTGTCGGGCGGCGTACGATGCAGACCTGTCCCTGACGACGCGCCCGTCTGCGGCGCACACGCTTGCCATGTCTGCCGCCGCACCTCTGTCCACGCCTGACCTGTCTGCCCCGTTTGCCGGCCTGGAACCGGCCTTGGTCTGGGCCCACTTCGCCACGCTGTGCCGCATCCCCCGCCCCTCCAAGCACGAGGCGGCACTGCGCGCGCATCTCATCGACTGGGCCACCGCGCGGGGCCTGTCCAACGAGGTGGACGCGGCGGGCAACCTGCTGATCCGCAAGCCGGCCTCGCCGGGCCACGAGGCGGCGCCGGGCGTGGTGCTGCAGGCCCATCTCGACATGGTCACGCAGAAGAACAGCGACAGCGGGCACGACTTCTTTCAGGACCCGATCGTGCCGGTGCAGCGCGATGGCTGGCTGGTGGCCGAGGGCACGACGCTGGGTGCCGACAACGGCATGGGGGTGGCGATGATGCTGGCGGTGCTGGAAGACGCCACCGCCGTGCACGGGCCGCTGGAAGCGCTGTTCACCGTGGACGAGGAAGCCGGCATGGGCGGTGCGCATGGGCTGGCGGCCGGGGCGCTGACAGGGCGGTTGATGCTCAACCTCGACACCGAGGAATGGGGCGAGTTCTACCTGGGCTGCGCAGGCGGAGTGGACGTGAACGTCAGCCGCCATGCGGCGCCCGTGCTGCGGCCGGCGCACCTCGCGGTGTTCGACCTGGCCCTGCGCGGCCTGCGCGGCGGCCACTCCGGCGTCGACATCCATGAAGAGCGCGGCAACGCCATCAAGCTGTTGGTGCGCGTGCTGCGGGACCTGTGCGCCACGCTGCCGGTGCAGCTGGTGAGCCTGCGCGGGGGCACCGCCCGCAATGCGCTGCCGCGCGAGGCGTTTGCCACGGTGGCATTGCCGCCAGACCAGGCGGATGCCCTGCACGCTGCACTGGCGCGCTGGGCCGGCCTGCTAACCGATGAACTGACGGGCATCGAGTCGGGCCTGAGCCTGACCGCCGAGCCCACACCGGCCCCGCTGCCCGGCTACGTGATGGCGCCGGCCGAGCAGGCCGTGTGGCTCGCCAGCCTGCACGCAGCCCCCCACGGCGTGCGGCGCATGAGCCGCCAGGTGCCGGGGGTGGTCGAGACCTCCAACAACCTCGGTGTGGTGGGCCTGACCCCCGAAGGCGGGCAGGCGAACTTCATGGTCCGCTCGCTGCGTGACAGCGGCAGCCTGGCGCTGGCCGAAGAGATTGCCAGCCTGTTCAACCTGAGCGGCACCACGGTGCAGATCGACGGCCACTACCCGGGCTGGACGCCGAACCCGGCCTCGCCGCTGCTGGCGCTGTGTCAGCGGGTGTATGCCGCGCGCGAGGGCGCACCCGCCCGCGTGCAGGTGATCCACGCCGGCCTGGAGTGCGGCATCCTGGCCGCCAAACACCCGGGCATGGACATCGTCTCGTTCGGGCCGACGATCCGCGGGGCACACGCCCCGGGCGAACGCGTGGACATCGCCTCGGTGGGGCAGTGTCATGCGCTGCTGCTCGCCATCCTGGCCGAGGCCGCCACGCTGCGGGGCTGACATGCCCGACCCCACGCCCGCGCAGCAGGCCGACCTGTTTGGCACCGTCGCCGAGGCAGGGCCACCGACACGGCCCGCGCGGATGGCCCTGGCTGATGGCGTGGTGCTGCTGCCCGGCCATGCCCTGATCGACCAGGCGGCCGTGCTGGCCGGGGTGGCCGACGTGGTCGCCGCCGCGCCGTGGCGCCAGATGCAGACCCCCGGCGGCCAGACCATGCAGGTGGCCATGACGAACACGGGGGCCCTCGGCTGGGTCAGTGACCGGCGCGGCTACCGCTACATCCCGCTCGACCCGCTGTGCGATGCGCCCTGGCCCCCGATGCCGGATGCGTTTCTGGCGCTGGCGCGCTCCGCCGCCGATGCCGCCGGGTTTCCGGGATTCGAGCCGGATGCCTGCCTGGTGAATCGCTATGTGCCGGGCACGCGCCTGTCGCTTCACCAGGACCGCAATGAACGCGATTTCAGCGCGCCCATCGTGTCGGTCTCACTCGGCGTGCCGGCCACCTTCCTGCTGGGCGGACTGGCGCGGGCGGGTGGCACGCAACCCATCCCGCTGTGGCACGGCGATGTGCTGGTGTGGGGCGGCCCCGCGCGGCTGCGCTTTCACGGTGTGCGCCCGATCAAGGCAGCGCACCACCCGGCTTTCGGGCCCGACCGGATCAACCTCACGTTCCGGCGCGCGGGGTGAGCAGCCAGGCGTGCAGCGTCAGCGCGCCGGCGCGTCGATGCCGCCGTCCAGGCGGATCTGCACGGCGCCGCTGCGCGCCAGTTGCGTCACCACGTCGCGGGCCACCGCAGCCACCTCGCGGCCAGCATACAGCGCGGCCAGGGCAGGCTGCCGATCAAAGGCGGCCTGCACGATCGCTTCGACGGCCGGCTGGCTCAGCGACTGAGCCTCCATCAGCTTGAACGACACCAGCACCTTCAGTGCGTACTCCCCGTGCTTCACGGGCTCGTTGCGCAACCACTGCAAGCGCGCCCGCGCCGCTTCGAGCGCTGGCTGCACTGCCGTAAACGGCGCACCATGGCCTGGGATCACGACACGCGGCGCCAGGTCGGCGATCAGCGCCAGCGTGGCCGCCTGGGCCTCGAAGCCCGCCTCGCCCACCAGCTCGGGAAAGATCACGCCGAAGCCCTTTTCCCACAGCGCATCGGCCGATACCAGGATGCCCTGACGCGCGCACCACAGCATCACCATGGCCTCGTCGTGGCCCTGGGCGGGCAGCACGGTCCAATCCTCGCCGCCCAGGTGCAGCGTCTGGTGCGGGTGCACCAGCGCATCGAACCGGAAGCGCGGGCATTGCTGGCTGGTGGGGCGGTAACTCAGACGGTCTTCGTCCCACGCGGCGGCCGCCTCGCTCTCGCCAGGCGGAATCCACGTCACGCAGTCGTGTCGGGCCTGCAGCGCCGCGTTGCCGCCGGCGTGGTCGGAATGCAGGTGGGTGTTGACGATGCGCTTGAGCCGCCGGCCGGCCAGGGCCTCGTCGATCAAGCGCAGCGTGTCCTCCACTTCCGTCACGTAGCCGGTGTCGACGACGGTGGCGCCGTCGTCGTCGAACAGCAGGATCTGGTTGGAGGACAGCCAGCCGCGTTCGAGCACGCGGAGGGAGGAGGGCAGGGGCACGGCGTTCGAGGGCATGGGGCGATGATGCGACCTCGCCCCCCGACCGCGGGCTGGGGAATGCCGTGGTTGACAGCGCAGGAGGGCCGAACAAAAAAAAGGCCTGCTCCCTTGCGGAAACAGGCCTCTCAAGGAACCAACCGGTTCAAGCTGTCATCGTTCAACCCTGGCGGATCAGGTGGTCGAAGGCGCTCAACGCCGCGGTGGCACCGGCCCCGGCCGCGATCACGATCTGCTTGTACGGCACCGTGGTGCAGTCGCCGGCCGCGAACACGCCCGGCACGTTGGTGTGGCCCTTGGCGTCGACGATGATCTCGCCGAACTTGCTCAACTCGACCGTGCCGCGCAGGAACTCGGTGTTGGGCACCAGGCCGATCTGCACGAACACGCCTTCCAGCGGCACCGTGTGCTCTTCACCCGTGGCGCGGTCCTTGTACTTCAGGCCATTGACCTTGCCCTCTGCGCCGGTGATCTCGGTCGTCTGCGCGTTGGTGTAGATGGTCACGTTCGGCAGGCTCTTGAGCTTGTTGACCAGCACGGCGTCGGCCTTGAGCGTGTCGGCAAACTCGATCAGCGTCACGTGGGCCACGATGCCCGCCAGGTCGATGGCGGCCTCGACACCCGAGTTGCCGCCGCCGATCACGGCCGTGCGCTTGCCCTTGAACAGCGGGCCGTCACAGTGCGGGCAGTAGGCCACGCCCTTGTTCTTGTACTCGGCTTCGCCGGGCACATTCACATTCCTCCAGCGCGCACCGGTCGACAGGATCACGGTCTTCGCCTTGAGCGTGCCGCCGTTTTCCATCTTCACCTGGATCAGGCCACCGGGCTGCTCGGCCGGGATGATCTGCGCGGCCTTCTGCAGGTTCATGATGTCGACGTCGTACGCCTTGGCGTGGGCTTCCAGCGCGGCAGCCAGCTTCGGCCCGTCGGTTTCCAGCACCGAGATGTAGTTCTCGATGGCCAGCGTGTCGTTCACCTGCCCGCCAAACCGTTCGGCGGCGATGCCGGTGCGGATGCCCTTGCGGGCTGCGTACACACCCGCGGCTGCACCGGCAGGGCCACCGCCCACGATCAGCACGTCGTACGGCGCCTTGGCGTCGATCTTGGCGGCTTCCTTGGCAGCCGAGTTGGTGTCGAGCTTGGCCACGATCTCGGCCACCGACATCTTGCCCGAGGCGAACACCTGGCCGTTGAGGAAGACCATGGGCACCGCCATGATCTCGCGCTTCTCGACCTCTTCCTGGAAGGCGCCGCCTTCGATGACCGTCGTCTTGACCTTCGGGTTCAGGATGGCCATGAGCGACAGCGCCTGCACCACGTCCGGGCAGTTGTGGCAGCTCAGGGACATGTAGACCTCGAAGTTGAAGTCGCCGTCCAGGGCGCGGATGTTGTCCAGCGTCTCGGCTTCTTCCTTCGGGGGATGACCGCCCGTCCACAGCAGCGCCAGCACCAGCGAGGTGAACTCGTGGCCCAGCGGCAGGCCGGCAAAGCGCAGGCTGGTGCCGCTGCCCACGCGCTGCAGCGTGAACGAAGGCTTGCGGGCGTCCTGCCCGTCGGTCTTCAGGGTGATCTTGTCGGCGCGCAGACCTTGGATCGTCTGCAGCAGCTCGAGCATCTCGCGGGAGTTTTCACTGTCGCTCAGGGAGGCCACGATCTCGAACGGCTGTTGTACGCGCTCCAGGTAGGCGCCGAGTTGGGCTTTGAGGCTGTCGTCCAGCATGGTGGTCATCCTTTTCTGAGTGAATTCGGTGTCAAGCGACTGTGAAAACCGGCCTCCTGTACTGCGTCAAGGGTTGAGGCCAGCGAGCAGGCTGCACTGCACCACCCCGGCCGGCCTCGTGGGCCCGCAGGGTAGGCAGTGTCAGCAATGTGGGAAGGGCGCGCCTTCTCACAGGTCAAACAAGGTGTCTGACGTCAGGTCGATCAGATCTTGCCGACCAGGTCCAGCGACGGCGTCAGGGTCTTGGCGCCTTCCTTCCACTTGGCCGGGCAGACCTGGCCGGGGTTGGCAGCGGTGAACTGGGCAGCCTTCAGCTTGCGCAGGGTTTCCGACACGTCACGGGCGATTTCGTTCGAGTGAACTTCCATCGTCTTGATCTGACCTTCGGGGTTGATGATGAAGGTGCCGCGCAGCGCCAGGCCTTCTTCCGGGATGTGCACGCCGAAGGCGTTGGTCAGCTGGTGGGTCGGGTCGCCGATCAGGGGGAACTTGGCCTTGCCGACGGCTTCCGAGGTCTCGTGCCACACCTTGTGCGAGAAGTGGGTGTCGGTGGTCACGATGTAGACCTCGGCACCGGCCTTCTGGAACTCGGCGTAGTTGTTGGCGGCGTCTTCGATTTCGGTCGGGCAGTTGAAGGTGAAGGCGGCCGGCATGAAGATCAGGACGGACCACTTGCCCTTCAGGCTTTCGTCGCTGACTTCGATGAATTCACCCTTGTCGCCACGGTTGACGAAAGCGGTGGTCTTGAAAGGCTGGACTTGCGTGTTGATCAGGCTCATGACTGGTTCCTTGGTTTGGGTTGTGATGAACAACGAAGTGAATCTTAGGCCAGCCCGCCCCATAAAGCGAATTGATTGAACAAATTCACTCCATTGCCAACAGCTATCAAGCAGGGCATTTCACTTGCTGTAAACCCCCAAGGCCTGCCCCGGGGGTCACCAAGCGGCGATGTCGTCGTGAGTGAGCGCCAACTTCCTCCTCAACGCACGTAAAAAGTGGTGCCGGCAACGGGGCGTTCGGCCACCGGGCTGACCGCGAAGGTGGCCACCGAGGGGCTGACGGTCTTGCCAACGGCCTTCACCGCGACAGTGATCGACGCCGTGCCGTTGGGCACGCGACACACATAGAGCCCGGTGGTGCCCGTTGTGCAGGTGACGCCCGGCGTGCTGGTGCCGATGGTGGTGGCGCCGGTGTACGCCCCGCCCGTCGCCGTGCGCAGCGCGCCAGCCACCATGGTGGCGCCGGTCACCGCAACGTCGGCATTCGCCGGCTTGCCGAGCGCCGCCACGACCGACTTGGTCTGCAGCACGGTGGCCACGACGTTTTCCGTGTCGGTGCCGCAGGCCGCGCCCGTGGCGGTGCACTGGAGCTGCGGCGACGAGAACAGCGCCACCCGCGGCGAGATGTAGGACATGACCGTGCCGAAGCTGCCGCTGACGCCCTTGCCGTAGCTGTAGGGGAACACGCCGGAGGTGCTGGAGTTGGCCTTGTCGTGCAGGGCGCCCAGGTTGTGCCCCAGTTCGTGCGGGAAGCTCAGCAGCGAACAGTAGCTGCTGGTGGTCTGGCCGTCATTGAGCGCCGAGTACATCAGCGTGGGGGCCTGCGTGCGGTAGGCCGCCAGCCCCTGCGAGCCCGAGGCGGGCACATAGGCGACGCCGCACGTGCTGGAGGCCGCCGTGGTGGTGTTGAAGGGGGCGTAGAAGCTCACCAGGGCCGCGCCCACGCTGGCCTTCAGCGTGCCGATGCCGGCGAACGCGCCGGTGCCTGCGCGCAGCGCCGAGATCACGGTCTGCGGGGTGGCGTCGGCCTGGTTCACCAGCTTCCAGCCGACCACCTTGAAGCGCACGCCCGTGCCGCTGTTGCCGTAGGCCGCGTTGGCGACCTGCACGATGTTGGACAGGCGCGTGCGCGCGGCTGCTTCGGTGCCCCACTGCCTGACGAAGCTGGGGCTGTAGGTCATCAACAGCGTCAGCGTGGTGTCCACCGTGCCGGCGGCCAGCGGCACGAAGGCCGTCGAGCCCGTGGTCGTGGTGCTGCCCGCCACCGTGGTGGTCTTTGTCGTGGTGGTGGTCTTCGTGGTGGTGCGGGTCGACTGCGCTGCCGCGAGGGTGGCACCCGCCGCGTCGGTGACCGGGATGTGGTCATCGCCCTGGGGCTGGGTCAAGCCCGCGGCCTGCGGGTCGAGCATCAGCGTGCGGCCCTGGCGGGTCACCAGCTGGTATTCGCCCTGGGGCGTGAACACGGCGGCAAACAGCGCGTCGCTGCCCACGGTCACCACGGTCGGGCTGCCACGGCCTTCCAGGCGGCTGATGGCCTGGATCTGCAGATGGCCATCGGCATCCAGGCCGCTGGCGGTCACGATGGCCACCTCGGTGCGGCCGTCGGGCAGGGGCAGCGCGATCTCGCTGCCCACGCTGGCGTCCACCAGCGCTGCCACGTTCTCATGGACCACCCGAGTGCCCTTGTCCAGACGCTCGCCCAGGCGCCAGGCCTGCCCGCTGATGCGGGCTGCCTCGCGGTCGGCCACCAGGCGCCGGTCGGCCTCCTGCCGGAAGCTCACGAGCTGCCCCTGGTGTCGCAGCGCGCCCACCAGTCGGCCATTGGGCAGCTCCTGCAGCACGACGCGGTCGCGCTCCTGGCCCGCCAGGTGGCCGTGCCAGTAGCGCAGCCCGCCGCGGCCGGCGGTGGTGTGCTCGAAGACGACGCTGTGGCGCCCCGCCATCGGAAAATCGATGCTCACCACCTCGCCCGGCTGCATGGCCATCAGCCGGGCGGGCGCGAGCGCGGCCTGGGTCTGCAGCTTCATGCCGACCGCGGGCGAAGGCGAGGCGGTTGCGAGCGCCGGAGCGCCGGTCAGGCCAAGGGCCAGCCAGGCCGCCACGGGCGTGAGGGAGAAGAAATCCGTTTTCTGCCAGCGCATGGGCGCCCTCCTGGTGTGACGGCAACCTCGTGGGGCGGCGCAGCTCGATGCGCCGTCATCGGGCGGTTGCCTTGATCGCCCCAGCATAGAACCGCCTTTCACGCGTAACGTGTGACGCCCGTCACGCAGGCATCACCTCCGTGCGCCCGCCGGCGTGAATCAACAGACAAATAGGCAGGTTTTCACAACCTTTTGTCTGGCCGTGACGGATGCCGCTGTTCGGGGCTTCTGTCAGACAAATTCCTACACGCCGTGTAGCCGCCCGCCGACCGGCCTTACAGCCAGCCGCCTATCAAGAAAACTGGCCGTTGTTTGCACAATGACTCCATCGACAACGCAGTTCCGCACTGCACCGCACAGCAAGAACTCGGAGCACACCATGACCAACGAACAGATCCTGAACGAAATCCGCGAAACCAACCTCTCGTACCTGATGCTGGCTCAGAACCTGATCCGCACGGACCGCGAGCAGGCCCTGTTCCGCCTGGGTCTGTCGGAAGAAGCGGCCGACCGCCTGGCCTCGCTGACCCCGGCCCAGGTGCTGAAGATCGCTTCGGGCAACACCCTGGTGTGCCGCATGCGTGTCGACGACGACCTCGTGTGGAACCTGCTGACCAACCACGGCAAGGGCGCCGCCAACGACGCCGTCAGCCGCCTGCATGCCTCCATCCTGATGGCCGGCCGCCACCAGGAAGCCGCCTGATCCTCGGGCCGCCCGCCCCGCGTCCGCCGTTTTCGCCCTACCGAGAGAGACCACCATGCGCACCAAGAGCCTGTTGACCGAAGCCAAGCAAATCGAGCGCGCCGTCACCCTGATCAACCTGGGTGCACGCCTGCAAGTGCTGGAGTCGGAAACCGACATGTCTTACGAGCGCCTGCTGCGCCTCTACAAGGAAGTCTCGGGCAAGTCGCCGTCGAAAGGCCAGCTCCCCTTCTCGACCGACTGGTTCATGACCTGGCAGCCCAACATCCACGCCAGCCTGTTCATGAACATCCACGAGTACCTGAACAAGGCCGCGGAAATGGACGAGATCGACGTGGTGATCAAGGCCTATCAGCTCTATCTGGAACAGACCACCACCCAGAACCTCGAGCCGCTGCTGTCTGTGACGCGCGCCTGGCGTCTGGTGAAGTTCGTCGACAACGGCATGCTGACGATGACCAAGTGCTCCAAGTGTGGCGGCCACTTCGTCACCCACCCGCACGAGATCTCGCGTCACTTCGTGTGTGGCATGTGCAACCCGCCCGCCCGCGCCGGCAAGGGCAAGGCCGCTGGCGGCATCCAGATGCACTGATTTCCGGGGGCGGATGCCCTCACCCCGGCGCGGCGCCGGTTCACGCCGCATCGCAGTGGTTGTACCGGTTGTACCCGTTGTTCCAGTTGTATCCCGCCCGACCGGCCTGGTCGTCAAGTCCCTGCTCCCGTCAGGCGGACCCGTTCTGTTTCATGCTTGTCTCCTCCTAGCAGCACGGCAGTCTTGTGCTTTCGATGCGGGTCCCTCGGGACCCGCTTTTTTTTGCCGCCCATCAGCGCCGTCGCGCGTGCTCCATGCCGGGACACGCAGGCGCACGTGTGTCACCGCTGTCACACAGGCTCCAGAAAATCATGAGCGACCCCGCGGGTCTCCCCCCAAGCCGGCCCGCGCGCGGCGCGTGCTTGCCCCGATGACACGCCCTTGGCGCCCTGGCACGGTGTCTGCACCCGGACACCGACCGCACCCGGCCCGTCCGGGGCACGCTGCCAACACAACGAGACCATGAGACACCACATCGCCTCCCGCCGCCCCACCCCGCTCCGACTGAGCCCGCTGGCCTGGGCCACTCTGGCCAGCTGCGCCGGCCTTCTGCACACCGGTGCCGCCCGGGCAGCCGAGGCGTCCGAAGCGGCCTCCGAGGTCGATCCGGTGGTGGTCAGCGCCAGCACCCGTGCCACCCGCCTGCAGGACGCGCCATTCGCGGCCAGCGTGGTCGACAGCCGCACCCTGCGCGCGGCCGGGCCCATGGTCAACCTGTCCGAGGCGATGGCGCGCGTGCCGGGCCTGGTGGTCAACAACCGCAACAACTACGCGCAGGATCTGCAGATCAGCTCGCGCGGCTTCGGCGCCCGCGCCACCTTCGGCGTGCGCGGCCTGCGGCTCTACACCGACGGCATCCCGGCCACCATGCCCGACGGGCAGGGCCAGGTCGGTCACTTCGATCTGGCCGGCGCGCAGCGCATCGAGGTCATCCGTGGCCCCTTCTCGGCGCTGTACGGCAATGCGGCCGGCGGCGTGATCTCGCTGGTCAGTCAGCCCATCACCGAGCGCTTCTTCGAAAGCAGCGTGGATGTGGGCAGCAACGCGCTGTACCAGGTGCGGCTGGCCGGTGGCGCGCCGATCAGCGAGACGCTGTCGATGTCGGCCAGCGCCTCGAGCCTGCACACCGACGGCCCGCGCGACCGCAGCGCCGCAGACCGCCACCTGGGCAATGTCAAGGCCGAATGGCGCCTGCCGCATGACCGCATCGTGGCGCAGCTGAGCCACCATGTGCAGCAGGCGCAGGACCCACTGGGGCTGAGCCGGTCGCAGTTCGATGCCGATCCAGAGCAGGTCACGCCGGAGGCACAGCAGTACAACACGCGCAAGAACCTGAACCAGACGCAGCTCGGCTCGAGCTGGCAGCACCGCTTCACGCAGGCGGGGGCGCTGCAGGAAAGCCAGCTGGTGGCCTATGCGGGCCGACGGACGGTGACGCAGTACCAGAGCATCGCGGCTGGCACACAGGGCACCAATCCCCTGACGTCGCGTCACAGCGGCGGGGTCGTCGATTTCGACCGCGACTACATGGGCCTGGACGGGCGCATGAACTGGCGCTGGACGAACGTCGACCTGGTCACCGGCCTGAACATGGAGGATCAGTACGACGCACGCCGTGGCTACCTGAACTACACCGGCCCGAGCAGTGCGCCCCTCTACGGCGTCAAGGGCACCCAGCGGCGCGACGAGGCCAACTCGGCGCGCACCCGCGAGGCCTACGCCCAGGCGGAATGGGCCATCCTCCCGGATTGGGCGGCCACGGCCGGCCTGCGCTCGGGCCAGGTCACGATGGTCAGCAAGGACAGCTACGTGGTGGGCACCAACGTCGACGACTCGGGCACCATGCGCTTTCACTACAACACGCCCGTGCTGGGCTTGCGCTGGAAAGCCAGCCCGACTCTGACGCTGCATGCCGGCGCCGGACGCGGCTTCGAGTCACCCACCCTGGGCGAGCTGGCCTACCGCCCGGATGGCAGCGGCGGCTTCAACACCGCGCTTCAGCCGCAAACCAGCCGCCACGCCGAAATCGGCAGCAAGTGGCGCCCGGCCCCCGGCACGGCGCTGGACGCCACGCTGTTCGTCGTCAACACCAGCAACGAGATCGGCGCGTTGAGCAACAGCGGCGGGCGCGCCACGTTTCAGAACGTGGGCCACACCCAGCGCAAGGGCCTGGAGTTGAGCGGCCAGTGGCGTCTGAGCCCACAGTGGCGCACGGCCGCCGCCTTCACCTGGCTGGACGCCAGCTACCGAGACAACTTCCTGACTTGCGCGGGAACCCCCTGCACCACCGCAACCGCCCCCGTGGCCGCGGGCAACCGCATCGCCGGCACGCAGAAGCAGAACGCGTTTGCCGAGCTGGTGTGGCAGCCGAAGCGCGGCATGGAAGCCGGCCTGGAATGGCAGGCCCGCAGCCGCACGGCCGTCAACGACCGCAACAGCGACTTCGCCGCCGGCTGGGGCATCGTGAACGTGCGCTGGCTCCAGCGCTTCCAGCTTGACGCGAAGGGCAGCGCCATCGAGGTGCTCGCCCGCGTCGACAATGTGGGTGACAAGCGCTACGCCGGCAGCGTCATCGTCAACGATGGCAACGGCCGCTTCTTCGAGACCGCGGCAGGCCGCAATGCCTTGCTGTCCGTGCGCTACCTGCACGGCTTCTGACAAGGGCCGCCAAAAAAAACGGCGCCCTCTGGCGCCGTGGAGGGCCGGGGTGCTGAATCCCGGCGTCGCAATCAGGTCGTCATTGCTGCTTGTTCTGCCAGTGCAGCTTGCGGTAGATCGTGTTGCGGCTGATGCCCAGTTGCTTGGCCGCTTCGGAGATGTTGCCACGCGCAGCCTCCACCGCCTGACGGATGGTCTGCAGTTCGATGTCGACCAGCGAGGCGGGCGCCGATGGCGCGCTGGCCACGGTGCTGGGTGCAGCGGCCGGCGGAGCGGCGTGCCGGCCCATGTCCATGCCCTCGGCGGCACTCGCTTCGGGGTAGGCGTGCACCGGAGCGACCGCATGCAGCCCACCCTGCCCGTGGCCGTGCAGCCCGCTCGAGGCTGCGGCCGGCGGCACCATGCCGCCGCCGATGTAGCCTGATCCGGCCATGCTGCCACCCGAACCGGTCGCGGTGGCCCGTGCGCCCAGTCCGGCCTGGCTCTGGCTGCGCAGCACGTCGTCCATGAAGTCGTCCGAGAGGTGCGCGCGGGTGATGAAGCGCTCGTCACCCGCCATCACGCAGGCCGTGCGCAACACGCCCGCCAACTGACGCACATTGCCTTGCCAGCGGCACGCCTGGAAGAGGTTGAGCACGTCGGGCGCCAGTTCATGGGCCACATCCGGGCATTCCCGCTGCAGGATGCGCTCGACCAGCACCATCAGGTCGGTGCGCTCGCGCAGCGGCGGAATCCGCACCACCAACCCGTTCAGGCGGAAGTACAGGTCTTCGCGGAAGGTCTTGCGCTCGATCATCTCGCGCAGGTTGCGGTGGGTCGCGCAGACCAGGTTGATGTCGATGGGGATGGCGCGTCCGCTGCCCAGCGGCGTGACCTCGCGCTCCTGCAGCACGCGCAGCAGGTGGGCCTGAAGCGACAGCGGCATGTCGCCGATTTCATCCAGGAACAGCGTGCCGCCATGGGCCTGCACCATCTTGCCGACCGCGCCCTTGCGCCGCGCACCGGTGAAGGCGCCTTCCTCGTAACCGAACAGTTCCGACTCGATCAGCGTTTCAGGGATGGAAGCACAGTTGACTGCGACAAACGGTGCGCTCGCGCGGCTCGAATCCAGGTGGATGGCGCGTGCCAGCAACTCCTTGCCCGTGCCGGTCTCACCCTGGATGAGCACCGGGATGTCACGGTTGAGCACGCGCTTGAGCTTGTCGAGCAGGGCGGCCATCTGCGCGTCTCCGGTGGCCAGCGCACTCAGGCCGAGCTTGCGAGAGGCCGATGAACGCGGTGGCTCACCCGATGAGCCGGTTCCCGGCGTGCCCGGCACGAAGGCATCGGCCAGGCGGCCACTCGGCACGCCGAACGGGCTGCCGGGCGGCATGGCCGACGACACCGAGGTCGGCCCGCTGCCCAGCGAGCCACCCAGCCCGGCCGGGGCCGGTGCCCCCGTCACGCCGCCCATTTCGGCGGTGCGCAGGGGCGTCCGGCCGCCGGGGGCGGCGGAGGCGTCCTTGGGCGCGGAGGCCGCAGGCAGCGTCAGGCCGGAGCCGCCCGCCACCGCCGCCACCGGCGTGGCCTCGACGGCATCGGCTGTGGACTCCGACAGGCTGTGCCACACCGGCCAGTTGAAACGCGCACGCAGGTGCAGCTGGCGACCCGACACGGTCTCGACCAGCATGGGGCCCACCTGCGGTGAACGGAAGCGCTCGGTCAGCGCCCCCATGGTGGCACCGAACAGCGAAGTCACGGTGTGCATGCGCAGGGCTGCGCTGCTCATGCCCAGTTGCTCCTGGGCCCCGCGGTTCGCGCCCATGATGCGCCCGTCCGGGTTCACGGCCAGGATGCCTTCGGTCAGCGTGCCCAGGAACTCGGGTCGTGCATGGAGGTAGATGTGCCCCACATTGCGGTGGTCATCCGAGAACCAGTGGTTCTCGATCATGCGCACCGACATGCGCACCAGCCCCAGCGTGTAGGGATGGAAGGTGTGCTGGTCACCCGTCACGTCGAGCACGCCCAGGATGTTGCCGCGCGGGTCGAGGATGGGCGCGGCCGAGCAGGTCAGGAAGTGGTTGGCGTTGATGAAGTGCTCGGCGCCGTGCACCAGCGTCGGCAGTTCTTCAATCAGCGCCGTGCCGATCGCGTTCGTGCCCTTGGTCGACTCCGACCAGTTCACGCCCGGGCTGAGTGCCACCTTGGCCGCGCGCTGCAGGAAGGCATCCGGCCCGATCGTGTGCAGGATGGTGCCGTTGGCATCGGTCAGCACGACCATGCTCTGCGAATCGAGGATTTGCGAGAACAGCGTCTCCATCACCGGCGCCGCATGCACGTACAGCCGGTGGTTGCGCTCGCGCGCCAGGGCCAGCTCGTTGCGGCTGAGGGTCGGGAAGTCCAGCCGGTCGGTCCGGTTGAGCCCCATGGTCAGGCAGCGCTCATGCGACTGCTGAATGGTCTCGGCATGCCGCTCGCCCATCACAGGTTCGGGCAACACCGGGCCGCCTGTCTCGGACAGGCTGCCTCGCAGGGGTGCCCCGGGGTGGTGCAGCGTTCGCATGTTCATCTGGTGGGTCTCCTCGTGCTGTGACCGGCTCGCCGGAGGCGGGATCACCGCCGCTGGCACACCGTGCGGGGCATGTGTCCCCGTATCGTCACCTTCTGGAGCACACACCGCCCCAGTGGAGCGCCATGGTAGGCAAGGGTGTCAAGAAGCCGACACTGCCGGGAACCCTTTGAGGGTTAACCCTTGAAAGTGTCACGGAGCGTGACAGGTTTTCGCTGTACCTGTGTCAAACGCGCCGCGTGACACAGTGTCCCGACCTGGTACGGCGACGTTTCTGGCGCGGCGCTTGCCCAACCAGCCGCGCCATCCGTGCCGTGCCACCAGGAGCCACCATGCACCGTCCCCATTCTTGCCTCTCTGCCGTACGTGCCTGTGCCCTCGCCGCGGGCGTCGTCAGCGCCCTTTCGCTCGGCGCGTGCGGTGACGCGAGCGACCTGCCCACCACAGCCGGATACGGCGCGTCCCCGACGCTGCCCGCACCGAACCGACAGTGGGTGCCGACGGTCCACATCGCCGAAGCCACCGGGTGGCCGGCCGGCCAGCAACCGACGGCTGCCGCGGGGCTCAGCGTGCAGCCCTTCGCCACCGGACTGGTGCATCCGCGCTGGTTGCTCGCCCTGCCCAATGGCGACGTGCTGGTGGCCGAAACCAACGCCCCGCCCAAACCCGAGGACAACAAAGGCATCCGCGGCTGGTTCATGGCGCGGGCCATGAAGAAGGCCGGCTCGTCCGGCCCCAGCGCCAACCGCATCACCCTGCTGCGCGATGCCGACGGCGACGGCCGCGCCGAGGTGCGCACCGTGCTGCGCGACGGCCTGAACTCGCCCTTCGGCATGGCGCTGGTGGGGGGCCACCTCTACGTGGCCAACACCGACGCGGTGGTGCGCCTGCCGTTCAAGCCCGGCCAGACCCGCATCGACGCCGCCCCGGAGAAGGTGCTGGACCTGCCGGGTGGCCCGCTGAACCACCACTGGACCAAGAACCTGATCGCCAGGCCCGACGGGCAGCGCCTCTACATCACCGTGGGCTCGAACAGCAACGTGGCCGAGAACGGCATGGAACAGGAGACCGGGCGTGCGGCCATCTGGGAACTGGATCTGACCACCGGCCGTCATCGGCTGTTTGCCACCGGGCTGCGCAACCCCAACGGGCTCGCGTGGGAAAGCGGCCGGCTGTGGACCGTCGTGAACGAGCGCGATGAACTGGGCAACGACCTGGTGCCGGACTACCTGACCTCTGTGCAGGACGGAGGTTTTTACGGCTGGCCTTACAGCTACTGGGGCCAGCACGTCGACGAGCGTGTCAAGCCGCAACAGCCGGAGCAGGTCGCCCGCGCCATCGCACCGGACTATGCGCTGGGCGCGCACACCGCCTCGCTGGGCCTCGTCAACGCCGCAGGCAACGCGCTCTCGCCGCAATGGCAGCAGGGCATGTTCATCGGGCAGCATGGCTCGTGGAACCGCAAGCCCCGCAGCGGCTACAAGGTTGTCTTCATCCCGTTTTCGCAAGGCAAGCCTTCGGGCGAGCCGGTGGATGTGCTCACCGGGTTTCTGAGCCCCGATGGCAAGGCGCTGGGCCGCCCCGTGGGCGTGGCGCTCGATGGCCGCGGCGCGCTGTTGGTGGCCGACGACGTGGGCAACACGGTGTGGCGTGTCGGCCCCACGCCCCAGACCGCATCCCGCATCATGGAATGAAGGCGGTGTTCCTCGCTTTTCCACTAGGGCCGCGGCCGGGATGTCCCTATGATCCCGCCCAATGGGATTTCGGCGCATCACCAGCAGCATCGTCACGCGGCTCGTCCTCTTCGGCGTGGCGCTGGCCCTCACTGGCTCGGTGGTTCGCTATCACCGGCTGCCGACCTTTCTGCGCGACGACCTCGGCACCGTGCTGGCCGGCCAGCAGGCCGCGCTCGCCGGCTACGTGGCGCGCGACATCACCGCCAAGCTCGACGAACGCGAACGCACGCTGCACCGCCTGGCCACCGCCGCCCCGCTGGGTGACCTGACCGATCCCGAGGCGCTCCAGGCCTGGCTGACAGCCCAGCACCGGCTGCAGTCCGCCTTCGTGCCCGGCCTCGCCATCCTTGCACCGGACGGCCGGGCCCTGGCCGAAGTGCGGACGGCCACCCAGATGGGCGCATCGAACACGGCTGCAGCCATGCCCGCCTGGGTGCGCACCGCCTTCAACGGCACACCGGCACTCGGCCGGCCGCTGCGCGCGCCCCAGACCGGCGAAACGCTGCTCCCGATGGCGGCACCCATCGTCGACCCGCAAGGCCGCGTGCTGGCCGTCCTCACCGGCCTGACGGCCCTGGATGCACCCGGCTTTCTTCAGCCCCTGGCGCAGGCCCGCGTGGGCTCGATGGGCGGGCTGCTGGTGATTTCGCCCTACGACGGCCTCATCGTCGCGGCCACCGACCCCGAACAGGTGCTGCGCGATGCCCCGGCAATCGGCCAGATCCCGCTGTTCGATGCGGCGGCCACCGGTCACCAGGGCGGCGGGCTCATCACCGAGGCAAACGGCGCCGAAGCGGTCGCCGGTGTGGCGCCGGTGCCAGGCGCGGGCTGGTTCGTGGTGGCCCGCATGCCCGCCGACGAAGCCTTCGTCACGATCGAGCGCACCCGGCATTTCGTGCGCGTGCACGCCGTCGCCACGGTCGTCATCTTTCTGCTGCTGGCCTCGGTTGGCCTGTACCTCGTCTTCCGCCCCCTGCTGCGCGCGGCCGACCACGCCGACCGGATGAGCCGCGGCGACATGCCACTCGCCCCGCTGCCCGTCGTCCGCGACGACGAGGTCGGCCACCTCACCAAGGCCTTCAACCGGCTGCTCGCCCGGCTCATCGACAGCCAGAACGAACTGGCCCGCATGGCCCACCACGACGCGCTCACCGGGCTGCCCAACCGCCTGCTGCTGGCCGACCGCATGGGCCAGGCGCTGGCCCGCGCCCGCCGCACCCGCACCCGGCTCGCCGTCCTCTTCATGGACCTGGACGGCTTCAAGCCTATCAACGACAGCCTGGGTCATGAGGCCGGTGACCTGGCCCTTGTCGAAGTCGGGCGCCGCCTCGCCGCCATCGTCCGCGAAAGCGACACGCTGTCCCGCGTGGGCGGCGACGAGTTCGCCCTGGTGCTCAGCGACCTCGGCCTGAACAACGAAGATGCCAGCGCCAGCGCACGGGCCGTGGCCACCAAATGCATGCAGGCCCTCGCCGAGCCCGTGCAGATCGCCGGGCAGCCGTGCGCACTGGGCCTGTCCATCGGGATTGCGCTGGGCGATGGCGACAGTTCGTTCGACGCCTTGATGAGCACCGCCGACAGCGCGATGTACCAGGCCAAGCAGACTGGCCGCGGCCGCTACGTGCTGCACCTCGCCGAACCCGAAGTGCTGGACACCCACCCGGCTCGGCTCGCGGGCTGAGCCGGGCCCGCGCAGGGAACCCGCGGCTCGCACCCGAGTCGAAACACGCATGGACCCTCTGCTCGCCTTTCTTGCCATCGCCGCCATCGTCATCGGCGTGCTCGGCGTGGTACTGCCCTTGCTGCCCGGCACGCCGCTGATCTTCGTGGGCATGTGGCTGGCCGCCTGGGCGGACGGCTACGCCCGCGTGGGCGGCGGCACGCTGCTCGGCCTGGGCCTGCTGGCCCTGCTCGGCTGGCTGGTCGACTACGTCGCGGCCGTGATCGCGGTCAAGCGTGCGGGCGCCAGCCAGAGCGCCATGGGCGGTGCCGGCATCGGCTCCGTCGCCGGCCTCTTCGGCGGTCTGCCGGGCCTCATCCTGGGGCCCATGCTGGGCGCGCTGCTGGGCGAATGGGTGTCTCGGCGCGACCCGGCCCGCGCAGCGCGAGCCGGGGTCGCCGCCGGCCTGGGCTTCGTGCTCGCACTGGTCCTCAAGCTGATGCTGGCGGTGGCAATGGTCGGCTGGTTCGCGCTGGCGTGGTTCGTCGGCTGACTGCCGTCCGACACGCACCTTACAAGCTGTTTCAGCCTCACCCATACGGGGTGGACGAAAGCCCCGCGGCCCCGCTCAAAATCCTGCCATCCAAGCGCACCCGCGCACACAAACAGATTTCAGGGAACCCGCCATGGGCATGGGCACATCACTCCTGCCAGACGCTGTCACGTCTGCAGGCCAGGCCGCCGCGTCCGCCATTGGTTCGGCCGCACAGGCCGGGCTGAAGCACCTGCTGCGGCAACTGATCGCAAGCTGGCAGTCGGATACCCGGCTCTACACCCTCACCGGCGCATCCAGCGAACGCCCGCTGCCGGCCGACCTGATGGTCGAGCGCTTCACGCTGCACGAAGCCGTCTCCGAGCCGTTCCGGCTCGAGCTGCACGCGCTTGTGCTCGACACCCACGTCGAACTCAAGCAGCTCTACGCGCGCCCCGTCACCCTGCACACCACGCTGGCCGACGGCAGCCGCACCCGCCGCAGCGGCTACGTCACCGAGGCCCACAGCCTGGATGCCGACGGCGGCCTGGCCCGCAAGGCGCTCGTCATCCAGCCCTGGATCGCGCTGCTGGGCCACACCCTGCAAAGCCGGGTGTGGCAGGACAAGAGCGTCATCGACATCGTCGAAGATGTGTTCGCCGACCACAGCGCGGTGGCCGCCTGGCAGTGGAACGACGGCGTGGCCGACCACGTGGCACAGGGCCTGTTTGCCCGCAACGGTGGCCTGCGCTCGTACTGCGCGCAATACCGCGAATCCGACCTGGCCTTCGTGCAGCGCCTGCTGGCCGAAGAAGGCATCGCCTGGCGCGTGGAAGAAGACGAGGCCGCCCCCGGCGGCCACCGCGTGGTCTTCTTCGTGCGCAGCGCCGCCCAGCCGCAAGACCGCACCAGCCACACCGACGGCGGCATCCGCTTTCACCGCAGCAGCAGCCAGGAGGCCCAGGACAGCATCCAGGCCATGGGTGCCTGGCGGGCGCTGGGCCCCACCGCCACCGTGGTTCAGGGATGGGACTACAAGGCCCACACTGCCATCACGGCGGAGGTGCCCACCGCAAACCCGTGGGGTGGCGAGGAAGCCTCCAGCCTGCAAGGCTGGCTGGCCAGCTACGACCCCACGGGCGATTTCCTCTTCAGCGGCAGCGACGAGGCCACCTTCCTCGCCACCCTGCTGCAGGAAGCCCACGAAGCCCGCTACAAGACCTGGCTCGGCCACGGCACCGTGCGCACGCTGCGTGCCGGCACATGGTTTGCGCTGACGCAGAGCACGCTCGACCCGCTGGCCGTCTTCGGCCTGAAGGACGAAGACAAGCAGTTCTTCACCACGCGCGTGATCGCCCTGGGTGTCAACAACCTGCCGAAGGACCTGGGCGAGGCGGTGACCCAGGCCATCGGCGCCTCGGACCTGCAGGCCCGTTCGGGAGTGGGGGCCGACGCCGACACCGAGGCCCTGCACGAGCGGGCTGCGGCCACCGGCTTCGCCTGCGCGTTCGAAGCCCTGCGCCGCAGCGTGCCCTGGCGCCCCGTGCTGCTGGATGAAACCGGCCTGCGGCCCCGCCCGCGCCCCACGGCGCTCGGCCCGCAAACCGCCATCGTCGTGGGCCCCGGCGGCACTGTGTCACCCAGCGGCGCCGACGAACTGCACACCGACGCCCTCGGCCGCATCAAGGTGCGCTTTCACTGGCAGGCCAACCCCTTTGCCCCGCAGCGCGCCAACACCGACCACAGCTGCTGGCTGCGGGTGGTGCAGCGCGCTGCCGGCCCCGGCATGGGCCACCAGTTCATCCCCCGCATCGGCCAGGAGGTGCTGGTCGGCTTCCTGGGTAACGACATCGACCGCCCCGTGGTCATCGGCGCGCTCTACAACGGCCGGGGTGAATCGGGCCTGCCGCCCACGCCGGGTGGCGAAGCCGCACAGGCCGACACCACGGCGCTGGCTCAATCCACCGACCACCGCCCGGCCAGCCAGATGAACCGCGTGGCGGCTGGCGCAGGTGGCCACAGCCCCGCCTGGCACGGCGCCGCCCCCGGCAGCGCCACCGACGGCAACGAGGGCCAGGCCAATGCGGCGGCGCTCAGCGGCGTCAAGAGCAAGGAGTTCGGGGGCAGCGGCCACAACCAACTGGTGTTCGACGACACGCCCGGCCAGCAACGCCTGGCCCTGCACACCACGCAGGCGCAGACCTGGCTGCAGATGGGCCACCTGCTGCACCAGGCCGACAACCACCGCGGCAGCCTGCGCGGCCTGGGCCTGGAGCTGCGCACCGACGCCTGGGGCGGCCTGCGGGCTGCGCGCGGGGTGATGCTGAGCACCTATGCCTTGCCGCAGGCGCAAGGCCAGAGCGCCACGCCGGCCGGCGACAACGCACCCGGCATGGCGCTGGCCAAGCAGGCGCAGCAACTGAGCCAGACCTTCCACCAGGCGGCCACCACGCACCAGACGGTGGGCGTCGCCACCGCGGCGGGTTCACTGGGCGCCGGCCAGAGTGCGCTGAACGACCGCGCCGCCCCGGCGGCCGCACTCACCCAGAGCCTGAGCGGCATGGTGAGCGCGGCCAGCCTGGGCGACGCCTGCGGCGATGCGGCCGACCAGTGCACCACGCCCGGCACGGGCAAGGTGCCGCACATGGCCGACCCGAACATTGCCCTGATCGGCAAGGCCGGGCTGGGCCTGACGGCCGGGCAGGACCTGCACCTCAGTGCGCAGGACACCGTGCAGATCGCCAGCGGGCAGGACACGCAGGTGGCCGTGGGCGGGCAGGCCCGCGTGCACACCGGGCAGGCCATCGGCGTGCTGGCCGGGGCGATTCAGCCGGGGGCGGAAGCCGCAGGCAAGGGACTGACGATGATCGCCGCGCAAGGCGCGGTGGACATGCAGGCGCAGGCCGGTGCGGCGCAGGTGGCAGCCAAGCAGACGCTGGAGTTGAAGACGGCGAATGGGGTGGTGAACGTCGCGGCCGCCAAGAGGGTCGTGCTGGCTGTGTCGGGGGGTGCGAGCATCATCATTGAGGGGGGCAGCTTCACGGCGCAGTGTCCGGGGAAGATCACGGTGAAGGCGGGGAAGAAATCGATGGTGGGCGGCGGCTCTTCTGCATGGCAAATGCCGACCATGCCGACTTCCGTGTGCGTATCCTGCCTGCTCAACGCCGCCAAGTCCGGGTCGCCTTTTGCCAAACGCGGGTGAACGATGCTGACGGGTTCAGATTGGAAAGCAGCCGCGCACACCTGGCTTACAGAGGCTCCCGTAGAGCATCAGCGCTACGCATTGGTCGACATGGCCAACGTTCATGTAGACAAGCGTCAGGTTTTGGCGCGCTTGAAAGCACGCCAGGCTCACAACATCTTGGCGGATGAACGACCTGACGCGCAAGAAGCCAGCGCATGGCTCATGCCGCTGCGGCCTGAGCGGCCAGGCCTGCGCGACTTTGACGAAACGCTCGAATGGGCCAGCCGGAGCGCTTGTGTGACGTGGCTGCACAGCACGCTGGCACCCAGCGCCTTGGCACACGCATTGAACGAGCGCACCATGGCCACACTGCCAGACGACTACCATGTGCTGCTCCGGTGCTATGACCCGCGCGTCTTGCCCGAGATCCATGCGGTGTTGCGAGAAGATCAAGCGATGCGGTATTGGGCATTGGGCGGCCAGTGGGCCTATGTGGACCGCGCGCGCACCTTCCGTACCATCGAATTGCCGCCCACGACCGAGGCAGCACCCTTTGCGGCCCCCTTGATCCTGACGCAGCATCAAGCCGATCTCTTGCTCGCCGCGGCCGAGGTGGACACGGTCATGCCGGAGTTGGTACGCGAATCTCCTGAAGCGTTCTTGGCTGTTCAGGTCGAAGAAAGGGTAGCTATGACCAGACGCATGCTGAAGGCAGCAGACCGGCTACGGCTGGAAGCGCTCTCTGACCGCGTGATGTTCTGCGTGTTGTCGTTGGAGCTGGGCGAAGGCTTCGAAGACAGCAAGGAGTGGGCTACTGCAATGGCCCAAGTCAAGAATCGCCAGTCGACGCTGCGCCAGGCCATTGAACACGTCACCCGCAAATGAAGCCAACGATCTTTGTCACCCTCTTCACCGCTTGCCTTGGTATCACAGCTTGCGTGGCGTCCCCATCCAGTCCGGTGGCGGAGAGCGGGAGCGGGGCACGTGACCTACAAGGTCTTTTGATTCAAGGCTACAACTACACGGACACCTACATCGACAGCTTCACGGTCAATGGGGCAGGCGGAGGCAACATCTTTGTGAGCAGCCCGACGACTGGTGGAGGCAAATCTACTTGCTGCTACAGCTTCGACCCCAATGCAGACCGACCCATCCAGTTGAAGATCCGATGGGCCGCGGCCTACTGCATGGAACAGAAAGCCAACCCATACGCTTTCGGTCCTCGCTTTGTGGTTGAACGCAAGACGCTATGGAAGGAGGCACTGATTCCCTTGAGCGCCGTGTCGACACCGGCCATGGCGCTGGAGGTGCACTTCTACCCCGACGGCCATGTCGAAGCCGCGGTAACACCGGGCTATTCCCCACCTCGGCTGAAACTGCCCATCACCGCAGACGAACAACGCCCAGGCGCCTCTCACAACCATCCACCGTGCAGCCATGATCAACGCCAGCAAGCCCGCTGATGCCTCTACGGCAGGTCCCGCCACGCGACAGCCTTACGAAGCCCTGAGCAGCAGCGCAGCAGCTTCCACCACCTTGACCGCACCGGTGTGCCCCCCCCCGCAAGCTCCCTTGGAGGGGCCAGACCTCGCTCAACGCGCGCAGGCCCTGGATGCGCGCTTGGCCGCGCAGCGTCCTGCTCACACGTGCAGAGTCACACTGAAGATCGCCTTCTTCTTCGACGGCACCGGCAACAACCTGGACGCTGACGAAGGTACGGACAAGCACAGCAATGTCGCCCGCCTGTTCAAAGCACACCCCAGGGAAGATATCGAGAAAGGCGTCTATGCTCACTACATCCCAGGCTTAGGCACCTACTTCAAGGACATTGGCGACATCGGTGACGACGACGGCATGGCCTTTGGCAAGTACGGCGATGCGCGCCTGGATCAGGCCATGAAGTGGCTCGATGCCACCATCGCCAAGCACCCCAGTGACAAAATCGAAGCCGTCAACCTGGCCATCTTTGGCTTTTCCCGCGGAGCCACTCTGGCGCGCGCGTTCGCGCGGCGGGTGGACAGCCGCTGTTATTGGAATGCCAGTACCGGCAAAGCAACGCTGACAAGCATCGATCGTCCGTGCGAGATCTACTTTCTTGGCCTGTTCGACACTGTGGCTTCGGTTGGTCTGCCCGCGAGCACCAGCCTGGGCTCGCTGGCTGCGGCCAAGAAGTGGATGGCGCTGGATACGGCCATGGCGCGCCGCAGAAACTGGCTCAACACCCTGGCCTTCGGTGACGCCCCAGGCGCCGATCCCACCCCTGGCGCGTTCGACGGGCACGGCTCATGGGCCAGGAACCTCCGCATTCCCCCGCTGGTGACGCGAACCGTACACCTCATGGCGATGAACGAGTTCAGAAATTCGTTCCCCCTGGACACGGTGTGGGATGGCGCGAACTTACCCGCTGGCGCGCAGGAAGTGGTTTATCCCGGGGCGCACTCGAACGTCGGCGGTGGATACCGCCCTGGAGAGGGCGGGAAAAGTCCGCTCAAGAGCTTCTTGCTCAGCAAGATTCCGCTGCGGAGAATGTATGAGGAGGCCGTTACGTCTGGCGTCCCCTTGAAGCGACTGAGTGATCCCGCGATCGCTGGCGACTTCGAGTTTGATTCGGCACTGGGCGAACGATTCAACAAGGTGTTGTCCGCAGGTGGATTCACTGAAGGCCGCCTCGGCGATGCCCTCCTTGCCAACAGCGAACTGTATTACCGTTGGCGCTTTCGCAAGATCCGCCTGCGCTTGCGGGATCAGGAATACGCAGAAATCAAGAAGCAGAACGACATCTTCCGCAAGGAGGACGAAGGCGACCCAGCGTCCGGGCAGCAAGGCCTGCAGGCCAGGGTCCGTGCGCTGGAACAGGATCCTGCGCGGCTGCGCGCTGAAAAGGACATGAACGACAAGAAAAGTGCCTGGCTGCTTGCGTGTCAGTCTTCGCCAGACTTTCCGCACGAGCAAGAACACCAAGCCTACTTGAGAGCCAAGGCCCATTTTGACGACGTCAACGATGCCTTCCTGCGCGAGCGTGCAAAGCAGCGAGCCCTGCCGGATTACAGCGACGAGTTGATCGGAAACCTTGACATCTATGACAAGAACCTGTTGAAGGACATCGAATACATCAAAGCCCATCAAGCAGGAGGCAATACGCGCCTGAGGCCGCATTACCAACGGATGCTGAAGGCGTACGAAGACGAGTTCATCCACGGCAAGGGTTTGAGCGACCCGCTCGTCATCGAGTTCTTCGATCACTTTGTCCATGACTCTCTGGCCGGCTTCGCCAAAGACGAGACGCTGCCATCCGACCCGCGCTGTTGCTACATCGGCGGTGACAAGGAGCTGAAGTTCGCAAACAACCGCCCCTTGTCGGAACATGGATCGACGGCCTTTGGCTGATCGCCCGGACCGACCATTGCCTGAAGGGATCATCAGTTCGATCTATTTTGCAGATCAAGCCTGAAAGGGAAAGGCTGGTGCTCAAGGCAGCGATCCATCTGGCAGCGACAGAACGCGAATTGCTCCGCTGAACGACCAGGGTCCCGCCCGAGGCAGAATCAGGGTGTCTCGCTCACCCATCGCGCTCGTCCTCATGCCCACCCGCCTCACCCCCACCGTGGCCCTCGCCGCCGCCCTCATCCTCCCCGCCCACGCCGCCAAGCCTTTCCAGGGCCCTGACCTCAGCGGCGTGTACGACTGCACCGGCCAGGACGCCAAGGAAGGCCCCTACACCGCCGTCGTCACCATGGCGCTCGAAAAGTCGCAGAGCGTGGGCGCTTATGGCGCTTACGCGTTCAAGATGGAGGTGCCCGATTTCGGCACCTACCTGGGTCAGGCCGTGGCCACGGGCTCGCACATCGCCATCACCTTCGCCCTGACCGATCCGTCCACCAAGGACTACGGCACCGGCCTGGGCACGGTCTCGGTGCGCAAGGGCAAGGCCAGCTTCCAGAAGTTCTATTACGAGGCCGAGTTCAAGGGCGGCAACCACGGCTTCGAGCGCTGCGTGCGCCGCTGAGCGCAGCCCCTCTCAGCACTCCACGATGTTGACGGCCAGCCCGCCGCGGGCCGTCTCCTTGTACTTGCTCATCATGTCGGCGCCGGTCTCGCGCATGGTCTTGATGACCTTGTCCAGGCTCACGTGGTGGCGCCCGTCGCCGCGCAGCGCCATGCGGGCCGCATTCACGGCTTTCACCGACGCGATCGCGTTGCGCTCGATGCACGGGATCTGCACCAGCCCGCCCACCGGGTCGCAGGTCAGGCCCAGGTGGTGCTCCATGCCGATCTCGGCGGCGTTCTCGACCTGCTCGGGCGTGCCGCCCAGCACCGCGCACAGCGCGCCGGCGGCCATCGAGCAGGCCACGCCCACCTCGCCCTGGCAGCCCACCTCCGCCCCGCTGATGCTGGCGTTTTCCTTGTAGAGGATGCCGATGGCGCCGGCCGTCAGCAGGAAGTCGATGACGCCCTGCTCGCTGGCGCCGGGCACGAACTGCCGGTAGTAGTGCAGCACCGCGGGCACGATGCCGGCCGCGCCGTTGGTGGGCGCCGTCACCACCCGCCCCCCCGCGGCGTTCTCCTCGTTCACGGCCAGGGCGTAGAGGTTGATCCAGTCCATGGCGCGCAACGGGTCCTGCGCTGCGGCGGCATCGGGCGGCGCCGACAGCTGCCGGTGCAGTTCGGCCGCGCGCCGGCGCACCTTGAAGCCGCCAGGCAGCGTGCCGTCGGTGGCGCAGCCGCGGGCCACGCAGTCCTGCATCACGCGCCAGATGCGCAGCAGGCCGCGGTCGATCTCGTCGTCGCTGCGCCAGTGGCGTTCGTTGCGGCGCATCACGGCGGCGATGCTCAGGCCTTCACGGCGCGACAGCGCCAGCAGCTCGTCGGCGCTGCGAAACGGCAGCGGCAGCACGGTGGTGTCGGGGGCGATGACCTTGTGGCGCTGGCCGTCTTCGGCCACCTGCTCGCTGACCACGAAGCCGCCGCCCACCGAGTAGTAGCGCTGCGCGTCGAGCACGGTGCCAGCGTCGTCGAAGGCCGTGCACGCCATGCCGTTGGCGTGAAAGGGCAGCGATTCGCGGCGGTGGAAGATCAGGTCGTCGCGTTCGGCGAAGGCGATGTCGTGAGACCCCAGCAGCGCGATGCGCCCTGCTTCGCGGATGGCGCCCAGCACGGCCGGGATGGCATCCACGTCCACCGATTCGGGCTCGTGGCCGGCCAGACCCAGCAGCACGGCCTTGTCGCTGCCGTGGCCCTTGCCCGTGGCCCCGAGCGAGCCGTACAGCGCCACACTCACGCGGGCGGTGCGGGCCAGCACCCCGCCGCGCTGCAGGCGCTCGGCAAACATCCGCGCGGCGCGCATCGGCCCCACGGTGTGCGAGCTTGAGGGCCCGATGCCGATCTTGAAGAGGTCGAAGACGCTGACAGCCATGACCCCATTGTTCGGCCGAACCGGGCCGCGAGGCATGGCGGATTCCCCCAGGCCCTGACGGGCACAGGGGCAGGCGGGCGGAAGCCGGGGCACAGACGGGCCCCAGCCGCCTCGCGTCACCCCTTGTCCGGCAGCAGGAAGTTGCGCGCGCCCAGCCCCAGGGCATCGGCGGGCTGGGCGGTCTCGTCCTTCAGGCCCACGCCGGTCAGTTCGCGGCGGCGGGCTTCGGTCAGCAGCCAGTGCAGCTTGTCGGCGGCTTCGTCGTAGGGCAGACCGGCGGGGCGCACGTTCGAGATGCAGTTGCGGCTGGCGTCGGTCAGGCCCACACGCGGCATCCAGGTCATGTACAGACCCATGCTGTCGGGTGAACTCAGGCCCGGCCGTTCTCCGATCAGGATCACCACCAGGCGGGCGCCGAGCAGCTCGCCCACCTCGTCGGCCACGGCCACGCGGCCTTGTTCGACCAGGGCGATCGGGGCGATGCGCCAGCCTTCGTCGCGAAGGCGGGGCACCATGCGCTGCAGAAAGGGCAGGGCGTGGCTGCCGATCGCGAGCGCCGACAGCCCATCGGCCACGACAAAGGCGACGTCGTAGGGCCGCGCGGTGGGCGCGTCGGGCCCGGCCGTTGCCCGGCTGCCGCCCGCATCACGGCGCTCGGTCAGTTGCGCCCGTGAGGCCGCGTCCAGCCTTCGCCCCAGGTCGGGCCGCTGCAGGTAGGTGTCGCGGTCGGTGGCCGCGCTGTGCAGCCGCAGGCAGCCCAGCTTGAGCGAAGCCAGCGCCTGTTGCAGCGCGTCCAGATCCAGCGCCAGGTGCACGGCATCGCGTGCCTGGGCGTGCGCCAGCTGGAAGGCCAGTTGCGGCTGCGTGGGTTGGCTCACGCCGGCCCGACCGAGCCCGATGCGCGCGGCGGTGAAGTGGCGCAGGGCGGCCCAGGGGTTGGCGTGCACCAGCGGGGGCGCGTCGGAACGATCATCCTGTGCCATCAGGCCGCCCCCTTGAGCGCAGGCTGAAACAAGGCCGGCATGCCCTCCGGGAGGCGGAAGCCCGCATCGGCCTGGCTGAAGATGCCCACGCGGGCCAGCCACGCTTCGAACTCGGGCGCCGGCCGCAAGCCCAGCACGCGGCGCGCATACAGCGCATCGTGGAAGGACGTGGTCTGGTAGTTCAGCATGATGTCGTCCGAACCCGGGATGCCCATCACGAAGGTGCAGCCGGCCGCGGCCAGCAGCGTCAGCAGCACGTCCATGTCGTTCTGGTCGGCTTCGGCGTGGTTGGTGTAGCAGACGTCGCAGCCCATGGGCAGGCCCAGCAGCTTGGCGCAGAAGTGGTCTTCCAGCCCGGCGCGGATGATCTGCTTGCCGTCGTACAGGTACTCCGGCCCGATGAAGCCCACCACCGTGTTCACCAACAGCGGCTTGAAGTGGCGCGCCACGGCATAGGCGCGGGCCTCGCAGGTCTGCTGGTCGACACCATGGTGGCCGTTGGCCGACAGCGCACTGCCCTGGCCGGTTTCGAAGTACATGACGTTGTCGCCGACCGTGCCGCGGTGCAGCGACAGCGCCGCCGCACGGGCCTCGCCCAGCACGGCCAGGTCGATGCCGAAGCTGCGGTTGGTGGCCTCCGTGCCGCCGATGGACTGGAAAACCAGGTCGACCGGCGCGCCGCGCTCGATGGCCTGGATGGTGTTGGTGACGTGGGTCAGCACGCACGACTGCGTGGGGATCTCGTAGCGCGCGATGACCTCGGCCATCATGGTCACCAGCTTGATGACCTGGGGCACGTTGTCGGTGGCCGGGTTGATGCCGATGACGGCGTCGCCGCTGCCATAGAGCAGGCCGTCGAGCATGCTGGCCGCGATGCCGCTGGCGTCGTCGGTCGGGTGATTGGGTTGCAGCCGGGTGGAGAAGCGCCCCGGCAGGCCGATGGTGTTGCGAAAAGCCGAGCGCACCGCGCATTTGCGAGCGACCAGGATCAGGTCCTGGTTGCGCATGATCTTGCTGACGGCCGCGGCCATCTCGGGCGTGATGCCGGGTGCCGCCGCGGCCAGCGCATCGGCATCGGTGTCGTCGGCCAGCAGCCAGTTGCGGAAGTCGCCCACGGTCAGGTGGGCGATGGGCGCAAAGGCGGCGGCGTCGTGCGTGTCGAGGATGAGGCGGGTGACCTCGTCCTCTTCATACGGGATCAGCGCCTCGTTCAGGAAGGTACGCAGCGGCAGTTCGGCCAGCGCCATCTGGGCCACCACGCGCTCCTGCGCCGAGCCTGCGGCCACGCCGGCCAGCCGGTCGCCCGAGCGGGCCGGCGTGGCCTTGGCCATCAGGTCCTTCAGGTCCCGGAACGTGAAGGTGTGGGCCCCCACCCGGTGGGCATAGCGCGGCGCGGTGGTCTCGGTCATCGTCAGTGCAGGGCGGGCGTCACGGCGGATGCGGCCTCGGGTGTGGCGCGCTGGTGGCCCGTGACGAGGTGGTACACGTAACCCACGGCCAGCATGGCCACGAACACGCCGAAGATCAAGGGGTTGTAATAGACCATCGTGGCCATGCACACCAGGGCGCCGCACAGCGCGATCGCCGGGAAGACCGGGTACAGCGGCGCGCGGAAGGGCCGCACCATGCCCGGCTCGCTGCGGCGCAGCTTGAACAGGCTCAGCATGCTGAGGATGTACATGAGGATGGCGCCGAACACGCTCATCGTGACGATGTTGGCCGTCAGCGTCTGGCCGCCGAACTGGATCAGCTGGTCGCTGTAGATGGCCGCGATGCCGACCACCCCGCCGGCAAGGATGGCGCGATGCGGCGTGTGAAAGCGCGGGTGAACCTGCGCGAAGAAGGCGGGCAGGTAGCCTTCACGGGCCAGCGCGAAGATCTGGCGCGAGTAGCCCAGGATGATGCCGTGGAAGCTCGCCACCAGGCCGAAGAGGCCCAGCCACACCAGCATGTGCAGCCAGCCACTGTTCTCGCCCACGATCATCTTCATGGCCTGGGGCAGCGGGTCGTTGATGTTGGCCAGCTGGGTCCAGTCGCCGGCACCGCCGGCAAACACCATCACGCCGATCGCCAGTGCCACCAGCGTCAGGATGCCGGTGATGTAGGCGATGGGAATGGAGCGCTTCGGGTCCTTGGCTTCTTCTGCCGCCATGGCCACGCCTTCGATCGCCAGGAAGAACCAGATGGCAAACGGGATGGCCGCAAAGATGCCGGGAATGGCCGCGAGGCTGAATTCGTCCTGACCGGACCAGCCGCCCTTGACCAGGTTGGCCACCGAGAAACCGGGTGAGACCACGCCCATGAAAACAAGCAGTTCGAAGATGGCCAGCAACGTCACCAGCAGCTCGAAGGTGGCGGCAATCTGCACGCCGACGATGTTGAGCCCCATGAAGATCAGGTAGGCGCCCAGGGCCGCCGTCTTGGGGTCGAGCGATGGGAACTGCACGTTGAGGTAGGCCCCGATGGCCAGCGCAATGGCCGGTGGCGCGAACACGAACTCGATCAGCGTGGCCGCTCCGGCCAGGTAACCACCCTTGGGCCCGAAGGCGCGCCGGCTGTAGGCGAACGGACCGCCCGCGTGCGGGATCGACGTCGTCAGTTCGGTGAAGCTGAAGATGAAGGTCGTGTACATGGTGGCCACGAACAGCGCCGTGACCATGAAGCCCAGCGTGCCGGCCGAGGCCCAGCCAAAGCTCCAGCCGAAGTACTCGCCCGATATGACGAGGCCGACGGCAATGCCCCAGAGCTGAAGGGTGCTCAGCACGGGCTTGAGGGTGTGCGAACCGGTGGGGGGTGAGGTCGACATGATGGCAACGGGCCGGCAAGGGCGCGCAGGTGGATGGATCTGAGCTCACTGTAGAAAGGCCCCCGGGCGGGCGTTATCGGATTTCGGCAAACCTGTGGGAGGGCGCGGGCTGGCGCCGCAGGTTTGCCGAATCTTGATAAGGATTTCCGCCGAACGCCCGAAATACTGGAGGTGCCTCAGCAACCCACATGGAGCCTCACGCATGTCCCTGATCCACGCGCTGCGCCGCCTTCCCGTCTTGCCCCTTGCGGCCTCGCTGGCCCTGCTTGCCCCGCTGTGCGGCCACGCGCAGACGACCACGGCCTCCGGCTGGACCCTGACCGGCACCGCCGGCGTGGTGTCCGACTACCTGTTCCGCGGTGTGTCGCAAACCCAGGGCAAGCCCGCTGCCCAGTTGACCTTCGACGCGACACACCGGGACGGCTGGTTCGCCGGCCTGTTCGGCTCGGGCGTGTCGAACGCGGCCTACCCCAACGGTTCGGGCACCGAGATCGACCTGTATGGCGGCTGGCGCACCGAGCTCAGCCCGGGCGTGGGGCTGGAACTGGGCTTCATCAGCTACTGGTTCCCTGGCGCCTTCACGCGCGATGCCGATGGCAAGCACGTGAGCTACGACACCCAGGAGTTGCACGCGGCCGTCAGCCACGGCGCCGCCTCGGCCGGGATCTGGCATGCCGTCAGTTCGCACTGGTCCGGCTTTGCGGTGGACCCCTACAGCGGCGCCAACAAGAGCTCGCGCGGCTCGACCTACATCGAGGCCAACTGGAACCCGGAGATCGCCCCGGGTTGGACGCTCAACCTGCATGCCGGCCGCCAGATCGTCAAGAACTTCGCCGCCTACAACTTCACCGACGTGAAGGTCGGGGTCTCGCGCGTGGAGGGCCCGTGGACGTTCTCGCTGGCTGGCAGCCACAACACCGGCGACGCGAAGAAGGGCGACACCGCGCTGTGGACCTTCTTCGACGCCAACGGGCGCGGCCGCAACGTGGTGGGCACACGCTGGGTGGCCAGCGTCACGCGCAGCTTCTGACCGCAAGCAGGGGCGCGGCACCGAGCGGGTAGGAAAGTTGCTTGAAGCAGGGCTGACGCTGTTTTCCGCCCTGCACCATGCCCGCACACCCGCTCGTTGCCGACCACCCTCTGCCTGCTGCACCGCTGTGGGGCGCGCTCGCGGCCACCCCGTCGGGCCTGCACCAGGCGGTCGCGCAGGACGTCGATGAACACGCGCACAACCTGACCGCCTGGCATCAGCAGTACGACCAGCTCGGGGCTGGGTGCTTCGTCGGCCGGCTGACCGAGTGGCGCCTGCCCCACATCCAGGTCTTCCGCGAGCAGACCAGCCAGGCGCTGCGCCAGTCGTGCGAGGTCTGGGCCGATTCCTTCTGGTTCGGCGTGCCCGACCCGGCCGCCACGCTGCCCACCCGCATCAACGGCCGCCTGCACGGCTCGCACGACGTGATGGTACGCCCGGGCGGCGAGCGCTTCGACCTCGTCACCCCCGACCGCCACAGCCTGTTCGGCGTGGTGGTGCAGCGCCAGGCACTGCAGGACGCAGCCGCACGGCAAGGCTGCCATGTCGACTGGGACGCGCTGCATCAGGCGGAGGTGCTGCGCGTGCAGGAAGGTGCCCGGCACGCCTGCCTGAACGCGCTGGACGGGCTGCTGCCGCTCAGCGAACCGCATGCCACCGGCTGGCATGGCGCCGACCTGGTGGCCATGGAAGGGGCCGTGCTGAGCCTGCTGCTCGATCTGCTTGACACCAGCGAAGCCGACACCGCGGTACGGCAGAGCGTGGCCCGCCGGCAGAAGGTGGTGGCCCACGCACGCGAGTACGTGCTGACACACCCGGACCAGGCGGTGACGGTGCCCGAGCTGTGCGAGCGCCTGCACGTGAGCCGCCGCACGCTGCAGTACTGTTTCGAAGAGGTCATGGGCCTGAGCCCGATCCAGTACCTGCGCGCGATCCGCCTCAATGGCGCCCGCCGCCATCTGCGCGAGGCTGCGCGCCATGGGCAGGGCGTGCAGGATGTGGCCGCGCGCTGGGGCTTCTGGCATTTGAGCCAGTTCGCACTGGACTACCGCAAGCTCTTCGGCGAAAGCCCATCCGACACATTGACCCGCGGCGCGCACTGAGCGCCCGCGCACGCCCTCACGCCAACTGGCCCCAGGCCAGACGGCGCGCTTCGGCCCGCACCACACACGCCATTCGCTCGGCATCGGGCATCTCGCGCCAGGCGCGGATGTCGTCGATCGTGCGGCCACAGCCGGTGCAGACCTTGTCGGCGTCCAGCTTGCACAGGCTGCGGCACGGGCTGGGCACGGAGGGCTCGGGGGCGGCGGGTTGAACGGGCAACGACATGGGCCCGCACCGTAGGGCAAGCCGCCCGGGTGCGTGCGGCCGTCATGGTCTTGTCCCCACCCGGATGCAGGGCAGGCCGGGCGGTGCCGATATGCTGTGGGCATGCTTCACGTCCGCCAGCTGGCCAAGCGCTATGGCCCCGATCCGGTCTTCTCCCAAGTCGACTTGCACGTCCGTCCGGGCGAGTTCGTCGCCATCGTCGGCGAGTCCGGCGTCGGCAAGTCGACGCTGCTCAATGCGCTGGCCGGGCTGGACACGGTGTCCGAAGGCGAGGTGACGGTGCTGGACACGCCCATCACGACGCTGGGCGAGGCCGAGCAGGCGCTGTTCCGCCGCCGGCACCTAGGCTTCGTGTTCCAGGCCTTTCACGTGCTGCCGCACCTCGACGTGGCGCAGAACGTGGCCCTGCCGCTGATGCTGCTGGGCCAGCGCGACGATGGGCGCGTGGCGCAGGCGCTCGCCGACGTGGGGCTCGATGGCCTGGGCGCGCGGCTGCCGCAGCAGCTCTCGGGCGGGCAGCTGCAGCGCGTGGCGATTGCCCGCGCCCTGGTGCACCGCCCGGCGCTGATCCTGGCCGACGAGCCGACCGGCAACCTCGACCCGCGCACGGCCGAGCAGGTGATGTCGGTGCTGGTGGCGCAGACCCGACAGCATGGCACAGCGTGCGTGATGGTCACCCACTCCGAGGCCGCTGCGGCGCGGGCCGACCGCGTGCTGCGGCTCACGGCCACCGGCCTGACGGAACTGACGCGGCCGGCCCCCGGCACGGCGCCGCATCCGGCATGACGCCCGCAGCCGACACCGCCGCACCGCGGGTGCTGGGCCGCCTGCTGCGCGCGTTCTCGTGGCCCGAACTGCGCCACCACGGGCTGCGCCATGCCACGGCGGTGCTGGCCGTCATGCTGGGTGTGGCGCTGGCGTTTTCGGTGCAGCTGATCAACAGCTCGGCGCTCAGCGAGTTCAGCGCCGCCGTGCGCAGCGTCAATGGCCAGGCCGACCTGAGCCTGCGCGCGGCAAGCGGCAGCCTGGACGAAGCCCTGTATGCCCGCGTGGCTGCCCACCCGGAGGTGCGGCTTGCCAGCCCGGTGGTCGAGGTGCGCACACGCGCGCGGCGCGTCGGATCAGGCGGCACGCCAGAAAAGGCTCAACCGGTGAGCCTGCAGGTGATCGGTCTGGACGGGCTGGTGGCGGCCCCGCTCGCCCCCACGCTGATGGCGCGGCCCGTCGAACGGGCGTCGTCCGACGAGGGCGATCGCTTTGCCTTGTTGCGTCCGGACGCCATCTCGCTGAACGCCACGGCGCGGCGCGCGCTGGGTGTGCAGCCGGGTGATGCCATCGAGGTGCAGGCCGGGCTGGCGTGGCGCCGGCTGTCGGTGGTGGGCGAGGTGGGGGCCACCGGCGCGGCGCTGGGCGTGATGGACATTGCCGGGGCACAGCAGGTGTTCGCGCAGTGGGGCCGGCTGCAGCGGCTCGATCTGCAGCTTGTGGAGGGCGCACAACCCGCCGCCGTGCTGCGCGCACTGGCCCTGCCGCCCGGGGTCAGTGCCGATTCGGCCGACGACGCGGGCGAGCGCGTCTCGAACGTGTCCCGCGCCTACCGCGTCAACCTCACGGTGCTGGCCCTGGTGGCGCTGTTCACCGGTGCGTTCCTGGTGTTCTCGATCCTGTCGCTGTCGGTCGCCAAGCGCCAGCAGCAGTTCGCGCTGCTGGGCGTGCTGGGCCTGGGCGCGCGAGAACGGCTGCAGCTCGTGCTGGCCGAATCGGCGCTGATCGGCGTGGTGGGCTCGGCGCTGGGCCTGGCGCTGGGCACAGGGCTGGCCGCCGCCGCCCTGCGCCTGCTGTCGGGCGACCTGGGTGGCGGCTACTTCCCCGGCATTGCGCCGGCCTTGCAGTGGTCACCCGGCGCGGCCGCCCTGTACGGCGCATTGGGCGTCGTGGCCGCGCTGGCGGGCGGCTGGCTGCCGGCAAGATCGGCGCAACGGCTGGCCCCCGCGCAGGCGCTGAAGGGCTTGGGCGAACTGGGCGGCGCAGGGCGCTCGGCCTGGATCGGCCCAGGCCTGCTGTTGGCCGGCGTCGGCCTGGCCCTGCTGCCGCCAGTGGGCGGCGTGCCGCTGTGGGCCTACCTGGCCGTCGCCGCCATCCTGATGGGCGGCATTGCCTGTGTGCCGGCCGCAGTGGGCGGGTTGCTGAGCCTGTTCCCGGCGCCTCGACACGCGGCTGCGCTGCTCGCCGTCGAACGCGCCCGTCGCATGCGCCACACCGCCACGGTGGCCATTGCCGGGGTGGTGGCCAGCCTGAGCCTGTCCGTGGCCCTCACGGTCATGGTGGCCAGCTTCCGCGATTCGGTCACCCAGTGGCTCGATGTGGTGCTGCCGGCCGACCTGTATGCGCGCACCGCCACGAACAACGACCAGGCCGAGGCCCAGAACCTCGGGCCGGCCTTGCTCGAGGGCATCCGCGCGCTGCCGGGGGTGCGCCGCGCCGAAGGGGTCCGCGTGGCCAGCTTGCGGCTGGATGCGGCCCAACCGGCCATTGCGCTGATCGCCCGCCCGCTGTCCGATCCGGCACGCGATCTGCCGCTGGTGGGCGTGGCGCTGCCGGCCCGCACGGTGCAGCCGGGTGAAGTGGGGGCGTGGGTCAGCGAGGCCATGGTGGACCTCTACGGCGCCCGGCCCGGCACGCGCCTGATGCTGCCCCTGCGTGCAGGCCAACCGCCCGTGGCCACGCGGGTGCTCGGCGTGTGGCGAGATTACGCGCGTCAGCAAGGGGCCGTGGTGCTGGCCGAGGCCGACTACCAGCGGCTCACCGGCGACCGTACCGTCAACGACCTGGCCTTGTGGCTCGCGCCCGAGGCCCGGACCGATGCCCTGCAGTCGCAGATCCGCACGCTGGCCACGCAGCAGCAACTCGATGGCAGCCTGCTCGAGTTCGCCGAGCCGAGGCAGATCCGCGAGGTCACGCTGCGCATCTTCGACCGCAGCTTTGCCGTGACCTACTGGCTGCAGGCGGTGGCCATCGGCATCGGCCTGTTCGGCACCGCGGCCAGCTTCTCGGCGCAGGTGCTGGCGCGTCGCAAGGAGTTCGGCCTGCTGGGCCACCTGGGCTTCACGCGCCGGCAGATTCTGGCCACGGTGGCCGGCGAGGGCGCCGCGCTCACCGGTGTCGGAGCCCTGCTGGGGCTGGGCCTCGGCGTCGCCGTAAGCGTGGTGCTGGTGCATGTGGTGAACCCGCAGAGCTTTCACTGGACGATGGACCTGCTGCTGCCGGGATGGCGGCTGGCCGCGCTATGCGCCAGCGTGGTGCTGGCGGGCACGCTGACGGCCTGGCTGGCGGGCCGCGCCGCCGCCGGGCACGACGCGGTGATGGCCGTGAAGGAGGACTGGTGATGCCGATGGACCGACGCCGGGCACTGGCTCGCTTGATGAGCCTGTGCACGCTGCCACCGGGTGCGGCGGCCTGGGCGGCCCAGCCCGAAGGCCGCGGGCCGGCCGATGGTCGCTCGCCCGAAGACCTCCCTCGTGCCGGGCGCACGCTGCGGTTTCCGCGCGACTTCGGCGCCCACCCGGGCAGCCGCACCGAATGGTGGTACCTGACGGGGGCGCTGCAGACAGCCGGCCCCTCGCCACGCCGCTTCGGCTTCCAGATCACCTTCTTTCGCTCGCGCACCGACGTCGGGCCTGACAACCCGAGCGCCTTCGCCCCGCACCAGCTGCTGTTCGCCCACGCTGCCGTGACCGACCTGGCCGGCCGGCGCCTGCTGCACGACCAGCGACTGGCCCGCGCCGGCTTTGGCCTGGCGGAGGCCAGCACCCGCGACACCGACGTGCGCCTGCGCGGCTGGAGCCTGCGCCGCGACGGCGAAGCGGCACAGAGCCGCTACATCGGCCGCGTCGACGCCAGCGACTTTCTGCTCGACCTGCGCTTCAGCCAGACCCAGCCCGTGCTGCTTCAAGGGCAGGGCGGCTTTTCACGCAAGGGGCCCGAGGTCGGTCAAGCCAGCCACTATTACTCGCATCCCCAGCTGCAGGTGGACGGCCGCCTGACGCTCAAGCGGGTCGACCACGCTGGCTCACGCATTGAGCCACTGGTCGTGCAGGGCCGGGCCTGGATGGACCATGAATGGAGCGAGACCGTGATGCACCCCGACGCGGTGGGCTGGGACTGGGTCGGCATGAACCTGGCCGATGGCAGCGCCCTCACCGCCTTCAGGCTGAGGCGGGCCGATGGCAGCACGCTGTGGACCGGCGGCAGCTGGCGCGCACCAGGCCAGCTCGCGCAGGCCTTTGCGAATGGCGAAGTGCAGTTCGCCGCAGGCCGGCGCTGGCGCAGCCCGGCCACCGGGGCCAACTACCCGGTGGCCTGGACGGTGACCCTGCCCGGGGGCCGCCGCTACACGGTAGAGGCCGAACTCGACAACCAGGAGCTCGACAGCCGCGGCAGCACCGGCAGCGTCTACTGGGAAGGGTTGAGCACGCTGAAGGACGACACCGGCCGCATTGTGGGCGGCGGCTATCTGGAGATGACGGGTTACGCCAGCCGACTGGCACTGTGAGCCGCGCACACGCCGGGTACCGCGGGGTTCCCCTGCCTTGCGCTCGACGCTTGACGGGTCTTCAATGGCGGTTCCGCGTGGCATCCCTCACGAAACGTCAATCGTTGCCACGCCATCCCCTCAGGAGGTGCGATGGACTCTCGGCAAGCCCCTTCCCCGTGGCGACGCGCTCGCGTGATCGCCACCGTGGCCGCCCTGGCGGGCCTGTTGGCCGCGGTCTGGGCCGGCGCCACCGGTCATCTGCCCATGGCGGCCCTGCTCGCGGCCGCTGCGGTGGCACTGCTGCCCAGCTCGCTGCTCGGGCGACGGGCCCGGCACCGCTCGGCCTGACGCGCAGGCGCCTGGGATCGGCGCCGCACCCGCCAGCCCACCACGGCGAGCGCCGAGCCCACCAGCAGCCAGCCGTCGGGCTCGGGCACCGGTGCACCCAGCACGGCAAAGGGCGTGATCGAAATGAACCGCTGCCCCCATGCATCCGTCTGCACGAACCGGCTGGACAGGATGGTGCTGACCTGAAGTGACGTCAGCGCGTAGGCGGCCGGATCCTGCAGCGTCGCGTCCATGAGGTTGTTCTCGACACGGGTGTGCATCAGGCCCAGGTTGTGGCCCAGTTCGTGCGCCACCACTGCGGCAGCACGCCACCGATGGGCTTCGATCTCGGCTGGGCCGACAGCTGGCGAGGGCACATGGCACCCCGGGATATGTGCATCTGGCGGCGGACACGGCCACTGCCCTGCCGGCCTGGGCAGCAGGTCCGCCTGAAAGTCGGCACGCACGGTGACGCCCGCGCTGCCCACGCGGGCCAGCCCCACCACGGACGGCGCCGGGATGCCGCGTTCGACATAGCCATCCACATAGAAAAGCGGGATGGTGGGCGACCCGGCCAATCCGGCGCTCTCGGTCAGCGCGCCGAGCGAACCTCGCACATGGCCCCAGGCCTTCAGGTCGATGGTGCGCCAGTCTGCGTTGTGGATCACGCCACCCGGGTTGAAACGGATGTCGATCGGGCTGGCACCGAAGCTGTCCTGCGAAAAGATCGCATCGAGGAAGGACTCGCGCAGAGGCTGGATCTCGGCCGCGTGCGATGCGCCCATCAGGCAGGCGAGCGCCAGCGCCGCCACGCTGGGGTGGCATCGGGCGCGCCGTGAAACGGTCTCGGACATGGGGCCTCCCTTGTTGGCGTCGCGGTGTGCGCGGCCGGTGAGCCCGAAACCTTACTCCGA
>NZ_CANBCC010000013.1 GCF_947366995.1 uncultured Aquabacterium sp. | reverse complement strand
CGCCTCGCGCACCTGGAGCACGGCGTTGGGCGACGGGGCCACATCGGCCTGTCGCTGGCGCATGTAGTCATAGCGGTTGAGCGTGACTTCGTTGCTCGCGTCCTGTGAACGCAGCACCACCGGCCGCAGGAAGACCATCAGGTTGGTCTTGCTGCGCGAGCGCGACTTGCTCTTGAACAGGTTGCCGACCACGGGAATGTCGGCCAGCAGCGGCACCTGCGATTCGTCGTTGCCGTACTGGTCCTTCAGCAGCCCGCCCAGGATGAGGGTCTGACCATCGTCGACCACGACGGTGGTCTCGATCGAGCTCTTGGTGGTGGTCGGCCCCTGCGCAGAGCTGACGGATTCGACGTCCGACTTTTCCTGGAACACCGTCATGCGGACCGTGCCGCCCTCGCCCACCTGCGGCTTGACGCGCAGGGTCAGGCCCACGTCGCGGCGTTCGATCGTGGTGAAGGGGTTGACCGAGCCGGTGTTCGATGTGGCACCGTTGGTGTACGAGCCCGTCACGAAGGGCACGTTGCGGCCCACCACGATCTTGGCTTCCTCGTTGTCCAGTGCCACCATGTTGGGCTTGGACAAAATGTTGGCGTCGGCCTTGGTCTCCAGGAAGGTGGCCAGCGCGCCGAGGTTGTAGGTGCCGTCGGACATCTTGTGCAGGTACCCGACGTTGAAGCCGCTGAGGCTGGCGACCGCCGAGCGCGACGCGCCCGCCAGCGAGAACAGCCCCGGCACGCCGCCAGACGCCAGGCTCGTGCCGGCGGCCACGATGTTGTTGGTGCCCGTTGCCGCCGCCCACTGGAAGCCCGCTTCCGCCAGCTTGTTCTCGTTGACCTCGACGATCATCGCCTCGATGTAGATCTGCGCCCGGCGTCCGTCGAGCTGGTCGATCACCGAGCGCAGCTGCCGGTACAGCGCGTCCGTGCCCGTGATGATCAGCGAGTTGGTGCTCGGGTCGGCCTGGATGAAGCCGCCCGTGGAGGGCTGGGCCGAGGCCGCCACCGGTGACGTCGCCTGCGCGGAGCCCCCGCTGCCTGCCGTGCCGCCCCCGACGCCGCCGAGACCGCCGGTGCCTGTCTGCGCGGCGGTGGACACCGGGGTGCCCACCGCGCCGCCCGTGCCACCCAGCGTGCCGCCGCCCGTCGTGCCGCCGCCTGCGCCCGGGAAGGCCGCGCGCAGCACCTGGGCGAGCTTCACCGCATCGGCGTTGCGCAGGTAGACGACGTGGATGCCGCTGCCCCCCAGGCCGCTGGTGCCCGGGCGGTCCAAGCGCTGAATCAGGTTGCGCACCAGCCCCATGCGGGCCGCATTGGGCGCGCGCACCATCAGCGTGTTGGTGCGCGCATCCGCCATCACCAGCGTGCTCTGGCCACCGGCTGCACCGGCCCCTGGCGCCCCCGTCGCGCTGTTGTCGGCCAGCTTCTGCACCACCGGCGCCAGGTCGGCCGCAATCGCGTACTGCAGCGGAATCGCCTCCATGTCGGTGGCCTGCGGCACGTCCAGCGCGGCAATCATCTGGCCGATGCGCTTGAGGTTGTCTGCGTAGTCGGTGATGACCAGCGTGTTGGAGCCGGGATTCGCGTTGATCGTGTTGTTCGGGCTGATCAGCGGCCGCAGCACGGCCACCAGGTTGTTGGCGTTCTCGTACTGCACGCGGAAGATCTGCGTGAGCACCACATCGCCCTGCCGCTTGACGGTGCCGACATCGACCGTGCCGGTCTGCAGTTTCGCTTCGGCCTCGGGCACCACCTTGAGCAGGCCCTGCACCTCGACAACCGCGAAGCCCTGGCCACGCAACGCTGCCAGAAAGTTCAGATACGCCTCGCGCGGCGTCAGCGGCTGTTCGCTGTACAGCGTGATCGTGCCCTTCACGCGGGGGTCCACCATGATCTGCCGGTCGGTGATGGCCGCCATCGCGCGCGCCACGCCTTCGATTTCGGCATTCACGAAGTTCAGGGTCACCGAGGGCGGCGCCTTCTGTGCAGCCCCTTGCGGTGCAGCGTGGGCCAGACCGACCGGGAGCAACCCGCCCGGGCCGAGGCCGACAGCCAGGGCCGCGATCCACGCCGTCGCACGGGGACGGGTCAGCAGGTGGGGTTTCTTCATGCCTTATCCGATCGAAATGACAGACCGGTCGCCTTCGCGCCGACCGATGATGTTCAACAAGTTGTCGAGCGCGCCCTGCTCGGCCGGGGTGGCCCGAGCTTCGCCCCGGAAACGGAATCCGCCCGCCCCACTGCTGCCCTGACCACTCAACTGCAGCGCACCATCCAGCGTGGACAGCGCCATCTGCAGTTGGCCCTGTGGATCGGCCTGCACGTCGAGGCGGTACGAGCCCAGCCGGGCCAGCGTCGTGACCCGTGATGAGACGTTGTCGAGTGACACCGACGCGCGCCCCTCCACCCGCAGGCGCCCACGCACCCACTGCAGGGTCAGGGCCTGCGTGTCCAGGCGCAGCACGCCGCCCAGCTCCAGCGTGTTCCACGGCGTGCCCAGACCGCTCAGCCAGGCCGCCGGCCAATGGCCCACGGCACCGGTGTCGCGCGGGAGGGTGGCGCCCGCGTCCTGCAGCAGCACGTTGACCTGCGCGCCGCCCCAGCCCGGCCGGATCTGCACCAGCACCGGCACCGGCATGCAGCAATCCTGCTGCAGCTTCAACTGCAGCCCGCTGAAGGTAGGCCGCAGCGTCCACGTGAGGCGACCGGGCAGCGCACGGGCGTCACGGCTGCCAGCCCCGCCCGTCAGCACCGCCACCGCGTCGCCCTGCCACACCGTGCCGCGCGACTCGGCGAGCAGCAGGCGCCCTTCGGTGCCACTCAGCACAGCCTGCGCCAGCCACGGCGCGGGCGCGCAGGCGACGATGCCCAGCGCTGCTCCGAGCGCGGCACCCCACACGCCCCAGCGCCGCCCAGCCTTGCGCATGTTCTCCCACCGCGCCACTTCCAGCGTGGATTCGAGCCAGCGGGTCGTGAGCGCGCTCGCCCCCTTGAACCAGACGGGACGGCGACGACGGAAGGAGGACAGCCAGGCCATGAAGGGTTCGTCCTGCCGTCAGCGGGCCGCCGGCCCGGGCACCAGGGCCACAACGACGTTGCCGGCGTACTGGCCGGGGCGGGTCTGGTTCAGCGTGGCTTCGAGCGGACGCACGCGGGCGCCCGCCCGGGCCTCTTCCAGCCAGGTCGCCAGAGCTTCGCCCGACACGCTTTCCAGCACGAGCGTGGCGCGGTCGCCCTGCACCATCAAGCGAGCCCCTGGCCCCAGGCGATCGCTGGCCGCACGCAAGGCGGCTTCGGCCTGGGCCGGCGGCACGGGCGGCCGGTTGCGCAGGGCCTGGGCCTCGTCGGCCAGCCGCCGCATCTCGTCGAGCTGCAGCCCGAGCTCGCGTTGCTGCACCGGGGTCTGCTCCAGGGTGCGCCACGCAGGGCGGATGCCGATCAGAACGAGCAGCGCGAGTGCGGCCAGCCACAGGGCGGCGGTGACCAGCCGGCGTTCACGCACCGCCAAGGTGGCCCAGCGGGCCTCCATGGTCTGGCGGAGGCCCTGGAAAGAAGAAGTGTCGATCGAAGCCATCAGAATCCCGTGGTCAGGCGCGCGGCGCGCGACGCACTGTCATGCGGGCAGCGCCCGGGTCCACGTCCAGCTGTACGCCCGCAGCACCCAGGCGTTCGCGCAGCGCCTCCAGTTCGGTGGGGCCCCATCCCGGCGGCGCCGCCAGCGTCAGGCTGCTGCCGTCGTACTGAAGCGAGGCCGCGGGCTGGTCGGCCGGCCAGGCGGTCGCCACCGCCCCCATCAGGGCCTCAAGGTCGTTGCCTCCCGGCTGCCCTGCCGCGGCGCGCAGCAGCTCGGTTTCCTTCTGCATCTGCACCGGCGCATCGAGCACCACCTGCACCTGCGGATGCGCCTGCTTGAGCAGCTGGACCATCTCGGCGCGCTTGCGCTGCACGTCGCGCTGCTGATGCCAGGCCCACAGATTGAGCCCCAGCACCTGCACCACCACCAGCGCAATCAGGCCCGCGCGGACGGGCCGCCACTGCGGGCTCATCACGCGCCGCCACTGATCGCTCAAGGCATGCAGGCCCTTGCTGCGCGGCGTCAGCTCGAACTGCAGGAGGTTCCACAACGAACGCGCCGCCTGCAGCAGGTGCTCGGCCGGCGTCTGCACGATCACGGGCCGCCCGAGCCAGCGCTCGGCCGGCGAGGCCACGGCGGGCGTCGCGAACCAGCGGGCATCGTCCGGCAGGGGATCGGGCAGCAGCGCGCGCGCCATCGAGCCCTCCACCGGCCACGTCGCCACGCCGTCGGGCGACGACCACGTCAGGGCCATTTCGCCGGGGGTCTCGGCGCCTTCCACCCAGGTCTCACGCTCCTGAAAGTAGCCCGAGGCCGGCTCGTCTGGCCACACCGCCGGCACGACCCGGTCAATGCGCACCTTGGCCTTTTCCAGCGACATCATCAGCCCGGTCAGCCAGGTGTGGTCACAGGCCGCCACCCACGTGGGCTGCCCGGCCTTCGCCAACGGGGCGACCGCCAGATGCAGGTCATCCGGATCGTCGAGCAGGGCCTCTTCCAGCAAGCCGGCCAGCGCAGCGCGCAGCCGCCCCGCCGGGGCCTTGGGCAGCGTGACGCGGTGCCAGCTGAGGTCCTGCGCCGGCATCACGGCCACGACGGTCTCGGCCCGCGGCAGCATGGGCGCCGTGCAATGGCCATGGCGCACCACCGAGACACCGTCGTTGCTCAGCACATAGCCGAACTCGCGCGGACCGGCCGCAGCGGGAGACACCTCGGCGGCCTCCTGCTCGGCCTCGGTCCGCAGGCGCGCACGGGCTGGCAATTGAATGATCAGGAGGCTCATGCGGGACTGCGTCGTGAGGGCGAAATCAAAGAAACAGGTCGCACCAGCATAGGTGCTTGCACATTGTAGGAGCGCCGAAATAGCACCCCTTTACGGATTGATACGTGGATGGCAGACGGTCGTCCCACTTCCCCCGCGAGTCAAGGGCGGGTCTGCCCGGGGCCACCGGACGTCTCCAGCCCCGAGAAGCGCGTCTGGTAGCGCACAAGCACATCCATGCCGACGCGCTGCACCAGGTGGCGCTGCTCGATGACGTTGTCTTCCAGCCGGAGGCGACCGCGCACCTCGAAAAAGTCCGAGCTCACCCGCAGCCGCGAGAAATCCATCCCTGTGGTGACGCCCAGCGCCCGCCCCACGTCACCCGTGTCCTTGAACGCGGCCCGCTGGCGAGCCTGGACCAGGCGCTCGGCACTGGCAAGGTCCAGCCGCTCGACCACCGCGGCAATGACTTCCTTGGGCGCGGTGTTGGCGTTCACGCCCGTCGCGTCGGGCAGCACCGTCAGATAGGGGCGCAGGCGTTCGACCGTGGCAGCGTCCAGCCCCAGCCACACCAGCTGGTCGACCGCCTGCGGCATCAGGGCCGCCTGCGTCAGGCCGCTCTCGCCCCCCAGCCTTGCCAGCATCGCCGGATCGGCCGATTGCTGCGCCAGCCAGGCCCGGCGATAGCTGGCCGCCAGCCCATCGCCCAGTGACGACGGCAGCCCCAACGTCTCGCACAAGCGGCGCAGCACGGCCGTTTCCTGCGGGTCGAGCTCGCCGTTGCCGTCGACCACGTTGCGCAGGTTGTAGCGCGAGGTGGCGTCCTCCACCCGGCCCGACAGAAAGGCCTCCGGGGCATCGTCGGTGTTGACGTTGTCCACGGCCAGGAAGGTGGAGAGCCGCGCCTCCGCCAGCGGCGTGGCCCAGGCCTCACCCAGGTGATCGGCGCCACCGTTGCGGGCGTCCTCGCGCAGGATCAGGCGCGCCCAGTCCAGCGCGCCGCTGAGCACCCACATCGCCTGGGCGCGCACCCGTTCGGCGCCCTCCACCTGCACCGCCCGCCATTGCTGCCACACCATCGAGGCCGCAAACGTGGCGACCAGCGTGACGATGACCATCGCCATGAGCAAGGCCGCCCCGCGCTGGGCAGGGCGCGAGGACGGTGCACGAGGGGGTCGGATCTGCATCGCGGCCACTCAGTTGGGTTGTGGCGCCAGCATGACGTCGCGTTGCAGACGGCCACTCTGGCCACTGCCATCCTCAAACACCATCTGCAGACGCACGGCCTCGGGCAGTTGCTGCCGCAGCACCCCCGGCGCGCTGGCGCCCGGGGCCACCACCGGGGCCGCCGCCACATTGCCGGTGGACTGGCAGTTCGTCAATGACCCATTGCGGAAGCAGAACACCTGCCACTGCGCCACGCCGTGCAAGGCCGTCAGCGCGCCAGGCTCGGTGCCCTGCAGCTGATACGTCGTCTGCCACGCCTGTTTCAGTTCGCCCACGCGCACGGCAGGCGGGCTGGCCCAGCGCACCCAGCGCCCGCTTCGCAGCACCCAGGCCACCACCTGCACGCCCGCGGAGTGCCGGCGCGTCAAACGCATCGTGCCGCCGTCGTACTCCAGCCCGGGCACCACCTGGGTGTCCAGCACCTGCGCCATGTCGGCCTCCCACTGCACCATCACCGACTGCAGCCTCAGCGTGCGGCGCAGGTTGTCGTCGGCCACGGTCCGCGCCGAGCTGATCGCATCCAGGCCCTTCCATGCCGTCGCTGCCAGCACCGACAGAATCATCAGGGACACCAGCACCTCCACCAGCGTGAAGCCGTGCGCCCGCGCCTGCACAGCCAGCACAGGGCCGGAACGGGCGGGAGGAGAGCACGGGGAGAAGGGCATCGGAATAAGCCTCAGAAGCGCGGCAGGATGGTCGACAGGCGCACAATGGGCTGATTCGCCTCATCGAGCACCTGCGCATCGACGCGACGGAAGTTGAGGTTCGGTGTGGGTCGGACCACGAGGCGGCCGGGCAGCGTGCGGCCCATCTGCTGACAGGTGAAGTCGCTGTCGCCAACGGGCGGGAACAGGCGCGACAGCTTCATCGCGGTCAACTGGTTCTCGGCGCACATCTGCGCCAGCGTCAGGTCGGTCATGCGCTGGGCATTGACCCCCAAGCCGCCTGCCGCCTTGATGCCCGCCGACAGCGTGACGGCCACGATCGCGAGCGCCACCAGCACCTCGATCAGCGTCATGCCGCGGTTGCAAGCGGGCTCAGCGCGGCGCACCGACTGCCCCTTCATCGCGGGCCTCGCCCGTCACGACATCGAACGGCGACAGCCCGTCGCTGGCCACGACGATCTGCCTGTCCTGCAGGCGCAACACGACGCTCTGCGGCCCGATGACGGGCTCGGGGCCCAGCACGATGCTGCGCGCGCCGATGACCTCGGCCCGGACCTCGCGGGTCTGCCACTGCAGCGGCGGCTGAAATGCCGGCGGCAATCCGAGAAACTGGTAATCGGTGTCGGCCGCGCCCGGCTGCGGCACCCACAACACGGTCAGCGCGCCAGCCCTTGCCTGCGTGCGCGCCGACTCGAGCAAGGCCACCAGCCGCGCGGCTTCTCTGTCCAGCCGCGTGGCAGCCGGATCAGGCAGGGCCAGCGACACCACGGCCGTCGTCAGCCCGATCATCGCGATGACGACCATCAGCTCCAGCAGCGTGAAACCGCGCTGCCGGTGACGGGCCTCACTGCCAGGAGCCGACGTCCGCATCACGGCCTTCGCCCCCGCTCTGGCCGTCGGCCCCGAAGCTGAAGACGTCGACCTGGCCCTTCACGCCGGGGTTCACGTACTGGTAGGCGTTGCCCCACGGGTCGGTGGGGAGCTTTTCCAGGTAGGGCTTCCAGTTCGGCGGAATAGGCGCGGTGGTGGGCTTGGCCACGAGGGCCTTGAGGCCCTGCTCGCCCGTCGGGTAGCGCTGGTTGTCCAGGCGATACAGCTTGAGTGCCTGCATCAGGTTGCCCACGTCGGTGCGCGCCGCGGTCACGCGGGCATCGTCGGCGCGGTCCAGCACGTTGGGCACGATCAGCGCGGCCAGCAAGCCGATGATCACCAGCACCACCATCAGCTCGATCAGCGTGAAGCCGCGCTGCACCAGCCGGGCCGCGGCCCGGCCGCCTTGAGAAATCCTGTGAAACTTGCTCATCTTGCTTTCCGATACACACATCACGCGTTGCGCCGCCCTGTGGCGTGTCCTGGCGTCAGCATGCCCGACGCCATGCGGGGCCCGACGCCGGATGTACCCGGGGTTGCCCCCGCAGTTTCCGGCACGTCCGCCAGGCAACACCCATCATAATGGGCCAATATGGCATCTCGTTTCTTCGCCCTCCTGATGTGGGCCGCGGTGGCGGCCAGCCTGGCCTTCTGGGGCCTGCGTTGGCTGGCGCCGCCCACCGGGGTGCCTGCGAATGCCAGCCCGGTCTCGCTCGACTCTGCCGCCCGCGGCGACCTGCGCCGCCTGCTCGCCGGACCGGCCAGGGCGGTCGAGGCCACGCCCGTCGTGAACGCCTCGGCGGACTTGCTGGCACGCATCAAGGTCCTGGGCGTCGTGGCGCCCCGCACACCGGGCGGCCGCGGCGTGGCCCTGGTTTCGGTCGACGGCAAGCCCCCACGCGCGTTGCGCCCGGGCGACCGCGTCGATGGCGATCTGATCGTCAAGGCCCTCACCCAACGTGGCGTGGACATTGGCCCGGCACAAGGCGACGGGGTCATCACGCTCGACCTGCCGCTGCTACCGGCGCCCGCTGCGGGCAGCCTGCCCCCCGTGAGCGGCTTCTCGCGCGAAGGCGCCCGGCCCGCCAACCCGATCGATGGCCCACCCGCCGCACGCGGCACCCTGGCCTCGCCCGAGCAACAGATGCAGGGCAACGCCATGCCGCCGCCGCCCGTGCCGGCTAATCCGTCCCCCGCGCAGCGGGGGCAACCGGGCGCCGACTCGGCGGTGTGAGCCGAGACGCCTCTGGCTCAGCGCAGGAAGAGGCGGTAGACCGGGTTTCGCGTCTCGTCGACGTACGGATAGCCCAGGCGACGCAGCAGGGCATCGATGCGCGACACCTCGGCCTTCGGCACCTGCAATCCCACCAGAATGCGACCGTAGTCGGCGCCCTGGTTGCGGTAATGGAACAGGCTGATGTTCCAGCCCGGCGGCAGGCTGGTCAGAAAGCCCATCAACGCGCCCGGGCGCTCCGGGAACACGAAGCTGTACAGCCGCTCTCCCTCGGCCAGCGATGAGCGCCCCCCCACCATGTGGCGGATGTGGGTCTTGGCCAGTTCGTCATGCGTCAGGTCGACCGTGGCGAAGCCCTCGCCCTCGAAAGCCTTGGCGATCTTCTTCGACTCGCCCTTCTCGCGCGTCGTCAGCCCGACGAACACGTGGGCTTGCTTCTCGTCCGAGATCCGGTAGTTGAACTCCGTCACGCTGCGCGGGCCGATGGTCTCGCAGAACCGCTTGAAGGAGCCGCGCTCTTCGGGGATGGTGACCGCCAGCAGCGCCTCGCGCTCTTCGCCCACCTCGGCGCGCTCGGCCACGAAGCGCAGCCGGTCGAAGTTCATGTTGGCGCCACAGTTGATGGCGATGTAGGTCTTGCCCTGCCCGCCATGACGCGCCGCATACTGCTTCACCGCGGCCACACCCAGCGCACCGGCCGGCTCGACAATCGAGCGCGTGTCCTGATAGATGTCCTTGATCGCGGCGCACACCGAGTCGGTGTTGACGACGATGTAGTCATCCACGTAAAGGCTGGCCAGGCGCATCGTCTCTTCGCCCACCAGCTTCACCGCCGTGCCATCCGAAAACAGGCCGACTTCGGGCAGCGCCACACGCTCGCCTGCCTTGACCGAGCGCACCATGGCGTCCGAGTCGCTCGTCTGCACGCCGATCACCTTGATCTCGGGCCGTACGGCCTTGATGTAAGCCGCCACGCCCGCAATCAGCCCGCCGCCTCCGATGGCAACGAACACGGCATCGATCGGGCCCGCATGCTGACGCAGGATCTCCATGGCGACCGTGCCCTGCCCGGCGATGACGTCCGGGTCATCGAAGGGGTGGACGAAGGTCATGCCCTTCTTCTTCTCGAGCTGCTTGGCGTGCAGGGCCGCGTCAGAGTAGCTCTCGCCGTGCAGCACGATCTGCACGTTGTCGCCGCCGAAATGCCGCACCGCGTCGATCTTCACCTGCGGCGTGGTGACCGGCATCACGATGGTGGCCTGGCAGCCGAGACGCCGCGCGCCGAGGGCCACGCCCTGCGCATGGTTGCCAGCCGACGCGCAGATCACACCCTTGGCCAGCGCCTTGGCCGACAACTGCGCCATCTTGTTGTAGGCCCCGCGCAGCTTGAAGCTGAACACCGGCTGCTTGTCTTCGCGCTTGAGGTAGACGTGGTGCCCCAGGCGACGGGAGAGCGCCTGCGCGGGTTCCAGCGGCGTCTCGACCGCGACGTCGTAAACCTTGCTGGTCAACACCTTGCGGAGGTAGTCCTGCAACCCCAGCGGGCCGGACGGCGCGGCGGGCGATGCGGCCTTGCGGGCAGACTTGGCGGCAGCCGTCGAACGGCGGGGGGAAGACACGGCTGGACGCGCGGCAGGCATCAGAACACTCCGAAAAAACGCAGGCCCGGGGGCGGGAAACCCCACAGTCTACCCGGGTGTCATCGCCCATCACGCGCGGTCGCGCCATGAAAAAAGCCCGTGGCATGCCACGGGCTCTTGCGTGCACCGCCCGGTGACGGGCGAGCGACGGATCACTTCTTGCGCAGGCGGCGGATGGCGGCCAGCTGGGCGACCAGCTCGGCCAGTTCGCTCTGAGCCCGGGCCAGGTCCAGCTCGCCCTTGGCGGACTGGATGGCTTCCTCGGCCAGACGCTTGGCTTCCAGCGCCTTCGCTTCGTCCAGGTCCTTGCCGCGGATGGCGGTGTCGGCCAGAACGGTCACGCAGTGCGGTTGCACTTCCAGGATGCCGCCGGCCACGAAGACGAACTCTTCCTGACCGTTGTCGGCACGCTGGATGCGCACGGCGCCCGGCTTGATGCGGGTGATCAGCGGGGTGTGGCGCGGCAGGATGCCCAGTTCGCCCGATTCACCCGGCAGGGACACCAGCGTGGCCTCGCCCGCGAAGATCGACTCTTCTGCCGAAACGACGTCAACGTGAATGGTGGACATATCGAGCTTTCAAAAAAAGGTTAACGAGTCTGGCAGCGCCTTGACCGACTTGCGCCTGTGGAAACGCTGCCGTAAGCAAGCAGTCGGGTCGGGATCAAGGCGCCGCGCACAGCCGGACTCAAAGTCCGGCGAGCACGGCAACGCAGAGCCCGGCCCGAATGCGCCGCTTACTGCATCGTCTTGGCCTTTTCGAAGGCTTCGTCGATCGTGCCCACCATGTAGAAGGCCTGTTCCGGCAGGCTGTCGCACTCGCCGTTGACGATCATCTTGAAGCCGCGGATGGTTTCCTTCAGCGGCACGTACTTGCCAGGCGCGCCCGTGAACACTTCGGCCACGTGGAACGGCTGCGACAGGAAACGCTGGATCTTACGGGCACGGGCGACAAGCAGCTTGTCTTCCGGAGCCAGTTCGTCCATGCCCAGAATGGCGATGATGTCGCGCAGTTCCTTGTAGCGCTGCAGCGTGTTCTGCACGGCGCGGGCCACGGTGTAGTGCTCTTCGCCGACCACGTGCGGGTCGAGCTGACGCGAGGTCGAGTCCAGCGGGTCCACAGCGGGGTAGATACCCAGCGAAGCGATGTCACGCGACAGCACCACGGTGGAGTCCAGGTGGGCGAAGGTCGTGGCAGGTGACGGGTCGGTCAGGTCGTCCGCAGGGACGTACACGGCCTGGATCGAGGTGATCGAGCCGACCTTGGTCGAGGTGATGCGCTCTTGCAGGCGGCCCATTTCTTCGGCCAGGGTGGGCTGGTAACCCACGGCGGAAGGCATACGGCCCAGCAGCGCGGACACTTCGGTACCGGCCAAGGTGTAACGGTAGATGTTGTCCACGAAGAACAGCACGTCACGGCCTTCATCGCGGAACGACTCGGCCATCGTCAGGCCGGTCAGGGCCACGCGCAGACGGTTGCCCGGCGGCTCGTTCATCTGACCGTACACCATGGCCACTTTGGATTCGGCCAGGTTGTCCTGCTTCACGACGCCCGCGTCGGACATTTCGTGATAGAAGTCGTTGCCCTCACGGGTACGTTCGCCCACACCAGCGAACACCGACAGACCCGAGTGAGCCTTGGCGATGTTGTTGATGAGTTCCATCATGTTCACGGTCTTGCCCACACCGGCGCCACCGAACAGACCCACCTTGCCGCCCTTGGCGAACGGGCACACCAGGTCGATCACCTTGATGCCGGTTTCCAGCAGCTCGGTCGACGGCGACAGTTCGTCGTAGGCCGGGGCCTTGCGGTGGATGGAGGCGGTCTGAGCCTGGTCAACCGGACCGCGCTCGTCGATCGGGTTACCCAGCACGTCCATGATGCGGCCCAGCGTGGCGGGACCGACGGGCACGGTGATCGGGGCATTGGTGTTGAACACCACCATGCCGCGACGCAGACCGTCCGACGAACCCAGGGCAATGGTACGCACCACGCCGTCGCCCAGAAGCTGTTGCACTTCCAGGGTCAGGACGGAGCCGTCCATCTTCAGGGCGTCGTACACCTTGGGCATCTGGTCACGCGGAAACTCCACGTCCACCACGGCGCCAATGCACTGAACGATCTTGCCCACTGCTTGCGTGTCAGCCATTTTTCGTTCCTTCAATTCAATATTCAGATCAGACCGCGGCCGCGCCGGCAACGATCTCGGAGAGTTCCTTCGTGATCGCGGCCTGACGGGTCTTGTTGTAGACCAGCTTCAGTTCCTTGATCACGTTGCCTGCGTTGTCGGTGGCGGCCTTCATGGCCACCATGCGGGCCGACTGCTCCGAAGCCATGTTTTCAGCCACAGCCTGGTACACCAGCGCTTCGACGTAACGCACCATCAGGTCATCGATCACGACCTTGGCATCCGGCTCATACAGGTATTCCCAGGCATGAGTCTTCTCGCCAGCGAACTCGGTGGCCTTCAAGGGCAGCAGCTGCTCCACCAGGGGCTCCTGCTTCATCGTGTTGATGAAGCGCGTGAAGCACAGGTAGACCGCGCTGAGCTCGCCCGCGGTGTACGCGTCGAGCAGCACCTTGACGGGGCCGATCAGCTTCTCGAGATGGGGGGTGTCCCCCATCCCCACCACCTGGGCGACCACGTTGGCGCCAATGCGGTTGAAGAAGCCGGTGGCCTTGTTGCCGATGGTGACCACGTCGGCCTTGATGCCCTGACCGTCCAGCTCACGGAGCTTGTTGGTCACGGCACGCAGCACGTTCGTGTTCAGGCCACCGCACAGACCCTTGTCCGTGCTGACCACGATGAAGCCCACCTTCTTGCCAGCACTCTGCTGCATGAAGGGGTGGACGTACTCGGGGTTGGCCAAGGCCAGGTTCGCCGTGATGTTGCGCACCTTTTCAGCGTAGGGTCGGGCCGCACGCATGCGATCCTGCGCCTTGCGCATCTTCGAAGCCGCGACCATTTCCATGGCCTTGGTGATCTTCTTGGTGTTCTCGACGCTCTTGATCTTGTTGCGTATTTCCTTGCCTGCCGCCATGGCGTGCTCCTTTAGGCAAAGGTCTTCTTGAACGCGACGATGGCTGCTTGCAGCTCGGCTTCGGCGTCCTTGTCCAAGGCCTTCTTCTCTTCGATCTTGGCCAGCAGCGCGCCGTGGCTCGTCTTCAGGAACTGGTGCAGACCAGTTTCAAAAGCCAGAACCTTCTTGACGTCGATGTCGTCCATGAAGCCCTTGTTCACGGCGAACAGCGTGGCACCCATCAGCGAGATCGACAGCGGCTGGTACTGAGCCTGCTTCAGCAGTTCGGTCACGCGGGCACCGCGGTCCAGCTGCTTGCGGGTGGCTGCGTCCAGATCGGAAGCGAACTGCGCGAAGGCAGCCAGTTCACGGTACTGGGCCAGGTCGGTACGGATACCGCCGGACAGGCTCTTGATGACCTTGGTCTGAGCAGCACCACCGACGCGCGACACCGAGATACCGGCGTTGATGGCGGGGCGGATGCCAGCGTTGAACAGGCTGGTTTCCAGGAAGATCTGACCGTCGGTGATCGAGATCACGTTGGTCGGAACGAAAGCGGACACGTCACCGGCTTGGGTTTCGATGATCGGCAGGGCCGTCAGCGAACCGGTCTTGCCCTTGACTTCGCCATTGGTGAAGGCTTCGACGTAGTCGGCGTTCACGCGGGCGGCGCGCTCGAGCAGGCGCGAGTGGATGTAGAACACGTCGCCGGGGAAGGCTTCACGGCCGGGCGGACGACGCAGCAGCAGCGAGACCTGACGGTAGGCCACGGCCTGCTTGGACAGGTCGTCGTACACAATCAGGGCGTCTTGACCGCGGTCGCGGAAGTACTCGCCCATGGCGCAGCCAGAGTAGGCGGACACGAACTGCATGGCAGCCGAGTCAGAAGCCGAGGCGGCCACCACGATGGTGTACTCCATGGCGCCAGCCTGTTCCAGCGAGCGCACGACGTTCTTGATCGACGAAGCCTTCTGACCGATGGCGACGTAGATACAGGTGACGCCCTGGCCCTTCTGGTTGATGATCGCGTCGATGGCGACGGCGGTCTTGCCGGTCTGACGGTCACCGATGATCAGCTCGCGCTGGCCACGGCCGATCGGCACCATCGAGTCGATCGACTTGATGCCGGTCTGCAGCGGCTGGTCAACGGACTGACGTGCGATCACGCCGGGGGCGATCTTCTCGATGGGAGAAGACAGCTTGGCGTTGATCGGGCCCTTGCCGTCGATGGGCTGACCCAGGGCGTTCACCACGCGGCCGACCAGCTCGGGGCCCACGGGCACTTCCAGGATGCGGCCCGTGCACTTCACGGTGTCGCCTTCGGAGATGTGCTCGTACTCGCCCAGAATCACGGCGCCGACGGAGTCGCGCTCGAGGTTCAGGGCCAGGCCGAAAGTGGGCACGCCAGCGGCGTTGGCGGGGAACTCCAGCATTTCGCCTTGCATCGCATCGGACAAGCCGTGGACGCGCACGATACCGTCCGTCACGGAGATGACGGTACCCTGGTTGCGAATGTCGGCAGCCGCGCCGAGACCTTCGATGCGGCTCTTGATCAGTTCGGAAATTTCTGCGGGATTCAATTGCATTGCTTAGCTCCCAGTCTGGTCAAGGGCTGCACCTTGGCAAACCTCGTTGACGGCAACCGGTGGCACGAAGCCACCGGCGGGGTTGAGCGACTGTTCTTGGTTGAGGCCGGGCTCCGGATCACGCCAGGAGGGCCGACTTCATGCGTTCCAGGCGGGCCTTGACCGAGGTGTCGAGCACCTCGTCACCGACCACGACGCGCACGCCACCGATGAGGCCGGCATCGACCTCCACCTTGGCTTCCAGCTTGCGGCCGAAGCGCTTCTCGAGCGGCGTCACGATGTCGGCCACCTGGGCGTCCGAGATCGGGAAAGCGCTGACGATGCGGGCTTCAGACACGCCCTGGCGGGCTTGCACGAGCGCTTGGAACTGCTCGGCCATCAGCGGCAATGCCGCCAGACGGCCGTTCTCCAGAACGGTACGCAGGAAGTTGGCCACGACCGGCGCGAGAGCCACCTTGGCAGCCTCGGTGAGCACGCCGAACACCTGGTCCTGAGTGACACGGGGGTTGTCGGCGAAGCTCTGCACAGCGGCGTCGCTGGCGACCTGGGCCAGGGCAGCGACTTGCGCCACCCAGGCGGATTGCTCCGCCTCCGGTGTGGCCTTGAACAGCGCTTCGGCGTAAGGACGGGCGATGGTGGCAAGCTCGGCCATGATCACAGCTCCGACTTCAGGCGGCTCAGCAGGTCGGCATGGACCTCCGGAGACACCTCACGACGCAGAATCTGCTCGGCACCCTTGACGGCCAGACCGGCGACCTGCTCGCGCAGGGCTTCACGGGCCTGGATGGCCTGCTGATCGGCTTCGGCCTTGGCGTCGGCTACGATCTTGGCGGCTTCTTGCGAAGCGCGCTGCTTGGCCTCCTCAACGATGGCCGCGGCACGCTTTTCAGCGTCGGCCAGTCGTTGGGCGATCTCGTCACGGGATTGGGCGAGCTGTTCCTGGACGCTCTTGTTGGCATTCGCCAGTTCCAGCTTGGCCTTGTCGGCGGCAGCCAGACCGTCGGCGATCTTGCTTGCGCGCTCGTCGAGCGCCTTCGTGATCGGCGGCCACACGAATTTCATCGTGAACCACCACAGGATCCCGAAGACCACGATCTGCGCGAACAGCGTTGCGTTCAGATTCACGGCTCGGACCTTTCTCGGTTAAATGGGATGTTCAGTCGAGAACGGACCGATTACTTGGCCAGAGCGGCGATGAAGGGGTTCGCGAAGGCGAACAGCATGGCGATACCGACACCGATCAGGAAGGCGGCGTCGATCAGACCGGCCAGCAGGAACATCTTGGTCTGCAGTTCGTTCATCAGTTCGGGCTGACGAGCGGTGGCTTCGAAGTACTTGCCACCCATCAGAGCGATACCGATACAGGCACCGATGGCGCCCAGGGCGATGATCAGACCACAAGCCAGAGCGACGTTTGCCAACACCAGTTCCATGATTGCTCCTAAAGAAAGTAAGGTTGGTTTAGAGAAAAGGGAGAGAGGACTTTTTGTGAAACCTGATCAGTGACCTTCGTGGGCCTGACCGATGTACACCAGGGTCAACATCATGAAGATGAACGCTTGCAGCGCAATGATCAGGATGTGGAAGATGGCCCAGGCCGAACCGGCCAGCACGCCCAGCATCCAGAGGCCGACGCCTCCAGCCGACAGGGACGCACCGACAGCGGCGCCGAGCAGGGCGATCAGCATGAACACGAGTTCGCCAGCGTACATGTTGCCCCACAGTCGCATGCCGTGGGAGATGGTCTTGGCGCCGAACTCGACCAGGTTCAGGAAGAAGTTCGGGATCAGCAGCAGGATGGTGCCGACGGGGCCATGGGCGTGGAACGGGGCCGTGAACAGCTCCTTGATCCAGCCGCCGACACCCTTGATCTTCATGTTGTAGTACAGGCAGATCAGCAGCACGGAGATGGACATGCCCAGGGTGATGGACAGGTCAGCGGTGGGCACGACGCGCATGTAGGCGTGGTGCGGGTCGTGGCCGGCCGCAGCGTAGACGCCTTCCCAGACACGGGGCAGCAGGTCGACGGGCAGCAGGTCCATCGCGTTCATGAAGAAGATCCAGATGAACACGGTCAGGGCCGCCGGGGCCACGGCCTTGCGCGAGGTGGCGTTGTGCACGATGCCCTTGGCCTGGGTGTCGACCAACTCGACCAGCAGTTCAACGGCAGCCTGGAAGCGGCCGGGCACGCCAGAGGTGGCCTTGCGGGCTGCCTTCCACAGCAGGAAGACACCCAGGGCACCCATCACGACGGACCAGAACACCGAGTCGATGTTGATGTAGGACCAGTCGACGATGGCCTGCGGCTCGACCTTGTTCTGCAGGTGACGGAGGTGGTGCCCGATGTACTCGGGTGCAGTGAGCGCGTGTTCAGCGGCGTGAGCTTCGGCAGACATCGGCAGTTCTCGTTAAACAGATTTCTTCGCGCGGCCCTGCCCCAAGAGCAGAACCACTCCAATCACTTTCAGGCACAACACCAGGGTCACCAGCATGGCCGCCCAGTCGATCGGACGGAGCAGCACGGGCGACAGCGCCAACATGGCCCCGCTCAACCCGAGCTTGAGCAACTCCCACACGAGGAGCGCCCCCACACTGCGTCCCGCGCCCCGCCCGAAGATCCCGCGCGCCATCAGGGCATTGGGTATCACGACCACCGCACCGCCATACAGGGCAGACACAGCAGAAGCCGGGCTTTGCGACAGGACACCCCAGACCAGCGCGACCAGCACCGCCACCGATGCCTGCCAGGCGAGAATTCGCCAGACCGACATGGAAGGGTGCCTGGCAACAAGGGCTTGCGCCTCCTGTCGCGTCAGCGGCCGGACGGGGGGATCGATGTCTTCGGTCCAATCGGAATCGTCGAAGGCCTGTTGCGCTGCATGCTGACCTCCCGGCTTGTGACTCTGAGGTGGCTGCATGACGACTCGCTTGGCGCATTCAACCCGCTGACTGGGCGCCCGGCCTCCTGGATCTGACAGAAGACGCAGCGCACGCGTGAACAGCGGCGACAGTGGAGCAAGACACCGACCTGCGTCGGCAAAACCTAAAGATTATACGCGGTTACCCGGAGCCGAACCAAGCCCCGGCACTGTACTGAGTTGACACATCCCTTACACGGACGTCCGCGTCGCGGCGCACTGGCGACGCACTTGATCACCCGCCCCCTCATGTCGCGGTGCACTGAGGGCAAGCCCGGTGCCTGCCCCCGCGGTCGGCCGGCATCCTGTGTTTAACAAGCGGCCAACAACGGGTCGCAGATGCAGTCACCCACACGGCCGTGCTCGCACACAGGCCGCGTTCCTCCCCGGAGCCCGCGATGTCTTCTTCAGCCTCTCGCGACAAGGTCAGCACGTTCTTCAGGCCGATCTCAGCCGTCACGGTCACCCACATCCGGCAGATGTACGACCTGTACGCCGGCTTCTACGAGAACACCTCGCTGGATGTCTTTCTCAATGACCTGAGCAAGAAGTCGGGCGTGATCCTCGTGACGCGCAAGGCCGACGACCGGGTGGTGGGTTTCTCGACGCAGACCTTCTTCGACCTGAAGGTGGACGGCAGGCGTGTGCGCGGCATCTTCAGTGGCGACACGATCGTCGACCCCGCCTACTGGGGCAACAACGCGCTGGCCAACACGTTCTACCGGCGGCTGGTGATCGAGCGGATCAAGCAGCCGTTCGTGCCCTTCTACTGGTTCCTGATCTCGAAGGGCTACAAGACCTACCTGCTGCTGACCAACAACTTCTATAACTACTACCCGAATGTGCGCGGGCAGGACGAGAAGTACCGCCGCATCACCGAGGCGTATTGCGAGCAGCTGTTCCCACAGTACTTCGACCGCGAGAAGATGCTGCTGGATTTCGGCGACGACTATGTGCGCCTGAAGGGCGACGTCGCCGACATCACGCCGGAGCTGCGCGCGACCAATCCGCACATCGCGTTCTTCGAGAAGGTGAACCCGACATGGCGGCGCGGCACGGAGGTGCCATGCATCGGCGCCTGCGACTACGAGAGCCTGTTCCGATCCATCGTGGACGTGCCGGTGAAGTGGGTGCGCAAGCACCTGCTGGGCACCCACCGGCCGGCGGGGCTGGACGTCGAGCGCAAGCCGGCGCGCAGCGTGGTGTGGCGTGAGTCCGACGCCGAAGGCATCGAGCAGGGCCGGACCTTGTGAGCATGGGAGCAGGCGCGACGTTGGGGCACCACCTGCTGAAGGCGCTGGTTGAACCAGGGCGGCGGCGGTTTGCACGGCACGTGAGCGAGCTGGAGTCGGTGCAGCGGGCCAGGCTGGCGCGCTGGCTGTCGGCGGCGGCGCGCTCACCCGAGGGACAGCGGCGTGGCGTGCGGGCCGACTGGTCGTGGGAAGAGTTTGCCCGCCAGCAGCCGGTGACCACCTATGCAGACTACGCGACCGCACTGAGCGCCCAGCGCCAGCAGCGGCAGGCGCTGCTGATCGATTCGCCGGTGATGCGCTACCAACCCACCAGCGGGTCGACCTCGGCGGTGAAGTGGATCCCGTACACGCGGCTGTTTCTCGACGAGCTCGATCAGGTCATCACCGCGTGGGTGGGTGACCTGTACCGGCAGTTCCCGAACCAGGGCCACGGGACGCATTACTGGTCGCTGTCGTGGATCCCGACGGCGTTGCGGGGCCAGACCGCGGGCGACATCAACGATGACATGAAGATGCTGTCGTGGGGCAAGCGCCTGCTGGCCTATCTGACGCAGGCGGCGCCGCAGGAGATCGCGCTGGCCGAGACCTCGGAGGATTCGCTGTTCGCCACGGCGGCCTGGCTGGCCGCCGACCGTTCGCTGGGCTTCATGTCAGTGTGGAGCCCGACCTTCGGCATCGGGCTGCTCGAGCAGATGGGGGCCTGGCGTGCCGAACTGGCCGAGGTGCTGCAGCGGGGAGACTGGGGGGCGCGTGCCCCTCGCATGACCGGCGTGCCCTGTCCGCGCGCGCCCCATGCAGCACGGCTTCTGGCCGCCTGGAATGGGGTGCCGGACGGCGGCTTCTTTCAGCAGCTGTGGCCGGAGCTTGCGGTGCTGAGCGCCTGGGACACGGCCGCGGCGGCCCCGTGGGCGCGGCGCCTGCAAGGTCTGCTGCCGCATGCGGCCTTTCAGGGCAAGGGCCTGTGGGCGACCGAAGGGGTGGTGACGTTTCCCTTCGAGGGGCGCTATCCGCTGGCCTACCTGAGCCATGTCTACGAGTTCGAGGATGCACACGATGGCCGTGTGCTGGCGCCGTGGCAACTGCGCACGGGTCAGGAGGTGATTCCCCTGCTGACCACGGGCAGCGGCTTTGCGCGCTATCGCATGAGCGACGTGTTGCGGGTGGATGCGCCGCTGGGCCAGGTGCCGTGCTTCACCTTTCTTGGCCGCAACGACGGGGTCGACCTGGTGGGCGAGAAGACGAGCGCCCAGACGGCACAGGCCGTTCAGGACAGTCTGACGCTGGACGGCGCCCTGCCCGTGACGCTGCTGGCCCTTGATGAGGCGCGCCGCGGCCAGCCTGGCTATGTGCTGCTGGTGGAGTGCGATGGCACGCGGCCACGGGCCGCACTCGAGCACGATCTGGCGAGACAGGTGGAGCAGGCCCTGCAGGCCAACTTCCATTACAAGCTCGCGCGCGAGCTGGGTCAGCTGCAGCCGGCTGCCTGCGTGGCACTGCCCCACATGCGGGCCATCTACCTCGAGCAATGCCGCGAGCGCGGAATGATCGAGGGCAACATCAAGATCGAACCGCTGCGCCACTGGACGGGCCCCGCACCCGCCGTGCTGCGCGACGCACTGGATGGCTGCGTGCTGTCGGCCGCCTGAACCCCCTTCGCCCCACCGCCTCTGTCGCTCCCATTTCAAGCAGTCTCGCCATGGCCATCACCATCCGTCTGGGCACCCCCGCCGACAACCCCCGCATCCAGGACCTGATCACCAAGATCACCATGCCGGGCCTGGCGCAGATGTGCTTTCAGCGCACGCCCGACTTCTTCACCGGTGCGCGGGTGATCGGTGACGAGTTCATCCTCGCCGTGGCCGAGGACGACGAGCGCCCGGAGGTGCTCGCGGGGCTCACCGTGATCTCGGGGCGCGACCTCTACATCAGCGGCCAGAAGCGCCGTGTGTACTACTCGGGTGACACGCGGGTCGACCCCTTCTACCGGCGGCGGGGCATTGCCTCGTCGCTGTTCATGGAGCAGAAGAAGTACCGCACCGACCAGGAGTTGCTGCAGGGCATCGTGCTCAAGGACAACACGGCCCCGCTGGAGGCTGCGGCCAACGTGGCCGACGGCGTGCTGTTCCGCTTCTGGGTGAGCCACACGATCGAAACGAGCTTCATCTATGTCCGCAAGCAGGCCCCGCGCATCCCGAAGGGCGTGACCTTGCGGCAGGCCACGCGCGCCGATGCGCCGCGCATGCAGGCCTACTTCGACCGCGAGGCACCGCGTCGCAACGGCTACCCGGTATACGACTTCGGCAAGCTGCTGGCCGGTGACCCGTACTACACCGGGCTGCGCATTGAGGACTATGTGCTGGCCGAACGGCACGGCGAGATCGTCGGGATGCTGGCGGGTTGGGATCAGAAGGCCTACAAGCAGACGCGCATCGTGGGCTTCAAGCCGGTGGTGAAGGTGCTGCGGCCGCTCTACAACCTCTACGTGGGGCTGGCGGGCGGCTTCCGGCTGCCGCCGGTGGGCGGCGTGCTGAACTACCTGACGGTCTACAACACGCTGGTGAGCGAGGACGACCCGGCCGTGCACCGCGCGCTGCTGGACTGGTTGATGGCGCACCAGGGCCAGAAATACGATGCGATCGCGACGGCATTCACGCACGGCGACCCGCTGGCAGAGGTGCCACGCGGCTACAAACGGCAGAAGCTCATCTCGAGCAACTTCTGGCTGAGCTATGGCGACGACCCGCGGCCCGGCATCGATGCACGGCCGCTGTATGTGGAGCTGGGCCGGCTCTGATCCACCCCGGGCGTGAAGCCCGGCCGTCAGGCGGCGGCGCGGGCGACGGGCAACTCGGGTGGCCCCTCCGTGGCGGACAGGACCTCGTCCGCCATGCGGGCCAGCACCGCGTCCACCCGGGTCAGGAAGGCGCGCACATCGGCCTCGTCGGTTTCGGCGCGCTGCCAGGTCATGGGGATGCCGAGGCGGCCATCGAGCTCGGTGAGCACTGGCAGCGGCGAGATGCTGTTGACCACACCGACCATCTGCTCGACACGCACGCGCCCGGCAGGCGGCTGGATCGCGGCGACATCGCCCAGGCTGGTCGCGTGGCAGCTGATTTTCGGGAATCGACCGGCGCGCATCATCTTCACCGCGATGTGGCCGATGAGCGTGCGGCCCAGCCAGGGCGTCAGCTCGTCCCACAGGTAGGTCCAGGCCATTTCGCGGCGGGCGTAGCGGGCCTGGCCTTCGCGGATGGCGGCGTCGACCGAGCGCACGCGGGCGAGCAGCGGCTTGCGGGGATCCGCTTCGATCACGAGGAAGGCGCCGACGTGGTTGCCCCACAGCGGACCGTGGCCGGCCGATGCAGGGTAATGCCGGCGCAGGTTGACGGAGATGCGGATGACGGCCGCGGCCAGCGGGTCATCGGGCGCCTGCTCGAGAAAGGCCTGGGCCAGCGCGGCCACGACCAGGGTGTTGAGCGACACACCGCGCCCCCGGGCGGCAGCGCGCAGCCGCGCTGTGCCGACAGGCACCTGGTGGTGGCACAGGCCGGTGGTGGTGTAGTGCGGCTGCAGGCGGGTGGGCAGTTGCTGCACGTGCAGCGCGGCCAACTGCCGTCGCTCGGCAACGCGGTGGGCGCGCGACCGCCAGAGTTGACGCGGCCACTGCCACCAGTGCGTGGGCGCGATGGCGCCCAGCATCGAGGGTGCCTCGAGCGGCATCGGCTCGATGGGGCCGCCCTCGAGGCCCCGCAGCAGTTGTGACACGAGGTGCACCATGGTCATGCCATCGGCAAAGATGTGGGGCACGCCGAAGATCAGCGCGGGGCGCGCCGGATGGGGAGCGAAGTGAACCCGCACACCCAGGCCGCGCTCGAGCGGCACGACCTCATGCAGGGCGTCGCGGTGCCAGGCCAGCAGGACATCCGGGTCATCGAGCTCAAGGCCGGGGTGGACACGCAGCACGCGCTCGAACAGCTGGTCGATCAGCCGCCCCTCGGGCAGCACGCGGAACTGGCAGCGATGCAGGCCCGGCTCGACCACCGTCCTCAGCTTGGGGTAGGCCGTGATCAGCGCGCGTAGCACGCCGCGCAGCGTAGCCTCGTCGACGGGGGCGCTCAGGCGCACCAGATAGGGCTGGATCATCGTGCCCGCCAGGCCCTCGATGGCGGCATAGCCGTGCTCGGTGCGGTTCATCGGCACCGTCGAAGGAGGCTCATCAGACAAAACGTGTGACATACAACGCATGCTGGCAGAGCCGGATGTGATCTGGCTCAGGACTTGCGCGCCCTCCCCCCTGAGTGCGCTGAGGGGGACTGCCTACAATGCGCGGATGACCGTCGCCACCTCATCCCCCTCGCTGCCCCCTCTGGCCAACGACCGCTTTCTGCGCGCCTGCCTGCGCCTGCCCACCGACTGCACGCCTGTGTGGCTGATGCGCCAGGCCGGCCGCTACCTTCCGGAGTACCGCGCCACGCGCGACCAGGCTGGCAGCTTCATGGGCCTGGCCACCAACCCGGAGCTGGCCTGCGAGGTGACGATGCAGCCGCTGCGCCGCTATGACCTCGACGCGGCCATCCTGTTCAGCGACATCCTGACCGTGCCCGACGCCATGGGCCTGGGTCTGAGCTTTGCCGTCGGAGAAGGCCCGAAGTTCGCCAAGGTGGTGCGCGACGAGGCCGCCGTGGCCGCGCTGGCCGTGCCGGACATGGACAAGCTGCGCTATGTGTTCGATGCCGTGCGCACCATCCGCCGCGAGCTGTCGGACGCCAACGGCGTGGGCAAGGTGCCGCTGATTGGTTTCTCGGGCAGCCCCTGGACGCTGGCCTGCTACATGGTCGAAGGCGGCGGCTCGGACGACTACCGCGCCGTCAAGACGCTGATGTACCAGCGCCCGGACCTGATGCACCGCATCCTGAGCGTCAACGCCGACGCCGTGGCGCTGTATCTGAACACGCAGATCGAAGCCGGCGCGCAGGCCGTGATGGTGTTCGACTCGTGGGGTGGCGTGCTGGCCGACGGTGCCTTCCAGCAGTTCAGCCTGGCCTACACGCAGCGCGTGCTCGCCCAGCTGAAGAAGGAACACAACGGCTTCCGCATCCCGCACATCGTGTTCACCAAGGGCGGCGGCATCTGGTTGAACGAGATCGCCGACAGCGGCGCTGACGTGGTGGGCCTCGACTGGACCATGGGGCTGGACAAGGCCCGCGCCCTGACCGGCGACCGCGTGGCCCTGCAAGGCAACCTGGATCCGAACGTGCTGTTTGCCAACCCCGAGCAGGTGCAGGCCGAGGTCAAGCGCACGCTGGACGCCTTCGGCAAGCACACGGCGCAATCGGGCCACGTGTTCAACCTGGGCCACGGCATCAGCCAGTTCACTCCGCCGGAAAACGTCTCGGTGCTGGTGGACACGGTGCACGCCCACAGCCGCGCGCTGCACGGCTGACCCATCCGGGCGGCCGATCGACGTCGATCAGCGCCGCTCGATCACGACCGGGCGCACCTGCAGCGCATGCTGCGCCTGGCGGGCTGCCGCGTGCGCCTGCTCGCGCGAGGCATACGGCCCGACCTGCAGCTTGAACAGCGAAGCCTCCTGGAACACCGCCAGCAGCGGTTGAAGTGCGTGCAGATCGGTGGCGATGCGCTGCTGCAAGCGCTCGACGCCGTCTCGGCGCGTCAGCGCGGCCAGCTGGACCCAGAAACCGCGCGCGGCGGTCGTGTAGGCCCGCGCGGGAGCCGGCTCGGTGGCCACCGGGGGAGTTGCCGGCGGCGTGGCCACGGCGGGCGCGGTCGATCCTGCGGTCAGCGTGACAGGCTCCGCGCCGCCCTCGATGCGGCCCGAAGCCAGGGTCGCGGCCTCGCTTTCCGGCGAACCGGGCAGCGTCGGGTCGAGCGGGGTGCCGCGGCGCCAGGCCCCCGAGCGGATCTCGTCAAAGGTCAGGCGCTCGACCTCGACCTCACTGAGCCCGCCGGTGATGCCCAGCCGGTGGGCGGCCGCATAGCTGAGATCGATGACGCGCTCGCGGTGGAAGGGCCCGCGGTCGTTGATGCGCACGATGACCTCCTTGCCGGAAGCCACATGGCGGACGCGGGCGTAGCTCGGGATGGGCAGGGTGCGGTGCGCGGCCGTGAGGCCGTAGACGCTGTACAGCTCGCCACTGGCGGTGCGGCGGCCATGAAAACGCGTGCCGTACCACGACGCGAGCCCGCGTTCGCGGAATGCCAGGTCTTCGCGTTCCGGCGTGTAACGCTGACCCAGCGCGGTGTAAGGCTTGTTGGCGCCACCGGAGCGGATGGGCTCGATACGCGGCTCGGAGGCAGCGGCCGCCAGCAGTTCGGCAGGCGGGTTCACGGGGGGGCCATCGCGGTCGGGGTGACGCGCGACCACCGGGGGCACGCCGGCCGGCGTCCGGGCCGTCGGCCCTGCCCCGCGGTCGCTGCCCGGACCGCTGGCACAGCCAGCCAGCACGCTTAGCAGGGCCAGCCAGATGGCCACGTCGGCACCGCGGCACAGCGCGTTCACGGTCGGGGCGGAGGGCAGGAGGCGGAGCATGCGCGCACGATACCGCAAGCGCACCGGCTGAAGTGACAGGTCGTTTCCGCCCGAACAGGCGGCCGGGGCGCGCCCTGGTGTTACACGACGCCCCCACCGACTTGCCCCGATGTGCACGGCAAGGAAGGCAACGCGGCACAATTCGCATCTCGTTGCCGCCACCCGGCCGCCCTTTCCCGATTGCCCAGCCTGCCCACGCCGCCATGTCACGAACAGAGGACCCCGTTTTCCAGCACGACTTCGAGCGCGGCATGCGCAACCGCCGCGCCGCCCTGGGTGACGCCTGGGTGGACAAGTCGATTGCCAAGGCCAACACCTTCAACGCCGAGTTCCAGCACTTCATCACCGAATACGCCTGGCATGGCGCCTGGGGGCGCCCCGGCCTGGACTGGAAGACCCGCCGCGTGCTGGTTCTGGCCGTCACCAGTGCGCTGGGTCGCTGGGACGAATTCGAGATCCATCTCCGCGGCTCGCTGACTCCCGGCAATGCCCACACGCTGACCCCGGAAGAGGTGCGCGAGGCGCTGATCCAGATCGCCATCTACGCCGGCGTGCCGGCCGCCAACACCGGCTTTGCCAAGGCGGTGCAGATCCTGCGCGAACTGGGCATGGAGCCGGAACCCCACCCGGCGGACCAGGCCTGGCACACGGGCGTGGGCCGATCGGTGTTCACGCACACCCGCCCCAAGCTGCATGCCACGGTGCGCGACGCCCGCAACAAGGCGCCGGCCCACACGCTGGTGCTGAGCCACGCGCTGGGCCAGGACGGCAGCATGTGGGACCTGGTGGCCAATGAGCTGGCCGCCGGGCACCGCGTGATCTGCCCGGACACCCGGGGCCATGGCCGCTCACAGACGCCCTCGGAGCCGCTGACGCTCACCGAACTGGCCGCCGACGCCGCCCGCCTGATCGACGAAGTGGCCGGTGGCGAGCCCGTGGTGTGGGTGGGCCTGTCGATGGGCGGCCTGATTGGGCAGGAACTGGCCCTGCGCCACCCGGACAAGGTCAAGGCCCTGGTGCTGGCCAACACGACAGCCGGCTACGACGAGGCCGGCCGCGAGGCCATCGGGCAGCGTATTGCCACCGTCGAATCGCATGGTCTGAGCGCCATCGGCACCTCGACCATGGCCCGCTTCTTCAGCGAGGCGTTCCGCCGCACCCAGGCTGCCGCCGTGGCCCGCCACCAGCGTCTGCTCGAATCCACCGACCCCGAGGGCTACACCGCCTGCGCCGCCGCGCTGTGCGAGGCCGACTACGGCTACCGCCTGGGCCAGCTCCGGCTGCCCACCCTGGTGGTGGCCGGCAGCGTCGACCAGACCACGCCGGTGGCCGCAGCCCAGGCGCTCGCACGGGCCATCCCGGGCGCGCAGCTGGCGGTGCTGGAGGGCTGCGCCCACCTGAGCGCAGTCGAGCAACCGCAGGCCTTTGCCGAGCTGCTCAGCGAGTTCGTGGCCAGCCTCTGATGTCTGTTCCGACCATGAACCCGGCCCAGATGGCGGCCGTGGAGCACCTGGACACGCCTTGCCTGGTGCTGGCCGGCGCCGGCTCGGGCAAGACCCGCGTGATCACGCACAAGATCGCGCGGCTGCTGCAGCCGGGCTACGGGGCCGACCTGGCCCCGTCGCAGATCGGCGCCATCACCTTCACCAACAAGGCCGCCGCGGAAATGCGCGAGCGCGTCAAGAGCCTCATCGGCCCGCGGGCCGCAGCCAAGCTGCTGGTCAGCACCTTCCACTCGCTGGGCGTCAAGCTGTTGCGCGAGGACGGCACCGCGCTCGGACTGAAGCAGGGCTTTTCCATCCTCGACAGCGACGACGTCACCAGCATCCTGCGCGACTGCGGCGCCACGACCGACGCCAAGCTGGCGCGCAGCTGGCAGTGGACGATCAGCCTGTGGAAGAACCAGGGGCTGGATTCGAACGCCGCGCTGAGCCACTGCAAGACCGACGACGACGTGGTGGCCGCCCGGGTGATGAAGCTGTACGAAGAGCGCCTGCTGGCCTACCAGGCGGTCGACTTCGACGACCTGATCGGCCTGCCGCTGAAGCTGCTGCAGGAGCACGAGGCCGTGCGCCAGAAGTGGCAGCGCCAGCTGCGCCACGTGCTGGTCGACGAATACCAGGACACCAACGCGACGCAGTACGAGCTGCTCAAGCTGCTGGTGGGGCCGGACGGCATCTTCACCGCCGTGGGCGACGACGACCAGTCCATCTACGGCTGGCGCGGCGCCACGCTGGACAACCTCAAGCGCCTGCCGCAGGACTTCCCCAGCCTCAAGGTCATTCCGCTGGAGCAGAACTACCGCTCGACCAGCGCCATCCTGCGGGCGGCCAACCACGTCATCCAGCTCAACCCCAAGCTGTTCCAGAAGACGCTGTGGTCGGACCTGGGCGAAGGCGAGCCCATCAAGCTGATGGCGTGCGACAACGAAGAGCATGAGGCCGAGCGCACCGTGGCCCACTTCCAGTTGCTGCGCAACCGCCTGCTGCACGACCACCCGGGCAGCGACAAGGCCGACTGGAGCAACTTCGCCATCCTGTACCGCGCCAACCACCAGGCGCGGCCCTTCGAGCAGGCGCTGCGCAAGGCCAACATCCCGTACAAGGTGTCGGGCGGCCAGAGCTTTTTCGACAAGGCCGAGATCAAGGACCTGTGCGCCTGGCTGCGCCTGCTGATCAACAACGACGACGACCCGGCCTTCCTGCGCGCGGTGACCACGCCCAAGCGCGGCATCGGTCATCAGACGCTGGGCGCCCTCGGCGAGTTCGCGGGCAAGTGGAAGGTCAGCCTGTTCGAGGCGCTGTTCTCGGAGTCGCTGGGCACGGCGCTGAACCGGCGGGCCCTTGATGGCCTGCACGAGTTCGGCCGCTACGTGAACGACCTGGAGTACCGCGCCCGCCAGACCGTGGGCGCTGAAGCGGCCAAGGAGCTGCTGCTGGAGTGGCTGAAGGAGATCGGCTACGAGCAGCACCTCTACGACAACGAAGAAAACGAGAAGGTCGCGGCCGCGCGCTGGGCCAACGTACTCGATTTCGTCGACTGGGTGGCCAAGCGCTGTGGGGGCGAGATCGAGAACGACGGCGGCATGGCGGTCGAGAGCGAGCGCAAGAACGTGCTGGAGGTGGCGCAGCTGATCTCGCTGATCACCAGCCTCGCCGAGCGCGAGAGCGACCAGAAACAGGTGACGCTGACCACGCTGCATGCGTCGAAGGGCCTCGAGTGGCCGCACGTGGTGCTGGCCGGCGTCAACGAGGGGCTGCTGCCCTTCTCGCGCGAGGACGGCGAGATCAGCGGCCAGCAGGTCGAAGAAGAGCGCCGGCTGATGTACGTGGGCATCACCCGCGCGCGGCTGACGCTGGGCGTGAGCGTGCTCAAGCGCCGCAAGAAGGGCCGCGAGTACGTGCAGGCCACGCCCAGCCGCTTCATTGCGGAGATGAAGCTGGAGGAAGGCGGCGGGCCCCGGGAGGACCCGCGCGAGAAGCTGAAGCGCCTGCGCGAAGAGATGGCCGCCAAGGCCAAGCTGAGCGCCGCCGCGGCGAAATCGCAGCTCTAGCCGCCATCGGGGCGAAAAAAAACCCGAGTCCTTGCAGACTCGGGTTTAAATCCACCAAAGGAGATGGGTGGAGGAGACAAACGAAACAAGCAGTGGAACGACTCCGCGTCAGCAGGAAAAGTTCCATCGCGATGTCGCCAAGTGTACAACCGCCCGCGATTGTTCACAAGGGTTTTTACGGATATCACCCGCAGCAGGACCGACAAATGGAATGCACGATCAACTGGCAACCCGCCTCCGGCATGGCCTTCATGGCTGAAACGGGCAGTGGCCACATCATCAACATGGACGGTGCGCCCGAAGGCGGCGGCCGCAACCTGGCCCCCCGGCCGATGGAAACCGTGCTGGCGGGCACCGGCGGTTGCACCGCCTACGACGTCGTGCTCATCCTCAAGCGCGGGCGCCACGACGTGCGCGGCTGTCAGGTGAAGATCACGGCCGACCGCGCCGAGGTCGACCCCAAGGTGTTCACGAAGGTCAACATGCACTTCGTGGTGACGGGGGTGAACCTGCCGGAAACCGCGGTGGCCCGCGCCATCCAGATGTCGCATGAGAAGTACTGCTCGGCCTCGATCATGATCGGCAAGACCGCCGAGATCACGACCAGCTTCGAGGTGGTGGCGGCCTGAGCCGCCGAGGGCTCAGATGCGGTGGGCGGTGAAGGTCATCACCTTGGCCGCCAGCTTCATGAGCCCGCGCACCGGCCCCGGCAGCGCCTGACCGCCGGCCGCCAGCGCGGCGTCGGCGTGCTCGACCTCGTCGTCGCGCATCTGGCGCACGATGGCCCGCGAGGCGGTGTCGCCCTCGGGCAGCCGGTCGAGGTGGCTGTTGAGGTGGGCCTCGACCTGGCGCTCCGTCTCGACGACAAAGCCCAGGCTGACGCCGTCGCCCGCGCGCGCGGCGAGCAGGCCGATGCCGAAGGCGCCGGCGTACCACAGCGGGTTGAGCAGGCTGGTGCGCCCGCCCAGCTCCTTCAGGCGCTGCTCGGTCCACGCCAGGTGGTCGGTTTCTTCGCGCGCGGCAGCGTCGAACTGCGCTTTCAGCACCGGGTCCTTCGTGCCCCAGGCTTGCGAGGCATAGAGCGCCTGGGCGCAGACTTCCCCGACGTGGTTCACACGCATCAGCGCGGCAGACAGGCGCTTCTGCTCGTCGCTCAGGGCGCTGCCTTCCGTCTCGGGCTGCGGGCACGGACGCGCCGCCGTGTGCTCGGCAAACACAGTGCGGATGGCCGAATCGAACGAGATGAGCAGGCGGTCCAGGCCGTCATGCTGGACGGCGGCAGGGGAAGAGGAGGCGGTGTGCATGGTCGCCGATGGTGACAGGTTGGAGGAGGGCCGACCCTGATCGTACGCAAAACCCCGCATCCGGGGCGGGCGCGACTCAGCGCTGCATCAGACCGCGGCTCTTGGCGATCGACATCAGGATGCCCAGCGCCAGGCCGAGCGTGACCATGGCGGTGCCACCATAGCTGATGAAGGGCAGCGGCACGCCGACCACCGGCAGGATGCCGCTGACCATGCCCATGTTGACGAAGGAGTAGGTCAGGAAGCTCAGCGAGATCGCGCCGGCCAGCAGCCGGGAAAACAGCACGGGTGCCTGCGAGGCGATGTAGAGCCCGCGGAAGATCAGCGCCAGGAAGCCGGCCATCAGGCCGAGGCAGCCGATCAGGCCGAATTCCTCGGAGAAGGCCGCGAAGACGAAGTCGGTGGTGCGCTCGGGGATGAACTCGAGGTGGGTCTGTGTGCCCTGCATGAAGCCCTTGCCCGTGACCCCGCCGGAGCCGATGGCGATCATGCCCTGGATGATGTGGAAGCCCTTGCCCAGCGGGTCGGCGGTCGGGTCCAGCAGCGTGCAGACACGGGTCTTCTGGTAGTCGTGCAGGCCGACCCACTTCACGCCCGGCTGGCACAGCTGCGGCTCGTACCAGATGATCAGGCTGATGCCGATGAAACCGGCCAGCAGCACCGGCACGATGAGGCGCCAGCTGAGGCCGGCAAAGAAGATCACGTACAGGCCGGACGACAGCACCAGCATGGCCGTGCCCAGGTCGGGCTGCTTCAGAATCAGGCCCACGGGCAGCATCAGGATGGCACCGGCCATCGCGAAATCGGGGCCCCGCAGCTGCCCCTCGCGCCGCTGGAACCACCACGCCAACATCAGCGGCGCGGCAATCTTCAGGATCTCGGACGGCTGGATGACCATGCCGACGTTCAGCCAGCGGGTCGAGCCCTTCTTGGTGATGCCGAACAGCTCGGTGGCGACCAGCAGCACCACGCCCAGCACGTACAGCGGCACGGCGAGGCTCATGAGGCGCTGGGGCGGGATCTGGGCCACGGCGAACATCACCAGGGCAGCCAGCACCATGTTGCGCGACTGGTCGGCGAACCGCGTGCCGTGGTCGAAGCCGGCCGAGTACATGGTGACCAGACCGGTGGCACACAGCGCCATCACGATCAGCAGCAGCGGCAGGTCGAAGCCCTGGAAGACCGGGCGGATTCGTTGCCACAACGAGGGCTTGTCGAAGGCGATGCTCATGGCTGCACGCGGGGCGAAGAAGCGTTGACGGCCGCGGGGGGTGGCGCGGCGGGAACCGAGGGCGCCGGAGCGGGCGCCGGCACCGGGGCAGGCGCTGGCGCAGACGGCGACGACGCCACCGAGGAAGGCGCGCTGGCGGAGGCCGGCGCACTGCCGACGAGCCGGGGTGGCTCGGCACCGAACACATCGGTGGCGCGCGGCAGCGGCACGTCGGCAACGCGGCGCGGCGTGCCGACCGGCGCAGCGGCCTTGCCTTGCTGCACCAGCGCGATGTCTTCCTCGCTGGGGTAGACGCCGAGCAGCAGGTAATCGAGCACGCGGCGGGCAATGGGGGCGGCCGCGGCGGCGCCGAAACCGGCGTTCTCCACGATGACGGCCAGCGCCACGCGGGGGCTGTCGACCGGGGCAAAGGCCTCGTAGAGCGAATGGTCGCGCCGGTACTCGTCAAGCCGCGAGGCCACGTACTTCTCGTTCTGCCGCAGCCCCACGGCCTGCGCCGTGCCGGTCTTGCCGCCGCTGGTGTAGCCCGCGCCCAGGAACACACGGGTGGAGGTGCCCTGCAGCGTCACGCCCTGCATGGCCTCGCGGATCAGGCTGGTGTGCCCCGGCTGGAAGCGCAGCGGTGTCAGCTGCGTGCGCTCGGGCACGTGGCGTTCGCGGGTCACGACGTTTTCGATCTCGCGCACGATGCGCGGCTGATGGCGCTGGCCATCGCTCACCATCGTGCCCAGCGCGGTCGCGATCTGCAGCATGGTGAAGTTGTTGTAGCCCTGGCCGATGCCCAGCGAGATGGTCTCGCCGGCGTACCACTTCTTCTGTTCGGGTCGGCGGTAGGCCTTGCGCTTCCATTCGGTCGACGGGAGGATGCCCGTGACCTCGCCCTTGAGGTCGATGCCGGTGTGCCGGCCGAAGCCCAGCTGCGCCATCTGGTCGTGGATCAGGTCCACACCCATTTCGTTGGCCAGTGAATAGAAGTAGACGTTGCTGGACTCGACGATGGCGCGGCGCATGTCCATGGCGCCCCCGCGCTCGTTCTCGGGACTGCGAAAGCGGTGTCCGCCGAACAGGAACACCCCGTTGTCCATGATGATGGTGTTGGGGTTGCGCTTGCCGGTGTTCAGCGCGGCCAGGGCCATGAAGGGCTTGTAGGTCGAGCCCGGCGGGTAGGTGCCGCGCAGGGCGCGGTTCAGCAGCGGCTTGTCGGTGCTTTCGTTGAGCTCCTTCCAGTTCTCGCTGTCGATGCCGTCGACGAACAGGTTGGGGTCGAACGTGGGCTTGGAGACGAAGGCCAGCACCTCGCCGTTGCGAGGGTCGATGGCCACCAGCGCGCCACGGCGGTTGCCGTACAGGCGCTCGATCAGGCCCTGCAGCTTGATGTCGATCGACAGGTGGACCGTGTTGCCCGGCGTGGCGGGGGTGGAGCGCAGGCGGCGCACGGCCCGACCGCCCGCGCTGGTCTCGACCTCTTCGACCCCGGTGATGCCGTGCAGCTCGCGCTCGTAGCTCTGCTCGATGCCGAGCTTGCCGATGTGCTCGGTGCCGCGGTAGTTGGCCTGGTCCTCTTCCGGCCAGTCCTCCATCGCGGCGGCCTCACGCTGGTTGATGCGCCCGATGTAGCCCAGCACGTGGCTGGCGAGCGCACCGTACGGGTAGTGGCGGAACAGGCGCGCCTGGATGTCGACCCCGGGGAAGCGGTAGCGCTGGGCGGTGAAGCGGGCCACCTCTTCGTCGCTGAGTCGCGTGCGGATCGGGATGGACTCGAAGCTCTTGGATTCTTCGCGCAGGCGCTTGAAGCGGCGACGGTCACGGGCCTGGATGTCGACGATCTCGGCCAGCGCGTCGATCGTGGCCTCGACATCCTGCACCTTGGAGGGCGTGATCTCGAGTGTGTAGGCCGAGTAGTCGTTGGCCAGTACCGCGCCGTTGCGGTCGACGATGAGGCCGCGGTTCGGCACGATGGGCACGACCGCGATGCGGTTGCTTTCGGCCTGCGTGGCGAGTTGTTCGTGGCGCACCACCTGCAGCGTGACCAGGCGAAAGACCAGCAGGCTGAAACAGAGCAGCACGAAGCCGGCCGCGGCCCACAGGCGGAGCCGGAAGCGGCTGAGTTCGGCTTCGAGGTTCTTGAGTTCGGTCATGGGCGGGTGCGCAACCCGCTATCGTAGCGCGAGCAGGTTGCCGGCGCCCCCGCGAGGGCAGCCGGCCGGCCTCAGAAACGCACCACGCTCTGCACCCACAGGCGGGTGCGGCTTTCGGGCTCCGTCTCGATGCGCGCGTCGCCCAGGCGGGTGGCGACCATGGCCTTCAGGCCGATGTCCGGCGTGGGCGCCCACACCAGCGACAGCCCGGCCCCGGTGAGGGTGCGGCCGTGGCGGCCGGCCGACTGGAACCGGTCGAAGCGCACATGGCCCGAATCGACGAACAGGCCCAGCTGCACCGGCTGCAGCGGCAGGGTGTAGCGCAGTTCGGCCGTGCCCAGCACGCCCTGGTCGCCCAGGGCCTCGCCCTCCGGATAGGCGCGCACACCGTTGACGCCCCCGATGGACATCTTCTCGGACGGATCGAGGTTGCGCGATGTGGCCTGGCCGTAGACCGAGCCGAACACCGACCAGCCCGGACGCAGCGTCGCATTCAGGTTGGCGGTCAGCACCGCCTTGCTGAAGTAACCCAGGGTGCGGCGGCTGTCGCTGGCCACCTGCTCGGCGGCCGGCAGGTTCAGCTTGCCGCGGGACAGCACGGCCGTCCACGCGTGGCTGGTGGCGCCCTGGGTGCCGAAGCCGTTGAAGCTCGCCGACACGACGTCTGCCTGCTTGCGGTTGAAGTGGTTGCTCAGCACGGCGATCTTGTCGGCGTACAGCTTCTGATCCCAGCTGAGGCGACCGAGCAGGCCGGCGCCTGGCGAACGGGCCAGCGTGGCGGCCACGTCCACCGTGCCCATGCGGGCGGTTCCGCTGGCGCGCAGGTTTTCGTACTCGCGGCGCAGCTGGTAGTCGACCTGCGAATAGGCCGCGCCGACCGTCACGCCTGGGCGCGCCACCGGCACACGCCAGCCCAGACGCAGGTTCTGGGTCGACTCGTCGGTGACCAGCGCGCGGGCCGTGAGCTGGTCGCCCAGGCCCAGCGGGCTGTTCCAGGCAAGCTGCGCCGCCGCGCGCCAGTAACCGGTGTAGCGGTTTCCGTGGTTGTCGAAATCCAGCTGGCCGGTGACGGCCGGCGCCGGGTCGACGCGCACCGTGAGGTCGGATTCACCGGTGCGGGTGCCGGGTTCGAGCACGACGCTGGCGCGGCTGGTCCCGGGGATGTCGCCCAGCGTGAGCAAGCGGGCCTCGAGCTCGGGGCCGCGCACCACCGAGCCGCCGGGGATGTCGCCGAGCAGGCGGGCCACGGTGGCATCGGTCAGGCGGGAGGTGTTCTCCAGCCGAACCTGGCCGACCTGGCCTTCCAGCACCCGCACCTCGATCGCGCCGTCGACGATGTCCTGCGCGGGCAGGATGGCGCGGGCGATGGGGTAGCCACGCTCCTGGTACAGGCGGGTCACGCGGGCGACGGCACGCTGAAGTTCGACCAGGGACCAGCTGCGGCCCACCAGTTCGTCCAGCGGCGCTCGAACGTCGGCTTCGGGCAGCACGGTGACGCCGGTCAGGCGCACCGCCCGCACGTGCACGCGAGGGCCGGCTGCATCGGCCTGGGCAGCCGGAGCGACGGGCGGGGTCAGCGGGGCGGCACGGTCTTGTGGCACGGCCGGGGCCACGGGGGGCGTGAGCGCACGCTGCACGTCACCCGCACCTGGCAATGCCGGCGTCTGGGCATGCAGCCCCACGGCGGCCATCAGGCCGGCTGCGGCCACACCGAGGTCACGCGGGCGGAAGGGAATCGGTCGGGACATGGTAATCGGAGGGAATGAGCACGGCGGCCGACATCGGCCGGCCGCCGTGAGAGGTCTCAGGCGCGCCAGACCCGACGGGCCGGCGCAACTCATTTCAGCGCAGCGTGGCCGGCACGCGCACGCCGCCGTCCTTCACCTGCAGCGGGCTGTTGCCCGACAGGCGCACCGTGCCGAGCAGGTCCGGGTCCTCTTCCTCACCCGCTGCGGTGGCCGGGAAGCGGCTCAGCAGGTCGGAGAGACCGGCCAGGTTGGCGCCCAGGCCGGTGGGCTGGCCGCCCTGCTGCACGGTGCCGATCACGGTGCCCGGCACGGACGGGGTCGTCGGTGTGGTGGGGGTGGTCGGGGTGGTGGGGGTGGTCGGCGTTTCGGGCACAACCACGGCCGGCACGATGCGCCCGCTGGTCACGAAGACCGGGCCGGGGGACAGGCTGGTGGCCGCGCCTTCGGGGAGCAGGGCGAAGGTGTAGTTGCCAGCTTCCGAACCGGAGAACGTCAGCCCACGGAACTGCACGCGAATGTGCTCGGCACTGGCCTCGGCCGAATCGAACATGATGTCTTCCACACGCAGGGGATCGACGTTGTCGCCGTCAATCAACTGGCTGCGGTCGATGTCGATCAACTCGGCAGTGCGGGTGCCGTCGACCACCTTGGTCTTCACCAGCACGTCGAGCTCCTTGGGAAGAATGGCGGCCAGCACACGGCCGTCATCCGATTCGCGCGGCGCCGCCATGATGAAGCCCTCGCCGTCGAGGCTGGCCCGGATCTCGGTCGCCACGTCCCAGCGCGGATCCGATTCGTCGGACACGAAGGAGGCATCGAAGCGCGCCTTCACCACCTCGATCGTGGTCGGCACCTTGCTCGGCAGCCCACGCAGATCGAAGCGCAGCGACGCCACGTCGGTGCCGTCGTACACCTTGTCCATCGCCTGGGCCGCAACGAAGTACTCGCCCCAGTTCCAGCCGGCGCCTTCAAGCGCGGCCTGCCAGCGCAGCACACCGCCTTCGGCCAGCTCTGCGCTCACCGGCATGGTGCGCCAATCCACGGTTTCCAGATCACCGGCCCGCAACTGCCCCTGGACATCGATCTGGCTGCCCGGTGCACCGAGCGCCACGAGCCGGATCACGCCCTGGGTCCCGGATTCGATGCTGCCGGCTTCGAGCACGCCCGAAGTGTTCACCACGGCCTGCTGAAGCGAACGCGCGTCGAGCACGACGGTTCCGCCCTGTGCCGACACCGTGCCGGACTGTTGCACCAGCGCATCGACCGCCGCCTTGTCCAGCACGTAAGACAGCGCCCCGCTTTCGCCATTGGGCTTGAAGACCACGCGGTCGCCCGCCAGCATCAGCGCCTGCCCTTGCGGCGCCGAGATCAGGCCGCTGTTCGTGACCTGCCGGCCGACCAGGACCACCGTGCCGCCGCCGCTGGCCACGATCTCGCCTTCGTTCGTCACGACGCCAGCGCTGCCGGTGCTCTTGAGCACGACCTTGCCGGTTGCCGGCTCGAGGACGGACAGGCCAAGCGCGCTGCCGACGAAGCTGCCGACGTCCACGCGGGCGCCCTTGGCGATGAAGAGGCCGTTCGGGTTGATCCAGTAGACCGAGCCGGGGGCCGTCACCGTGCCGAGCACCTGCGAACCGGTGTTGCCCGTCACGACGTTGACGGCCACCTGCGTGGCGCTGCCCTGCGCGAAGGCCAGCGTGTGCCCGGTCGGCACATCAAGCGAGGTCCAGTTCAGGCGCAGCACCGCGCTGCCCTGCGTCACGGTGGTCGTCGTGCCGCTGGTGCTGACCGAGCCCGTGCCGGACACCACGGTGGCCTGCGACGCGTCCAGCGTCAGCGCCCAGGCCGGTGCCTGGCAGACAAAGGCGGCAGCCAGCGCCAGCGCGCCCCGTTGAAAACGATGAGACATGGAAGCTCCAATCGGCCCGCAATGCGGGCCGCGACACGGTTCAGAAAAGGGACGGCGCGCTCAGTGGCCCGCAGCCGCGCGGCGACGGCGCGCCGACCAGGCCAACACGCCGAGGCCGACCACCGCGAGGGCCATCGTCGACGCCTCGGGCACGGGCGCAGCCGGATAACGCATGTCCGGCGCCGAGAACGACAGAATGTCGAAGTTGGCACGCTCGCCGCCCAGCGTGCTGGCGCCAAAGCCGATGCGAACGTCACTCCAGTCGGAGAAAGTGCTTTGCGAGACGGTCGACGTCGCGAAGGTGCGCCATGCCTCGCCAGGGCGGCTGTCGTCCATCGACAGGTTCAGCGCCCAGCCCTTGTCCTTCCAGATGAACTGAAGCTTGGCGTGCACCAGCATGCTGTCAAGCATGTTGACCTTGTCGGCACCGAACTTGAGCTTGGAGGCAGCCAGCGCGGCGACCGGGTCGCTGGAAGCACCAGCCTGCCGCGACAGGGCCTTGTTGGCGGCCGGGTCGATCAGAAAGGCCATGCCGTCGTCGAACGCGTTGAGGCCGAAGGCACCTGACGCGGTGCCGACCGGCGCCTGGCTGGAGACGAACACCGCGAATCCATCGCCCCAGCTGCTCTGCGCCCCGGTCCCGGTGACGCGGAAGTCGAAAAAGACTTCGACAGGCTTCTTTTCTTCACGGGCAAGCAGGTTGCTCAAGTTCAGCGAACCGGGGCCCCAGGTGACACCGACTTGACTGGACTGGTTCGCTGTCAGGCGCACGGTGTTGCCGCCTTCGATCAACGCCGCCGAGCCGTCAAGATCCCAGTTCGAAAACGTGGCGGCCTGGGCCGAGGCGCCACCCAAGAGGGCAACAGACACCAGAACGGAAGACATTGCAAACCGCATCAGACACTCCTTCATTTGAAACAGATTGTGTCTGCGGTATCCGTTTGGCGCCACCCCGAAACAGAGGGGGTCATGATGCGACGCCCCCCCCGTTAACCGGACAAAGGAAACCAAAAACCCACAAAAAATCGGCTTCCAGGATCGGCAGTCACAGCGGCCGGTTCTTGTCCCGGTCGGGCGGGCGGCGCTGCGGGGCCAGCAGCAACCAGTTCGCGACCGGCCACAGCAGCGACTCGAACAGCGGCGCGAGCACCAGCGGCCAGCCGGGCCAGCCGGCCCCTGCCATCAGCCGCACCAGCAACGAGACGGCATGCGCGGCGATGAACAGTGGCACGATCTGCGCCGCCTGCGAAGGCACCGCGAACCACAACAGGCGGCGGTGCACCGTGATGGCGAAGAAGCTCAGCAGCGTGTAGGCCAGCGCGTGCTGTCCCAGCAAGGCGCCCTGGTGCACGTCCATCAGCAGCCCGAAGACGAAGGCCGCGCCCACCCCGACGCGCCGCGGCTGGTGCACGTTCCAGAACACCAGCACCACGGCCAGCAGGTCCGGCACGCCGGCCCAGCGCCCCCACGGCAACATGTTGAAAAGCATCGCCAGGAGCAGCGAAAACCAGATGAAGACCGGGTTGACCGGCAGCAGCAGCTCGCTGCCACGCGGCATCATGGTCGCACCCCCGACGGCGTGACGGTGACCGACGAGGCCGCCTTGTGGCGTCCGCCCGCGGCCGACGCGCCCGAAGCAGCCGCATCGGCCGGCTTGGCGGGCATCTGCGATGACAGCGGCTCGAGCAGCAGGACATGGCGGGCGCTGTCCGGGTGAGCCAGCGGGCCCAGCGCGATGCGCGCGAAAGCCGAGTCCGCGCGCCGGTCGACACGCACCACGCGGGCCACGGGCAGCCCGGGCGGGTAGACCCCGTCCAGGCCCGAGGTCTGCAGCACGTCGCCCGCCTGCACATCGGCGTTGCCCGCCATGAAGCGCAACTCCATGCCACTGTTTTCCGGCTGGCCGTAAGCCACGCCCCGCTGCCGGGTTCGCACGTTCACCACCGGCACGGCCGCGTCCTTGTCCGTCACCAACGTGACTTCGGATGTGAGCGGGTAGACCCGCGTGACCTGCCCCAGCACCCCGGTCTCGTCGATGACGGGCGAGCCCAGCACCGCGCCATGGCGACTGCCCTGGTCGATGACGACCTTGCGGGTGTAGGGGTCGGGGGCGTCGTACAGGATTTCGGCGGCGCGGGTGCCGACCTCGATGCGCGGACGGAGTTCGAGCAGCGCGCGCAGGCGGTCGTTCTCGCGTTCGAGCTGGCTCATGCGGGTCACACGCTCGGACTGGGCTGCCAGCAGCAGCTCGGCGCGGGCCTGCGTGCGCCTGGCTTCATCGACGCCGGCCAGATACTGGCTGGCGCCGTCCCACCAGCGCGAGGGCGCCAGCAGCACCTCCTGCACCGGGTGCAGCACGGTGGCCACCAGCGCACGCAGCGGCTGCGTCATCTGCCAGCGGGCGTCGGCCACCATGAGGAAAACAGCCAGCGCAGCAAAAAACATCAGGCGCGTGAACGCCGACGGCCCCTGCTTGAAGAAGGGCGGCGGCGTGCGGTCCAGCGTGGCCAGGGGCATGTCGGCGGCTCAACCCGGGCAAGGCGTCGGCAAACGGGGATGCGGCAGGATGCCTGCGCCTTCCGCCTGCGCCAAGCGGGAATTACTCCGAGGTGAAGATGCTGCCCAGGCGCTCCATGCGTTCGAGCGCCATGCCGCAACCGCGCACCACACAGGTCAGCGGGTCTTCGGCCACCAGCACCGGCAGGCCGGTTTCCTCGGCCAGCAGGCGGTCGAGGTCGCGCAGCAGGGCGCCACCGCCCGTCAGCATCATGCCGCGCTCGGCGATGTCGGCACCCAGCTCGGGCGGGGTCTGTTCCAGCGCGTTCTTGACGGCCGAGACGATCTGGTTGAGCGGGTCGGTCAGGGCTTCCAGAATCTCGTTGGACGAGATGGTGAAGCTGCGCGGCACGCCTTCAGACAGGTTGCGACCCTTGACTTCCATCTCCTTGACCTCGGAGCCCGGGAACGCGCTGCCAATTTCCTTCTTGATGGCTTCGGCCGTGGGCTCGCCGATCAGCATGCCGTAGTTGCGACGGATGTAGCTGATGATGTGCTCGTCGAACTTGTCACCGCCGACGCGGACCGAGCCCTTGTAAACCATGCCGCCCAGCGAGATCACGCCGACCTCGGTGGTGCCGCCGCCGATGTCGACAACCATCGAGCCCGATGCTTCCGACACGGGCAGTCCGGCGCCAATGGCCGCGGCCATGGGCTCTTCGATCAGGTAGACCTCGGAGGCGCCGGCGCCCAGCGCGGACTCGCGGATGGCGCGTCGCTCGACCTGGGTCGAGCCGCAGGGCACGCAGATGATGATGCGCGGCGACGGTTTCAACACCGAGCGCGGATGCACCATCTTGATGAACTGCTTGAGCATCTGCTCGGTGACGGTGAAGTCGGCGATCACGCCGTCCTTCATCGGCCGGATGGCCTCGATGTTGCCGGGCACCTTGCCGAGCATGGCCTTGGCCTCGGCGCCCACCGCCTGGATGGTCTTCTTGCCGTTGGGGCCACCCTCGTGGCGGATCGAGACCACCGACGGCTCGTCCAGCACGATGCCCTTGTCACGCACGTAGATCAGCGTGTTGGCGGTACCCAGGTCGATGGCCAGGTCGGTCGAGAAGTACTTGCGGAACATGGAATACATGAATCAGGGCTCCAGCGCGGGCGGCGCATCCCTGCGGGCGGCACGGCGGACTCACGTGCGGCGGCAGGCGGACAGCGCAGCCCCTCGGAAAACGACACGCGCAGCCTGTGTCCGAAGACCCCGGCTGCGCGTCATGAAAGCATCCCCCAGGCCACCTTTCTGCGCGTCTCCGGCCGGGCTCTTTTGTGAAGAACACGCGACCCGCTTTCCCTGCAGAAACGTGGCTTGTGGATAACCTAGGATAATACCCCAAGGCCCCGCCTTTGCCGCCCTCGAAGGGGTGCGGAAACGCGTGCTTGCACTTGCACACAGGCATGACCCCGTCTGTGCAGCGCGACACGCCACGGGCGGTCGGCAATCCATTCGAGAACCTGGACAGCACCCATGGCCCTGACCCCCACCGACGTCAGCCGCATCGCCCAGCTCGCGCGCCTTGAACTGCGCGACGACGAGCAGGCTGCGATGCTCACGCAGCTCAATGATTTCTTCGCCATCGTCGAGAAGATGCGCGCCGTCGACACCTCCGGTGTCGCGCCCCTGTACACCCCCCTGTCTGCCATCCAGGACGTGACCCTGCGCCTGCGCGAGGATGCGGTCACCGAAGGTGACGCACGCGAGGCCAACATGGCCAACGCCCCCGCCCGCGACGGCGGCCTGTTCCTGGTTCCGAAGGTGATCGAATGACCGCCGCTTCCACTGCACTGCACGACCTGACCCTGGCCCGTCAGGCCGATGCCCTGGCCGCCGGCCAGACCACCTCCGTGGCCCTCACGCAGCACGCGCTCGACCGCATTGCCGCGCACACCCAGCTGGGTGCCTTCCTGCACGTCGACGCCGAGGGCGCCCTGGCCGCCGCAGCCGCGTCGGACGCCCGCCGCGCGGCCGGCCAGGCCCTGAGCCGGCTGGACGGCGTGCCCATCGCCCACAAGGACATCTTCGTGACCGAAGGGCAGCCGACCACCGCCGCCTCGAAGATGCTGCAGGGCTACCAGAGCCCGTTCGACGCCACGGTGGTGGCCCGGCTCAAGGCCGCCGGCGTGGTGAACCTGGGCAAGCTCAACTGCGACGAGTTCGCGATGGGCGGCGCCAACGAGAACTCGGCCTATGGCGTGGCCCGCAACCCGTGGGACACCAGCCGCATTCCCGGCGGCTCGTCGGGCGCCTCGGCCGTGGCCGTGGCCGCGCGCCTGGTGGCGGCCACCACCGGCACCGACACCGGCGGCTCGATCCGCCAGCCCGCGGCGCTGACCGGCATCACCGGCATCAAGCCGACCTACGGCCGCTGCTCGCGCTACGGCATGATCGCCTTTGCCTCGTCGCTCGACCAGGCAGGCCCGATGGCCCGCACCGCCGAAGACTGCGCGCTGATGCTGGATGCCATGAGCGGCTTCGACCCGCGTGATGCCACCAGCGCCGAGCAGGTGCGACTGCATGACGGCAGCCTGGCCGCCAACCAGCCCGGCGTGATCGGCAAGGACCTCGCCGCGCTGACCCTGTCGGCCGAACTCGCCGACAAGGCCCGCCCGCTGGCCGGCCTGCGCGTGGGCGTGCCCAAGGAATTCTTCGGCGAGGGCGTGGAAGCCGGCGTGCTGGCCGCCACGCGCGCCGCACTGGCCCAGCTCGAAGCCATGGGCGCCACGCTGGTCGACATCAGCCTGCCGCGCACCGAGCTGTCGATTCCCGTGTACTACATCATTGCGCCGGCCGAGGCCTCGTCCAACCTGAGCCGCTACGACGGCGTCAAGTTCGGCCACCGCGCGGCCAAGTACAGCGACCTGAACGACATGTACCGCAAGACCCGCGCCGAAGGTTTCGGCGCCGAGGTCAAGCGCCGGATCATGATCGGCACCTATGTGCTGAGCCACGGCTATTACGACGCCTACTACCTGCAGGCCCAGAAGCTGCGCCGCATGATTGCCGACGACTTCCAGGCGGCCTTCCAGCAGTGCGACGTGATCGCCGGCCCGGTGGCGCCCACGGTGGCCCGCCCGATCGCAACCACGTCTGGCTCACAGACTGATCCAGTGGCCGAGTACCTGGCCGACATCTTCACGCTGCCCGCCTCGCTGGCCGGCCTGCCGGGCATGAGCGTGCCCTGCGGCTTTGGTGAGCACGGCATGCCCGTGGGCCTGCAGCTGATCGGCAACTACTGGCAGGAGGCCCGCCTGCTGCACGCGGCCCACGCCTTCCAGCAGGTGACCGACTGGCACCAGCGCGTGCCCGCCGCCCTGGCCTGACCCGAACGCCCAGCGAGACACACACCATGAGTTCCCTTCTTGTCCGTGGCTACGAGGTCGTGATCGGCATCGAAACCCACGTCCAGCTCTCGACCCAATCGAAGATCTTCTCGGGCGCCTCGACGCGCTTCGGCGCCGAGCCCAACACCCAGGCCTGTCCGGTGGACATGGCCCTGCCCGGCACGCTGCCCGTGATGAACCACGGCGCCGTCGAGCGCGCGATCGCGTTCGGCCTGTCGGTCGGCTCGCACATTGCGCCGCGCTCGATCTTCGCGCGCAAGAACTACTTCTACCCCGACCTGCCCAAGGGCTACCAGATCAGCCAGTACGAGATCCCCGTCGTGCAGGGCGGCACGGTCAGCTTCTTCGTGGGCGACAAGCCCCACACGGTGCGCCTGGTGCGCGCGCACCTGGAAGAAGACGCGGGCAAGTCGCTGCACGAGGACTTCGCCGGCTTCAACGGCGAGAAGTCGTCGGGCATCGACCTGAACCGCGCCGGCACGCCGCTGCTGGAGATCGTGACCGAGCCCGACATGCGCAGCAGCGCCGAGGCCGCCGAGTACGCGCGCGCGCTGCACGCGCTGGTGGTGTGGCTGGGCATCTGCGACGGCAACATGCAGGAAGGCTCGTTCCGCTGCGACGTGAACGTGTCGGTGCGCAAGCCGGGCGGCCCGCTGGGCACGCGCCGCGAGATCAAGAACCTCAACAGCTTCAAGTTCCTGCAGCAGGCCACCGACTTCGAGATCAACTGGCAGATCGACCAGATCGAGGACGGCTACGCCATCCAGCAGGCCACCGTGCTGTTCAACCCGGACACGGGCGAGACGCGGGCCATGCGCACCAAGGAAGACGCGCACGACTACCGCTACTTCCCCGACCCCGACCTGCCGCCGCTGGTGATCGCCCCCGAGTGGGTGGAGCGCGTGAAGGCGACGATGCCCGAGCTGCCGCGCGTGATGGCCGAGCGCTTCGTGAAGGACTACGGCCTGCCCGAGTACGACGCGACGATGATGACGCAGTCCAAGGCCTTCGGCGCCTTCTTCGAGACGGCGGCCAAGGCCTGCGGTCAGCCGAAGCTGGTGTCGAACTGGCTGATGGGCGAGGTCTCGCGCAGGCTGAATGCGGCCGAGCAGACGCTGGATGCCTCGCCCGTGTCGCCCGAACTGCTTGCCGCCATGATCGGCCGCATCAGCGACGGCACGATCTCGAACGCCGGCGCCAAGCAGGTGTTCGACGCGCTGTGGAACGGCGAAGGCGCGGGCGACGGCCTGGCCCGGGTCGATGCGTTGATCGAGGCCAAGGGCCTCAAGCAGATGAGCGACACCGGCGAGCTCGAGCGCATCCTCGACGAGGTGCTGGCGGCCAACGCCAAGTCGGTGGAGGAGTTCCGCGCCGGCAAGGACAAGGCCTTCAACGCGCTGGTGGGCCAGGCCATGAAGGCCACCAAGGGCAAGGCCAACCCTGCGGCCGTCAACGAGCTGCTGAAGAAGAAGCTGGCGGGCTGATCCCCCGATGCGGGGTGGCCGCGCGTTGTGAGGGGGCCGGCTTTCCTCCAGAATCGGCCATCCCCCTCACCGGACCTGCGCGTGAGCCGCCCCCTTCACCCCGACCTGCTGGACTACCTGCGCATCGGCCTGTCGATCCACCTCGGCGGCCGCACGGCGCAAGGTCTGCCATTGCTGAACCGGGCGCTGGCCCTCCGGGTCGAGTCCGACCACCGCCTGTCGGTGCTGCTCTCCTCGCCCGCGGCGGACACCCTGCTGGACGCCATTCGCGAGGTGCCCCAGGTGGCCGTGGTGCTGTGCCAGCCGACCACGCACAGAACCGTGCAGATCAAGGGGCGGGACGCGGTGGTGTCGCCGGCACGGCCCGAAGACTGGCTGCACCGGAGCGAACACAAGCTGCGCTTCGTGACGGAGATCCGCCCCTTCGGATTCGATGAGGTGTTCGCGTCGGCCTGGCTCGATGTCGACAGCCCGGACCGCCTGCACGCCGTGACGTTCACGCCCTATGGGGCCTGGAACCAGAGCCCCGGCCCCGGCGCGGGCCGCCCGATCGAGGTGCACGCGTGAGCACCGGCACGCAGGCGATCACGCTCGGCGGGCTGCGCCGGATGTTCGAGGGTGTGATCCCCGCCACCATGTGCACGGTCTCGGCAGAGGGCGTGCCGCACCTGTGCTACCTGTCGCAGGTGGAGTACGTGGACGAGGCCCATGTGGCCCTGTCCTTCCAGTTCTTCAACCGCAGCCGCGAGAACATCCTCGCCACGCGGCGTTGTGCGGTCACGGTCGACGACCCCTACACCGCGGCCGGCGTGCGTCTGCAGCTGCGCTACCTGCGCACCGAGCACGGCGGCCCCGTCTTCGAGCGGATGAAGGCCAAGCTCGCCGGCATTGCCGCGCACTGCGGCATGGAAAAGGTCTATCACCTGCAGGGCGCTGACTTCTATGAGGTCGAGTCGGTGGAGATGATTCCGGGTCGCAGGACGCTGCAGGCGCCGGCGCCCCGCTGCGACATCGCGGCCGGCACCCGCGCCGTGATGGACCGGCTGAGCGCCTGTCACGACATGGCAACGCTGCTCGACGAAACCCTCGCTGCCATGCGGGACCACCTGCGCATCGAGCACAGCATGATCCTGCTGATCGACCCGCCGCAGCACAGCCTGTACACGGTGGCGAGCCTGGGATACGAGACATCGGGCGTGGGGGCGGAGGTGCCTCTGGGTCAGGGGGTGGCAGGCATTGCGGCACGCGAAGGGGTGCCCATCCGCATCGGCCACATGGCGATGTCCCAGACCTACGCCCGGGCCATCCGGCAACGCAGCGAGGACGTGGGGTTGGACGGCGGCCTGCGCGAAGAAATCCCCCTGCCTGGCCTGGCGGCCCCACGCAGCCAGCTGGCCGTGCCGCTCAAGCTCATGGGGCGGGTGGTCGGCGTGCTGATGGTCGAGAGCACTGAGGACCAGCACTTCAGCCACGATGATGAGGATGCCCTGGTCTCGGTGGCCGCGCCGCTGGCCCTGGCCCTGTCCCTGTTGCAGCCGATGGAGACGCCCGCGCCCGATGTCGCGGCGGACTCCGCGCCCTCAGCGGCCCGCTCTCCGACAGCGCACGCCGACCTCCAGAGGGTGGCCGTTCACCACCACCCGCACACGCACAGCGTGTTCGTGGGTCAGGAGTACCTGATCAAGGGCGTGGCCGGCGCCATCCTGTGGCGCCTGCTGCGGAGTTGGCATCACGATGGGCGACAGGACTTCAGCAACCGCGAATTGCGTCTGGATGCCAGCCTCGGTCTGCCGGATGTGGCAGACAACCTCGAAGCCCGGCTGATTCTGCTGCAACGTCGCCTGGCCGAGCGTGCCGCCCCCATTCAGATCGTGAAGACCGGGAGGGGGCGTTTCCGGCTGGATGTTCAGGCTGCGCTGGACCTCATCGAGCGCCTCTGACGGTCGGCCGCTCAGATCAGCCCTGCGCCGGCAAACAAACCGCGGGCAGGGCGGGCGGGAGCCCGAGGCCCTGCAGCAAGGCGGCCGCATCGTGCACATTCAGCGCTTCGTGAATCAGGGCCAGCACGCCCTCGAATGCACCGGCCGGCATCTTCGCGCGCATGTCGGACAGCATGCCGAGGCGCTCGCATGGCGCAAGGGCCGGCAGCATGTGGCGCAAGGTCTCGGCCATTTCCTGTGGAGCGATGCTCTGCACCAGCGCATCGTGGGTCTGCATGAGCTGGGCATCGGTGTAGCAGGCCCACAGCGTCTCGTTGTGCACGGTCTCTTCCCAGTGCATGTGCGTCAGGTTCTCGGCCACGAACAGCGCCAGCTCGCGGTACAGCTGCGTCAAGGCGGCGTGACGCACAGCCGGGGCGGCCTGCTTCAGAGAGTCGACCCGCTGACGCAGGTGGGCGATCTCGCGCGCATGGTCGAGATGCGCACCGTCTGCCTCCTTGGCCGCATCGTGGCGAGCCTGCTCCAGCAGCGGATGCAGAAAGGCTTGCTCATGGCGAATGTGGCTCTCGCAGATGGCCAGCAGCGACGCCACGCAAGACAAGGTCTGCTCGAAGGTGCGTGCATCGTGCCCATCCGTGCGCCCCACCCTTTGCAGCGTGTCGAACATCCAGGCGCGCAAGGCCTTGTGAATGGGGGCATACAGATCCAGACGCGGGGCCGCCTGGCTCGAGGTGTGGGGGTGATCGGGCATGTCTGCTCTCCGTGTTGTGGAGAGCGCAGCTTAGAAAGGCTGCTGCCGGCCCGCTGCTAAGACTCTGCTAGCAGAACCTTAAGAAAACACTAAGCAGCCTGCAGGCCCTGATTCACCGCCCCGCCGACGCGGCGGCGCTGGGCGGATCGGCCTCCAGTGACCCTGGGGTGGCCCCCGCCCACAGCTTGCGCAGGCGCGCCAGCTCGGTGTCGTAGAACGCGTTGATGCGCCCCATCTCGGCCTGCTGGTTGAGGATGATGTCGCGCTGGGCCTGCTGCTGCGCCTCGTTGGCATCGAGCTGGGCTTTCAGCTTGACGGGCAGCCGCTTGCCCTTGTAGAACTCCGCCTCGGCCATCAGGCCTTTGCGCTCGTCCTGCAGCTGCGCCACCTGGCGCTCGGACGAGGCAATGGCCTTGCGGAGGTCGTCGAGCGCCCCTTCGCGCGCGCGCTGGTGGGCGGCCTCGTTCGGGTACCGAAGCACCAGGTTGCGATCACGCCGGATGGCGTCCTTGCGGGCGGCCTCGGCGTGCGCGCGCTGACGCTGGCGCTCCTCCTCGGCCGCGCGCTCCTCGGCATTCATCCGCGGGGGCAGCACCTGACGCTGGGAGCCATCGCGGTTAAGCACACGCTGCTCGCGATCCAGGCACTCGGGAATCGGTCGGTCGGACGTGTAACGGCGGCCGGCACTGTCGACACAGGAGTAGATGCCAGAGCCGGAGGCCGCCGCAACAGCCAGATCGACGCCTCCGAGCAGGGCCAGCCCCAGGGCCGCGAGGCCCGGGCCGCGCCGCCGCCCGCGCACGCCGGCACCGCTGCACAGGGCGCGGACGCGGGACACGGAACGGCGAAAGGCAATCGGGCTCATCACGGACTCCATCATGACGCAGACCGCCGGTGGCGGCCACCTCAGTCTGCCATCATCGGTGGCTCAGACGCCGTAGCGCTGGCGATAGGCCTCCACCGAAGGGTGGAACGCTGACAGCGACGGGTCGGACTGGGCTGACAGGTACTGCAGCAGATCGCGCAGCGTGGCAATGGCCACGACCGGAAGGCCGTAGTGCTGCTCGACCTGCTGAACGGCGCTCTCGGCGGCATCCTGGCCGTTGGCCGTGGCCTTTTCCTGGCGGTCCAGGGCAATGGTCACGCCACAAGGGGTGGCGCCGGCGGCCTTGATCATCTCGATGGACTCGCGCACCGAGGTGCCGGCCGAGATCACGTCGTCGATGATCAGCACGCGGCCCTGCACGGGCGCGCCCACGAGGGTGCCGCCCTCGCCGTGGTCCTTGGCTTCCTTGCGGTTGTAGGCGAACGGTTTGTTGTGGCCCAGGCGGGCCAGCTCGATCGACACGGCCGCCGCCAGCGTGATGCCCTTGTAGGCCGGGCCGAACAGCATGTCGAACTGCAGGCCGGACGCGATCAGCCGACGTGCATAGAATTCAGCCAGACGGCCGAGCTTGGCGCCGTCGTCGAACAGGCCGGCGTTGAAGAAATAGGGCGACAGGCGCCCTGCCTTGGTCTTGAATTCCCCGAACCGCAGCACCTGCGATTGCACCGCGAAGGCCACGAAGTCCTGGGCCAGAGAGTCGTTCGAAAGGGTGGTGCTCATGATGGATGGTGTCTCGTGTTTCGTCTGGTCTCTCTGAACGTCAATGGCATCCGCTCTGCGGCCACGAAGGGCCTGGTGCCCTGGGCAGAATCGGTGTCGGCCGATTGTATGGGCGTGCAGGAACTGAAGGTCCACGCCGACGACATGCCGCCGGCACTCCGCACGATCGCGGGCATGCAGGGCCACTTCCACCACGCCGAGAAGAAGGGCTACTCGGGCGTGGGCATCTACACGCGCCATGAGCCGTCGGACGTGCTGATCGGCCTGGGCACGCACGACGTGACCACGCAGTTCGACGCCGAGGGGCGCTGGGTGGAACTGCGCTTCGACAAGCCGGGGCGCAAGCTTTCGCTGATCAGTTGCTACTTTCCGAGCGGCTCGAGCGGTGACGAACGCCAGGCGGCGAAGTACCGCTTTCTGGACATGATCGCGCCGCACCTGGCGCGGCTGCGCGCCGAGCGCGAGTTCATCCTGGTGGGCGACGTCAACATCGCGCACAAGGAAGCCGACCTCAAGAACTGGAAGGGCAACCTGAAGAACTCGGGCTTTCTGCCGGAAGAGCGCGCCTGGATGACGGCGCTGCTCGACCCGGCCGGCGGCGCGGGACTGATCGACGTGTACCGCCGGCTGCACCCCGACACGACCGACGCCTGCTACACGTGGTGGAGCAACCGCGGCCAGGCCCGGGCGAAGAACGTGGGGTGGCGGATCGACTACCACCTGGCCACGCCGGCCCTGGCCGAAACCGCCCGCGCCGCCAGCATCTACAAGGACACGTGGTTCAGCGACCATGCGCCGCTGACGGTGGATTACGACTTCAGCCTGTGACCGGAACGGAGGCGGCTCCACGCGGGATGCGTTGACCGCCTTTAAAACCAGCGATGATATTCATCACCCAAAACATTATTCGGTGATATAAAGACCGCCTGCGCTGGCCGCCCGAGCCCGCGCCACCTCTTGGCCGACCGCGCCCTCCTGCGCGCCCGCGCCCCCTTCCCGACTCATGGCAGGCAGCCCGCGCGCTGGCCGCCCTCCCCCGTGCCGAGCGAGCTGCCCCCCGCAGCTCCCTTCACACATCCCGTCGCTGCGGACGCAGATTCGCTCACCCGCATCGCGACGGTGCACTTCCTCCAGAAAGGCTCTTCCATGAGCAGCAAGATCTACGTGGGCAACCTGCCCTACTCCGTGACCGACGCCAGCCTCAAAAGCAACTTCGCCGAATTCGGCGGCGTGTCGTCTGCCAAGGTCATGACGGACCGTGACACCGGCAACTCCAAGGGCTTCGGCTTCGTGGAGATGGCTTCTGCCGCAGCCGCCCAGGCCGCCATCACCGGGTTGAATGGCATGTCCGTGGATGGACGTTCGATTGTCGTCAGCCTGGCGCGTCCCCGCGAAGACAAGGGCAGCGGCTCGGGCGGCTACACCGCCACCAAACGTTCGGACGTGGGTTATGGCACGGGCGGCTACGGTGGCGGTCGCTACTGAGGCTCATCGCGCCCTTTGAAAGACCGGCTCTTCTGAGTCGGTTTTTTTTCGGGCCTTCGACTACCCCCTCGCCACACCGGCCCGCTTGAGCAGTTGCCGGGAGCGGGGGGACAGATGCTCCACACGCAGGTGTTTGCCGGCGCGCTCGTAGCGCTCACGCAGGGTGCGCAGGGCCTCCACGGCCGAGTAGTCGACGAAGCTCAGGTGAGCGCAGTCGAGCGTGACCAGGGGCGGGTCGCCGGCCGGATCGAACTGCTGCAGGAACGGCGTGACCGATGCGAAGAAGAGCGTGCCGTGCACGCGGTAGCGTTTGCTGCCATCGGGCTCGACGTGGCTGTCGGCGTAGAGCGCGCGGGCGTGCTGCCAGGCAAAGTTCAACGCCGCCAGCACGATGCCGCACAGCACGGCCGCCGCCAGGTCGGTCAGCACGGTGATCACGGTGACCGCGACGATCATCAGCGCGTCATTGAGCGGCACCTTGCGGATCACCCGCAGCGAGGCCCACGCAAAGGTCTGCTGCGCCACCACGAACATCACCCCGACCAGTGCGGCCAGCGGAATGCGCTCGATCAGGGGCGACAGGAACAGCACGAACAGCAGCACCATCACGCCGGCCACAACACCCGAGAGGCGCCCTCGCCCGCCGGAGCGCAGGTTGATCACGGTCTGGCCGATCATGGCGCAGCCGCCCATGCCACCGAACAGGCCCGACACGATGTTGGCGCTGCCGAGCGCGACGCACTCGCGGTCGGGGTCACCCCGGCTTTCCGTGAGTTCGTCGGTGAGGTTGAGCGTCAGCAGGGTCTCGAGCAGACCGACCATGGCCATCACGATCGCGTAAGGCGCAATCGTCTTCAGCGTGTCGAGGTTCCAGGCGAGGTCGGGCCAGGCGAGCACCGGCAGGCCGCCGGCAATGTGCGCCATGTCGCCCAGGGTGCGCGTGGGCAGACCCAGCATGGCCACGGCCAGCCCCACGCCCACGATGGCCACCAGGGCGGGTGGCACCGCGCGGGTCAGGCGGGGCAGAAGGTAGACCACCGCCATGGTGGCGGCCACCAGCCCGGCCATCAACGCCAGCGGCGTGCCGGTCAGCCAGGCGCCATCGCGCTTGAAGTGTTCGAGCTGGGCCGTGGCGATGACGATGGCCAGCCCGTTGACGAAGCCGAGCATGACCGGGTGGGGCACCATGCGCACCAGCTTGCCCAGCTTCAGAAGGCCGAACGCCAGCATGATGAGCCCGGACAGCAGCACGGTGGCCAGCAGGTGCTGCACGCCGTGCTGCACCACCAGGGCCACGATGACCACGGCCATCGACCCGGCCGCGCCCGACACCATGCCGGGCCGGCCACCGAACAGCGCCGTGATCGTGCACAGGATGAAGGCCCCGTACAGCCCCATCAGCGGGTGCAGGTGGGCCACCAGCGCGAAGGCAATGCACTCGGGCACGAGCGCGAACGACGTGGTGATGCCGGCGAGCACATCGGCCCGCAGGTGTGAAGCTTTCATGAGAGACCCCATCGGCCGGTGCACCGCAGCCGACGGGCCGCGGGACCGCGATGGTACAGGTCCGGGCCGGCTCAGCTGAAACGGTGGTGCGCGGGCTTGAAGGCCTTGGCAAGCTGGCGGAAGGTGAAGCTGAAGCCAGGGAACATGGCAATCACATGGCCGCTCTTGCTCTGGTACCAGCTGCGACAGCCCCCTGCCTGCCACACGGTCTGCTTCATCTCGCGGTGGATCATGGCGGTGTAGTCGGCCTCGGCCTCCGCCTTGACCTCGATGGCTTTCGCGCCATGCTTCTCGGTGGCAGCGATGGCGCGGCGGATGTACTCCATCTGCGCCTCGATCACGAAGATCGCCGAGGTGTGGCCGATGCCGGTGTTCGGGCCTGTGACGACGAACAGGTTGGGAAAGCCCGGCATGGTCGTGCCCAGGTAGGCACGCGGGTAGGCGGCCCAGAAGTCCTGCACCGACTTGCCGCCCTTGCCCACCACGGGATAGGAGATGACGCCGTCGGTGGCGTCGTAGCCGGTGGAGTACACGATGAGATCGAGGTCGATCTGCTGGCCTGTGGCGGTGAGGATGCCCTTCTCGTTGATCTCGGCGATGCCGTCGTCCTTGGGGTGCAGTTGCACGTTGGGGCGGCACAGCGCGGGGTAGAGCGTGCTCGACAGGATGATGCGCTTGCAGCCGATGGTGTAGTCGGGCGTGACGGCAGCGCGGATCTTCGGGTCGGCAATCTGCCGCTCGATGTGCTTGAGCGCCACCCGCTGCGCGACCACGTTCAGCATGGTCTTGGAGTACTTGAAGCCGATCACGCGGCTTTCCAGCCCCCAGTAGATGGCCGTGCGCAGCAGCTTGTAGATGACGCGGTTCTTCAGCAGCGCGCGCTCGAAGCGCGAGAAGACATGATCGGGTCGAGGCAACACCCAGTGCGGCGTGCGCTGGAACACGTGCAGCTGCCCGACCTCCGGGGCAATGGCCGGGATGACCTGGGCCGCACTCGCCCCACTGCCGACGATCGCCACCCGCTTGCCCTTCAGGTCGTAGCCGTGGTCCCAGGCATTGGTGTGGAAGCTGCGGCCCTGGAAGGTGTCGCGGCCCTTGAAGTTCGGGATCACCGGCGTGCTCAGCGGACCCGAGGCGTTGATGACGTACTTCGCCTCGAACGTGCCCGCCCCTGCCGTGTGCACCTGCCAGAGCTGACGGGACTCGTCCCATTGAACCTGCGTGACGTTCGCATTGAGCCGGGTCTTGTCGCGCAAGCCGTGTTTCGCCAGCACGTGGTTGGTGTACTCGACCAGTTCGTGCTGCTCGGCAAACATCTGCGTCCACGGATAGGGTTCGAACGAGAGCGAATACAGTGGCGACTGCACGTCGACCGCGGCGCCGGGGTAGCTGTTCTGACTCCAGGTGCCGCCCATCCACGGCCGGCGCTCGAGGATCAGGAAGTCTTCGATGCCGATGCGTCGCAGGTTGACGGCGGCAGCCTGGCCGCCGAAGCCGCTGCCGATGATGAGGGCGGTGTGGTACTGCATCGCGGCATTGTGCGCAATTGACCACGGTCATTGTCAGAATGAAAACCCGCCCCCCTGGGTGCGGGGCGTGTGGCTCAGGCGGCCCGTGCACGCTGAGGCGCGGGCGACGACACCTGCGCCATCAGCGCCGGGATGCCGCTGCGGGCGTTGGCTTCGGCGGCCAGGCGGCGCTCGTCGGGCGTGGCGTAGCGGCGGTCCCACTCCAGCACCTTGGGCGTCATCAGCCGGTGCCACAGCGGCGGGATCATGGCGACCACGATGGTGGTGAGGTAGCCGCTGATCATCATGGGCGCATCCGGGAAGGGCTTCAGATCCTGGTAGGGCACCTCGCCCTGCGCGTGGTGGTGCGAATGGCGCGTCAGGTTGAACATCGACCACGAGCTGATGCGCTTGTTGGTGTTCCACGAATGGCGCGGCTGCACCGGCGTCTGCGGGTCGCGCACCATGCCATAGTGCTCCATGTAGTTGACGATCTCGAGCAGGGCCTTGCCCCACAGCGCGCAGGCCACAAAGAAGCCGGCCGCCACCCAGCCGCCCAAAGCCCCCGCGCCTGCCACCAGCAGCACGCTCATCAGGTGTCCGCGCATCACGGCGTTGTGCGGGCCGAACACGGCCTGGCCGGCGCGTTGCAGGCGGCGGCGCTCGATGCGCCACGCGCTCACATTGCCCTTGATCGTCGAGGCCACCACGTGGAAGTACACGTTGCGGCCGCGCGGCGCGGTAGCGGGGTCGTCGATGGTGGACACGTAGCGGTGGTGGCCGTAGACGTGCTCGATCGAGAAGATGGTGTCGAAGCTGAAGGCCAGCAGCCAGCGGCCGATCAGCATCGAAACCGGATCCCAGGTGCGGTGCGTCAGTTCGTGCGCGGTGATGGTACCGACCATGCCGATCATCAGGCCCGTGAGCAGGATGGTGGAGACATGATGGGCCCAGAAAGTGCCCTCGCGCGCGGCCAGCACGTCGTACCCAGTGAGGCCGGTGACGGCCGCACCGAAGCCCAGCGGATCCCCAGGGCTAACGGACCACACCGCCGCGAACACGATCAGCGTCAGCAAGGGCAGCGCCATCCAAAGCTGGAAGGTCAGGATGCCGGGATGACGGAAGGCGGGCGTGGACGTGTCATCGCCACAGACGGCATCGCCCACCATGTAGATGACGAGGACCGTGAGCAGCCCGCCGGTGACCCAGGCGCCCCCTGCAAGGATGAAGGCCAGGGACATCAGCCCGATGGCATGGAAGAGGAAATACTTGAGGTAGTGGAAGAGGGCCATGGTGTGTCTCCGTGTTCTTGGTGTGGGATGGCGGGCCCGGCCTCAGGCGGCCTGCGGACGGTCGTACAGCGTGGTGAAACGGTCGGCATGGATGTCGGCGGCGGCCACGCCCTGGCGCAGCAGGGCTTCGCGCGCGCTGTCGACCATGGGCGGTGGCCCGCACAGGTAGGCGTGGGCGCCGGGCAGCACGGCATCCGGCAGAAAGTCGGTGACCAGCCCGCGGGCGCCGAGCCAGGTGCTGCCCGGCGTCTCGGCCGACAGCACCGGCACGAAGCGGAAGGGAGCCGGCCAGCCCCGGGCGAAGGCCTCGATGGCCTCCATGCCATACAGGTCGGCCTGCAGGCGGGCGCCGAACAGCAGCGTGACGGGGCGCGCCACACCCTGCGCCCGCGCATCGGCCAGCATCGCGAGCATGGGCGCCAGACCGCTGCCGCCGGCCACCAGCACCAGCGGTGCGTCGGCCGGCCGCAGCCAGAAGTCGCCGCCCGGGCCGTGCACCGTCAGGCGCTGGCCGCTCAGGTCGTGGTCGACCACCAGGGTCGAGAAGCGCCCGCCCGGCACCTTGCGCACGAAGAAGCTCACCTGCGCATCAGGCTGCACGGGCGTTGCAAACGAGTAGCTGCGCGCCACGCCGGGCAGGCTGTCGAGCGTGAGGTCGGCGAACTGGCCCGCCTTGTAGGCCAGCGCCTCGTCGAGCTGCACGCGCAGTTGCACGATGTCGTGCGTGAGCCGCTCCTGGCTCACGATGCGGCCGCCCACCTGCCGACGTGCTGGCAGGGCCGAGAGGTCCACCTCGATGCGCACATCGGTCTGCGGCAGCGCCTGGCAGGCGAGGATGTAGCCCTGGTCCAGCTCCTCATCGGACAGGATGTAGCCGCTCTGCGTGAGCTCGCGCACCTTGCCGGACACCAGCTTGCACTTGCAGGTGGCACAGCCGCCGACGCGGCAGCTGTGCGGAAAGGCGATGCCCTCGCGCAGCGCCGCCTGCAGCAGCGTTTCCTTCGGCGCCACCGCCACCGGGCGGGCGTTGATGTGGGCCGTGACGGGCCCCTTGGGCGCAAACAGACGGGTGACAAGCGACAGCATGGGATGTCAGGAGGGGCGTGAGGATGACGGGATCGTAGAAATCAAGGCCCTCGCTGCACAGGGCGCGGATTGACATCCACAGGTCATTTTTTGACAATCGCGCCCCATGGCCGACTTCGTCCTGCCCGTCCAGTACCTGCGCCTGATTGCCGAACTGCTGGCCGGCATGCGGGTGGACGTGCCCGCCTGGCTGGGCCGCCACGGATGGGACGAGGCAGGCCTGGCGCAAGCCGAAGGCGCCCTGCCCTATGCGGCCTTCCAGGCACTGATGCGCGATGCACTGGCCAGCACGGACGAGCCCGCGCTCGGTCTGCTGGTGGGCGAACGGCTGCGCATCAACACGCACGGCATGCTGGGCTATGCCGCCATGAACAGCCGCTCGCTGCGGGAAGCCCTGGTGCTGTTCGAGCGGTTCGTGCCGGTGCGCACGACGCTGGTCACCGTGCGCCACGAGGTGGAGGGCGAGCAGGTGCGGGTGCACTTCGAGCCCGCCCGCCCGCTGGACGAACTGGAGCCCCTGGTCTGCGAAGCCGTGATGCTGACCGTGAAGAACCTGGTGGACCACATCACCATGGGGGCGTGCCCGGTACGACAGGCGTGCTTCCGGTGGCCCGAGCCCGCCTATGTCGCGCTGGCCGCGTCGATGTTCCGCTGCGACGTCCGGTACGACGCGGGATGGTCCGGCCTGGTGCTGCCTCTGGCCGGCCTCGACCAGCCCCTGAGCACCGCCGATCCGGCCAGTGCCGAAGAAGCGGTGCGCCTGTGCCAGCGCGAGCTCGACCGGCGGCACGCCGAAGATGGCCTCGCCAACCGGGTGCGACGCCTGCTGTTGGACAAGCCCACCGGCTTTCCGTCCCTGGTGGTGACCGCCCGGCTGTTCAACATGACACCCCGCACCTTGCACCGCCGGCTTCAGGATGAGGGCACATCGTTTGCCGCGCTGCTGGATGAGGTACGCCACCAGCTGGCGTTGCAGCACCTGAAGGCACGTCAGCTGAGCCTGCAGGAGATTGCATTCCACCTGGGCTACACCGACCCGGCCAACTTCCGACGGGCGTTCAAACGCTGGGAGGGCGTGGCGCCATCGGCCTACGCGCTGGAGGCTGCCCGGCAGAGGTCTCGCACCTGAACAGTGTTCTCCCAGGATTCCGGGCGACGTCGTTATGTGACATATTGCTGTAGGCCTCCCGTCGAATGCCCGTCGACCGTGACCCCAGGCCGTCTGCCTCTTGTCCAACGATGACCGATTCCGCCCCCCGCCCCGCTTCTACGCCCCCGCCTTGTCACGCCTGCCGGGAGGGCGATGCCGCGCCCATTCCGATCACCATGGCCTTCCAGCCGCTGGTGGACGTCCGCACCCGGTCGGTGATTGGATACGAGGCGCTCGTGCGCGGCCTGGCACAGGAGCCCGCCGGGCAGGTTCTGGCGCAGGTGAATGACACCAACCGCTACGCATTCGACCAAGGCTGCAGGGTGTGCGCCATCGAGTTGGCCGCGCGGCTCGGTTTGCAGGGGCTGCTGAGCATCAACTTCCTGCCCAACGCGGTGTACCGGCCAGAAACCTGCATCCGCGCCACCTTGAATGCCGCGCGCGCGCATGGCTTTCCCACCGAGCGGCTGATGTTCGAGGTCACTGAAAGCGAACAGGTGACCGACCACGCCCACCTCAAGGCGATCTTCACCGAGTACCGCCGCCAGGGCTTCACCACCGCCATCGATGACTTCGGCGCCGGCCACTCGGGCTTGAACCTGTTGGCCGAATTCCAGCCCGACATCGTCAAGCTCGACATGGCGCTGACCCGCAACATTCACCGCGACCGCGTGCGCCGCAGCATCGTGCAGGCCACGGCAGGGATGTGTGCGGACCTGGGCATCCGCCTGATCGCCGAGGGCATCGAGTCGGCCGAGGAATGCCTGGCCTTGCAGGACCTGGGGATCCACCTTTTCCAGGGCTACTTCTTCGCCCGCCCGGGCTTCGAGCACCTGCCCACCGTGGGCCCCGAGACCTGGGACGCCGTGACGCGCACGACCGGGGTGTGATGGCATGATCGGGCCATGCCCGCTCGATCCGATGCCCGACATGTCTGATGCCCCCGCCTGGGATCACCCCGAGCCCTTCACCCTGCCTCTGCGCGTCGATGCAAGCTGCATCGACCTCATGGGCCACACCAACAACGTCGTTTATCTGAAGTGGCTGGAGGACGTGGCCTGGGCCCATTCGGTGGGGCTGGGCCTGGGCCCGGCGCAGTACGCGGAGCTGGGCCACGGCGTGGTAGTGCGTCAGCACGAGCTGACCTACCTGCAGGCCACCCGGCTGGGCGAAGACCTGCTGCTGGCAACGTGGATCACCGGCGTGGACAAGCTCTCGCTGCACCGCGCCTTCCAGTTCGTGCGCGTGTCGGATGGCGCCACGGTGTTTCGCGGGCGCACGCACTATGTGTGCGTGGACATCGAGCAGGGCCGCGTGCGCCGCATGCCCGAGCGCTTCCTCCAGACCTACGCGCCTGCCGTGCTGAAGCCGGCCTGAATGGCGGGGCCTGCGGGCACGGGGTTTGCCGCCTGCGCGGCACCACGATCCCCGCATGAGGCCCCCGATGACACGATCGCTTTGCCCGGCCCACCGGGTGCTGGCCACCAGCTGCATGGCGCTGGCCTTCTGCACCCTGGCCGGCCCCACGCTGGCCCAGATCACGGCCGACGCCCAGCCTCCCGGCGCCGACAAGACCCGACGCACCCGCGCGCTCGAGCTGGGCGCCAAGGCGCTGCAGACCCATGCGCCCGTGGGTGCCCTGGACATCTACCTCAACGGCTTCCACCCGATGAAGGACGATCCGGCGCACCAGGTGGAAGCGCACCACTTCTGCCGCCAGGTCAACGAGGATTTTGCGCAGTGCGCGCTGTTCGACAGCGCCGCGCGCACCGCCAACCTGACCGGCATCGAATACATCATTTCCGAGAAGCTCTTCCTGCGGCTGCCCGAAGGCGAGCGCCGCTACTGGCACCCGCACAACGGTGAGATTCTGTCCGGCCAGCTGATCGCGCCGGGCATTCCACGCGCGGCCGAGAAGGCGCTGATGCGCGACAAGGTCAACAGCTATGGCAAGACCTGGCACGTGTGGCACACCGGCGCCTTCGGCATTCCGGGCGACGCGCTGCCCATGGGCGAGCCGCGGCTGGCGTGGTCGTTCAACCGCGACGGCGAGATCATCCCCGGCCTGCTGTTGCAGCGGGATCAGCGCCTGCGCCAGCAAAGCGTCGAGCGGCGGCGGGAGCGGGCCGACCTGCAGCAACTGGCCAAGCCGCAGGAGGGCGTGGACGCGTTGCTGGGCGCCTTCCCGCGGGACACCGGCCCCATCCCGGGTGTGGTGGACAGCCGGGCGGTGGCGCCCTCAGGGCAACCGGTACCCGATGCCGCCAGCGCGCCACGTTGACAGGAGCCCACCATGACCGCTGTCGTGACGACGCACCGCATCGAGGACGAGACCGAGCGCACCCTGCTGCAGGTGGCGCAAGCCGGCCCGCCCGCGATCGCACAACGCCTGAAGGACCTGGACCGGGAGTGGGACACCGACCGGGTGATTGAGCTGGATGCCGCCGTGACCGGCCTGACGGGGCTGCTGCTGGGCGCACTGCACCGCCGGGGCTGGCTGGGCCTGACAGCCTTTGTCGGTGGTGCGGTGTGGCTGCACGCGGTGCAGGGTTGGCACCCACTGCGGCCGCTGCTGCGGCGCGCCGGGGTGCGCACCGCCCGGGAGATCGCGCGCGAGCGTTACGCGCTCAAGGCCTTGCGCGGCGACTTCAGCGGCCTGACGGACGGCCACGGCGGCCAACCCACGCTGGAAGCCCCCGGGCAACCGGTCGAGAGCGGCTCAGCCAATGAGCCAGAGCCCGCATGCCAGTCGCGGCTGCCCGACACGGCACGGCGTGTGGCGTGCCACACCGATCCGGCGATCAACGCCGCGCTGCGCCGCCGCACCGAAGGCACACTGATGCGGCTGCAGCACGCCGCCCCCGAGGCCATCGACGCGCACGTGGTCACGCTGGAGCACGAGTGGGATGTGGAGCGGGTGGTGCAGCTGAACGCCTCGACCCTGGTGCTGGCAGGCGTGGCGCTGGGCACCCTGGTGGACCGGCGCCTCCTGCTGCTGCCGGCGGCCGTGCTCGGCTTCTTCGGGCAGCACGCGCTGCAGGGCTGGTGCCCGCCGATCCCGGTGATCCGCCGGCTGGGCGTGCGCACGGTGGGCGAGATCGAGCGCGAGCACCATGCCATCAAGGCCTTGCGTGGGGACTACGACGAGCTCCCGAGCGCCGACGCCCCGGACGCGCACGCCCGCGTGCGGTCGGTGCTCCGCGCGATCGACCGCTGAGCGCGTTCGGGCCGCGCACCGGACGCGTCAGAACTGGAAGAGCGAGAGCCCGACGCCCAGGCTGTCCTGCCGGTGGTTGTAGTCGAGCAGCGTCTCGCCGTATCCGGAAAACAGCTGCACATACCAGCGCAGGCCGGCCGGCTTGTCGCGGTGCACCGGGTGCGTCCAGTCCAGCTGCCAGGCGCCGCGTCGGCCCTCGGGCAGCCGGGTGCGCCACGCCAGCGACACGGTCGACGGGCCGCCCAGCCACGAGGCCACCAGCTCGGCGTTGCCCAGATAGCGCTGGATGTCGGGGTTGTCGTCGTTGCGGGCCTCTTCCTTCAGGCGGCGGTACATGCGCAAGGTGAACGCGTAGGGGCCGTTGTCGAACGCGGCGCTGACGTAGCTGCGGTTCCAGCTGCGCGACAGCGCATCGCTCTGCCCGTTCGACTGGTGCAGCAGGCCTACCTGCGTCATCCGCCAGCGCCAGCCGCCGGGCAACGCGGGCAGGTAGCGGCTCATCGGCACCACATAGATCATCTCGGGCTCGTGGTCGGTGCTGCGGAATGGGGCCGACTCGCGGCCGTTCCACAGCTGCCACAGCGAGCGCTGCGTGTAGGCAAACCACAGGTCGGCGTCGGGCAGCAGCAGGCCCTCGGCCACCTTGGTGCGCAGCGAGACCTGCACCTTGACCTCGACCGGCTTGTAGTCGATGCGGGCAGGCGACACCCCGCGCGTTGGCGAGCCGGGCGCGCGGTTGACGCGCGAGCTCACGTGCATCGGCAGCACGAAGTTCGGCAGGTAGGTCTTGACCGAAAAGGTGCCGCGCTTCTCGGCAGGCGTCAGCTCCCAGGCCTTGTCGAACAGGGTGGCGGCAGGCGGCGCCTCGGCCGGATCCAGCGGCTGGCGCTCGGGCGGCACCCCGGGCAGCGCCGCTGCGGGCGGTGCCTCGGGGCTGGCGCCCACCGGGGCCGGCGCTGCAGCCGCGGCGGGCATCACGCCTGGCGCCGGCTGCGGCCCCAGGCGGAAGACGGCGTCGTAGCACGCGAGCCGGGCTGCGTCATCCGGCAGGCGGGCGCACTGCGAGGGCGGCGTGGCAAGCGCGGCGCCGGCCGCCATCGCCAGTGGCAGACCCATCGCCCATCGCACCGGGCGCATGCGCCTGGATGAGCGTCGCGTCGCGTTGCCCTGCTGCCCCGGCCGTCCTGCGGCCCGCGCCGTGTCCTGCATGCCTGAATCCCCTGTGTCGCTTGTGGTGGCACACAGTATCAGGCAGAGCGCGCCGCGTGGCGTGACACATGAGGGGAGGCCCCCCGGGATCGTGGGGCCATCCGCCTGGCGCGGCGGCGTCACAGGCTGTTGTGGATGGCCGTGGCCGCCACCGCGCCCTGCGCCATCGCCACCACGATCTGGTCGAGGCCGCTCGTCACATCGCCCGCGGCAAACAGGCCTGGGCAGGTGGTCTGGCACCGGGTGTCGATGACCAGGTTGCCGCCCGCCTCGCACTGCGCCTTCACGGCCCGGCCCAGGTCGGCCGCCGGCTGGCACCCGAGGGCCGCGTAGAGCACGTCCACGGTCAGCGGCTCACCGACCACGCGGTGCACCTGCAACCGCCCGCTGCGGTGCTCGACATGGTGGATGCCGCCCGGTCGCCAGCCGATCTGGCGCGCCTGCAGCGCCTCGAAGTCCTCACGCGCGAGGATGTCGGAGGGGCGAATCGGCAAGAGCTGCACGTCCTCGCTGAAATGCCGCAAGAACAGCGCCTCGCGCACCGCGTGCGGGCTGCAGCCGATCACGCCGATGCGGCGGCCGCGGTGCTCGTGCGCATCGCAGATCGGGCACTCGCGCAGCAGGCCCACCGAGCGGACCGCGCGCAACCCGGGGATCTCGACCTCGCGGTCGCGCGCGCCGGTGGCCAGCAGCACGCGGCGGGCAGGCCACCGCAGCCCGCCCACGTGCACCATGAACAGGTTATCGTATTGCGCCAGCCCGGTGGCCCGCGCCCCGGTCACGGCCCCGCCCTGCCGCAGCAATTGCGCCCGCAGGCGCGCCAGCAACTCGGGCCCCGCGATGCCGTCCGGAAAGCCGGGCACGTTGTGCGAGCGCGGGATGCGCAGCGCGCGGGCCTCCCCGCTGTCGAGCACACGGATCGTGCGCTGAAAGCGCGCCAGGTAGATTGCCGCCGTGAGCCCAGCGGGGCCACCGCCCACGATGACGCAGTCGACCGGGGGCTGGCTCACCGAGTCCATGGCGGGGCCCCGATTCAGCCCGCGCGCTCGGCGGCCACGTCGGCCGAGGCCTCTGCCGCCTGCTGCATGCGGGCGTAGTGCTCGGAGTGGCCGGTGCGGTAAAGGTCGTACCACGCGTCGAGCACCGGCGGGTCGTACAGATCCAGGCAGCGGAAGATCTCGCGCGCGAACTCGAGCGGCGCCATGCCCGCCGCCGTGATCAGGGGCCCGTCTCGCCAGGCTGGCTGGGCTTCATAGCGGTCGCTGCCCTCGTAGGCAGGCACCCCTTTCAGATACGCCAGGGCGTTGCTGGTGTGCCGCCGCCCATTGAGCAGCCCGGCCCGCGCCAACCCCGCGGTGGCACCGCAGATGGCCGCCACCGGCACGTCGGCCGCGAGAAAGCGCCGCGCCGCCTCGACGGCCGCCATGTGCTGCCCCTCCTCCCACCCCAGCCCACCGGGCAGGATCAGCATGGCGCTGTCGGCAGGCGACAGCGTGTCCAGCAGCTGGTCGGGCAGCACCGCCACGCCGCCCATCGAGCGCACGGGCGCCTGGCTCAGGCCCACCGTGCACACGGTGTAGCGTCCGGGGGCACGCTGGAAGGTCGGTTGCTGGATGCCGGCAAGGGCGAACGCAGCTTCCCAGTCGGCGAAGCCGTCGTAGACGAAGAAGTGGACAGGACGGGCCATGCCGAAGGCCGGCAACGGCCGTGCCTGCTGGGCCTCCGAGGCCCCGGCGAATCAGGCGAAATGCAGACGCGGGGCCCCGGCCTGCGCGGGCGCGGCCAGCGTGCCGATCACGGCTGCCTCGCCGCAGCCCTCGGCCTGCATGGCGGTCAGCACGGCGGGCACCGCCTCCGGTGTGCAGCTCACGAGCAGGCCGCCGCTGGTCTGCGGGTCGGACACCAGAGCCTGCTGCCAGGCCTCGGCGTGGGCCGGCCAGTTCACCTCTGCACCATAGGCCGCCCAGTTGCGGCCCGACGCCCCGGTCACGATGCCCTCGCGCGCAAAGCCCGCCGCCACGTCGATCAGCGGCAGCTGCGACAGCGCCACCTGTGCATCCAGCCCCGAGCCACGGCACACCTCGAGCAGGTGGCCCGCCAGGCCAAAACCCGTCACGTCCGTCATCGCGTGCACACCGGGCAGCGCGCCCAGCGTCACACCGACCCGGTTGAGCTGCGTGGTGTGGCGGATCATCTGCGCATAGCCTGCCTCATCCAGCCGCTCTTTCTTGAGCGCGGCCGACAGCACGCCCACGCCCAGCGGTTTGCCCAGCACCAGCACATCGCCCGCGCGGCCATCGGCGTTGCGGTGCACGCGGTCCGGGTGCACCAGGCCCAGCGCCACCAGGCCGTAGATCGGCTCCAGCAGGTCGATGGAGTGGCCACCGGCGATCGGGATGCCCGCGGCCCGGCACACCTCGGCACCGCCGCCCAGAATCTGGCCGATCACCTCGGGCGGCAGCTTGGCGATCGGCATGCCGACCAGCGCCAGCGCCATGATGGGCGTGCCGCCCATGGCATAGATGTCCGACAGCGCGTTGGTGGCCGCAATGCGACCGAAATCCCGCGGGTCGTCGACGATGGGGGTGAAGAAATCGGTGGTGGCCACCAATGCCTGCTGGTCGTTGAGCCGGTAGACGGCCGCGTCGTCGCTGGTCTCCAGGCCGACCATGAGCTCGGGCGGCACGAGGCCCTGGGGGGCCCGTGACAAAATCTCGGACAGGAGGCCCGGGGCGATCTTGCAGCCGCAGCCGCCACCGTGAGAGAACTGGGTCAGCGCAATGGACATCATCGGTCAACAGAAGTACGAGGCGATTGTGCCAGCGGGGGCCCCCGCATGAGCGCACGCGGTCCGGTCCGCGTCGAGGACCGCCATGCATTCGACTGCCTGATCGACGCCCGCTCGCCCGCCGAGTTCGCGCTGGATCACATCCCAGGGGCCATCAACCTGCCGGTGCTGGACGACGAAGAGCGCTGCATCGTGGGCACGATCTACAAGCAGCAGGGCGCCTTCGAAGCCCGCCGTGTGGGGGGCGCCATGGTGGCCGCCAACCTCGCGAAGCACCTGCGCGAACAGCTGGCCGACAAACCCGCCAACTGGAAGCCGCTGGTGTACTGCTGGCGCGGTGGCATGCGCAGCGGCTCGATGGTGACCTGGCTGCGCCTGGTGGGCTGGGACGCCCAGCAACTGGCCGGCGGCTACAAGCGCTGGCGCCACCACGTGCTGGAAGTGCTCGATCGGCAGTGCGCCGGGCTGCGCCTGCGCGTGGTGTGCGGCGCCACCGGCAGCGCCAAGACGCGCGTGCTGCACGCGATGGCCGCCCAGGGTGCGCAGGTGCTCGACCTGGAGGGCCTGGCCTGCCACAAGGGCTCGCTGCTCGGCGCCATGCCGGGCCAGCCACAGCCTTCGCAGAAGGCGTTCGACACGCAGCTCGTCGAACACCTCGAACGCCTCGACCTGAGCCGGCCCATCTACGTGGAGGCCGAAAGCCGCCGCATCGGCCGCATCGCGCTGCCCGCGCCGCTGATCGAGCGCATGCGCGCCAGCCCCTGCATCGAGCTGAGCGTGCCGTTCGAGGCGCGGCTCGCCTTTCTGCTGCGCGACTACGCCTACCTGGGCGACGACCCTGCGCTGCTCGCGCGCCGGATCGACCCGCTGCGACCGCTGCTGGGCAACGAAGCCATCGACCGCTGGCAGAAGTGGGCCCTGGCCGGCGAGCTGCCGCCCCTGTTCGACGAACTGGCCCGCCTGCACTACGACCCACAGTACGCCCGCTCGCAAAGCCAGCACTTCCACCACTGGCCGCAGCGCCAGACGGTGCCGGGTGACACGCTGGACGAGGCGGGCATCGACGCCCTGGCCGCCGCCGTGCTGGCCGTCGAGGTGAACGACGATGTCCGCTGAGCTTCAACTGGAGGGCGTCAGCCGCCAGTGGGGCGGCAAGCCCGTGCTGCGCGACATCAGCCTGCGCGTGCAGCCCGGTGAGCGCATCGCCCTGATCGGCCCCAGCGGCGCCGGCAAGTCCACCTTGATCCGCCTGATGGCCGGCGCGCTGCGCGCGACGGCGGGCCACGTGCGGGTGGACGGCGTGGCGCTCGACGCGATGGGCTGGCGCGCGCTGCAGCGCCACCGCGCCCGCTGCCGCATCGTCGAGCAGCAGAACCTGCTGGTGCCGCAGGCGACGGTGCACCGCAATGTGGTGGCCGGGTTGCTGCCGCACTGGCCATGGTGGCGCACGCTGGCCGCGGCCCTGTGGCCGCTGGAATCGGCGCGCGTGGCCACGCTGCTGCAGTCGCTCGACATGGGGGGGCACCAGTGGGCCGCGGCCAGCGCGCTCAGTGGCGGGCAGATGCAGCGCGTGGCCATTGCCCGCGCCCTGATCGCCGAGCCCGACATCCTGCTGGCCGACGAGCCCACCGCCTCGCTCGACCCGCACACGGCCAAGGCCGTCACGCGGCTCATCACCGAACAGGCTCGCCAGCGCGGCATGACGCTGGTGTTCTGCACGCACTGGTTCGACATCGCACGGCGCGACTGCACCCGGGTCATCGGCCTGCGCCGCGGCGACATCCTGTTCGACTGCGCCCCCGAGGACGCCACCGAGGCCCGCCTGGAACAGCTCTATGCCGGCAGTGACGAGCGTCTCTGACGCGCGGCGCCAGGCCCGGTGGCGCTTTGCGGGGTGGCTGGCGATCGCGCTCTCGGGCCTGCTGTGCCTGTCGCTGACCGGCGCCGACCTGCGCCGCCTGCTCGACGCCGACGGGCTGCGCAATGCCGGTGAGATCCTGTCGGGCTTTGCGCACCCAGACCTGTCGGCCGACTTCCTGGCCCGCGTGCTCGACCTCTCGGTCGAAAGCCTGCTGATCGGCATCCTGGGCACGGTACTGGCCGCGCTGCTGGGCACGGTGCTGGCCTTCTTTGCCACGCGCGTGCCCGAGCTGGACGACCCGCCGCGTGGCCCGCCCGCCTGGGCGCGCACGGGGCTGGCGGCCACTCGCAGCGCCGCGCGCGTGCTGCTGGGCGTGGGCCGCTCGGTGCCCGAGATCGTGTGGGCCTACCTGTTTGTGCAGCTGCTGGGCCTGGGCCCGGGCGCGGCGGTGCTGGCCATCGGCCTGACGGTGGGCGGCAACATCGGCAAGCTGTTTGCCGAACTGGCCGAAGCCGTGGACCCGCGCCCGGTTCAGGCCCTGCGGGCCGCCGGCGCCTCGCGCTGGGCGCTGTTCCTGCACGCCGTGCTGCCCCAGGTGGGCCGGCAGTGGACGGGCTACGCGCTGTTCTGCCTGGAGTGCAACATCCGCATCGGCACCATCCTGGGCGTGGTGGGCGCGGGCGGCCTGGGCAGCGAGATCGCGCTGAGCCTGCGCTACTTCCAGTACGACAAGCTGGCCACGACGCTGCTCGCCGTGCTGGCCTTCGTGGTCGCGCTCGAGCTGCTGAGCAACCGCCTGCGCCGCGCCGCCATCGGCTGGACGCTGGGCCTGAGCGCCGCCGGCACGCTGTGGGCCTGGGTGCGGCTCGACGTGCCGTGGGCCGACCTGTTCTCGGGCGCCGGCCTGGCGCTCATGCCGCGCATGGACACGCTGGCAATCGACCTGGCCTTTCTGAAGACCGCGGCGGGCCAGATTGGCGACACGCTGCTGATGGCCTGGGTGGCCACGCTGCTGTCGGCCGCGCTGGCCTTCGTGCTGGCGCCGCTGGGCGCAGCGCGGCTGAGCACCGGCAGCTACCTGCCCGACCCGCCCCGGCCGCGCGGCATCGGACGGTGGCTGCGCCCGCTGGCCGCCGCGATGAGCCGGGTGGTGCAGCAGCTGACCCGCGTCATGCCCGAGCTGACGCTGGCCCTGGTCTTCGTGGTGTGGGTGGGCGGCGGCCCGCTGGCCGGCATCCTGGCGATTGCCGTGCACAACATCGGCGTGATGGGCCGCCTGTTTGCCGACGTGCTGGAAGAAGCCGAGCCCGGCCCGCCCGCCGCCCTGCAGAGCCTGGGCGCAGGCACGCTGGCCACTTTCCTGTTCGGCGTGCTGCCGCAGGTGCAGGCCCGGCTGGCGGCGCTCACGCTCTACCGTTTCGAAGTGAATGTGCGCGCCACCGCCATGGTCGGCTTCGTGGGCGCTGGCGGCATCGGCGACGCGCTCAACACCGCGATCAGCCTGTTCCACCTGCATGACCTGGGCATGCTGCTGCTGACCATGCTGCTGCTGGTGGCCGCCGTGGACGCCCTGGGCGACCGCGTGCGCGCCCGCATCCTGCGCGGCGATGGCGCGCGCCTGCCCCTGCCCGGCTGCGCGCCCGAAGCGCACCTGCCCGCCCCCCTTTCATCCTCAACCCGGATCCTCACACCATGAGCCACCCGTCTTCGCCGTCCGTCCGTCCCCGTCGCACCACGCTGGCTGCCCTGGCTGCACTGGCCCTGGCGCCGCTGCTGCCTGCCGTCGCGCAGGCCCAGGCTCAGGACGTGATCCGCGTCTCGGGCATTCCCGACGAGAACCCCACCGAGCTGGCCCGCAAGTACCAGCCGCTGATCGACCACCTGCAGAAGCACCTGGGCGTCAAGGTCGTCTATGTGCCGGTCATCGACTACGGCGCGGCCGTGTCGGCCCTGGCGGCGGGCAAGATTGATTTCGCCTGGCTGGGCGGCTTCACCTTCGTGCAGGCCCGCGTGCTGGCCGGCGCGCGCCCGGTGGTGATGCGCGACATCGACCGCGAGTTCCACAGCGTGTTCATCGTCAACACGGCCTCGGGCATCAGCAAGCCGGAAGAGCTGCGCGGCAAGAGCTTTGCGTTCGGCGCCAAGAGCTCGACCTCGGGCCACCTGTTCCCGCGCCACTTCCTGAGCACGCGCTTCCACATCGATGCGGACAAGGACTTCGCCGGCGCGCCCATCTACAGCGGGGCGCACGATGCGACGGTGAAGATGGTGGAGTCGGGCAAGGTGCAGGCGGGTGCACTGAACATCGAGGTGTGGAACCGGCTGGTGGCCGGCGACAAGTTCGACAAGACGAAGGTGAAGGCCATCTGGACCACGCCGGCCTTCGTGGACTATGTGTGGGCGGCCCGCAAGGACCTGCCGGCGGCCACGGTGCAGAAGTTCGCCAATGCCTTCATGACGCTGGAGGCGAGCGACCCGGCCGACCAGGCGGTGATGGCGCTGCAGGGGGCGAAGCGCTTTGTGCCGGCCAAGGGCGAGGACTTCGATGTGATCGAGCAGGTGGGGCGGTCGACGGGGTTGCTGAAGTAACAGCCGCGCGTTCCCCGGCCCCACATCCTTCCCCGCACCGAGGTGTGTCCTGCCGTGAGGCAGGACCACCCCGCATGGCGCCAGCCCCGAGACTGGCGCAGACCCCCCCCACCACAACCGAGCAACCCGCACCAACGCGG
>NZ_CANBCC010000012.1 GCF_947366995.1 uncultured Aquabacterium sp. | reverse complement strand
CTCCCTTGTTGGCGTCGCGGTGTGCGCGGCCGGTGAGCCCGAAACCTTACTCCGATGGCCTGCTTTGCGCCAGACGGTGATCCAGGGCTTGCAGGGCCGCCAGCGCGCCCATCGGCAGGCCCACGTCCAGCCCGGTGGGCACGGCCGGCTCGCGCAGGTTGATGCGCACCAAGCGCCCGCCCAGCTGCTGCACCACCGCATGGCTGAAATGCCGCACGGTGGGCACCGCGGTGCCGGCGCCCAATTCCACCACCACCGGGCGGCTGACCTGCGCCAGCCAGCGCCGCAGCCGGTCCGACTGGGCTTGCTCGCGGTCGGCCACCCAGCCATCGTCGTTGAACATCAGGATGTTGGGCCGCGCCAGGCCGCCGCACCGTGGGCACGTGGGGGCGGCATTGCGCAGCTGACAGGCCTCCTCGTCCACATCGGGCACGAAGGCATCGGCCGGCCAGATGGCCTCGCTGCAGGGCTTCAGGCACTGCAGATGGTGGATGGAGCCATGGCACTCGTGCACCGCGTCCGCATCGAAGCCGGCCTTCTGAAACTGCCCGTCGACGTTGCTGGTGAACACCCGCGCGCCCTGCAACATGCCGTCGCCCCAGCGCTTGAGGATGCCAAAGCCGGCGTGGGGCATGGTGGCGCGGTACAGCGCGAGCCGGTGGCCGTAGAAGCCCCAGGCCAGCCCGGGCCGCCGCGCAAAGGAAGCCGGTGAAGCGGCGTCGGAGAAGCCCATGCGGGCCCGCCCCAGCGCCGGGTAGGCCCGCCAGAAGCCTTCGTTGCCTCGGAAATCGGGCAGGCCCGAGTCGACGCCCATGCCGGCGCCGGCGGCCACGATCAGCGCATCGGCCTGCTGGATCAGTTCGGCAACCTGATCCAGGGGCTCGCCCAGGGCGGGAGACAGCGGTTCGTTCGGGTTCATACAGCCAGCTTCATCCAAGCGGGTCACTCAGAACACGAGCTTGCCACGGCCGGCCTTCACCTCGGCGCGCACCGTCTTGCCCTTCAATCGCCGCTGCTTGGAAGCGAACGTGGGTCGTGTCGGGCGCCGGGTCTTCTGCACCACGCTGGCTTCAGCCACCAGGGCTTCGAGCCGGGCCAGCGCCTCGGTCTTGTTCTGCTCCAGGCTGCGTGCCGATTGCGCCTTGATCACGATGACGCCATCCTTGCTGATGCGCTGGTCGCCCAGCGCCAGCAAGCGCGCCTTGACCGCCTCGGGCAGCGACGAGGCGGGCACATCGAACCGCAGGTGCACCGCGTTCGACACCTTGTTGACGTTCTGCCCGCCCGGCCCCTGGGCACGGATGGCGATGAACTCGACGTCGTGGTGTGAAACGAGGGGCGGCATGAGGCGGGGCCATGGTTGGGATGAAGGCCGGTGCCCATCATAGGGTGCAGAGAGGCCCGACGGCCGTTGCGGGCATGGCGCTTGCCGGACACTGCCCCCAAGGAGCACCTCATGCCTGCATCCTCACCCTGTCCTGTGCCGGTCATCGGCTTTCAGGACGCCCCGCCGCCCGATGCCATGCCCGCGCGGCCGGCATCGACCCCGGCCGACACGGGCGCCACCGACGCCTGGCCCTTTCTGCGGCCGGAGGCGCCGCTCCATGTGGTCCTCAACCCCCGATCAGGGCGGCCGGACACCGAGGGCTGCGCGGCCGCGCTCAAGGCGGTGCTGGGCGAAGCCGGTCGGCGTTTCGAGCTGATCACGCCCCGGCACCCGCGCGAACTGATGGTAGCCGGCAGGCAGGCCGTGGCACGCGCACAGGCCGAAGGCGGCGCCGTGGTGGCCGCAGGCGGCGACGGCACGGTCAACACCCTGGCCGGCCTGGTGCTGCCCACGGGCCTGCCGTTCGGCGTCTTGCCCCAGGGCACGTTCAATTACGTGGCACGCGCCCACGGCATCCCGACCGAGACCGAGGCCGCCGTCCGCGCGTTGGTGTCCCCCCGCGTGCGGCCCGTGCAGGTGGGGCAGGTCAACGGGCGGGTGTTCCTGGTCAACGGCAGCATGGGCCTGTACACCCAGGCGCTCGACGACCGCGAGCGCTTCAAGCAGCGGCTGGGCCGCAGCCGGGCGGTGGCGTTGCTGGCCGGCCTGTTCACCGCCCTTGCCCCGCACCGCAACTGGGTGATCCGGCTGGAGGTCGACGGGCAGGACACCACCGTGGTCACGCCCACGCTGTTCGTGGGCAACAATCCGCTGCAGCTGGCGCAGCTGGGCCTGGCGCAACCCGAGGGGCGGGGTGAGGGGCTGGTGGCCATCATGGCGCGCCCCATGAGCCGGCTCGCCATGCTGGGGCTGCTTGTGCGCGGAGCGGCCGGGCACTTTGCCGAATCGGAGGCGGTCACCTGCCTCGCCTTCCGGCGGCTGACGGTCGAGCCGCGCCTGCCGCACAGGCCAGGGCGGTTGAAGATTGCCACCGATGGCGAGACCAGCTGGATGCGGCCGCCGCTGTGCTTCGAGGCCGCGGCGCAGCGGCTGAACCTGCTGGTGCCGGGCTGAAGCAGCATGGGCGTGCTGCTGCACCTGTCCGACCCGCACTTCGGCACCGAGGCGCCCGAAGCAGTGGATGCCTTGCTGGCCCTTGCCGCCCGCGAGCGACCCGATGTGGTGGTCTGGTCGGGCGACATCACGCAACGCGCGCGCCCCGCCCAGTTCGAGGCTGCCCGGCGCTTCCATGCCGCACTGAAGGCCCCGCACGCGCTGGCCATTCCAGGCAACCACGACATCCCGCTGTTCAATGTGGCGGCCCGCGCGCTCACGCCTTACGCCGGCTTCCACAAGGCCTTCGGCTCGACCGACGACCCCCACCTGTCCCTCCCGGGGCTCATGGTGGCCGGCGTCAACACCACCCGGGCGTGGCGGCACAAGCATGGCGAGGTGTCGTCCGCCCAGATCGCGCGCGCGGCGTGCCGGGTGCGCCAGGCCGCGGCCGACCAGCTCAAGGTGATCGTGGTGCACCAGCCTGTGTGGGTGGCCTGCGCGCAAGATCGCATCAACCTGCTGCGTGGCCACGCGGCCGCCCTGGCCGCCTGGGCCGATGCGGGCGTGGACCTCGTGCTCAGCGGGCACATCCACCTCCCCTCGGTTCACCCGCTGTCCCTGGCCGCGTCCGACGGCTCGCCCCGCACGGTGTGGAACGTGCAGGCCGGCACGGCGATGTCGCGCCGGGTGCGCGGTGGCATCGGCCAGTCCATCCACCTGATTCGCTACCAGGCCGGGCCCCGCGCACGCCGCATCATCGAGCGCTGGGACCTGCCGCCTGGCCAGGCAACCTTCGAACGGGTGGGCCGCCACGCGCTCTGAGCGCTGGCTCAGGCTCTGAGCTCCATCTTCTCCAGCAGACCGGCCTTGACCTGCGGCCACTCGGCCCGGGTAATGCTGAAGATCACCGAGTTGCGCACGAACCCATCGCGCATGACCATGTGGCTGCGCAGCAGCCCTTCTTCGGTGGCGCCCAGGCGCAGGATGGCCTGGCGCGACTTGGTGTTGCGCTCATCGGTCAGCAGCTCGACCCGGTTGCAGCCCCAGGTCTCGAAGGCGTGCGTGAGCATCAGCAGCTTGGCCTCGGTGTTGATCGGCGTGCGCTGTGCCGACGCGGCCAGAAAGGTGAAGCCGATCTCGACGCGCCGGTGCGCCGCCTCGATGCACCGAAAGCGCGTGCTGCCCACGACCCGACCACTGGCCGCCTCGACGGTGGCAAAGGCCAGCTCCCGTCCAGCGGCCCGCGCCGCGTCGGCATTCGCCAGAAAGCCGTCCAGCTCGGCAGGGGGCGGCACGAAGGTGACGGGCAGGGTCCAGAGCTGGCCGTCTTCGATGGCCTGCGCCAACCCGGGCAGATGGTGCGCCGCCAGGGGTTCCAGCCGGACATGCTGTCCCGTCAAAGTGACTTGATCGACTCTCATTCAACTCGTCCCGTTCGTTTTCTACCGTTCACGCCAGCATGCCGGAAAACTCGCCACAGACGCGTCTGGATCCAGGGACTTTGCCTGATGCGCGATGGCCAGCGCCTGATGCTGAATAGCCGGTGACGAACCGTACCACCTCCGCCGCTTCGCATGCCTCCGCATCCCGCCGTGCTTCTGTCGACCCCGCGCTTGCGCCGCCTGCCCTGGTTGGTGGCGACGTTGGTGCTGGCCAGCGCAGCCACACTGACCTGGCGTCTGACCGGGCAGGAGGCCGTCACCACGGTCGTGACGCGTCCGCAGGTCGAGGCCCCCTGGCCCGCCCCCAGCCTGGCTGGGACCGAGCCCGATGGGCAGGTGCACCAGGCCGGTGGTCAGCTGCTGCTGGGCCCGCAACTGCTGCACCGATTTGATTACTGGCTCACCACCTACGGCGAGCGCCCGCTGGACGCCATCGAGGCCGATGTGCGCCACGACATGGCGAAGGACCTGAACGCCGAGGCGCTGGCTCAGGCCATGAGCCTGTGGAAGGCCTACGTGGCCTTCAAGGCGGAGCTGGCCCGGCTGCCCGCCCTGCCCAGCGGCACGCTGGAGGCCGCGAGCCTGGCGCAGCAGGTCCAGGCGGTGCGCGCCGTGCGGGCGCGCCACTTCACCGCCGCCCAGGTGCAGGCGCTGTTTGCCACCGGCGATGCCGACGACGACCTGGCGCTGGCCCGCCTGCGCATCCAGCAGGACACCACGCTCACTGCAGCCGAACGGACACGCAGGCTGACCGAAGTGCAGAGCCGGCTGACACCGGCCCAGCGTGAGGCCGAAGCCGCCCCGCTGCTGCACCAGACGGTGCGCGACGCCGTAGAGGCCGCCCGCGCCCGCGGTGCCGATGCGGCCGAGGTGCTGGCCATCCGCACCCGCCTGGTCGGCCCGGAGGCCGCCGCCCGCCTGGCTGCGCTCGACGACGCCGAAGCCGCCTGGCAGACCCGCGTGCAGCGCTACCACCACCTGCTGCAACACGATCCCCAAGAAGCGGCCGCCCACAAGGCCGCGCAGTTCAGCGAGACGGAACAGCTCCGCCTGGCTGCCTACGAGCCCTGACCCCGAAGAGGAGACAACCCGATGATGAAGCGCACCCTGACCCGCGTGGTGGCCGCCCTGGCCATCGCCACCGGCACCCTGGCCGCCATGGCGCCCGCCCAGGCGCAAACCAGCAGCTACACGCAGACGCGTTACCCCGTCGTGCTGGTGCACGGCCTGTTCGGCTTCGACTCGCTGGCCGGCTCGCTCGACTACTGGTACAAGATCCCGCAGGCCCTGCGTGCCGGTGGCGCCCAGGTCTACGTGGCCAAGGTGTCGGCCGCCAACTCGACCGAGGTGCGCGGCGAGCAGCTGCTGACGCAGGTGCGCGAGATCCTTGCGATCTCGGGTGCGAAGAAGGTCAACCTGATCGGCCACAGCCATGGCGGTCCGACCACCCGCTACGTGGCCGGCGTCGCGCCGGAACTCGTGGCCTCGGTCACCAGCATTGGCGGCGTGAACCGCGGCTCGGCCGTGGCCGATGCGCTGCTCAAGATCGCACCGGACGGCTCGCCGCTCAATGGCGCCCTGGCCGGCACCGTGGACAGCACGCTGGTTGCGCTGATCGAAAAGCTCGCCGGCCAGCCTTCGCTGCCGCGTGATTCCGGTGCCGCGCTGTTGTCGCTCAGCACCGCGGGCAGCGCGAAGTTCAACCAGCGCTTCCCGGCCGGCGTGCCCGCCAGCGGCTGCGGCGACGGTGAGCATGCGGTCAAGGGCGTACGCTACTACTCATGGGGCGGCAACCGCCCGCTGACCAACGTGCTCGACATCAGCGATGCGCTGCTGGGCGCCACCAGCCTGCTCTTCAAGGGCGAGCCCAACGACGGCCTGGTGGCCGCGTGCTCGATGAACCTCGGCAAGGTCATCCGCACCGACTACCGCATGAACCACCTCGACGAGGTCAACCAGGTGCTGGGTCTGGTCAGCCTGTTCGAGACCAACCCGGTCGAGGTGTACCGTCAGCACGCCAACCGGCTGAAGAACGCGGGCCTCTGAACCCGCGCACGCCGGCCTGGCGCCAGGTCAGGCCGGCGTCACGCCGTCGGCCTTGAACATCGTCTTGATGCCACGGATGGCCTGGCGGATGCGCGATTCGTTTTCGATCAGCGCAAACCGCACGTGGTCGTCGCCGTGGTCACCGAAGCCGATGCCGGGTGACACGCACACCTTGGCCTTGTCCAGCATCTGGCGCGCGAACTCGATCGAGCCCAGGTGCCGGTAGGCCTCGGGGATCTTCGCCCAGATGTACATCGAGGCCTTGGGCTTGTCGACCATCCAGCCCGCCTCGTGCAGCCCCTTGACCAGCACATCGCGGCGCTTCTGGTACTGCGCGGCAATGTCCTTCACGCACTGCTGATCGCCTTCCAGCGCGGCAATGGCGGCCACCTGCAGCGGCGTGAAGGTGCCGTAGTCGTGGTAGCTCTTGATGCGAGCCAGTGCGGCCACCAGGTCCGGGTTGCCCACCATGAAGCCGATGCGCCAGCCCGCCATGTTGTAGCTCTTGCTGAGCGTGAAGAACTCGACCGCGATGTCCTTGGCGCCGGGCACCTGCATGATCGACGGGGCCTTCCAGCCGTCGTAGACGATGTCGGCATAGGCCAGGTCGTGCACGACGAAGATGTCGTGCTTCTTCGCCAGCGCCACCACGCGCTCGAAGAAATCCAGCTCCACGCACTGCGCCGTCGGATTGGACGGGAAGCCGAGGATCATCATCTTCGGCTTGGGGTAGCTGCCGCGGATGGCCTTTTCCAGTTCGGCAAAGAAGTCCACGCCCGGCACCAGCGGCACCGAGCGGATGTCGGCCCCGGCGATCACGGCGCCATAGATGTGAATGGGGTACGACGGGTCGGGCACGAGCACGGTGTCGCCGCGGTCCAGCGTCGCCAGCATCAGGTGCGCCAGGCCTTCCTTCGAGCCGATGGTGACGATGGCCTCCTTGTCGGCATCGATGTCGACGTCGTAGCGGTCCTTGTACCAGTGCGAGATCGCGCGGCGCAGACGCGGGATGCCCTTGGAGGCCGAGTAGCCGTGGGTGTCGGGCCGCTGGGCCACCTCGGTGAGCTTGGCGACGATGTGCGGTGGCGTGGCCCCGTCGGGGTTGCCCATGCTCATGTCGATGATGTCTTCCCCGCGGCGGCGGGCGGCCAGCTTGAGTTCGGCCGTGATGTTGAAGACGTAGGGGGGAAGGCGGTCGATGCGCGCAAAGCGGCGCTTGCCCGTCAGAGAGGACATGGTGTGGTCTTTCACGTGAGCGCCCGGAACCGTCCGAGCGACGTGACCGCGCAATGTGGCGCAGCCCGCAGCCATCCTAGCCGAAGTGCTGGCAGCGATAATCCCCCGCATGTGTGGAGCCGAAGTCAAACCCCTGTCCGACAGCGTGCGCCGCGTGTGCACGCTGCTTGAAACCCTGGGCCACCCCCATCTGCCGATCGCGCTCGACGACGCCGCGCACACCGCGCAGCAGGCGGCCGATGCGCTGGGCGTGTCGCTGGGTCAGATCGCCAAGAGCATCATCTTTCGCCTCAAGCCCGATGACCGCGCCGTGCTGGTCGTGACCAGCGGCGACCGCCGGGTCGACGAGCACAAGGTGCAGGCGCTGGTGTGCGGTGCGGGCCAGTCGCTGGGCCGCGCGAATGCCGAGTTCGTGAAGGCGCGCACGGGCTTCACGATCGGTGGGGTGTCGCCGCTGGGGCATGTCGAGCCGCCGGTGGTGCTGCTCGATGAAGAGCTGGGCCGCTTCGATGTGATCTGGGCGGCGGCCGGCCACCCCAACGCGGTCTTCAAGCTGACGCTGGCCGACCTGGTGACGTGGACGCAGGCGCCCGTGGTGGATGTGACGGTGCGCTGACGCCCGGCGATCAAGCCAGGGTCTTCGGCGGATTGCCTTTGTCGGGCGGGCCGCCCCGGTGCGATTTGGTCCAGCTGTAGTCGGCCGGGCGTTCGTCGCTGACGCCCGCAAGGCCGACATGGTCGCCCAGCTCCGTGCTGATGACCACATGGCGGTGCAAGGGCCTGCCCTCGGCGCTGCGCGCCTTGCGCTGCGCTTCGGCAAAGGCCAGCGCCTCGGACAACTCCCCGTCGGCAAAGCCCTGTACGCCAGGGCCTTCCGCGCTCAACCAGTAGACGACGATGCTCATGGCGCCATCATCGCACCGCGCACACCCACGCGGGCCTCACGCTGCGGGCTGCAGCGCGATGTCTTCCGGCGCCATGCGCGCGGGGGCCTCGAGGTCCACCGGCGTGTCCGGCGTGACGAGGGACGAGACCTCGCGCACCGCGTCGAACACCACATCGGGCGCGGTGTGGTGCACCATATGACCGGCGCCCGGCACGATGTGCAGTCGGGATTGCGGCATGCGGTCGTTGACCCGGCCGGAGTGCCAGCCCGAGGTGATGAGACGGTCGTGCTCGCCGGCCACCAGCACCACGGGCACCTGCATCCGCCGGTGCTGAGCCCGTTGCTGGATGGAGGCGGGGATCAACATGGCCGCCTCGGCCGCCGCGGTCTGGATCGACAGCGGGCGCAGCGTCATCCACTTCGGGTAGCGCGCGTTGAAATCCCGACGCACCGCGCTGTCGCCGGGCGAGAACACGCGCCACATCGTCGGTCCCCAGATCGCCCGCGAGAACAGCGGCGACAAGGTGTTCGCCATCAGCGGGCCCAGCAAGGGCACGGCGGGCAGGCTGTTGATCAGCACGTCGAAGCGCGGTGCGGGCGTGTAGTAGCCGCCCACCAGCACCAGGCCCTTGAGCTCGCTCGGCGCCTGCTCGGCCATGGCGACCGCCACCAGCGTGGCCCACGAATGGGCCAGCACCACCGGGCGGTGCACGCCCAGCAAGGTCAGGGCCTGCAAGAACAGCCGGGCCTGCTCATCGGGTGTGTAAAGGCGGCCGGACGGGCGGGTGCTGTGCCCGTAGCCCGGGCGGTCGAACACGAACACGTGGTACTGCTGCGCGGCGCGTTCCACCAGGCCACTGAGCTCCATTTCCTGGCCCATCATGCCCATGCCGTGCAGCAGCACCAGTGGCGGGGCGGCCGCGTCACCGTGCTCGGTGTAATGCAGGCGCACGCCGTCGACCTCGACAAAGCGGCCGGCCGGCGGGTTCTCGGCTTCCACGCGGGTGCGCTGGCGCTTCACGTACCAGGCACTCGCCCCCAGCAGGGCCACGGCACCAGCGGCCATGGCCAGAGAAGAGGCACGGGCCGGAACCCGGGCAGCGGTCTTGCGCAACATCGACATGGCGGCTCCTGAAAGCATGCGGAGCCTCTGACCGGCAAACCGGGTGCCTGCCTGCGCGGGCAGGTGTCAGGCTTCCAGCGCGCGCTGATACAGGCTGCGCTTAGGCGCCGCGAACACGCGCCGCACCATGGGCTCGAAGAACTGGAGGGGCAGCGTCTCGGCCTCGGGGTCGAAGGCCGCCGCGTCGTAGCGCTCGCAGAAATGCGCGGTGCGGCGGTAGAGCTCGGTCTGGTCCTTGAAGCGCTCGCGCAGATTGCGGTCCATGCCCAGGTGGTGGAAAAAGTAGTAGCCCTGGAAGATGCCGTGGTGGGCCACCATCCAGTGGTTTTCCTCGCTCACGAAGGGCTGCAGGATGACGGCCGCCACGTCCGCATGGTTGTAGCTGCCCAGCGTGTCGCCGATGTCGTGCAGCAGCGCGCACACCACGTACTCCTCGTCCTGCCCGTCGCGGTGGGCCAGCGTGGCCGTCTGCAGGCAGTGCGTGAGCCGGTCGACCGGGAAGCCGCCGAAGTCGCCATCGAGCAGCTTCAGGTGCGTCAGCACGCGGCCGGGCAGCTCGCGGGCGTAGGCGCCGAACTCGCGCGCGATCACGGCCCAGTCTTCGGGCGTGCCGTCGCGCATGTGGTGGAAGGTGGCAGTGGGGGGCGCAGCAAGGGTCATGCGCCCACTGTGCGCCTGCGACGCAGCCGCTTCAACCGGGAAAGCCAGCACCCCCGCCCGGGTCAGGGCGCGCTCAGGTCGGCTCCGGGTACTTGGCCGCGTTCTTCACCAGCTTGTCCTGTACGGCTGCCTCCAGGTCGATGCCGGTCTGCATCGCGATCTGCACGAGATACAGCATCACGTCGGCCATCTCCTCGCCGATGTGCTGGCGCGTGGCCGGGTCGTCCGCGGCGCGGGCCGACTCCTCCGGCGTCATCCACTGGAAGATCTCGGCCAGCTCGGCCGCCTCGACCATCAGCGCAGTCGACAGGTTCTTCGGGGTGTGAAACGGCTGCCAGCCGCGCGCGTCGGCGAACGCGCGCAACTGGGCCTGCAACTGAGTCAGGTCCATGGGCCGGGCACTCAGGCGATCTTCACGACGACACGGCCGCGCACCTGGCCGTCCAGCAGCTTCTGCGCAGTGGGGATGGCGTCGGCCAGCGAAATCGTCTCGGTGATCAGCGCCAGCTTGCCGGGGTCGAGGTCACGGCCGAGGCGCGCCCAGGCTTCCAGGCGCTTCTCGCGAGGGGCCATCACGCTGTCGATGCCCGCCAGCGTCACGCCGCGCAGGATGAAGGGCGCCACCGTGGCCGGGAAGTCCATGCCGCCGGCCAGACCGCAGGCGGTGACCACGCCACCGTACTTCGTGCTGGCACACACATTGGCCAGCGTGTGGCTGCCCACGGTGTCCACCGCCCCGGCCCAGCGCTCTTTCGCCAGCGGCTTGCCCGGGTTGCTGAACGCGCTGCGCTCGAGGATCTCGGCCGCGCCAAGCGTCTTGAGGTAGTCGGCCTCCTGCGGGCGGCCCGTCACCGCCACCACGGTGTAGCCCAGCTTGGCCAGCAGGGCCACGGCCACGCTGCCCACACCGCCCGCGGCCCCGGTCACGACGATCTCGCCGCGGTCCGGCGTCACGCCGTGGCGCTCCAGCGCCAGCACGCACAGCATGGCCGTATAGCCCGCTGTGCCAATGGCCATCGCCTGTTCAGGGGAGAAGGCCGATGGCAGCGGCACCAGCCAGTCGCCCTTCAATCGGGCCTTCTCGGCCAGGCCGCCCCAGTGGGTTTCGCCCACGCCCCAGCCATTGAGCACCACCTGATCGCCGGGCTTCCAGGCGGAGTGGGTGCTCACCTCGACGGTGCCAGCCAGGTCAATGCCGGGCACGAGAGGGAACTGCCGCACCACGGGGGATTTCCCGGTGATGGCCAGCCCGTCCTTGTAGTTCAGGGTCGAGGCCGCCACGCGGACGGTCACATCGCCTTCGGGCAACTGCGCCTCGTCAATGGCCTCGAGGGCGGCGCGATAGCCTTGATCGTCCTTGCGGATGAGGATGCCTTGAAACACGTCTGTCTCCATGCTGTTGGGGGCCGAGCGGGCAGCATACTGTGTTGTGGCGCGGGCAGCATGCGGCCCGCGCTCAAGTACCCCGGCGGGTGTCCGATATCGAAACAGGCGCCTGCCCCGCTTCCGCCCGACCGCATGCCACCCACCTTGCTTACCCCCCGGCGCCCGTCTCGTGTCCCGCACGGGTTCACGCTGATCGAGGTCCTGCTCATCGTTGCGCTGATCGGCGTGCTGGCGGCCATCGCGCTGCCGATGTACACCGGCTACCAGGATCGGGCCCGCACGCGCATGGCGGCGCAGGACATTGCGGCCATGTCGGTGCAGATCCAGCGCCACTGGGATGACAACCGCGCCTTTCCGGCCGACCTCGCCGCCATCGGGGCCAGCCGCAACGACCCCTGGGGCCGGCCCTATGTCTATTACAACGTCGACGCCAACGGCCGCGGCGGCGCCCGCAAGGACCGCTCGCTGAACCCCATCAACAGCGATTTCGACCTCTACAGCATGGGCCCGGATGGCGTGACCAAGAGCCAGGTCTCGAATCAGGACAGCCTGGACGACGTCATTCGCGGGCGCGACGGCCAGTACGTCGGCGTGGCCAGCGAGTTCTGAGGCTGCCCACCGTGCCTTTGCGCACCCTGCTCGCACGCCAGCTGGGACGCCGGCTCGCCCACCGTCTTTTCGCGCTGTTTCTGCTGGCGGCCGTCGTGCCGCTGGCCCTGTCCGACTGGCTGTCGAGCACCGCGATCACGGAGGTGGCCCGCGAGCTCGACGCCCGCGCCCGCCTCGACACCACCGAGCGCACCAGCCGTCAGGTGTTCGACCGGCTGCTGGCCGGCAAGACCCTGCTGAGCGCCGTGCCGGTGGCTGCCTCGGGGGCCGCCCGGCCTCCGGAAGGGCTCACCTGGCTGCCGGGCCTGCGCCGTGTCTTCGTCCGCCTGTCGTGGCTGGACGAACACGGCGACACCCGCTGGTCGAGTGACCCGGACTTCGATCTGGGCCAGGCCTGGCAGTTGGCGCAGGCGGGTCCTTACAACCGCGCACCCATCCCCGAGCAGCGCGGTGACGACCGCATCGAGGTGCGGCTGCGGGTGGCCGAGACCGCCGGACAGACGCCGCGCGTGCTGATGGCCGTGAGCCACGGCGGCGTGCTGCGCTGGGTCGGTGAACTGCACGCCGCGCACCTGTGGGCGCCGGTGGTCGACGCGGGGGAGGATGGGCTCTGGCATGTGCGAGATGCCCGCGGCGTGCTGCTGGCCCGGCTGGGCGGTGGCGACGCGCTGGACCAGCCGGCCGCCGAGCGGCTGCATACCCGGAGCCGCCTCTACCTGGGCGCCGAGTTCGGTGCGGGCGACTGGGTGTTCGAGCAGGACAGCCCTCGCCCCGAGGTACGCTGGATGGGCCGGCCCCTCGGCATGTGGCTGGCCCTGGTGGCCGTGGCCACGCTGCTGGCCATTGCGCTGCTCACCCTGTGGCAGCTTCGACGCACGCTGCAACCCCTGGCCGCACTGACGGATGGCGCGCGCCGTCTGGCCGATGGCGCCACCCGCACCCGCGTGGCCATTTCCCGGCACGACGAGATCGGCACCCTCGCCCAGGCCTTCAACCACATGGCCGGTCGCATTGAAGACCGTGAGCAGCAACTCGTGCACCGGGCCGTGCATGACAGCCTGACCGGCCTGGCCAACCGCGACGGACTGCATGACCGGCTGGATGCGCTGCTGAGCGCCCCCGGCGTGGTGGCCAAAGTCGCAGTGCTGTTCCTCGACCTAGACCACTTCAAGGACGTCAACGACAGCCGCGGGCACGCCACTGGCGACATGGTGCTGCGCCTGGTGGCCCAGCGCCTGACGGACGCCATGCCGGTCGACGCCTTCGTGGCTCGCCAGGGCGGCGACGAGTTCGTCATCGTGCTGCCCGACGCCACCGAGCACACGGCCTGCATGGTGGCCGACACGGCGCTGGCTGCGGTCAACCAGCCCTGCGCGCTGCCCGATGGCGAACACCTGCTGGGCGCCAGCGTGGGCATCGCGCTGAGCCCGCAACATGGCCTCATGCGCGAGGAACTGCTGCGCTGCGCCGACATCGCGCTGTATGCCGCGAAGACCGGCGGACGCGGACAGCACAAGGTCTTCCACCGCCTGCTCGACATCGCTGCGCGCGAGCGGGTGCTCCTGCTGGGTCAACTGCGCCAGGCGCTGGTCCGCAACGAATTCGTTCTGCACTATCAGCCGCGCGTGCGCCCGGTCGACGGCGCCATCGACTCGGCCGAGGCGCTGATTCGCTGGCAGCACCCCGAGCACGGCCTGCTCAACCCAGGCGCCTTCATCGAGGCGGCGGAGGCCGGCGGGCTGATCGACGAGATCGGCCTGTGGGTGCTCGACGCCGCGTGCGCCCAGATCGCCGCGTGGCGCCGCCAGGGGCTGGCGCTGGGCCGTGTGTCGGTCAACGTGTCGCCGCGGCAGCTGGCCAGCGGCGAGCTGGTGGCCCACGTGCGCGACGCCCTGGCGCGCCACCAGGTGCCGCCGCAGGCGCTCGAACTGGAGGTGACCGAGAGCCTGCTGGTGGGCGACGCGCGCGCCGCGTGCGCCCAGCTCAGCGAACTGCGTAGCTGGGGCGTCACGGTGGCGCTCGACGACTTCGGCACCGGCTACTCGTCGATGGCCACGCTGCGGCAACTGCCCATCGACGTGATGAAGATCGACCGGGCTTTCGTGACCGACCTGGGCCACGACCCGGGCGCGATGGCCATCGCCTCGGCCATCGTGGCCATGGCGCGGTCGCTGAGGCTCCACCTCGTGGCCGAAGGCATTGAAACCCCGGCCCAGGCGGCCATCCTGCGCGACATGGGATGTGACGAACTGCAAGGCTTCTTCTACAGCCGCCCCCTGCCACCCGAGGCGTTCCACCTGCTGCCCCGGCACCTCGTACCGGAAGCCAGCCCATCCCAATGGGCAGGGCTGGCCCCGTGACCAGGCCATGCCGGCGCCCCCCATCCGGCCCGGCCCGCGCTAGAGTGGGCGGTTGACCCAGGAGGTTTGCCACCATGTCTCGTCGCACCTTTCTCGCCCGATCGGGCGTCGCCCTGCTCGTCCTGGCTGCCACCCGCCAGGCCCAGGCCCTTTCGCTGTCCGACCTGAGCAACCAGGACGCCAGCGCCGGCATCAAGGTTGCGCTAGAGCGCGGGGCCCTGGCCGCCGTGAGCCTGCTCGGCCAGACCGACGGCTTTCTGGGCAACCCCAAGGTCCGCATTCCGCTGCCCGGCTACCTGGAAGACGCCGCCCGGTTGCTGCGCATGACCGGCCAGGGCAAGCGCGTGGACGACCTCGTCACCACAATGAACCGCGCCGCCGAAACTGCCGTGCCGCTGGGCAAGGACCTGCTGGTGGGGGCCGTGAAGTCGATGAGCGTGAGCGACGCCCGGCAGATCCTGCGCGGCGGCGACAACGCCGTCACCACCTTCTTCGCCGAGAAAACGCGCATGCCGCTGGGCGAGAAGTTCCTGCCGGTGGTGACCCAGGCCACCAGCCAGGTGGGCCTGGCCAAGAGCTACAACCGGGTGGCGAGCAAGGTGTCGGCGGCCGGGCTGGTCAAGCCGGAAGAAGCCAGCATCGAGCAATACGTGACAGGCAAGACACTGGACGGCCTCTACACCTTGATCGGCGAAGAGGAACGCAAGATCCGCCAGGACCCGGTGGGCACTGGCAGCGCCCTGCTGCAGAAGGTGTTCGGCGCAACGAAGTGAGCCTGGGGCCCGATCACCACGCCTCGCGCACGCGGGGGGTGAGGGGGCGCACATCGAGCCAGCGCACCAGCGCCAGCAGGCCCAGCACCGACACCGCCCCGCCGGCTGCAAAGGCGGGCGCGTAGCCTGCCAGGTCGCCCACGAGGCCGCCAGCCACGCCGCCCACCGCAGCCAGCGACACCCCGACACTGCCCAGCAAGGTGTAGTCGGTGCCGGGGTGGGCCGGGTCGGCCGCATCCATCATCAGCGAGAACAGCGCCACGGTGACGACCGTGCCGACCACGCCCTCGGCCACCGTGGCCCACCACAACAGCGGCACCCCGCCCGCACCCAGCGCCGCCGCCACATACAGGCCGTACACCGCCGCCTGAAGCAGCCCGCTGCCCAGCAGCGCCGTGCGCCGCCCCACGCGCAGCAGCAGCGCCCCGCCCAGCGCCGCGCCCAACAGGCTGGTGCCCGAGCCAACCGTGCCCTTGAGCAGCGCCAGGTCGGCCTTGCTCAAGCCCTGGTCCAGCAGGAAGGGGGTGATCAGCCCGGCGGCCATCTGGTCACCAAAGCGAAAACAGAAGATCAGCCCCGCCAGTGGCAGCACGCCCGGGCGCAGCGCCCGGTGCAGCCACAGCCACGCCAGCGCGGGGCGCGTCGGCCCGTCAGACAGCAACGCGGGGCGCATCGACGCCGGCGGGGGGGCGTCGGGCGCTGCCACGGCCGCCGGCGGCTCGGCCATGCGCCACACCGGCCAGGTCAGCAGCGCCAGCAGCGCCGCCATGCCGGCAAAGGCCACGGCCCAGCTGGTGCGGGAGAGCACCCACAGCAGCAGCCCCCCGCCCAGAATCATCCCGAAGCGGTAGGCGCCCACCTGGATGCCGTTGGCCAGGCCACGCTCGCCCGCGCTCAGCAGCCGCACAGCCAGCCCGTCGGTGGCCACGTCCTGGGTGGCCGCCAGCAGGTTGAAGACGAACACCGCCACGAACAGCGCGATGCTGCCTTCGTGAAAGCCCAGCACCGCCATGGCCACCGCGAGGGCGCAGGATGCCAGCTGCATCGTCAGCAGCCAGGTGCGCCGCTGGCCGTGGTGGTCGACCACCGGCGCCCACAGGAACTTCAGCGCCCACGGCGCCGCCAGAAACTGCAGAAAGCCCAGGGCCGTCAGCGACCAGCCGGCCTCGCGCATCAGCACCGGCAGCGCCAGCGTGAAGAAACCGAAGGGCAGGCCCTGGGCCGCGTACAGGCAGGCCAGCAGCGGCAGGGGGGACGAGGGCGAGGCGGGCGGGCGCATGCCCGCATGCTAGTCGTTGCGCCGGGCGCCGGTGACCGGGGTGTCGCTGTCGGGCAGCGGATAGGGGTCGGCCACATAGGTCGGCCCCTTCATCAGCATGACGATGCCGCAGCCGATGGCCACGGTCAGCACCAGCGTCCAGTGCAGCAGCACCACGCCGATCAGCACGAAGACCTGACGGAGGGCCTCGGGGTCGTGCGAGGCTGCATCGGTGCCCGGCGCGGTGAGCCACAGCCCCCCCGCAATCACCAAGGGCAGGACCGTGCCAACCAGCAGCACCATGGGCAGGCGCTTCCACACGCGCCATTCCAGCCCGGAAGGCGAGCGCACGGACTGAGGGTGTTTCACGAGCCAGGGCATGTCGGGAGCATACGCCTGCGTCACGGCCCCCCGCGGGATGCCCCATGAAGTCACTGTGGCGTCAGGGTCAGGCAGACGACGGGGTCGGCACGGCCTTTGCCGCCACCGAGCCCGGCATGAGGATGCTGCCCGGTTCGCGCCCGCCGAAGCTCGGGTCCTTGAAAGCCCCGGGCAGCAGCGCCACCCGCAGTTCTTCGATCACCTTCGCCAGCTCCTCGGCCCGCGCAATCTTGGCGCCATGGCGCTTGAGCGAGCCTTCGGCCGTCTCGACGAAGCGGGGGTTGCGCGTCTCCTTGGCGCCGGCGATCAGCGCGCGCACGGCGGCCTCGTGGTGGCCCTCGATGCTCTGCGCCATGGCCGCCTGGATGCGCGCATTCAGCGCCTGCCACGCCCCGCGGATCAGCGTCTGGTGGGCCTCCCCCTCGGCCGCACCCAGCAGCACGTCCAGCGTCACACGGGACGAGCAGTAGCGCGCGGCGATGGAGGCAATGGTGCGGTCGGCGAACTCCTTGTTCGACACCCGCTCGGCGATCAGCCCCAGCAGCCGCACGATGTTGCTGGCCGCCTCGAAATCGCCCGTGGGCGACAGCACGTCCTTGACCATGGCCTCGAGGTGCGCGGCGAGGTCGCTGACCTGCTTGCGGCGACACATCACCAGCGCCTGCGTGATGTCCGAAAAGCGCTTGAGCCGCAGGTTCAGCGGGTCGCGCTCAAAGGCCCGCGTGATGTCGTCGGCACAGCGCTGCAGCCACTTGTCGTCGTCGCCCAGGTACTTGCAGAACGCCAGCACCACGATGGCAATCGGGTCGAACATCTTCGAGCCCAGGCCGATGCGCACCACGCGCTCCATCAGCCGCTCGGCCTCGGCGGTGCGGCCCGTGTAGAGCGCCATCAGGCCCGCCTTCTGCAGCCGCGTGATCGACGATGGCGTGATCTCGCACGCCATGGCATAGGTCTCGTAAGCCGCATCCAGGTCACCCTGGCCGATCTGCACCTTGCCCATCACGTCATACGCGTCGGCATACGAGCGGTGGTCGGCAATCAGGTTTTCGAGCGTGGTGCGCGCTTCACCCAGCAGGCCCTCCGCCCCCTGCACCCGGGCGATGCCGAGCCGGGCCCAGGGCAGCGCCTTTTCGGCCGTCACCACCTCGTACAGGTGGCGGGCCATCTCGATGTTGCCCTGGCTGATCGAGATCTCGGCGCCGATGCGGGCGGTGTAGAGCCAGTACGGGCGGCGGTCCTCGAAGTGCGCCATGCACAGGTCGGCCGCGCGCCCCATGTCGTTGACCTCGATGGCATCGAAGATCTCCTTGAGTTCGCGCTTGCGCGTGCGGGCCGCCGAGATCCGGTAGAACAGGCTGTTGGCGGTGTAGGGCTTGAGCAGGTAGCCGTCGAGTGCGGCCTCGGCGGCCTCGGCCACGCAGGCGTAGCTGGCCTCGCCCGTCACCATCACGAAGGTGGTCGACAGGGGCAGCAGGCCGTTCTGGCGCAGGTCGTCCAGCAGATCGCGGCCGGTGTACTGCGTGCGGTCGAAGTGGTACTCGCACACCACGAGGTCGAAGGTGCCCACCTCCAGCTTCCTGCGGGCGTCCTGCGCGCGGCCCACCTGCTGGATCTGCATGACGCCGAAGTCACGCAGCTGCGAAACCACAATGCTGCGCGACAAGAGGTTGCCGTCCACCACCAGGGCACGGATCGTGTGGCGGTCTGCGTCCGGAGCGATCATGAGACCAGCATACCCCTGGGCGTTCCAGGGCGATCGCCGGAACAACCCCCTTCCCACCCGTCGCGCCGCGGCCACCCATGAAAAACCGCACACTTCATGCCTGGATCTCGCTGCGCCGCACCATGGTGATGGCCCGAAACGGGCACACCACGGCGCACTGCGCACAGCCGGTGCACCGCGGGGCGTCGTGCAGCACCGCCTGCTTGGGGCCCCAACCGCCGGGCGCCTCGGTCTCCAGCCACAGCACCTTGGGCGGGCACTGGGCCACGCAGCGCCCACAGCCGGTGCACCGGGCCGGGTCGACCTCGGGCAGGGCCCGTGCACGGGGCCCGGGGGTGGCGTTCACGCCCATCGACCCGCGCGGGCTCAGGCCTTCTTGATGAACTCGGACTTCAGCTGCATCGGGCCGAAGCCGTCGATCTTGCAGTCGATGTCGTGGTCGCCCTCGATCAGGCGGATGTTCTTCACCTTGGTGCCCACCTTGATCACGGCCGACGAGCCCTTGATCTTGAGGTCCTTGACCAGGGTGACGGTGTCGCCGTCGTTCAGCACGTTGCCGTGCGCGTCCTTCCACACCTTGGCGGCCGGCTCCGTGTCGGCCGGCACACCGGCGCGCCATTCGTGGCCGCATTCGGGGCAGACCAGCTGGGCGCCGTCTTCATAGGTGTAGGCAGAGGCGCACTGAGGGCAGGGCGGCAGGGTGCTCATCGTGAACTTTCAGGATCGTGGGGCAGGCCGCGATCGTACGCCTGCGCTTCGTCCGAGCGGCTGATGCAGGTCGACTCCGGGCGCGTTCGCGTCCTGTAGCATCTGTTTCAATCCCTGACATCGCCCCGCACGACCGACCCATGCCGATCTTGTCCTTGCGCCGCGCCTCGCGGACCGCCCTGCTGCTGTGCTTTGCCTCCTTCATCGGCGGCTGCGCCGTCCAGACCGACCGCCGGGGGCAGTTGCAGTTCCAGGTCGACAACGCCGAGCTGTTCGGCCAGGTCGTTCAGACCTTTGCCCTGCCCGACGGCAGCGAAGCCAAACTGCGCGTGCTGAGCGGACAGTATTCGATCAAGCTGCAAAAGTACCTGCGCGTGATCCCGCTGGAGAACGCCACCGACGTCAAGGTGCGCTCGGCAACGCTGATCGACGGGCGCACCGTCATCGTCATCGACAAGGCCGAGCGCAACTGCGGCTTCAAGATGCACCTGATCTCGGTGAAGGGATCGGAGGTGCTGGCCTGGGATTTCGGGGACTGCCAGACCGCCCCGAACGTGAACCTGTATGCCGACGGCGCCACGTTCGACTTCGCCTACCCGAACAAGACCATCCGCTACACCTACCAGAACGCGCGCCTGGTGCGCAACGATTACGCCGGCCCGCCGCCCGGCCCCCCGGCTGCCAGCGCAGGCCCCATTGCCGCCGGTGCGCCACGCCATGTGCCCGGCCTGCCCAGCGCGCCCAATGGCGAGCGGCCGGCGGGCGGCACGGCCAGCAACGGCAACGGCCCTGCCGCACGGACGGCGACCGCCCCACGCACCACCCCGGTCGCATCCGGCGCCCCAGCGGCGCCACCCCGTCGCACCACCGCGGCGGCCCCCACACCCCGCGCCGCCACGCCAGCCCCCGGCAACACCATGAACTTCCCGTCGCAAGAGCAGAAGCCCGTGCGCATCGTGCTCGACAACTGACATGACCCGCGGACAGACCGTCTTCATCGCGCTGCTCACGGCGCTCTACCTCTGCTTCGAACTCGCCTTCAACGCCCGCCTGCTGGATGTGGTCGGCGGCGCACCCAGTACGGATGCACTCCATCGCATCGAGGTCTTCGGCCGCAGCCTGTCGGGCATCGCGGTCGCGCTGGTCGTGCTGCAGGTGCTGCTCGGCCGACGCCAGCGCTCGGGCCGACGCTCGCCCAGCTTCATGGCCATCGCGTTCTGGTGCGCGCTGTCGGGCGGGGTCGTGTACGGCTCGCTGCAGACGCTGGTCGAAGGCCTTGTGGCCGCCAGCACCCCGGCCTTCCGCCGTGCCAGCCTCAACATCGTGCTGGTGCAGCGCGCCCTGGTCGATGGGCGGGTGCAGCTCGCCGGCCTCGATGACGACGCAGCGCTGTTCAGTCAGCCGGCCGGCAAGGCCTTTCTGGCGCAGTTCCCGGTCATGGCCGCCTCCGTTGACCGGCTCGACGAGAAGATCCACGACGCCAAGCTCACGCTCATCACCCGCCAGGTGGAGCAGGGCTTTGGTGGGCCGGCCGCCTACTACGACCGCTACGCCGAGGCCGTGAAGAAGACGCAGGAGCAATGGCGCCGCTACGCCCGCATGCCGGGCGCGACCGATGTGGACGGCGAGGTGGCCCGCCGACAGGACCAGGCCTGGGGCGACTACCTCTCCGACCTGGGCCGCCGGGGCTGGACCCCGTCGACGGTGCCCGCCAACGCCCAGGACGCCGTGCGCCGCAAGGTGCGTCAGCGTGTGCCCGTGCCCGCCAGCTGGGACCTGGCCGACGAAGCCACATTCCGCGACGCCGTGGCCACGCAGGTGCGCCGCAAGGCGGACCGGGCCGGCGCGCAGGCGCTGACGGTCAAGGGACGCCGCATTCCGCCGGGCCTGGGCTGGCCCGCCTTCTTTGCCCACCCGGGCGTGCAGGCCGAGTTGCGCGACAAGCTGCACCTGCCGGCTGGCGTGGCGCTGCAGCCGGCCTACCGAGATGGCGCCGAGTTCCAGCGCGAGGTGTTCCAGCCGCTGGTGGCCAAGGTGGCGCGCGAAGAGCAGGTGCGCTACGACGCCCCCGCGGAAGATTTCGCCGATGGCCGCCCGCTCGCCGAGCGCGGCGTCGAGGCCGCCCGTGCCGCCATCGTGCCGCCGGTGGCCCTGTTCTTCTCGTTGCTGGGCGCCGTGGGCCACCTGGCCAAGCTGAGCTACCTGCTGCTGTCGCTCGTGGTCTCGGCCGTGCCAGCCTGGCAGGCGCGCACCCGCTTCCTGTGGGCTACGCCGTTTGCCGTGCTCGCCCTGGTGTGGGTGGTGCTGAGCTGGACGGACAACGCCGTCACGCAAAGCCGCCTGTATGGCTACATGCGCGACCAGGTGCGCGACGGCCTCACGCAGCCCGAAGACACCGGCGTGCGCGGCTGGCTGCTGGGCAACGCGCTCCACGTCGTCGCCGTGGGCCAGGGCTACGGCTATCCCGTCAATGAACTCGTTCGCACCCGCCTGCTGGGCGGCCTCACCTATGGCTATGTGCCCCCGACCCGCTGAGCCCCGTCGACTGGCTCACATCCTGATCCTGGCCGCCACGCTGCTGGCCCCCGTGGCCGCGCACGCCACCTGCCAGGGCATGGTGCTGCATGCGCACCGCGGCCACCCCGACGCCCCGGAAAACGCCCAGAGCGCCATCACGCGCGCGGTGGAGGGTGCATGGGATGGCGTCGAAATCGACATCCAGCAACTGGGCGATGCCCACTGGGTGCTGCACCACGACCTGCAGCTTGGCCGCACCACCACGCTCAGCGGCCGCCGCGTGCAGGACCTCACCAGCACCGCCTGGAAGGAGGTGATGCTCAAGGACCGAAACGGCCGTTTCACCCGCGAGAACGCGCCCTTTCTGAGCGCCGTGCTCGACAAGGTGAACGAAGCCGACAAGGACAAGGTGCTCAACGTCGAGATCAAGCAGAGCAACAGCCGTTGCGATGCCGCGCAGCAGGCGGTCTCGACCCTGCACCGCGGCCTGCCGGATGGCAACTGGTTCCTCACCGCCATCGAGCGCGGGCAGTTGCGCTGTGCGCGGCAGGTGGATGCCACCGGCTACCTCGGACAGATCGTGCTTGATCCGCAGGCGCTGGCGCGCCAGAACCCGGCCACGCGCGCCAGCGCCAGCCGCTTCGCCCCGCCGCGGATCGACGAAACCTGGTTGCGACGCCTGCAGCAGGAAGTCGGCAAGCCCGTGGGCGTGCACGTCGACATCAACACGCTGAACGCGAACCCGCGCCTGCTGCCCATGGCGCGCGAGCTGGGCGTGCCGGTGTTCACCTACCACCTCGGCCCCGATGCAGAACACGCCCGCGCCCTGCGCGACGCCCGCCGCCTGACCGGCCTGCTGCCCAGCGGCGCCATCATCGACGGCCAGCCTGCCGCCTTCTGCGACGGAGTGAGCGCACCATGAGCACCGAGCACGCCACGGCCGAGTCAGGCGCCCCGATTGCCACGCCGGCCAGCCCCCCGTACGCCCCGCCGACCGGTCAGGTGCTTGGCGTGGTGGCCGCGCACATCGAGCCCGTCACGCGCTTCGATGCACGCGACCTGACCGAAACCGCGCCCGAAGAAGCCTACGGGCTGCCGGTCGAGCTCACGGTGGATCAGTATGTGAGCTTCTCGGAACGCATTGGCAGCGGCCCCGCCCGTCTGCCGGCCGGGGTTGACAAGGTCGGCAGCCAGCAGGCCTTCCGCCAGGAGCTGGCCGAGCGGCTGGACACCGCCGAGACCGAAGCGCCCCGTGCGCTGCAGGCCTGGGCGAACGGCAACGCAGGCAGCTACCGTCGGCTGATGCCGGGCACGGCCGGCTTTCTGCGCTCGCCGGGCAGCGTGGGCTACGAGCACACCTGCCACCAGTGCCATGGCGCCTGCCACGTCACCTGCCCATCGTGTTCGGGCGTGGGTCACACCAACTGCCACGCGTGCTTCGGTGCAGGCAAGATCAACTGCTATTCCTGCCACGGCAGCAAGCAGCAGACATGCAGCAGCTGCGGCGGCCGCGGCTCATGGACGGAGCAGGTCAGCCAGCAGACCTGGAGCTCCAGCAGCAACAGCTACGTCACCACCTACCAGACCGTCTATCGCAACTGCTCGGCGTGCTCCAGCAGCGGGCGCACCACCTGCTACCACTGCGGCTACGACGGCAAGATCAACTGCAGTGGCTGCTTTGGCAAGGGCCACATCGACTGCGGGCGCTGCGGCACCACCGGCCGCATCGACTGCGCCAGCTGCCTGGCCTCGGGCATCGAGCACGTGCGCGGCACCGTCGTCGCCGAGGTCGTGCACGACGAGACGCTGTCCATCGTCACCCCGGACGAGACCCTGCGCAAGCTGGTCGACACCAAGGTGCCTCGCGAGGACATGCCCCAGCTCGGCGAACTGCTCGACGTGCTGCACACGGTGCAGGGCCACGCGGTCGAAACCCGCCACCGCCTGCGCCTCGACGTGCGCCGCGCCAGCCTGCGCGCACGCGACGACGACTTCGTGCTCTACGGCTTCGGTCCGGAAGCCCGCGTCTTCAGCTTCGACAACATCGCCGGCCACCTGCTGACCGACGACCTGGAAGCACTCGAAGCCCGCGTGGCCACCTCGTCCGCGTGGCGTCGCCACAAGGGCAGCGACCTGCTCGACACCACGGCCGACTTCCTGCGATCCGAGCTCAACATGCTGATCGCCGAGCGCGTGGCCGATGCCAAGGCCAGCCCCGAAGATGCCGCCGCTGCGGTCGAGACGCATTTCAAAGGCCTGGTCGACCAGACTTACGTGGCCCGCGCCACCACCGCGCTGCGCACGGCCCTGGCACGCCTCTATGGCTCGGAATTGACCGAGCCGGCCGCCTATCTGTGCGGGCTCACCGCGCTGGCGGCGGGCGCCCTGTATGGCACCGGCTGGCCTGCGCCCGGGGTGTGGCAACCGGTGCTGTGGAGCGTGGGAGGCGCGGCCCTCGCCTGGCTGGCGCTGGAGTGGGCGACCCGCCGGCGCATCGCGAAGCGCTTCGAAGCCGGTTTCGGCCAGCGCGTGCTCGACCAGCTCAAGGCCAACGGCAGCGTCAAGCGCTGGCGCATCGGCCTGGCGGTGGCCGCGCCCATGGCCGCGGTGCTGGCCATCCAGGGCACCGGCATGCTGCCTTTCGTGCGCAGCCACCACACGCTGCAGCAGGCCCGCGCCGATGCGCAGATGCTGCTGGCGCAGTGGCCGATGCAGTTCGAGCCCGACCTGCGCCTGCGCACCTACCCCGCCGAAGCCGTGCTCGAAGAACAGGCCCAGGCAGGGCAGACGCAGGCCCAGCTCATCCTGGCGTGGCAGAAGCTGCTGGGCGCGGGCGGGGCCACGAAGGACGTGGCCGGTGCCGCCCGCCTGCTGGAGCAGGCCGCCCCGCAGGCCCGTGAAAGCAGCCTGTGGCAGGCCGCCAAGGCCGTGCAGCTGCTCAACCAGGAAGCGCTGCCCGACGACATCCGCGCCGCAGCGCAGGACCTGGACCGCGCCGCCGACAAGGGGCTGGTGGAAGCGCGCTACTGGCAGGCGCGCATCCTGCTGGCCGAGCAGAGCCCGCTGCATGACGCCCGGCAGGGCCTGCGCGTGCTGACGCAGGCCGCCGACAAGGGCCACGCCCATGCGGCGCTGATGCTGGGCAACAAGCTGGCCAAGGGCGAGGACACGCGGCGCGATGTGCGCGCCGCGCGGCGCTATCTGCAGCAGGCAGCCGGCAAGGGGCTCACCGAAGCCAACGAGGCGCTGCAGAAACTCTGAGCGGTCAGCGCCGGGCGGTTGAGGGCGCAGGGGCGCGAACCTGCGCCCCCCGCACCTCGAAGCGGGCGGTGGCGCGCACGGCCTGCCGCTCATCCACCAGCTCGAGCACGTGCTTGCCGGGCCACATCGGCCAGGCCCGGTCGGCCGCCGGGCCCAGGCGGCGGCCATCGAGCCGCCAGGCCCAGCGCGCGGGCAGGCCGTCCACGCCCTTGAACATCAGCTTCTGCGCGTGCAGAGGGATGTCCGGATCGAGCGCGTAAATCGTCCCATCGCCCGGCGACTGGATCAGAGTGTGAGCCACACCCCGCGCACTGGCCAGGCGGATCTCGGCCTGCTCGGTGCCGGCCACGAACCACTCGTTGCGCGCCGCCTCCAGGCCGCCTTCGAAGTGCACGGCCTGCTGCACCAGCCCGGCGGGGGGCGGGGGCGGTCGATGCGCCTGCGGATCGGGATGGCGGCGGTGCAGCTCGTCCATCACCGCGCGCCACACCGGGGCGGCGCCCGTCGTGCCCGACACGCCCCACATCGGCTCGCCATCGGCATTGCCGACCCACACGCCCACCGTGAAGCGCTTCGAAAAGCCCACGCACCAGTTGTCGCGCATGTCCTTGCTGGTGCCCGTCTTGACGGCCGCCCAGTAGCGCGCCGTCAGCGCGTTGGCCAGGCCGAAGGTCGGCACGCGCGCTTCCCGGTCGGCGAGCACGTCGGCCACGATGTAGGCGGCGGTCGCGTCCATCACGCGCACCACGGGCGCGGACACCGGCTTCCCATCGCCCACTCCATCGCCCACGGCGCGCCACGGGCTGTACAGCCCCCCCTGCGCCAGCGCCCGGTAGGCGTTGGTCAGGGACACGAGCGAGACCTCGGCCGAGCCCAGCGCCAGGCTGTAGCCATAGTGGTCGCCGCGGTGCGTCAGCGGCAGGCCGAGCGCCGTCAGCCGCTGGGCGAAGCGCTCGGGCGTGACCAGCACGAGCGCCCGCACCGCCGGCACGTTCAGCGACGAGCCCAGCGCCGTGCGCACCGACACCGGACCCTTGTGCCGGTGGTCGTAGTTCTGCGGGATGTAGAGCCCCGCGCCGGTGTTGAGGCCCACGGGCGAGTCGTCCAGCACCGAGGCGGCGGTCAGCCAGCGTTGCTCGATCGCCTGGCCATAGAGAAAGGGCTTGAGCGTGGAGCCGGCCTGGCGCAAGGCGCTCGCGCCATCCACCTCGGCCGCCTGCGACAGCCCGCCACCGCTCGACCCCACCCAGGCGCGCACCTCGCCCGTGGCGTTGTCCAGCACCACCACCGCGCCGTCCTCGACGTGCCGGTTGCGCAGCTCGCGCAGCCGCAGGCGCAGCGTGTCGCGGGCAAAGCGCTGCAAGCCGGCGTCCAGCGTGGTCCTCACGCGCGCGGGCGGCGTGGGGCCGGCGATGCCCGCCAGCACCCGCCGCGCCAGGTGCGGGGCCAGTTGCGCGTCGGCGTCCAGGCGTTCGCTGTGGCGCAGCGCCAGCCGCTGCGCGGTGTAGGTGGCCAGTGCGCTGCAATCGGGCGCCAGCTTCTGCTCGCGCAGCAGCGCACAGGCGCGGTCGGCCACCCGCCGCGCCGGGGCGTTCGGCGCGCGCACCAGCGCCGCCACGATGGCCGCCTCGTCGTGGTTCAGGCCCGAGGGGTATTTCTGGAACAGCCGCGCCGACAGCGCACCGATGCCCACCACCTCGCCCCGAAAGCCCACCAGGTTCAGGTAGGCCTCCAGGATCTGGTCCTTGCGCCACTGGCGCTCCAGCCGCAGCGCGGTGGCCGCCTGGCCCAGCTTGGCCACACCCGAGCGCGACTGCCGGCCGCCACCGGGCATGGCCAGGTCCTCGTCCAGCAGCCCGGCCAGCTGCATGGTCACGGTGGAGGCGCCGCGCGTGCGGCTGTTCCACAGGTTGCCCCAGGCCGCCGCACCCACGGCCTGCCAGTCGACGCCGGCGTGCTCGTAGAAGCGCCGGTCTTCGGACAGCAGCAGGGCGGTGCGCAAGGCCGGCGACACCTCGGTCAACGGCACCCACGCGCCGCGAAGCTGCGTGCGGTCGGTGCGCACGGCCTGCAGCGGCACGCCACGGCGGTCTTCCACCACCGTGTCCGAGGCGCGGTAGGCGGCCTTGACCTCGTCAAAGCGGGGCAGGGCCTGCACGGGCAGGGCGCACAGCGCGCCGCACAGGGCCGCCCAGCGCCCCGCCTGCCGCGCGCACCGCCCCCACCGCGGCCCGCGGTGGGTCATGGCTTCACCACCACCGGCGCGTTGGGCGCCTCGCCGAACATCTCGGGCGCGTACATGGCTTCCATCCGCGTCTGCGGCAGGCCGAAGGTGCCCGGGTTGTTGAGGCGCACCGTGTACTCGACCTGGAAGCGGCCCTTCGGCAGGTAGCGGTAGTAAGCGCGGTAGGCCTCGAAGCTGCGCTCCTTGTAGGCCAGCCAGCCGCGGTCGTCTTCCTGCTCGCTGGCGGTGTCGATGGCGCTGTCGCGGCCCAGGCCGCTGCCCAGAATCGTCGCCCCGCCCGGCACCGGGTCGTTGAGCACCACCCAGGTCGCATCGGCCTGCACGTCGATGTCGAGCCGCACGCGCAGCACGTCGCCACGGCTGTACTGGCCTTTCACCTTCTGCTCCACCGGCGTCACCGTCTTGGTGAGGCGGTAGCCCGAGCTGAACGGCACCTGCACGGGCACCGCGGCCTTGCTGGTGAAGGTCACCCACGGCTTGCCCGTGCCGTCGTGCGACACGCGCACGGTGGTGTCGGCCTTGTTGCCGCCCACCGCAAAGCCGCGCGGCCAGCCCAGCGCCAGCGTGCCACCCGCCGCCTGGCCAGACCAGTTCAGCACACGGGCTTCGCCGCTGGGCACCGGCGCGCCACCTGCCACCGGCATCTCGAACAGCGCGCGGGTGCTGCCGGTCACGGGCTCCTTCTCGAAGCGCTTCGAGAAGGCCTCGACCGCCACGCTGCCCCAGGCATTGGCCACCGTGGTCGACCAGTGCCCGCGCTGCTGGCGTTGCAGCGTGCCGATCATCAGGCGCGGCATGTCGTCGGCCCAGCCCGGGCGGTCCATCGCGCCCAGCAGCATGCGCACGCTGTTGACGTCGCCGTTGGCCATCAGCCACCACCAGCTGTCGTCGCGCTCGGTCGAGAAGCCCAGCCGCGTGCCCTGCACGTTCAGGCGCGCACGCAGGATCTGCTCGGCCTCGGCCAGCCGCTTGTCGCGCTCGGGGATGTCCTTCACGCGCTGCAGCACCATCAGCCAGTCGATCACCGCGCCGGTCGGCCACTGGTTGGGCAGGATCTGGATCGAGCCCAGCATGCGCGGCAGCACGCGGCCCGTGCGGCTCAGGGCTTCGAGCGCCGCCAGCTTGCGCACGTCCAGGTCGCCGTTCTTCAGGAAGGCGGGCGCCCAGAAATCACGCTTGATCTGCCCTTCGACAAAGGCGATCAGGCCGCGCTCCATCTTCTCGCGCGTGTCGGCCGGGATGCGGAAGTCGTAGCCCAGCCGGCTGGCCTCGTCGGTGATGGCCAGCAGGTAGGCGGTCAGGCTGTCGCTGCCGGTGCGTGGCATGCCGGACGAGGGCGGGAAGTAGTTCGCCAGGCCATCTTCATCGAGGTACAGCGGGATCTGGCTGGCGATGCTCTGCCAGTAGGCCGCGTCACGCAGGCCGATGGCCACCGAGGTGCGCTGCTCCAGGCAGCTCCAGGGGTAGCGAGCGAAGAACTCGCGCACGCCGGGCAGGCCATCGGCCAGCCGCGGCTTGAGCGCCACCTCGATGCCGCCGCGCAGCGCGCCGTTGCCATCGGGCAGGGCTTTCAGCGGCGGCGCGATCGGGATGCCCGCTGCCTTGTCGAGCTGCATCAGCGTGGCCTGCTGCACCGTGACCGGCACGGCAGGCACCACCTTCTGCGTGAAGGCCATGCGGTCCTGCGCCCCGGTGCTGCCCGTGGCCTTCGCACTCACCTGCCAGGCCAGCTGCGCCACGTTGTAGGGCACGGTGAGGTCCCAGCCCGCCTCGGCCGCGGCGTTGGGCTCGATGCGCAGGCGCTGCTCGGGCAGCGGCCCGCCGGCCTGGCCCTGCAGCACCACGTCCATGGCCTGGGCCGTCGTGTTCCGCAGCGTAAACATGGCGCGGTACTGGTCGCCCTCGCGCACCAGCGGCGGCACCCCCGACAGGATCTGCAGGTCCTGCGTGGCGCGGATCTGCGCCTGCCCCTTGCCGAACAGCGCGGCGTTGTCGCCCTGCACGGCATCGGCCACCACGACGATGCGGAAGCTCGTGAGCGCATCGTTCAGCGGCACCTTGACCAGGGCCTCACCGCGGGCGTCGAGCACCACGCGCGGGTTCCACAGCAGCAGCGTGTCGAACAGCTCGCGGGTGGGGAAGTCGCCACCGCCCCCGCCGGTGGGCACGGCCTTGCGGCCATAGTGCCGCTTGCCGATGATCTGCATCTGCGCCGTGGCGGTCTCGACACCATAGGCCCGGGGCTGGATCATGGCCTTCATCAGGTCCCAGCTGTCGTTGGGCTGCAGCTCCAGCAGGGCCTCGTCCACGGCGGCCAGCGCCACCTCGGTGCCGGCAGGCACGGGCTTGCCATCGGGCAGCGTCACCTTCACGCGGACCAGGCTGGTGCCGCGCACCGGGTAGCTCGGCTTGTCGGGCTGCACGTCCACCTTCAGCGTGTGCGCCTTGTGGCCCACCTCGATCTCGGCAATGCCGTACTTGAAGGCGGGCTTGGAGAGGTCGACCATCGCGGTCGGCTCCTGGTACTGCTGGCCTTCGTTGCGCCACGCCTGCCACCACTCGCTGGGCGCGCGCCAGCCCCAGGTGAAGAAGGAATACCAGGGCACCTCGCGGATGCGGCCGCGCACGGCCAGCACCGACACGTACACATTGGGCGCCCACTCGGCCTTCACCGGCACCTCGATCGTCGGGTCCTGCCCGTTCAACTGCACCGTGAAGGTTTCGAGGATGCCATTGCGCTCGATGGCGACCAGCGCGGTGGCCTGGCGGAAGGGGCTGCGCACCTGGAACTTCGCGACCTGCCCGGCCTCGTACTGCCGGCGCTCGGGAATCAGGTCCATGCGGTCCTGGTTGTCGCCGCCGAACCAGACTTCGCCCTGCCGCGTGACCCACACCGACGCGGCCGAGCGTGCCAGGTGGCCGCCCGCGTCCTTGGCTTCGGCGATCAGTTCGATCTCGCCGGCCTGCTTCATCTCCACCTCGCACAGCACCAGGCCGCGGGCGTCGCTCGTGCCACGGCAGACCGTACCCAGGTCCTCGTCGGCGTTCTGGTTGTCGTAGGCGTAGAAGCCGCCCACCAGCCGCTTGCGGGTGGAGCTCGTCCGGTGAGCCACCGCCTTCACGGCCACGCTCACGCCAGCCTGCGGCACGCCGTTGGTGTCCAGCGCCAGCACCTGCGTGGCCACCTTCTGCTTGACCGACACCCACGAATCCGTGCGCACGCCCAGCACCACGGCGGAAGGCCACACTGGCAGCGACTGGCTCAATGTCTGCACCTCGCCGTTCGGGTCGGCGTAGGTGGCCTGCACCAGCAGCTGCTGCGGCCGCGTCACGGCGGGCAGGCCGGGCAGCGTCACCTTGCCGGCGCCCTTGGCGTCCAGCGTGACGGCCAGCTTGTCGGCCACCAGCCGTGCGCTGCCGTCGCGCGGGTGCAGGGCGTTCTCCTCGTCGTCCTCGTCGACCCGGTCATCCGAGAAGAAGCTGCGTTCTGCCTGCGAGCGCGGCTCGCGCGGCGGCTCGAAGCGGAAGCCCGGGAAGCGCTGCGTGCGCAAGGCCGCCTGCACGTCGGTGTCGCCCAGCTGGGCCGACACGCGCACCGGCAGGCCGCTGGCGCCGCCGCCGTTGCCATAGTTGATCTGCAGGCCCAGCGGCACGTCGCGCGGCTGCACCAGCGCGCCCTTCGGCCCCATCAGGCGCCCGGTCATCACGGGCAGGCGGAATTCTTCGACGCGGAACGACCCGGTCTGCACATACCCGCCATGCGGCCCGTGCGGCATCTGCACGGCATACACGCCCAGCTTGGCGTCCTCCGGAATGGCGAAGGTGGTTTCGGCATGGCGCCGGCCGCGCCAGTTCAGTGTGAAACTGAACTCCTGGCCCGAGCCCTCATGCACGATGCGGCCTTCCGAGGGCAGCTCGTCCGCCATCGGCAGGCGCAGGCCGCGCAGCCGCTCGGCCCGCGCATGGTGCTGCATCGACACGGTCTGCCCGGCACGCAGCAGGGTGCGGTCCATCACCGTGTGATAGCGCACGGGCTCAACCTCTTCGCTGTAGTCCTGGTTCACGTGGAAGCGCCAGGCCTCGATGCCCTCGTTCCAGGTCGACCACACGAATGCCATGTCGGTACGGCCCTGGGCGTCGGTCTTGCGCGCACTGACGAAGTAGCCCACTTCGCGGCCTGTCTCGCCGGCATCGCACGACGACCAGTCCATGCGGGGCAGCGCCTCGTTCACCAGCGCAAAGCCCTGGTGGTCGGTCCGGCCGCGCCACACCACCCGGCCCAGGCAGTCCGAGACCTGCACGGCGGCGTCCGACACCGGCTGGGCCTTGTCGAGCGTGGTCACCCACACGCCCGAGTTGGCCGCCCCCCACTTGAAGTGCACGCCCAGGTTGGTCACCAGCACGCTGGTGCGCACGTACATGGGCGCGTTGCGGTCCAGCAAGGCCTGGCCCAGGCGCGGCGAGGCGATCTCGACCACGTGGAAGCCCGGCTGCGGCATCGGAATGCCGATCACCTCGAAGGGGTGCGGCTCGGTGCGCTGCGAGGTGGGCAGCTTCAGGCTGGTGGCCGCCTTCTCGCGCGCCAGCAGGCTCACGGTGCGGGTCTGCACCCAGTTCGGGTCGTCCTCGCGGCGGTCGTCTTCCCAGCCCTCGGCGTCGTCCCGGCGCTTCACCGGGCGCTTGGCTTTCGGCTGGGGCGGCGGCGGCAGGCGCACGCCCAGTTCGGCCTCCACGTCCTTGCGCTGCAGGCGGCGCTCGTCGTAGCGCTTGACGCGCGCCAGCCACGCGATGATGGCCGCGTCGTCCGCCACCTTCAGGTCGCGCACGCCGGCCTGCAGGCCCTTGATGGCCAGGTCGCCCTCGACATGGCGCACCGTCACCGGCAACGTGGGCTCGGCATTGAGCTCCAGCACGCCGAAGGTCGCCTTCGGGAACTTGGCCAGCGGCGGCGCATCGGCCGTGCGCGTCTGCAGCGGAAAGGCCGAGGCATTGCCCAGCGTGCGGCCGGCATCGTCCTTGAAGCCTGCCGGCAGCTCGATGCGCACGGCGGCGTTCTCGGGGAAGCCCGGCTGGAAGACCACCGCGCTCACGCCGCTTTCATCCGGGTCGATGCCGGTGCTGCCCTTGTTGCGCGTGAAGAAGTAGAACCAACGGCGCAGGCCGCCGCTGTCGGCGCTCACCAGGCGCTCCTGCACCTCACCCCGGTGTTGCTCGACCACCGGCTTGCGCTCGCCGTCCGGCGTTTTCAGCACGATGCGTTCGGCCAGCTTGCGCGGCACGGGCGACGAGAACTCGATGCGCATCGGCCGGATGGGCAGGCAGTCACTGCGGGCGTTCACCCGCTCGCAGGTGAAGCTGGCCGTGAACGGCGGGCGCACGCGGTAGCTCAGCACCCGGTCGGCCGAGCTGCCCACGCCCGACGGCGTGGCAATGCCCTTGGCCCACACCAGCTTCACCTGGGCGTCCGGCGGCAGCGGGCGGCCGCACTGCACCGTCACCACGCGGGCCTGCTGCGCGGTCAGGTCCACCGCTTTCAGGATGTCGTTGCGCACCGCGCCGTCCACCACCTTGACGGGCAGGCGCTCGGCCACGCCGCTGACCTCGCAATAGGCACGCTGCTCGATGCTGGCCCGCGTGGCGGCGCCATTGAGCAGCAGCGCAAAGACCTGTTCCTCTTCGATCTCGTTGCCGCTGTCGGCGCTGGGGTAGGCGCGCACGATGGCCGGCCCGCCGGTGCTGAAGGCAAAGGCCTTGCTGCCGGTCACGGCCTGCCCGGCCAGCGAGGCCAGGCCGGTGTTCAGGCTGACGTCGCACCGCGTGCCGGCCGGCACGTCCTGCGTGAAGTCGTACACCCAGGTCCGGTCGTCCACCCAGCGGCCGCTGCCCGTCAGGGGGCTCTCGTTGCGGCAACGCACCTGGGCCGGCGCCGGCAGACGCGGGTCGCCGAACTTCACCATCGGGTCCGAAAAGGTGACCCGGGCCTGGCGCACCTTGGCCACCTCGCCCTGGGGCGACATGGTCTGCACCGTGGTGGCCAGCACCTGGGTGGCCACCACCACCGAGACCACGCCCAGTGCTGCCAGCACCGCCGTCCACGCCCGCCCCTGCACGGCCCCGGCCCATCGGCCGCCCCTGGTCTGCCATGACCCGCGCATCTGACTTCCTTCCTGATCGTGTTTGTTGTGTGCCGCACTATATCGGCGGGGACGCCCACCGGCCGCGCGCTACCTAGAATGAGCAGCCCCCGATCTGCACGCACCACCGTCCATGGCCGACATCCGCCCCCCTGTGACCCAACGCCTGCGGCTCACCATCCGCCTGTGGGTGCTGTCCGTCCGCGACATGCTGGCCTCGGCGGGCCCGGTGATGCTGCTGGCCGGCGCGCTGCTGGCCGCCGCCTACTGGTGGCTGGATCCGCAACCGCCACGCACCGTCACGCTGGCCACCGGCCCGGCCGGCAGTGCCTACGCCGAGTTCGGCCAGCGCTATGCCCGTGCCCTCGAACGCGACGGCATCCACGTGCAGTTGCTCACCACCGAAGGCACGGCCGGCAACCTGCTGGCCCTGCGAGAGGGCCGCGCCGACGTGGCCTTTGTGCGCGGCGGCAGCGATGACACCGCAGCCGATGCAGACGCCGGGCTCATGTCCCTGGGGGCACTGTTCTACGAACCCGTGTGGTTGTTCTATCGCCCCGCGGCGCTGCAACGACCCGGCCGCCGCGGGCCGCCGCCCGCGTTCACCTCGCTGACCCAGCTGCGCGGCCTGCGCGTCAACATCGACCAAGCAGGCAGCGGTGTGCCCGAACTGGTGCGTCGCCTTCTGCAGGCCAACGGGCTCGACACCGGCGCGCTCACACAGCGCCAGTTCGCGCCCGAGGTGGCGGCCCAGGCACTGCTGTCCGGCAAGCTGGATGCGCTGGTGCTCGTCACCGCGCCCGAATCGCCGGTGGTGCAGCGCCTGTTGCAACAACCCGGCATCGCGCTGGCCGACCTGCCACAGGCCGATGCCCTGGCACGGCGCTTCCCCTTCCTGCAGACCGTCACGCTGCCGCGCGGCATGGTCGACCTCGCCCGCGACCTGCCCCGGCAGGACATCGGCCTGCTGGCCGCCACCACCGCGCTGCTGACCCGCGAAGACACCCACCCCGCGCTGCGCCAGCTGTTCGCGCAGACCGCGCAGCAGCTGCACGGCGGCGCCGGCTGGTTCAACCGCGCGCGCGACTTCCCCAACACCCGCACCAGCGAACTGCCCGTCAGCCCCGAAGGCGACCGCGCCATCAACGGCACCCCGCCGTTCTGGCAGCGCTTTCTGCCCTTCTGGGCCAGCAACCTGCTCGAACGCATGTGGCTGGTCATCGGCGGTCTGATCGTGCTGCTGCTGCCGCTGTCGCGCGTGGTACCGCCGCTCTACACCTACCGCGTGCGCCAGCGCGTGTTCCGCTGGTATGCGCGGCTGCGGGAGGTCGAAGCGCGCATGGAAGCGCAACCCGTCCCGGTTCAGGAACTGCTCGACGAGCTCGACGAACTCGACCGCGTGGCCAGCCAGATCAACATCCCCCTGGCCCATGCCGACGAGCTCTACACCCTGCGCAGCAACATCGAGAAGACCCGGCGCCGCCTGCTGAGCCACACGCACTGAGCGGGCTCAGAACGCCATCGAGGCCCCCAGCCGCACCGCCTGCGATCGGTACTGGTCGGCGCCGCCGGCCTGCACCCACTGCAATTGCGCCATCACGGCCGGCCCCACCTGCCAGCGCAGTCCGGCGGTCGCAGACCAGTTCTCGCGCGGCAGGCCCTGCACCACCAGCGTGGCATCGGTGCTGCCGTCGGTCGCGTCGGCGTAGCGCACCCCCTGCCTGAGGTCGCGCTGGTTCTGGCGCCCGTACTGCAGAGCCAGCGACGGCCGCAACACCCCGACAGCCACCGGCACATCGGTGAACAGCTGGATGCCGACCGAGGCCCCCTGGCTGCTGAAGCGGCTGCGCTCGTAGGCCACGGCCTGTGCAGAGCCCACCTCGGTGGCGGCCCCCAGCGTGGTCTCGGTGGCCATCAGCTTCACATTCGGCTGCCACCCCAACCGGCCCCAGAGGGCGGTCTGGCTGAACTGCACGGCGGCCACATTGACCCGGCCCGATCGCCGCGCCGTCTGCGTCACATCCGACACGCGCTCGCTCTTGAACGTCGACACGCCATGGCCCACCAGCACATCGATCTGCAGCTGACCGGGCACCCCGTGGCGCACGTACGCCATCCCTGTCGTCTGCCGGGCATCGAGCGCCGAGCCCTGCGCATCCGTGTCGACCCGGTCCAGCCCGAGGCCCACGGCCAGCCCCACGCGCCACGACCGGGCCCACGCCTGCACAGGGCGGTCCACGCCCCAGGTGAGGCCCTGTGTATGGAACGCCGGATCGCGTCCCTCACCGCGCGTGCGCCCATGCCCCGCGCTGCCGGCCATCCAGGTGCCCGATCCGCCCGCTGCTGCATCCAACCGCTGCCACACATGACCGAGCTGCGTCAGCGTGAAACGATGGCTCGCCTGGACCTGGGCGGCCAGCAGCTGACGGACCGACACGCTGTCGGTGAGCGGCGTGCGAGGCGCCACGCGCAACACCAGGTGCAGGGTCGACTCCTTCTGGATGTTGTAGTCCGCCAGCGTGCGCCCGTCCTCCAGCACCTTGCCGGCAAAGATCAGCCGCTGCTGATCAGGCGGGATGCCTTCCTTGTCCTGGATCTGCGCCTTGACGTTTTCGATCGTCTCGTTCGCCTCGACCTCCAGCGCAATCGTCTTGCCGGTGAGCGTCTTCACGAAGACCTGCATGGCCCACGCACCGGTCGAGGCCAGCGACAGGCAGAACGCCAACAACCCGGTGGCCCACATGGAACGGGCCGAAGGCCGGGAGCGGGCGGGTAGATCGCGTGTCGTCATGTGCAGTCCGGATTGATGGGCGAGGCGCGCGGGTCATCCACGTGCTCCGTGGGATATCGGCAGAAGGGCGATGTGACTGAAAGAGGCGGCTACGCTTCGGCCTCCATCGCCGACGCCACCCGATCCACCATCACCGAGCGCCCCGCTGCCGACAGGGTCAGCGTCTGCGTCGCCCGCGTCATCCCCACGTACAGCAGCCGCACCTCTTCCTCCAGGCTTTCGCCCTTGTAGGGCAGGGCCTGCAGACCCACCACGAACACGTGCGCAAACTCCAGCCCCTTGGCGCTGTGCAGCGTGATGAGCCGCACCGCCGGCTTGCGCCAGTTGAAGCGCCTGAAGCCCTCTTCGTTCATCGACTGCATCGGGACCCTGGCCGCGCGCAGGGCCCGCTCGATGGGGGCCATCTACTGCCGGGTGCGGCACAACACCACCACCTCGTCCGGTGCCACCCCCTCGGCCAGCAGACCCACGATGCGCTGCGCAATCAGCTCGGCCTCTTCCAGCGGTGAACGCGCCCGCACCAGCACCGGCGGCGGCCCAGAGCGGCCGGCCGAGGTGGGCGTCACCGTCGCGGTATCGCTCGTCTCGTCTTCCGAACGCAGCAAGGCATCCGCGCACCGCACCGCCAGATTCAGCACCTCACGCGTGTTGCGGTAGTTCAGCTTCAGCACCTGCGTGCGCCGCCCCTGCGCCTCGATGCCCACACCGGCAAACGTGAACCGGCTGCGCCGCTTCTTCTGGTAGATCGACTGGGCATCGTCGTACATCACCAGCAGGCTGCGCGTCAGCGGGTCGACCAGCTGCGTGCACAGGCGCAGCCACGACTCCTCGAAGTCGTGCGCCTCGTCCACCAGCAGCGCCAGGTACTGCCCCGAGGGCACCAGGCCCGTTTCGAGCGCCCGCTCTACCGCGCCCACCAGGGCCGCGTAGTAAGCGTTGTCGCGCGTCTTCACGCCGGGCACATTCACCTGGTAGGTGTCCACCATGTCCTGGCACCAGGCATGGAAGGTGCGCACCTGCACGCGCTCGTCCACGCCGCGCTCGCGCAGCACCGCCTCGATGCGCCCGGCCAGCGAGCGGTTGTAGCAAAGGATGAGGATGGGCTTGCCCGGCTGCGCCGCCGCCGCCAGCTGCTGCGCGCGGTAGATCAGGATCATGGTCTTGCCCGAGCCCGCAGGGCCGTGGATGACCCGGTGGCCCGCCCCCAGCGTGCGCGCAATCTGCTCCTGCTGCAGGTCCATCACCTGAAGCAGATCGGGCAGGTCCCCCGCCGATGACCCCGGCTCATCGACCGGCAGCAGCGAGGGCTGCGCCGACTGCATCCGGATCTCGGGGAACAGATGCCAGCGGATGCGGTCCCGTTGCGGCAGCGTCAGCGTGTAGGGGTAGTTCACCGTGAACATGCCCCACAGCCGCATCTGGAAGTCGCCCGGGTCCACGTCTTCTTCCAGGTCGTCGCGCAGCAGGGTCTTGAACTCGGGAAAGACCTCGTGGAAGTCTTCGCCGGCCGCCGCCTTCGTGATGCCCGAGAAGACCACGCCCCAGCCATACGGAAACAACAACTTGCCCTGAAACGGCCCATCCGCGTGCACAAGCTGCGGATCGGCCTGCATCAGGTTCACCAACTCCATCGTGTAGTCCCGCACCTGGCGCATGGGGCTACCGTCGGTCACGCGCCCGTGCGGCGTCTGCAACTCGACCTGATCGACATTCGCCTTGATCAGGGTCTGCCGCTTCCAGTCCTTCACCTCCAGCAGCAGCACACCCCAGCGCGGGCTGAGGATCACGAAGTCGGGCTGGCGGGCCTTGGGGCCGATGGGAATGTCGTGCCAGACGATGTAATCGTCTTCCAGGCAACGCTTGAGCTGATGCAGAACACGGCGCTCGCCGGTGTTGCAGCGCTTGTCGACGCGGGTCAGGCCTTGCGGAAAGATCGCCATGCTGAAAAGGGCTCGCGTGGATCAACAAACTCGAACAAACAAGATCAACGAGCTTAGAACACGGCACAGAACGCAGGTGGCCCGTTCAGCGGGTTCAACATGGTCCAAATGTCCGATGTCAAGCGCCAGGGCGGCTCACAACTTCAGACAGGCAACGCCGGGCCATCGCCGTCCATCAATGCGATGGCCCCACACCCACGGGTCTCATACATGTCGACACGGTCGATCTGCGGCAACGCCCGTCGCCCCTCTGCAAGAACCCAGCGTGCCAATGAGCCCGCATCGCAGTCTTCCAGCCCGGGCAGCTCGTGCAGAGGGTGGTGGTCCAGTGCCTTGAAGATGGGGTTGAAGCGCTCTTTCACGTCCCCAAAGTCCACCGTCCAGCCCAGCACCTGGTCCAGCGGCGCCGAGAGGTGCAGGCGCATCGTGTACGTGTGGCCATGGATGTGCGACAGCGGGTCATCGGCAGGCGCATTGCGCAGAAAGAGGGCGCTGTCGAGCGTCATCTCTTTCCAGATGCGGTAATCGTGGCCGTTGAAGTTGGCACCGCACGAGCCCGTCTCATACACCGTCACCCAGGACAGCTCCGGCAGCACCGCTTTCAGGCGCTGCCACAGCCAACCGGCGATAACCTCGCTGGTCGGGTTCTCCAGGCCTTCGATGGCGTTGAGGTACTTGTGATGGAGCTGGTAATGGAACGGCGCCCAGAGCGCGTCCAGGTGATCGTAGTCGATCGACAGGTCTCGGCCGCCTGCATCCTGGTTGGCATGGAGGATGACCTCGAAGCCGTGCCCGTGCAGGCGCCCGCACTTGTGCCCGAAAGGCACGTTCGGCAGCTTGTGGGCCGACTGAAAGCGGTAGCGTCGCCAGATGTGCGCGTGGTCGTTCGCATCTAGATCAACGCCCTGGTCCGAGGTCGACTGAATGCCGACCTGCTCCAGGCCAGGCACCGACACCTGCAGTTGATCTCGCACCCAGCGGGCCAGGTTCTCGTCCGTCGGCACCGGCAGCAGCTCGTTCAGATGCCGGTAGTCCAGTTGGGCGGTACAGGCGCCGAGCAAGCCGGCCAGTTCGCTCACATCCCCACCGGGCCAGGGCGCCCATCCCGGCTCCAGCGCGGCCCGCACCTTGGCGGTGAAGCTGTGCCCATGCAGGCGGCGTGCGGGGTGATCGGCATGCAGCACCGCCACCTGCCGGGCCGATTCGAAGGTCGAAGAGGCAGCGAAAAGCGTGGCGATGGACATGGTGGAGAGCCCGATTAAACCTTCGTCGGAAGGCGTATGAAACCCGTCAAGTATCCCTGCAAAGGGTATTCGGGCGGTGCATTGCCCTTGCCTAGAATGCGTGAAGGGAGGGGCGCGCACCGATGTGCGTGGCCGTGTTCGATGAGCCAGACCAGCCAGTACTACAACGACCACGCGACGACATTCTTTGAAGCGACCGTGGGGGTCGACATGGGGCCGCTGCACGCGCGGTTTCTGCACAACATCCCGGCAGGCGGGCACATTCTGGATGCGGGGTGTGGCTCGGGGCGTGATGCCCGGGCGTTCAAGGATCGGGGTTATCAGGTCACGGCGTTCGATGCCAGCCCCGAACTGGCACGCCTCGCAGCCGAACACAGCGGCCTGCAGGTCCAGGTCGCTCACTTTCTGAGCCTGTCGGACGCCGCTCAGCTGGGGCTGCCCGCTGGTACCCTGTTCGATGGCATATGGGCCTGCGCCAGCCTGCTGCATGTGGCCAGGCGTGATCAGCCAGAAGCGTGGTCTCGCCTGTGGCGACTGCTCAAGCCGGGCGGGTTCGTGTACGCCAGCTACAAACACCGCAACGCCGGTCAACCGATCGAACGCATGGACGCATTGGGCCGCCCCTTCACCGACTGCGACGAGGCGCTACTGCCCGAATGGCTGAAGCCCTTGCCCCATGTATCGAGTGTCGAGACCTGGCTCACGACCGATCAGCGTCCGGGCGGGGCGCAGACATGGTTGAATGCACTGGTGTGCCGAGCCTGAACGCTTCACATGAGCCTGAGCAGTCAAGACGTCCTCAAAGCCTTCGAGCGCATCCGCGTGTTCCAGCGCGGCTCGCAACGCGCCGTCCACAAGCCCTTGCTGATCCTGCTGGCCCTGGCCCGCATTGCGCAAGGACTTCCACGCACCATGCACTTTGGTGAGGTTGAAGGCACGCTGCGCCAGTTGTTGACCGAGTTCGGCCCCAGCAGCGCGCCCAAGACGCCGCACAACCCCTTCTGGCATCTGCAGACCGACGGTCTGTGGCGACTCGATGGCCCAAGCAGCCTGTTGAACCGGGCCCCCGCCGCCACGCCGAATCTGGCCGAAATGCGCGAACCGAGCGTGACGGCCGGCTTTGCCCCCGAGGTGGACGCTGCGCTGCGCCAGGACCCGGCTCTGCGCGCCCAACTGGCTCACCAGCTGCTCGACGCCCACTTCCCCGACACGCTGCACGGCGACATCCTTCAAGCGCTGGGGCTGGATCTCAGTGTGCCGGTGGAAGACGGCAGCACCTCACAACGCAAGATCGCGAGGCGCGACCCGGCCTTCCGGGAACGTGTGCTGCGCGCCTATGAGTACCGCTGCTGCGTGTGCGGCTTCGACCTGCGCATCGGCAACGTGTCGGCCGGGCTGGAGGCTGCGCACATCCAGTGGTTCCAGGCGCAAGGCCCCGACATCGAGCCCAACGGCCTGGCCCTGTGCGCGCTGCATCATAAGGTGTTCGACCTGGGCGCGTTCACCATCCTGCCCGACACCTACAGCCTGGTGTTCAGCCAGCACGCCGTGGCCGGTGAGGCGTCACGCAGCATGCTGCTGGGGTTCCATGGCGCGGGGATCATCCTGCCTCAGAGCAAGGACTACTACCCGAAAGCGGAGTTCTTGAAGTGGCATGAGGGGCAGGTGTTCAAGAGGCCGGGGAGAAGCTTGTGAGGAGGGACTGGACACGCGATGAGGTACTGGCTGCGCTGCATCTGTACACGCAACTGAGCTTTGGTCAGCTGCACAAAGGCAATGCCGACATCAAAGCCTTGGCCGCGAAGATGGGGCGCACACCGAGTTCTGTGGCCATGAAGCTCACCAACTTGGCAAGCCTGGACCCTCAGATCACCGCCAGTGGCCGCAAAGGTCTGCCAGGCGCCTCGTCGCTGGATCGCGCGGTGTGGAGCGACCTGAAAGGTGATTGGGACACCACAGCCATGGCCGCGCAAGACTGCTACGCGAGACTGATGGGCGATCTGTCAACAGCGGAGCAGAACGAGGAGCCGGAAGCCTGGACACACTTGGAGGGACGAACCCGAACGGCCCTGGTGCGCGTTCGAGCCAATCAACACCTGTTCAGGCGTGCGGTGCTGAACAGCTATCACGGCGCGTGCTGCATCAGCGGACTGTCTGAAGAACGCTTGCTAATAGCCAGCCACATCGTCCCCTGGAGCGAAGATCACAACAACCGCTTGAACCCACAGAACGGCTTGTGCTTGTCTGCACTGCATGACCGAGCGTTTGACCAAGGGTTGATCGCGGTATCGCCGGATTACCGCGTGCTGATTTCGCCGACGCTAAAAGCCGCCGCCAGAAATGCATTCATGGAGTCCAGCTTGTTTGCCTATGAAGGCATGACGATCGCCATGCCCGAGCGGTTTAAGCCAGATCCAGGGTTCTTGAAGTGGCATTGCGACCAGTTCGGCTTCCGCTATTGACCCCCTCACTGAATCAACACACCCACCCCATCCCGCTTGGCCGCCCGCTTGGCCTCTGCCGCCGCCGACGCCACCTGCTCCGCCCGCGTGAACTGCCCCCGTCGCACGCGCTTCACGCCGATCGACATCGTGGTGAGCGGAAAGAACCGCAGCTCGCCATGCCGGTCTTCCGCCTCGAAGCCGCCCGCGCGCAGGTCCGCCTCGTCGTACAGCGTCTGCACCGTGTCGTTGAACTGCGCCACGATGCCCTCGCAACGGTGCAGCCAGTCCTCGCTCTGGAACAGCACCACGAAGTCATCGCCGCCGACATGGCCCACAAAGTCGCGCCGCGGGTCGCAATGGGCCACCACGGCGCGCGCAGCCAGCTGGATCACCTCGTCCCCGCGCCAGTAGCCATACTGGTCATTGAAGGGCTTGAAGTTGTTCAGGTCCACATAGGCCGCCACGAACTCCACACCATGCGCCAGCAGGCGGTCCACGTGTTCGGTGATGGGGATGTTGCCCGGCAGGAAGGTGAGCGGGTTGGCATGCCGTGCGGCCTCCACCCGGATCTCGGTCACAGAGCGCACCAGCATGTCGCCAGTGCCCACGCCGATGTACCGGCCCTGCTCGGTCACGATGAAACCGTCGCGCAGGTAGCGCTGGTCTTCCGAGGTCAGCACGTCGGTCAGCTGCGCGATGCCGGTGTGCTTGTCCAGCACCAGCGGTGCGGTGTTGGCCACCACGATGCACGACTTGCGCCCGTACAGTTCCCTGAAGAAGGGCTTGCCGTACTGGTCCATGAAGTTGCTGCGGTGAATCAGCCCCACGGGCCGCTCCTCTTCCACGATGGCCAGGTTTTGCAACGTGGGGTCGGCGCGGAAGCAGCGCTCCACATCCAGGTGGGTGGCGCTCACGTCCAGCGCAGGCTGCCGCAGCGTGATGCGCTCGACCGTGAAGTCGCTGCGCACCGATCTCGGCCGGTGCGGCAACACGGCCACGCTGGCCCGCCCGAAATCGCGCTGGGCCTCCTCGGCCACCACGGCCACCGGCTCGGCAGCCGGCCGCCCGAAGAAGTAGCCCTGGCCCAGGTGGATGCCCAGGTCACGCGCCACGCGGGCATCGTCCACGGTCTCGAGGCCTTCGGCCACCAGCTGTGTGCCAAAGGTTTCGGCGATGCGGGCCAGCGCCTGCATGGTCTGCACCTTCTCCGCACGGTGTGACAGGCCGTTGGAAAAGTACTTGTCGATCTTGACGTAGTCCGGGTGCAGCTCGGACCACAGACGCAGGCTGGAGCGCCCGTCGCCGAAGTCGTCCAGCGCGATCTGGATGCCGTGCGAGCGCAGGTCGTTCACTGCGCCCACCAGCCGGCCGACGTCGGACACGCGTTCATGCTCGGTGATCTCGAGCACCAGCGCCGCCGCCGGCACGCCGAGCACCTGCATGGCGGCCAACCGCTCCTGCAAGGCGGTGTGCTGCAGGCAGCTCACCATGGCGTCGGCGCTGACATTGACGAACAGCTTGCCGCCCACCGCATGGGCAGACCAGCACTTCAGCGCCACGGCCACGCACGCGTTTTCCAGCCTCAGCGTCTGTCCTTCCTCGGCAGCGGCCTTGAACAGCGCATCCGCCTGCTGCAGCGGCGTGCCCACCGGCCCGCGCACCAGCGCCTCGTGTGCGAACACCACACCGTCTGCCAGCCGCACGATGGGCTGGAAGTGCGCGCGCAGTGAGCGGTCCGCCAGCAGCGACGCCACCACGCCGTGCTCATTGGCTGCGCAGCAGGCAGCGGGAGGGTTCATGAGCGCGCCGAAGGGGGACAACATCGTTTCTGCAAAAAAGGGACTACAGCGGGGCGCGATGGTGGAGCGGCCGTGTGTCGCGGTGATGACGACGCCGGCATGACACGCGCATGGCCCGTGTGGCTCATGCGGTGTGACACATCTGCTGCACGGCACACCGCTTGCCCACCTTGGCGACCCTGCGTTCACAAGGAGCCCTCGATGGACGACCGCCACGACCCCGCGCCCGCGCGCCCCCGCGTGAGCATCGTCGTGCTCACCCACAACCGTCCCACCGAGCTCGCGCGCATGCTTCAGCATCTGGCCGCGCTGCCCGAGCAGCCGCCCGTCATCGTGGTCGACAACGCCTCCAGCCCGGCAGTCGATCCCACCCGCATCCCCGGTTGGGGCCAGGCCCGGCTGGTGCTCTGCCCGCGCAACGAAGGCGCCGCTGGCCGCAACCGCGGCGTGGCCGAGGTCACCACGCCCTACGTGGCCTTCTGCGACGACGACACCTGGTGGGAGCCCGGCGCCCTCGCCACCGCCACCGCCGTGCTCGATGCCGACCCGCGCGTGGTCGCCCTGTCGGCCCGCGTGCTGGTGGGGCCCGACAACCGCTTCGACCCGGCCTGCGAGGCCATGGCCCGCAGCCCCGTCACGCCGCCGCCCGGGCCGCCCTTGCCTGGCCCCGCGCTGGTCAGCTTCATGGCCGGCGCGGTGGTGATGCGCACTGACGCGTTTCGCGCGGTGGGCGGCTACGAACCCCGCTTCTTCCTCGGCGCCGAAGAGGTGCTGATGGCGCTCGACCTCGCCGCCCGCGGCGGCTGGATCGCGTATGCGCCGCAGGTGGTCACGCACCACCACCCATCGGCCGCACGCGATGCGAGCCACCGGCGCCTCGTCACACTGCGCAACCGGCTGTGGATCCCTTGGCTGCGCCTGCCGTGGCGCTGGGCGCTCAGCGAGTCGCGCCAGATCCTGCGCGAGGCGCGGGCCGCCGGCCTCATCGGCGCGGTGCTGCGCGAGGCCCTGCGCGCGCTGCCCTGGGTGCTGGCCGAGCGCCGCCCCGTGCCGCCCGATGTGCTGCGGCGCTGGCTCGAGGTCTATCGCCCGCATGCGCTGCAGCCCGCGCCCGCCTGTCTGGACGACGAGCACGCCGTGTCGTCCACGCCGATGCCGCATCCCCTGAACAACCGCCCCCGCTGAGCAAGGAACCACGATGACGCTGACGATGACCCGGCCTGCGCACACCGCCACGCCCGACGTGCCGGCCGCCATCCCGCCCGGGCCCCCGCCGCCCGACTTCGCGCAGATCGAACCCATCGGCCGCTGCAATCTGGCCTGCCGCATGTGCACCGTCAACGACCGCGGTGACGTGGTGACCGAGATGCCGCTGGCGCAGTTCACCGCCATCCTCGACCAGCTGCCCACGCTCAAGCGCCTGCACCTGCAGGGCCTGGGCGAGCCCATGCTGCACCCCCAGTTCTTCGACATGGTCGAGCTGGCGGCCCAGCGCGGCATCGAGGTCTCCACCAACTCCAACCTCACGCTGCTTACCGAGGCCCGCGCCTGGCGCTGCGTGACCAGCGGGCTGGCTTCGCTGTCGGTCTCGCTCGATGGCGCCACCGCGCCGGTGTACGAGGCCGTTCGCCGCGGCGCTTCGTTCGACAAGGTAATGCGCAACCTCGACCGCCTGGTGGCCGCCCGCAACGCCACGGCCAGCCCGCTGCACGTGCGGGGCGTGATGGTGCTGATGCGCGCCAACCTGCCCGAACTGCCGGCCTTGATCCGCCTGCTGCATGGCCACGGCGTGCGCGAGCTGTTGGTGCAGCGCCTCTCGAGCGACCTGACCCAGCCCGATCTGCCCGCCCGCTACATTCCCATCCGCCAGTACTGCGACACCGCCGAGCTCACGCCCGACGACCTGCCGCGCGCTGACGCCGTGTTCGCGCAAGCCCGGGCGCTCGCCGCCTCGCTCGGCTTCACGCTCCACCTGCCGCGGCTCACGCCTCCGCCCGCACAGCCCAACGGGCCGAAGTGCAACTGGCCCTCCGAGCAGCTCTACCTCACCGCAGCCGGCGAGATGCTGCCGTGCTGCATGGTGGCCACCGCCGACCGCGCCACGCTGGGCAATGTGTTCGGCACACCTGCGGGCCCCGGCGCGCCCGATGTGCCCGGTGTGTGGGCCGGCCCGGTGGCCACCGCCTTCCGCACTGCGCTGGCCAGCGACACGCCGCCCGCCGTGTGCCAGTCGTGCGCGCTGTACCGCGGCACCTTCTAGCCCGCCACGCGATGCGAGGACAATCGGCGGCTTCCTGTGCCGCCCTTGCTTCGCCGTGCCCACCCCTCTGCAGCCCCTGCTTGACGCCATCGCCGCCCTGCCGGCCACCCCCACCGAGGCCCAGCGCCTGTTCCACGGCCGCGGCGGCGCCCACCCCGGGTGCGAACAGTGGGCGCTCGACGCCTACCCGCCGGTCTTCCTGCTGACCAGCTACCAGCCCGCCACCGACGACGAACTGGCCACGCTGCAGGCCGCGCTGGCCGCACGCTGGGCCGCCATCGCCCCGGGCGAGCCGCTCAACCTGGTCTTCCAGCACCGCGACGAGGTGCGCGCCGACACGCGCCTGCTGTGCGGCACGGTGCCCGATCCCCACGTGGTGACGGAGCAGGGCGCGCGCTTCAAGGTGCACCTGCTGCGCGCCATGAACCACGGTCTCTTCCTCGACATGGCAGAGGGCCGCCGCTGGGTGCGCGAGCACGTGGCCCAGGCGGTCGCCACCCGGCCGCGCTTCAAGGTGCTCAACCTGTTTGCCTACACGTGTGCGTTCTCGGTGGTGGCGCTGCAGGCGGGCGCGGCGCAGGTGGTCAACGTCGACATGGCCGCCGGGGCGCTCAACACCGGCAAGCAGAACCACCAGCTCAACGGGCTGGGCAAGGACGCGAGCTTTCTGCCGCACGACATCTTCAGCTCGTGGGGCAAGATCGGCCGCGGGGGCCCGTACGACCTCATCGTGCTCGACCCGCCCACCTACCAGAAGGGCAGCTTCGTGGCCGAAAAGGACTACGCCCGCCTGGTGCGCCGCCTGCCCGATCTGCTGATGCCGGGGGGCCACGCCATGCTGTGCCTGAACTCGCCCAAGCTGGGCCCCGCGTTTCTGCAGGACCTCGTGGCCGCCGAGGCACCCGAGCTGATCTTCGAGGGCCGGCTGCCGAATCCGCCCGCTTTCGTGGACGTGGCGCCCGACCGGGCACTGAAAGTGCTCCTCTATCGCAGCCCCACAGCGTAGCCCAAGCCGGCCGGTTCGTGACAAAAAGCCCTGCGCGGCCACTGACGCAAATTAGTTGCAGCGCCGCGGCCCCGGTTTGGGCATGATGGAAGCGGGTTTCCTGAGCAGCAGACAAGGAAGGCGCCATGATCCGGTTCAGCAATGTTTCGACGGACAGTGATCAACCCATCGCCCCGGCCCGGTTGTACGAAGGGCACTGGCGGCATCAGCTTCATCCCTACGGGGACGAGTTGCTGTGCCGGGTGGTCTTCGACATCGCGGAGCCCCGCGTGGTCGCGGCCCAGGTGATCGAGCACAGCCTGCCCGAAGACCTCGGCATGACGGCCCTGGAAGACCTGACCACCCGCCTGGTCGAGGCCGAGGTGCACCGCCAGCCCGCCGCCTGGGGCCTCGCCCCGTGCGACACCATGCCCACCTGGGCCACGCCCACCTTCAGCGAAAGCCAGATCGACGAATTGCAGCGTCTGGAGGGCTACCTCATCGAGGCCTCGGAAGAGACCATCGACGACATCCTCGAGCTGCGCGACGAGTTCCTGCGGGCCATCGGCATGACGCCGCACGACGCCTGCAAGGCCCTGCGCGAAGCCAAGAACGCGCACGGCCCGCGCAAGAACGGGCGTTATCTGGTGAGTTGACGCTCACACCGGCAGCGCCGTGCGGTCGACCACGCGGCGCAGCACGAAACTGGTGTGCACCCCGGTCACGCCCTCGATGCGCGTGATCTGGTTGAGCAGCAGGTGCTGGTACGCGTCCATGTCGCGCACCACCACCTTGAGCTGGTAATCCGCCTGCTGCCCTGTGATCAGCAGGCACTCCAGCACCTCCGGGATGTCTCGGATCACCGCCTCGAGCGACTGGAATCGCTCGGGCGTGTGCTTGTCCATCGAGATCCCGATGAGCGCCATCAGCGTCAGGCCCAGCTTGCGCGCATCCACCATGGCGCGGTAGCCGGTGATCAGCCCGGCTTCCTCCAGCATCCGCACCCGCCGCAGGCAGGGCGACGGCGACAGGCCGATGCGCTCGGCCAGGTCCTGGTTGCTGATGCGCCCTTCCGTCTGCAGGATGGCGAGGATCTGCCGGTCGTGGCGGGTCAGTTCGGTGATCATGCCGTTTCTCCGTTTGATGGCGCAATTTTCTGCCAAAACCAGGGCGAAGAGGGCACGAAATAGGCAGCCTATTCCAAGGCAGGCCACATAAGATTCTTCCCATCGACGAACGCCCCTCGCATCAGAACAAAGGCCCCGCCATGCTCGCCCACCCGCAGACCAAGTACACCCCGTTCAAGCCCGTCGGCTTGACCGACCGCACCTGGCCGAACCAGGTCATCAGCAAACCGCCGATCTGGATGAGCACCGACCTGCGCGACGGCAACCAGTCGCTCTTCGAGCCGATGAACGGCGAGAAGAAGCTGCGCATGTTCCAGACCTTGTGCGCCATCGGCCTCAAGGAGATCGAGGTGGCCTTCCCCTCGGCCTCGGACACCGATTTCAACTTCGTGCGCAAGCTCATCGAAGAGCAGCTCATCCCGGAAGACGTCACCATTGAGGTGTTGACCCAGGCGCGCGAGCACCTGATCCGCCGCACGATGGAATCGGTGCGCGGCGCGAAGAAGGCCATCGTCCACGTCTACAACGCCACCTCCAAGCCCTTCCGCGACATCGTGTTCAACATGACGCGCGACGAGGTGCGCGAGATGGCCGTGGTCGGCGTGAAGCTGGTGCGCGAGATCGCGGCCACCATGCCCGAGACCGAGATCCAGCTCGAGTACAGCCCCGAAACCTTCACCGGCACCGAACTCGACTTCGCCCTCGAAGTGTGTGACGCCGTGACCGAGGCCTGGGGCGCCACACCGGCTCGCAAGGTGATCCTCAACCTGCCGACCACGGTGGAGCTCACCACGCCCAACGTGTACGCCGACCAGATCGAGTGGATGCACCGCCACCTGGCCCGCCGCGACAGCGTGATCCTGAGCCTGCACCCGCACAACGACCGCGGCACCGCCGTGGCCGCCGCCGAACTCGGCCTGATGGCCGGCGCCGATCGCGTCGAAGGTTGCCTCTTCGGCAATGGCGAGCGCACCGGCAACGTCGACCTCGTGACCCTCGCCCTGAACCTCTACACCCAGGGCGTGCACCCGGGGCTGGATTTCTCCGACATCCAGTCCGTGGTGCGCACCGCCGAGCACTGTACCCAGCTGCCCGTTCACCCACGGCACCCTTACGCGGGTGACCTGGTCTTCACAGCCTTCTCGGGGTCCCACCAGGACGCGATCAAGAAGGGGTTCGCCGCTCAAAAGGCTGGCGCGTTGTGGAACGTTCCTTACCTCCCGATTGACCCGGCCGACCTCGGGCGCAGCTACGACTCGGTGATCCGCGTCAACAGCCAATCGGGCAAGGGTGGGGTGGCCTATTTGCTGGAAACCGACCACGGCGTGGTGATGTCGCGCCGCATGCAGATCGAGTTCTCGGCCGTGGTGCAGGAGGTCGCCGACCAGCAGGGTGGCGAGCTGAGCTCGGCCGACATCTGGCAGCTCTTTGGCCGGACCTACCTCGGTGAAGGCACGCACCCGGTGCGCTACATCGGCCACCGCGTGGCCGAGCAGGATGGCGGCGAGACCATCGAGCTGACCGTGCAGATCGACGGTCAGGAACGGCGCCTGACCGGCCACGGCAACGGCCCGATCCACGCGGCGGTGCAGGCCTTCAAGTCGGCCGGCATCGACGTGGAGGTGCACGGCTTCGAGGAACGCGCCATGGCCTCGGCCCACGACGACGGCAGCGCCCGCGCCTGCGCGATCATCGAAGTGGGAGTGGGTGGCCGCTCGACCTTCGGGGCCGGCGTGGACGCCAACACCACCAAGGCGTCGATCCAGGCGCTGTGCAACGGGGTGGGGCGCGCACGGCGCTGATCAATCAGGCCTTGGGCGCCGACGCCGCCGGGGCGCTCAGAGGCTGCAGCAGCTCGTGCACCTTCTCGGGCGCGGTGGCATAGGCAGTGATCCAGCCGAGCACCAGCAGCGCCAGCACGATCCAGGGCCAGCGGCTCTTCTTGTCGGCATACGGGTCCATCAGCGCGCGGTCGGCACCGTCGGGCAGACGGGCCGTCTGCGTCAGCGCTGTGCCGAATGCGATGTTGATGCGCGCACGGGTGTTGATGGCCCAGCCGTTGGCATCCAGGATGGGGCCCAGGTTGCGGTTGCGCAGCTTGAAGTAGGCCATGGCCATGGCCGGACCCGAAATCAGCAGCACCAGGCCCAGCAGCGCCAGCGGCATCTGCCAGGGCTTGAGGCCGATGAAGCCCGTGACCACCGAAGCCAGCGCCGTGCCGATGGCACCCACCGCCAGGCCCAGGGCCGCAAAGATGCCGGCGAACTTGGCCACATCGAAGGCCGCGGGCGGCTGGTTGGGTGCTGGCGCAGCCGCGGGCACGGTGGTGACCTTGTCACCGGCCTTGATCACGGATTGCGTGGCCAGGTCATCGGCGGCCTTGGCCTTGGCGGCCGCGAACTTCTGAGCCTGCTCGGCAATCAGGCGCACCACCTTCTTGTAGGGAGACCAGAAGGCCTGGCGGATGCTGATCGGGTGGTCCACGATCTTGGTGATGGTGGCATCCCAGTCGCGGCCCTCGCGGTCGTAGAACACGCCGTTGCGGCCGACCATGAGCTGGTCCGAATCGCCTGCCGTGACGGCCGCGGCAATGCTGACCTTCTGGCCCGCACGGGTGCAGTCCACATAGACCAGGTAGACGCCCGACAACGTGGCCAGCGCAGCATGTCGGGCCGGGTCGAGCACCTTCACGCACAGGTCGCAGCTGCGGCCGTCGATGTAGAGCGTGCCGGCCTGGAAGCTGGCCTTGTCGCGCCGGGTGTAGAAGTCGGTGAAGGACACGAAGTTGTTGGCCAGGCGGGCCAGGTCGCGCACGTAGCGCACCAGGCGCTCCACATCGGCGATCAGCGCGGCCTGCTCGGCGGCGGCCTCGTCCTGATCCAGCAGGGCGCTGAGGCGAGCGTGCACGTCACCGGCCACGAGCGCGGCCAGGGCGTCGGCATCGACGGCTTCCAGCGCGGTGGCCGGCTTGGCGGCCAGCCAGGCTTCGCGCGGCGCAAACCGGGCCTTGAGTTGCGCCCAGTCGGCTTCGCTCAGTTCGGTGCGGGCACCCAGCAGCGGGACCACCACGTGGTCATGCATGGCGGCCACAGCATCCGCCCAGGCGGGGTTCAGGCCACCGGCCAGCGGCACGGTGGCACCGCTTTGCACGTAGGCCAGGGGCAGGGCCGCCACGTCGGCGTCGCTGGCGCCAGCCAGCACCTGGGTGCCAATGCGCTTGAGGTCGTCTTCGCTGCCATTGAGCAGGCCACCGGCGCGTGGGTCGAAGGCCGCCAGGCGGCAGCGCATGAAGAAGTCGTCGACCTTGGCGCGCACAGCCTGCAGCGCGGCCAGCGCGGCTTCGGTGTCGGCGCCCAGGGGCTGCAGTTCGGCCTTGGCCACGGGCTCGGCACGCCAGGCGACCAGCGCACGGGCTTCGTCGAAGAAGCGGGTGAGGGCGTCGCGGTCGATGCCGGCCTCGCCACTGCGGTCGGGCTTGCTGCCCACTTGCGCCACGATGGTGCCGATGGCGGCGGCCAGCGTCTCGTCCTGCCCGGCGGCTGTCACCACACCATCGCCGTTGAAGGCCATGCCGCCATAGATGCGGGCCACGTCGGCACAGTCGTCCACGGTCAGGGTGGTCGCGTCGGCCTTGCCGAGGCTGGCCAGGATGCCGCGCGCCGAGGCCAGCAGCTTGCGGCCGTCATCGTGGCTGTCGTCGATGTCGTTCAGCTTCAGCGCACCGCCCTGAACCAGCGTGTCGGCCGACTTCAGGCGGGTGGCAGCCCAGTCGATGGCGCCGATCAGTTCGGGCGCGCGCACGTGCCCGTCGTGGTCTGCGTCGATGAGCGCCAGCGTGCGTGGGTCGAACTCGACGCCCTGGGTCGGGCACGACAGCGCCACCCACAGCTTCTGGTCGAGCTGGGCCAGGTTCAGAAGGTCGGCACCGGTGTCCAGGCGGACTTGGTCGAAGCCGCCGGCACGAAAGAAACGCCAGCGGTGCAGGGTGGTCTTGGAGGGCAACAGCATGTAAGTCAGCCTACCATGGGCCCCGGAGGGTCGACACCCTGTGGCGGCCGCCCGGACGGGGGTGGCAGATCAGCCAGCGTGGCAAGGCGAGCACCAGGGCCCCCGGAAGGCGCACCGCCGATCATGGCCGCGGACGATCCGGCTCAGCGCGTGAACGCCATCTTCGCCAGGTAGTGACGGCCGACGACGAGGTGCAGGGGAAAGGCCGCCACCGCCGCCAGCCCGATCGCCCAGTGCACGAGCACGGTGGTGTCGCGCGCTTCCTCGCTCCCGTAGTACAGCAGCAGGCCCGTCGCCATGAGCACCACCATCACGGCCAGCATCAGCACGCCGGTGGCCCGGTTGCGCCGGGCGTTCCAGGCACCCCGCACATGGCCGGGCAACACCGATCCCAGCACCACCAGCGCGAGCGCCGAACTCACACCGTGCCAGACCAGCATGCTGTGGGCCGACACCTCGCCCAGATCCAGGCCAACCTCACGCTTCAGCAAAAAGCCGAGCCCCGACACGGCGCACACGGTGAAGACAAGGTGGGCGGACAGTCGCTGCCAGCGGGGCAGCAAGCCGATGCGGCTGCGTTTGGAATGGCTCATGTCAGACAGGGAACAGGTGACAGCACGACCCACTGCGCGCCGTAGGCGGCGAGGCAGGGATGGCCCGCCTCGCCCGCCACGGCCAGTACCTTGGTGAGTGCATCGGCCACAGCGCAGCGCGGCGCGACGACGGTGTAGCTCTGGCGCGTGCGCACGGCCGCACCGGTACGCGGATCGACAAGGGCCGAGACTTCGTCCCCGTCCACGCTGCAGCGCGAGTAATATGTGGCCGACGTGGCACATGCCCCGTCGCGCAGCGTGCCGGCGTGGCGCAGTTGCTCGGGCTCGGCCGGGTCACGCAGCCAGATGTCTTCCTCGGCCTCGCCGAACACACGCAGGTCACCGCCCGCATTCACCACGCCTCCCTTCACACCCGCCGTCTGCAGCGCCGTCACGGCCTGGTCCACCGCGTAGCCCTTGGCGATGCCGCCCAGGTCGATGCACAACGGGGCGCGCGTGCGCACACGGTGGCCTGCCAGAAGTTCGAGGCTGGCGATGGAAGACGCCGACACCGCAGCGACCGCGGATGGCAGCATGCCCCAGCGGGCCAGGTGTGGTGCCACACCACAATCGAACAGCCCGCCCGACGCACGGTGCACCTCGCAAGCGAGGCTCAGCACCTCGTGGGTCCACGGGTCGACCTCGATCGTCTCGCCCGGGTGCAGGCGGTTGATGCGGCTCACGTCCGAATCGGCATCGAACACCGACATGCAGCGCCGCACCCGCTCGATGTGCGCGAAAGCCGCGGACAGCGCCACGTCAGAGGCCCCCTCGCCCAACCGGATCTCGACGTAGGTGCCAAGGTAAGGCCGGCAGGCCTTCACTTCAGACCCTTGAGCACCAGATCGTGCATGACGATCAGGCGCTTGACGCCATCGGTCAGGTGCTTGCACGACAGCGTCGCGCCCGAGATGTTCTGGATGTCCTTGTTGAGCTTCAGGGTCGACGCACCGGTCTTGCCGACGAACTGGTTGCGCCAGCTGGCCTCGCCCACCTCGTAGCCGTAGGACTCGACGTACTCCATGATCTCGATGCCCTTGATGGTGCCGTCGGCGTGGATGGCCAGCGCGTACTTCACCATCTCGTGCTTGCCCACCACCTCGTCGACGATGAACCAGTCGCCCTTGGCCGTGCGCCACACGCGCTCGCCGCGGAAGGGTTCGCGCACCGACGACAGCTCGCGCATGCGTTCACGCTGCGCTTCGGTCAGCGCGATCGGGGTCTGCACCAGCTTCTCGCCGGGATACAGACGCTTCTGCGTGTCCTCCACGCTCACGTAGATCTTGGCGTGCGCGATGGCGGGTGCCATGATCGCTGCCACGGGGATCAGCGCCAGCGTGGCGGCCGGTTTCCATTGCATGATGGCCCTCCTCAGAACGGCATGCCGAACTTGACGATGAACTCGTTGCGAGTGTGGCTGTCCCACACGCGACGGCCTGAACACTCGCCGTCGTTCGGCGCCCAGCACTTGCCGCCGGTCGGCTGGTAGCGCCACGCGGCCGTGACCCACCAGTCCTTCTGCGCGTAATGCACGTTCGGGCCGACGAACCAGGCGCGCTGCGTGTGCGTCTGGTAACGGTAGCCGTAGTAGTCGTTGTGATAGCGGGCTTCCATGCCTGCCGTCCAGTTGTTCGCGAAGCGGTAGGTGGCGCCGAACAGCAGGTCGAACATGCTCTCGGGGCCGGTCTCGCCGTCGACGAACTTGATCTTCTCGACCGCGGCCACGAGGTTGGTGGCCAGCACCAGCTTGTCATCCAGGAAGTTCGATTGCAGCAGCAGGCGGGCTTCGAACTCGTCCTTGACGGTGCCCAGCGTGACCTCGCCATACAGGCCCACGCCCACCGGGTCGATCACCGGGTTGGTCAGGCGGTAGATGCCCTCAAGCGACACGCCCTCGACACGCCACTTGCGATAGCGCCCTTCACCCGGATAGGCCACACCCCAGCCACCGGTCTCGCCGTTGGGGAACTCGTCCGTGGCCGGGTAGTTGCGGTAGGCGTTGGTGTAGCTGGTGTTGAGGTAGCCAGCAAGCTGGAAGTTTTCGTTGACCCCGTATTCGACCTCGGTGCGCGCCTGCCAGAAGTCGTAAGTGCCGCCCGCCTGGCCACGGTTGTACTGCAGGCGTTGCTCGAACTCCCACGTGCCCTTGGGCTGCAGGTCGAGGGTGTAAAGCCAGCCGAATGTGCCTTCGCCGGCGTGAAGCGAGCCCATGGAGGCCAGCAGTGTGAAGGCGCACGCGGCCTTCTGAATGGAACGGTGCATCGAGACTCCCTGTTTTGACCAGCCGGCCTGCAACGCACCTTGAGCGCGCAACGCAAGACCAGTACGGCCGATTCTGTAATGAGAATTATTATCATTCATTGAGACGGATCAAATTGTGGCGTGTGGCAGGATTCATCCGTGCGCCTCGAACACCTCACCTCCGACTGGAACCAACTCTGGAAACAAGCCCGCCAACATGAGGGCGTCATGCACGGCGTGCGGGCCATGCTCGCGCTCAGCGTGGTGCTGCTGGTGGGTTGGCAGGGCGACTGGTCTTGGCAGGTGATGCCGGTGATGCTGGGCGTGGTGGCCAGCGCGCTGACTGAAACCGACGACAACTGGAAGGGCCGCCTGCGCACCCAGCTGATCGCCGTGGCCGTGTTTGCCGTGATCGCCGGCCTGGTGAGCCTGGCCCAGCCATGGCCGGCCCTGCTGGCTGGTGCCCTGGCGCTCAGCGCCTTCGTGCTCACCATGGTGGGCGCCGTGGGCGAGCGCTACCGCGCCATAGCCTTTGCGTCGCTGGTGTTCTTCAGCTACGTGGCGCTGTCGATGCAATCGAGCCGCATGGCCGCGCGGCAGCTCACGCCGTATCTGTTCGGTGGCGTCGCCTGGTATGGCTTCGTCTCGGTGATCTGGGCCGGTGCCGTGGCCCGCCCACCGGTGCGACACCGCCTGGCGCAGCTGTACGCGCTGCTGGGCGAATACCTGAAGCTCAAATCGAGGCTGCTGGAGCCCATCCGCGATGTCGACATCGAACAGCGCCGCATGGCCCTGGCGCTCTACAACGGCCTGGTGGTCGACGCGCTGGGCGCCGCCAAGGAAGCGCTGTTCTGCAGATTGGGCCGGCGCACGCCGCCAGGCTGGCTGCAACAGGCCCTGCACCAGTACCTCGCCGCGCAGGACATCCACGAGCGCACCTCGTCGTCGCACGCCAATTACGAGACCCTGGCGGACGCCTTCTTCCGCTCGGATGCGCTTTACCGCTGCCAGCGCGTGCTGGCACTGCAGGGCGAGCAGTGCCTGAAGCTGTCGGCCGCCATCGCGCGCCGGCAACCGCCCCAGCACAAGGGCGCCACGGCCCGCGCCATCGAGGACATGCAGGGTGCCATTGCCGTGGCCCGGCAGACCCTGCCGCCTGGCTCGGCGTTGCAGGCCTTGCAGGCGCTCGGCGCCAACCTGACGGAACAGGCCGCGGTGCTGGCCCAAGTGCTCGACCCGGCGCCCACCCCAACCGAACGCACGCTCGTCAACAGCCATCCTACGACCTTGAAGGAAGCGTGGCATCGGGTGAAGGCACAGCTGCGCGTGCAGTCGCCGCTGTTCCGCCACGCGGTGCGGCTGACGCTGGCGTTGCTCGCCGGCTTCGCCCTGATGATGGCCACCAACGACAAGCACGGCTACTGGATCGTGCTGACCATCACCTTCGTCAGCCAACCGCACTACGCCGCCACGCTCAAGCGCCTGAGCCAGCGCCTGACTGGCACGTTGATCGGCCTGGCTCTGGGCTGGGCGCTGATCCGCCTGTTCCCGGGCGACCTGGCCGGCAGCGTGCTGATTGCTGTGAGCGGCGCGATCTTTCTGGGCGCACGCCGCACGCATTACACGGTGGGCACCGGTGCGATCACGACGCTGCTGCTGCTTGCCTTCCACCAACTGGGCATGACCGACGGCGTGATCGTGGGCCGCCTGCTGGACACCATCGCCGGCGGCTCGATTGCCGCGCTGGCCGCCTGGCTGATCCTGCCCAACTGGCAGGCGCGGCAATGGCACGGGCTGGCTGCGGCCACCCTGCGCCGGCAGGCGCAGTATCTCGACGAAGTGCTGCGGCAGTATCAGGCGGGCAAACAGGACCACCTGGCCTACCGCACGGCGCGGCGCAACATGCACAAAGCCGATGCGGCGCTGTCGAACTCGCTCGCAGCCATGCTGAAGGAGCCGACCCGCGTGCGACTGAACACCGACCGCTGCGGACAGTTTCTGCTGCGGTCGCACACGCTGCTGAACTACCTCTCAGCGCTGGGCGCACACCGGGGGGAGCCGGGTGCCAGAGAGCTGGATGCGGCCACGCTGGAGACCGCGACGGCCTTGCGCGACGCCTTGCGGCGGCTGGCCACTGCCATCGAGGCGGCACGTTCACAGCGCCCCGAAGACTGGCGATTCGAGTTGGGCGCGGTGGAGGCGCCGGGATTCGATGTCGCGCCCGAGGCGCCGCTGCAGCAACTGGTGCGGGCGCAGTTGGGGCTGGCGATCGGGGTGTTAGGGCAGCTGGTAGGTGTCGTGCCGGAGTTTCGGGGGGAGCGGGCTCAGCAGCGCTGAGAGGAAGAGGGGAGCGCGATGCCCAGTGACTCTAGGCTTGTGGAGGCCTTCGCTTGGTGCTCTGAAGTCAGTTCACTAAGCCACCGGCGCCAGTCTACCTGCCGGTGCCGGAGTCGAGCCTGCACATTGAAGAAATCACCGGGCGTCAGCCGGTCGAGTGGCAGCAGGGCCTGCCTGACCTCGCGTGGCACCGCCTCACCGACGCCGTGGGTCACCAGCCGAGCAAACAGAGTACAACGCTGCGAAGCCGTCAGAGGCAACAGCATCAGCCTGTAGGTGAAACGCCGGATCAACGCCGGAGGAGGATCGAAGGACGCGCAGGCGGTCGCCACCAGCACACCGCCGAACGTGTCCAAGCCATGTCGCAAGGCCCCCGCCACGGCGTCGTCATCGCCCATGAAGGCATCCAGGTCGTCCAGCAGCAACACGGAGTGCGTTGCGCCGTGGCGTTGCAGCCACCTCAGCAGCTGGCGGCCTGACTCGCCGCGGTAGGGCCTGAGGAAGTCCCCTGCAAAAGCCCGCACCATGTCGCGCCCCAGCTGACGAGCCAGCTCGAACGCGAGACTCGTCTTGCCCACGCCCGACACGCCGCTCAACAGAACCGTGCCCTCACCGTCGGCTTCGATCGACCGAAGCACCTCCGTCACATTCGTGGCTCCTGCCACGTGCGCAAACTCGAGGTCGAACCGACGCACACGTGCCAGATGGTCGTGAGGCAACTTGTTTCCTTCCGGAGCGCCCAGCTGGCCTTGCGAGAAGGCTTGCAGCGCCGTGTCGGCGGTGACGTCACCACCAGCGCCCAACGACACAAAACGCCTGGCACCGTCGACGATTCCGATTGTCGTCTGGGGATTGCCAGCGAAGACATCGATCTGCGGGGCAGAACAGCCCGATTCACGCAGCACGGTATGACACCACATCCGACGCACAGCCAAGGGTGGATCCGGCAGCGCCACACTGCAGGTGAACCGGGTGATGTACGACGAATCAATTTGCCGGACGTCCTCTGCCAGCCACACAACGGGTTGACGAGACTGTCTCAACACATCCTTCATCGCTCCCCGGGAGGGTGGCCCGAAGCCCGGAGTAAAAAGCATGGATTCGGCGTCTTCGACCACCAGGACGGCGCCGCATTGCCGATCGACAAAGCGACGCGACAGTGTCAGGTCTGCCAACAGCTCGGCCCGTGTCGGCTCACAGGCCGCGCGCCGGCGGTCTGACATGCGGTAGCCCCGCAAACCGGCCAGGTCCAGAAGCGCCAAGACGAACGCCATGTGGCCACTGCCTGGCTCGCCGTGAATCAGGATGTGGACGCCTGCATCCGCGCCCGAGGCCGCACGGGAAAGCACGGTCCGCAGCAGCTGCAGGGTGTCCTCCAGATGAGGCCATGTCAACGTCCCCCGAGGACCGAGGGGCTCCAGCACCTCCGCTGCAAGGACGGCCTCGTCTGCATCCGGCAAGCTGAGCAGCCGCGTCCCGGAGACCGACAGCTGAAACAGCTCCTCCAGCCCTTCAGGAAAATCGCCCGGGTCGGAACACGTCAGCAACCCGCTGCGCCATACCGCGCGGGACATGTCCATCAGATCGAGAGCCTCGCGTTCCGAGCACCCCAGCAACGCTGACAAGACACGTCCGCGATGAGACCGTACACCGATGGGCACAAATACGCTCTGAGCGATGGTCCCGAAACAGAAGGAACCAGCGAGCGCCAGATAGCGAACCTCCACATCGGAAAGTTCGAACACATCGGCGAGGAGGCTCACGTTGTGATCCAGTGGATGAGCCTCCCGATTGATGAAAGCGACAAAACACCGCTCCGCCTCGTTGAACACTTCAGCGAAAGCTGGATCCTCTTTCAACAGGGCATTGCCCAAAAAAGTGCGTCCTCTGCGCGTGTCAAGCAAAGCCGAACCGCTTGCATCCAGGCGGATCGCTTCCAGGCTGGCCCGGACACAGGGATCGGACAGAACCCGCTGGAGACCCGTCTCTCCGTGCTTCAGGGCTGGCCGAAGATGCCAGACCAGCTCGTCTGCTGCACCCGCATGCCAGAAATGGGGCCATCGCCTTGCACATCGCAGCAGTGCCAGGGCGATGCGGGCGTTCGCTCCCGCAGTGAGGAAGTCGTCTTCGAGCGTCCACGAGACCAGATCCGACAGCGGCATGGTGGGGTACCGATAAAGCATCATCACTGTGTTCCACATGTGCGACAGAACCCGTCGCACAAAGCGCGCACAGTGTCCTTCCCTGAAATGCAAGGAGAAGACCTTGAGCGAGCCTCGGACCCTGATTGCGTTGCTTGACTCGGAAAGCACGGGCCTCGATCCGCGCCGTGATGAGCCGATTGCGGTGGCACTGCAACTCTGGGAAATCCATCCCCGGCGCGGCACAGCCTGTCAGCTGGTGGATCGCTATGACGGCTTGAGGCAGCCGCAATGCATCTACCCAACCGTCGTCCAGCACGTCACTCGGTTGCCTGCAGCTGCCCTCGTTGGCACCAAGTTCGATCTGACGCGGATTACCCGACTGTTGTCTTCCGCCTGTCTGGTGGTGGCTCACAACGCGTCATTCGAGCGCGAGCTGCTCGGCCGCCACATCCCGGCGCTGGAGTCCACGCCGTGGGCCTGCGCCATGCGTGACATCGACTGGCGCCGTGAGGCGGGTGCCCCTTCATCTTCGCTGGACGCGTTGTGCAGGCACTTTCATGTGACGCCGTCGACGGGCTCCCCTGCGAACGACTGCAGCACGCTGGCCACCTTGCTGTCGATGACCTTGCCCGTACGGGGTGGCACCGGGTTTCAGCGTCTGCTGATGGGGCGAAATCCACGGCATTCGTTCACGCATCACACCTCATGAAACGCCCTCTTTCCGCCGAAGTAGAAGAATGCTCTCCAACAGCCCACCCCGCCGCCGGTACCTGACGAAGTCGCGTTTCAAGCTGGCCTTGAGCTGTCCCACCAAACTGTTCTACGCTGGCAAACCGACGCAGTTTGCAGACACTCAGGCAGACAGTACGTTCATGCAGGCCCTGGCCGACGGCGGATTTCAGGTGGGCGAACTGGCCAAGCTGATGCACCCGGGGGGCGTGGAGGTCACCGCAGAGGCAAATGCCGATGCGCTCGCACAGACGCGGGCCTTGTTGCAGGCCGACACCGTGACCTTGTTCGAAGCTGCGATCTCGCATGGAGACTGCCTGGTTCGCGTGGACATCCTGCGCAAGGTCGGCAACGTCATCGACCTGATCGAGGTGAAGGCCAAGTCGTTCGACTCTCGAGACGCGCATGCGTTTCGCGGCAAACAGGGGCAACTGGATGCCGGCATGCTGCCCTACCTTCAGGATGTCGCCTTCCAGAAGCACGTCCTCGCCATGGCGCACCCAGAATGGGAGGTGCGAAGCCACCTCATGCTCGCCGACACGGCACGCCGCTGCAGCGTCAGCGGCCTCAACCAGCGTTTCAAGATCACCCGCCAGCCAGGTGGTCGGCACCAGGTCCTGGTGGCACCGGGCACCGCGCCGAGCAGCGTGGGCGATTCGCTTCTCAGCGTCGTCTGTGTGGACGAATGGGTCGATGAGATCCTGGCGGGCACACTGAACACCGATGTAGGCGAGTTGCTCTTCGCTCAGGCGGTTCAGCACTGGGCGGCCCATGTCGTTACTGACACCCGCATCCCGGGACACATTGGCGCTCGGTGCGCCAAATGCGAATTTCGCTGTGACGGCGGCCCGCTGGAGAGCGGCTTCCATCTCTGCTGGCAAGAAGCGGAGGGCTGGACACGTGAAGAGGTCGACCGCGGCACGGTGCTGGACCTGTGGAACTTCCAACGCAAGCAGGCCTTGATCGAACAGGGCGTGCTGCGCCTGCAGGATGTCACGCCCGTACACCTGAACCTGCGCGCGGAAGGGCCCGGACTTAGCAACAGCCAGCGCCAATGGATGCAGGTCTCCGGAACATGGCCGGAAGGTGGCGAATACCACCTAGACAAGGTCCTCCTGCACGACGCCATGCGCGATTGGCGCTACCCGCTGCACTTCATCGACTTCGAAACCGCCAGGGTGGCCATCCCGTTCTTTGCGGGACAACGCCCCTATGCAAACGTGGCATTCCAGTTCTCGCACCACGTGGTGGAGGCGTCGGGAGCCGTTCGGCATGCCGACCAGTTCCTGTGCCTCACGCCCGGCGTGAACCCGAATGTCGCGTTCGTTCGGGCGCTCAAATCGGCGCTGGAGAAAGATGAAGGCACGGTTTTCATGTGGAGCCCGCATGAAAACACCACGCTGCTCGACCTGCTGCGAGAGATTGAATCCGACGGCGACCGCGTGGAAGATGCTCCGGCATTGGCGGCATTCATCCGCACCCTCACGGTGGAAAAAGAGAAAGGCCGCATTGTGCGGGCGGGCGAGCGCGCCATGGTCGACCTGTGTGTGCTCGCACGCAAGGCCTATTTCCATCCACAAACCAAAGGCTCATGCTCCATCAAGAAGGTGCTCCCTGCCGTCATGGGTTCCTCTCCGTTCTTGCGCGCTCAATACGGACGGCCGGTTTATGGCGCCGAAAGCGGGATTCCGAGCCTCAACTTCACGGACTGGACCTGGTGGCAAGCCGAAGGCGGCGGCGCCCGAAACCCGTATGAATTGCTGCCCCCGCTGTTCGACGACATCAGCAAAGAAGAGCAGAACAGGCTCGAAGCGGAAGATGGCGCCCTGCTCGCGGACGGCGGTGCGGCCACCATGGCGTGGGCCAGGATGCAGTTTGAAGAGGTACCGTCTTGGAAGCGGGATGCTGTTGAAAAGGCGCTGCTCCGATATTGTGAACTTGATACTTTAGCGATGGTGATCGTGGCAACTGGGTGGTATACCCACCTGCTTTGAAAGGAAGGAAATGGCTTTTATCCCAGGAACAGAAAAAGAAGTAGAACTAATAATTCATCAAGTGGCCAGCATGATAAAAATCTTCAGAGAGGCTGACAGAAGCGGAAACAAGAGGTTAAAACAATGGGCAAAGTCGACTGTAGATCATGCATGCAGACAGCTTGAGATCTTCATCTCTCCGGAAGTATCGGTGAAAGCTGCGAAGCTAGCCAGTGACCGCGGATACTCTTTGAAGGCCATGCGTTGGCCATTTCAAGACTACGCTTTTATTGAGGGGGAGAAGAAGAAAAAACAACTCCATTGGGAACACGTCCTTCCTATATCTTGCCTTCGGTCTCGCCTAATGGAAGTTCAAGATTTGGAGAACTTTGAGCTTATCAAAAAGGTATTCTTGGCATATGACATCGCATGGATTACAAAAGAAGAAAATGAGGCCCTGGATCGCAACAAATATAGAAAGCAAAGGCCAGAAAATCCATGGGAAGCATATAAAAATGTTGGAATAGATATAGTTGGAAAGAGTTGGGGTACATCAACGTAAGTCGCATTGGTGATATCTATGGCCTTGGACAAAGAGCTCGCTCTCTATCTCGGCCCTAAGACTTGTTGGGTGCTCAACGGTGCAATTTTTCCCCAACCCCAACAACCACCTCTCTAACTGCACCGTCTGGATCACAGTGACCTCCAGACGGTGCACCCCCGGCGCCTCTTCCACGACAACCTGGTCTGGCCCCAGCGGCGTCTCCTTCAGCCGCTCTCCCATGCCATCAAACAGTCGGAGGACGAGGCGGATCCGCTCCTGCCCTCCAAAGCCCATGCCCCCGGCTTCCAGCCAGGCGTCCAAGTCGAAATGTTCAATGCCAGAGGGTTCATCTAGCAACTCCGCCCTCAGCATGCGGTGGAGCTTGAGCGTCCGCACATCACCATGTCCGTCGAACGTGGCCGGCACGTAGAACACCACGCCAAACTGCACCAGCCCGAGCGGTGAAACCACATATCGCTTCGCCCTCTGGCGGTCGAAAGCGCGGTACTCGATGGCCAGCTTGCACCCCATCAGGACCGCCTCCGTCACCGTGGCGTGCAACGGCCTGGGCACCTTCGGCGCAACGAAGCCCGGCCCCGGGGGAATGATCCGGACCCGTTCCGGCCATCGCTTGAGTGGCATGCCGGGCACATGCTGGGCGAGCTTGCGCCGAGCCTCTTCGACGTACGGCCGCAAGGTATCCATCACACTGTCCGGCAGGATGCCATGCAGGTAGGTCGACAGCAGCTGAAAACTCACCGCTTCCGACCAATCCATGGCCGGTAAGGACAGGTGCGGCGCCCCCGCAGCCCAGCCCCAGCCGAAAGGCTTCGACCGGATGTCGCACTCGATCGGGTAGGCGGTGGCCAGTTCTTCCAGGTCTCGCTGTACGGTGCGCGCCGACACGTCGTGACCACGGGCCCGCAGGCGTTGATGCAGTTGAGGCGTCGACAGCTTGCCGTGACGGGGTACCAGGGTCAGCAGGTCGAGCAGGCGGGTGAAGTTTCGGTCCATGGCCCCCAGTATCGGTCTGCGCCAGATCGTGTCGCAAGCCCCCGAGCCGTCACCCCCTCACACGAACCCGATCTGGCGGTGGCCGCCCCCCGGCTTGGCGACTTGCTCGGCCTCCAACTCCGACAGCCAACGAGCCTCATCGGGCTGCGCGTGGCGAAGACGCCGACGGACGTTGGCAAAGTCCCCGGGCGTAAGGCGATCCAGTGTGTCGAGTTTCCTGCACGCCGCTTCGCCCAACGGCGCCTTGGGATCCCCCATCACCAGTTCGGCAAACAGAGCGCGACGCTGTTCTGCGTGCAGGGGCAGGAAAGTCAGCCGGTGCGTAAAGCGCCGGATCAAGGCCGAGTCCAGCAATCCCGCATGGTTGGTTGCACACACGAAGATGCCCTCGAACTGCTCCAGCCAACGGAGGAATTCTGCTGTCACACCGCGGTCCACTCGTTGCTCGGATCGCCCCCGATCCGACAGCAACACATCCCCTTCATCCAGAAAGAGCAATTCTTCCTGCGGATCGCAATCCCGGAACATGGTCGCCACATTGCGCTCCGATTCGCCATACCACTTCGACAGGATGTCCGAGGCCGTTTTGACCACCAGCTTGCGTTCCAGCTGCTGGGCCAGTTCAGCCGCAAACTGGGTTTTGCCGGTGCCGGGGGGGCCAGCAAACAAGGCCGTCCCACGCCCTTCGGCCTTCAGCCAGGAGACGAGTTCGTCCGCTGACATGGGTCCGGCCACGTTCACGTAGCGCATGTCAAAGCGCAGCGCCGTCTGACGCGGGCGCACCGGTGTGTGGTCGCCCAGCGTGACAAGATGACCTTGGACCTGGGTCTGGGCAGCCGCGTCCGGCGTCAACCCACTGCCTTCACTCAGCGACACGAAACGGGCCGCCGCACCGATCAGGGCCGGCGTCGCGTGATCCAGGCTTGCAATGGCTTCCATCATGCCTGCCGAACACCCCAGCGCTTCCAGCCGGCTTCGGACCATCGACTGCCGCAAGGTCAGCGGCGGCCGGGGAAACGCCAGACAGTAAGTGAACCGCCGGAGATAGGCCGGGTCCATGTGATGCACCCTGTTGCTGATCCAGACCACCGGCTGCGGCGCACGCTCCAGAATGTCATTCATCCATGCCTTGCTCTGCTCCCGAGAACGGAACAAGGCGGCCAGCGGGTGATGGTGGTCGCCCACGAAGATGTCATCCGCTTCGTCCACGACGAGCACGGCGCCCTCTCGCGTACCGGCGAAAGTCCGGCTCAGACGAAGGTGAGCAAGACGATCAGCCCGCGTGGCTTCGTTGCCTTCTCGGTCCACATGCGCGATCGAAAATGCCTGCAGCCCCACTTGTGCCACCAATTGGCGCACGAACTCGGTCTTGCCGGTGCCCGGCTCACCATGAATCAGGATGTTGATGCCGACTTCGGCGCGTCGGGTGGCATTGCTCAGCAAGGTCTGCATGAGCTGCCATGGTTGCTGCACATGGCGCCAGTCGAATGGCTCGCTGCTGCCGGTGTCCATCGGCTGCAGCACCGCGCTGGCCATCGCCGAGGCATCCGCATAGGGCTGCCCCAGCAGGCGCTGCCCGATCGCGGAAAGCGCAAACAGGTCATCGAGGTCAGTCGCTTCGCGGCTGCCCTGACTGAACCTGAACAGACCGCTGCACCAGAGCGGCGTTCCAAGGCGAAACAGCTCATCGGCCTCCTGCACGCTGCACTCACCCACCACCGCCACCGCTTTCAACGCACGCGCGTGCGTCTCCACAAACATGAACACACCGGTCTGCAGGGTGCCATGACAGAAAGCGGCCGCCAGGCGGAGAAAGCGGACCGCGGGCGCGGGCAACGACAGCATGGAGACCAGCATGTCCACATTGCGATCCAGCGGATGAGGCCGAGAGGCAATGAACCGCTCGAGCAACCTTTCTGTGCTATCGAAAAGCGCCTTGAACGCGGGGGCACCAGACACGAGCGCCTCACCCAGCATTCGCTGTACACCGCGGTCGCGCAGCAGATCGGGCAACTCGGCATCCGCCAACTCCGCGCTGAGCCGTGCCATCACCTTGGGCGAACGCAGCGTCCGCAGCAAGGCAGCAGGCTGCTGGATCAGCGCGGGCATCACCTCCAGCGCAATGTCATCGTGGAAGCGGTCCGCCACGCCGCCAGCCAGACGACGAGCGCAGCGCATGACTGCCAGAGCGATGCGCGCATTGGCCCCCGCGATCACGAAGTCATCGTCAAAGGACCAGTTCAACTTCAGGTTGGGACGACGCATCGGCTTCTCCATCTCGTTCACGTTCGAACTGTGATGGCGTAGCGCGACAGGTTCTGTCGCACCACGAGCGGAGCGGGAAAACCTCAGCGCCCTTGCTGAAGCACCACTGTGTGCTGCTGGATCAATTCCCGGAACGCCTCGCTCGTGGTCGCCCAATCGACCACATCCACGCGCCACGGCAGATCCGATTCCGCAAACGCGTCATTCAGCCGAGCCTGGGTCGCAATGTCGAGCGCGACATCTCCCATCACCACCAGGTCGAGATCGGAGTGCGGCTTGGCCGAGGCCTTCACCCGCGACCCGAAAGCGCGGACCTCCCGGTCCGGTACCTCTTGCATCAGGATCGCCTGGATGATGTTCCAGTGGCGGGGTTCGACGTTCAGCCCCCGTGGCACCCCAGGCTGATCAGCCATGGCGCGCTTCAAGACGCGCCAGCAGGTCACGCGCGTGCGTCAGAAAACCTTGCGTGGCGGCATACACCTGCTGGGCCTTGGTGTGGTCATAGGTGTGGGCCGTGATGTTGCGCATCTGTCGAAAGCCGAACCAGGCTTCGACATCGTCGATCAGCCCCTTCTCTGCCGCGATGCGCAGCAGCTCCCGAAAGCTGGCCTGGTCGACATCGACCGGGCTGTCGGCTTCCAGTTCCAGTTGTCGGCGCAGCATCTTCATGCTGATTTCGTAGACGAACTCGAAGTTCTGGATCACGCCGGCAACCAGGGTATTGCGCACCTTGGCATCTTGCCCATTGAACCAGGCAGCATCACTGACCACAGCAAGCCCATCGTCCAGCGAGGTGATCGCCGAGCGCAGGGCCGTGAGGTCGAGTACCGCCATGGTTCGCTCCCCTCAACGCATCTGTAGGTTCTCATTGATTCTGCAAAGCGCACGCCTTGCAGATCAACGACTTTCGCAACTTCAACGAGAACACCACTTGCCGCCTTTCTCAGAGATTTGCGAAGATCCTACAGCACTACGACCCAGCGATGATCGCTGTCGTGGTCAGTGCGTCATGCGGCCGACTCAGGATGAATAGCTGTCAGCGTGTACCTGAGTCTAGGGGATCGCCCCCGCGCTCGCACTTCACGCACCTTGCATTCAATCGATACGCGTTGATACATTGGGTTGCGCCCCTCTTGAGTCACAGCTTCCACGACCTGGGGGGCAATCTCGCCTTGGATCACCGCTTGCTCAGGTGTCAGCAACTCAAAGCGCCTAGAGTACTGTGTCCAGCCGACGATCAGCCCGTCGAGGGTTGCTGTACGGTCCTCAATCGTTAGCGCTTCCACACGGCCTCGTGCTCTGCCAATCGCCCGTTGGTCTAACTCGAAATCGCGTTCGCCCTCGACGAGCCTGAGGCTGGCACCTTCGTCATCTAACAGCTTAAAGAATTCGCGAAGCGTGCCCAACTGTCGGTCATCCAGCACGGATGCCGCCTCATCAGACAAAGTCTCTTCAGCTGCCGCCAGCTTTGACAACGTGTCAGCCACCTCATCAACAACTGACTTCAGAGAGGTTCCACTTTCGGTGGCATCTCCTTGGGCTTGCAACACAAAGCCGAAGGAGCCACGCACGACATCGGTGACCAGCAGCTGAGTGTCGTCAGCCATGGGCACGCGGCCATGGCGTGAAAGTGGGCCTTGTTCGTCCGCAGCAAAGCGCTGACTGACCAGCTTCTGAAAGCAATTCACAGCTCGTGTGCTGAAGGTGGCCTTGATGCCCTGGGAGCCTACCACCGGCTTCCCTCCGAAGAACATTGCGACTCCGGCAGGCGCTGAGATCAGCTCAGTTGCCAGCTCGGCCAAGCGAGACTCAAGCGCACTTGCCCGCTGGGAAAACTGGAAATGCTCAATGGGATCGTCGGCAGGGGACATGTCGCGCAGCAACGCGTGCACCTGGGCCAGATCGGCCTGCAAGAACTCGCGTTCAAGTTGCGGCAGCATGTGTATCCCCTCCTGCCAGATCACTCAAGTAAGACAAAGCCGCATCATCATCCGACTGAAGTGGCATGGCTAGCAACCCCTTCCAGACGTTGTCGGATCGCCGATGCGAAAACAACCCGAAATAATACGCTGCTCGGCGAACCAGTCGACCAGGAGATCCATCCAGCCGCAGCAAGTAGGCATCACAGCCGTAGCGGGCCTTGGCGCGATTCAGATCAAACAAGTCCGGGTACATCTTAGGCAAGGCCTCCACTTGTGCTGGTGACATGCCTTGGGGCGTCATTGCGAAGGTCACCACGTCAATGTCGCCGGGCGCCCTTGCCTGAGATCGCTCCACGTCCTCGACAAAGCTGCCGTCCAGCCACTGAAAGCCTTCCGAAAATCCTAGCGACCGCAGGTCGCCCCTGTACCTGAAGAGCCCCTCCAGGAGCCTTCTTCGGGCATCAGTGTGCCCAAGCCTCTGAACCAACTCAAGCGGTGTGGTTTCGTATGGTGAACCTTGCGCGGCCTGAATCGGAGAGTCCCCAATGTACGGGGGAAGCACATGGCTGTGGTTGAAGGCAGGAATCACCTGGCGTGCTCACTGTTCGTGCCGCCGCGTTTGCCGCAGCAAGTTGTTCTTGACTGGCTCAGTACTGCGGGCGGGATGATAGCTTGAGCCATCCGTTGTCCGTTAGGGCTGCGGAGCTGGTCGAGCGATGGCGATGCAACTCGCACGTAAGCGTTTGGCGAACGCATCTTGACGTCCCGCCAACCGGACGGAATCAGGCTGAGGCAGAGGCCCCATCGATGCGGCAACAACTCGCCGAGCTGACTGGCCTTGTGCGTGGGCAATCGCCGAAGCTCATCTCGCAGGTAGGCATGCGAATCGAGCCCATTGAGCTTGGGCACCTCAACGAAAGCACCGGATGGCGGGCCAGCGACGGCCACTGCACTCGTCGCCCTTGGATCGTCTCGAAGCCAGCGGCAAACCAGGTTGGCATTGAGGCCATGGGCCAGCGCCAAACCGGCCACAGACGCACCCGGTTGTTGACAGGCCAGAACGACCTGGTGCTTGAGTTCTGGCACATGGTTGCGCCGGGTGCGCTTCGTTGGAGTGCTCTGTATAGTGTCCACTTGTTGTCTCGGTGGACACCCTCCTCAAGGTTCAGGCTGGGGCGCTCAAGACGCCTTCACCGGACGCATACACTTGCACAAGTACCGCGCCTGATGGAGGGTATGTTGCCGCTTGAGGCCAGGAGCCTAGGCCGCCCCCGTAACATTCTCTGTCCTCGCGGCAAGTGCGGGCTGCGCTACGCGAATGGCATGCCTCGTCGTGCTGCTCGGACTTCGACAACACTCTTCAAGATGACGTCGCGGTGCCGTACGCATTCACAACTCGCCAACGGAGTTCACCGAAGCCTCTGCGCTGTAGAAAACCCGAGGAAAAGGCTCTCAATCTGCATTTGATGGCCAGGCTCCTTGTCTGGCCACAGCGTCGCCTTCAGCGCCTGCGCAATCACCAAGGCTGCAGACGCACTAGCCACAAATGGCACGGATGGCCGGAAGCCATCTTCCCGTTGGAGCCCGAACGCCTTCTGTGTCGCGTCGCCGTCCAGTTGGGCACAAATAGCCTTGCGTTGCGCGTAGAGTTGCCGCTCGGCCTCAGAGTATTCCGCGAGCTTTCTTGGCGGCTCCGGGAAAGTGTCATATCCGCGGCGAACGGGTGAGTCAGCCTCAGCAAGGTTGAAGCCATGAGGCGGAGGTAAGGTCCTTTCTGGAGTAAACCACCTGCCTGCAGTTGCCCAAGCTTGGGCCTGCAACAGGCTCGATACCGTCCGCCCGCAATGCTTGGACAACGGCTTTGGGCGACTGACCTCTCGACGCCGCCAAAGAAGAGGCAAGAACGTACGCTTCATTGAAGCGCTGGAGGGACAGCTCGCTAATGACGGCAGTCCTTCTGCGGCCGCACCATCCTTGTTCCGCGACGAGTAGACCTGCCTTGATCAGCGCGTATGCCACCTGCGGCTTGACCTCAAGCCTGTTGAATCACGAGCAAAACTGAGCCAGGCGTCACGTCCAAAACTGAGCCACTA